>CAMAUZ010000003.1 GCA_945861535.1 Akkermansia muciniphila | reverse complement strand
CGCCGCCGCCAGCGCCGCGCTGCCCGACAGGCAGAGCAGGGCCGCGAATGCGGTCAAAAGGCCGTAAATACAGGGTTTTCTGGCAGCGTTGCTTGACACTCTGAGAGGCGAGTGTTACCAGCATCGAAAATGGTGACGATACAAAAATGGGGCGTCGTGTGCCCTGCTCTTCTCGCAGGTGCCCTCGTGCTCCTGACCGCCTGCGGACCTCCCGGACCCAAAGCCTTGCTCGAAGGCGAGCGCCTCATCCGCGAGGGCAAACCCGCCGCCGCCATCGAGCCGCTCAAGGACGCCACGCGCCATCTCCCCAAAAATCCGCAGGCTTGGAATCACCTCGGCCTTGCCTACCACGGCGCGGGTTCTCACACCGAGGCCATCGGCGCTTATCGCCGCGCCCTGACGCTTGATCCGAACCTCGTTTCCGTCCGCTACAACTTGGGCTGCGCACTCCTTGACAGCAATCAGCCCGCCGCCGCCCAGAACGAGTTGATGAGCTACATCAACCTCAACGCGCGCGACCCCGAAGGCTGGCTCAAGCTCGGTGCCGCGCAGGTCCGCCTCCAGCAGTACGACATCGCCGACCGCAGTGTCCGGCAGGCCCTCTCGCTGAACCCGCGCCTGCCCGAGGCGCACAACACCCTCGGCATGATCCAGCTTCGGCGCGGGCACCTGAAAGAGTCGCTCCCGTTCTTCCAATCCGCGTTGCAAATCCAGCCCAACTACGCCCCGGCCCTGCTGAATCTCGCACTCCTCTATCATCAATATCTTCCCGTTCGCACCCTCGAAGCCCGCCGTTTCGCCCTGCAAAAATATCGCGAATATCTCGCCGTGACTCCCCGCCCGGCCAACTGGGCCGCCGTGCAAGAACTGGCCACCAGTCTCGAACGCGAGCTCGCCCCCGCCCTGCGTCCGGCCACGCCCGCCGCCGTCGCACAGGTGCAAATCTCCACCAATCTTCTCACGAAAGGCAGCAACGCCGTCACCTCCGCCGTGCGCCCGATCGTCATCACGCCGCCGGTCGCGCCGCCCTTCAAACCGGAACCGCCCCCGGGTGAGACTCGCGTGGCCACGACCACCGTTCTCGCCAAGCCCGCGCCGCCTTCACCGTCAAAACCCGCGGTGTCCGAACTCGCCCGCTTTACTCCACCGACGCCCGCGCCCGCGCCGCCAACCCCGATCGTCGCGGTGCCGGTCCCGCGCAAGCCTGCGCCGACGATAGACCCCGAACTCAGCCGCGCACGCACGACCGAGTTTCCCCCGCCGGTTCTGGTCGTGCCGCCCGCGCGCACCTTCAATCCGCCGCCGCCTCCCGCCCCGTCCACGCCGACCCCGCCGCCGCCGCCAGCGCCGCCGGTGGTCACCGCCTTCATTCCGCCGCCGAGTCCGCCGGCCGTGGTTGTCCGCACCACGACGATTGCGCCGATCCCGTCCGTCCCCGGTGCGCCGCGAGCGAACCCGGTGCCACCAACGCCACCCGCGCCGCCAGTTATCACCGACACCACGCAATACGTCCCGCAAGCTGAGCGCGTAAAAATCACCCAAGCCGAGAAAGATCGCCCCGGCTTTTGGGCACGGAACAATCCCGTGAATCTCTTCCGCTCCAAGCCCAAGTCCCCGCCTGCCGTGACCCCGTTGAATCCCGACGCGCCCCGCCGCACGCCAACGTCCGCTCCCGCGGTCACCGCCAGCGCCAAGTCTCCCTCGCCCGCGGTCGTCGCGGTCGTCGCCCCACCCGCGCCGCCGAAACCCGCAGTCGTGCCGGTGCCCGCGCCCGCCCCGCCCGTCACGACCCTGCGCTACAGCTACCGCAATCCGTCGCGCCCCGTGCCGGGCAACCGCGCCGAAGCCGAGACCCATTTCTTCCGCGGCTCGGCCGCGCACAAACAGGGTGATTCCGTGCAAGCCCTGCAGAGCTATCGATCCGCCGTCAGCATTGATCCGGCCTTCTTCGAGGCGCAGCACAACCTTGGCACTCTTGCCTACGATTCCGGCAATCTCGCCGAATCTCTGCAAGCCCTGGAAACCGCGCTCGCCATCAGTCCGCGAGCCGCCAACACTCGCTACAACTTCGCCATCGCTCTGCGCAAAGGCACCCACTACCAGGACGCCGCCACCGAACTCACTCGCGCCCTCGCCGACGAACCTCGCGATGTCCAGGGCCACTTTGCGCTGGCCAATCTCTACGCCCAGCAGCTCCGCCAGCCCCAGCTCGCCCGCGAACACTACGGCCGCGTCCTCCTGCTCAACCCCAACCATTCCCAAGCCGCCAGCATCCGCGCGTGGCTGAAGGAACACTGAGCGCGCGGTAGGCCTTTCGTCCCTGCTTCGACCGTAGCGATTGGTTCCCCGTCCCGGAGGGACACCGGAGGAAATTAGCCGGGGGCAAGACCGCGACAGCGGTCGCAGCCCCCGGTTGACGCGCCGTACGAGCCGTGCCCCAGCGGGGCATCGAAGAAACTTCCCGAGCAGCTTGGCACACGGCCGTGCGCCGCTCGTCGCCGCCCCACGGCCGGTTTCCAATGGGAGGATCTGGGAGCCGCTACCGAGCCTCAAGGTTCCAGGCCAATTTCTTCGATGCCCCGCTGGGGCACGGAGCACTTACCGAAGGCCACCGGGGGCTGCGCCCGCTGACGCGGTCTTACCCCCGGCTAATCTCCGTTGGCGTCCCTCCGGGACGGGAGGCGTGCCTTCATCAATCCAAGGCAGGAAACCTCCGGCACAAGAATTTCGGCCCAGATTTTCCAAGTTGCCGCTCCGCCACACCACGCCTCCGCGTCAAAGTCAGGCTACCGCCCCATCCCCGCTCAGGTTCCCCCGCCGTCTGTCGATTAACTGAGGCGGAAGGAGTGTCGCGCCGCGCGGCAGCTCACGCACGATCGAGACATGAAACTGGCCACCGCCATCGCATCACCGGACGGTGGCCCTGCGTCGGAACCCAACGCACCTACCGCGTGGCGGACCGGCCTCAGTGCGGGGCGAACCGCCCTTCTCTCTCGGTGGCATCATTCGCCCCGGCGCGAGCGTTGCGCCCTCAGCCCACCCGGCCCCGCGCCGCTGTTGACATGAACCTGGCCGAACTCAACCTCGCCTGGTTCGACGGGGCGGTGCTCCTGCTGCTCTGGGTCGGACTCATCCGCGGACGCACCAAAGGCGTCTCCGCCCAGTTGCTCGAACTGCTCCAGTGGCTCGGCACCGTCTTCCTCGGCGTGCTGCTCTACCGGCCCATCGGCCACTGGCTCCAGCCGCATCTCCAGATCAGCTCCGTCGCCGCGAACGTCATCGGCTTCCTCCTCGTCGGCGGCGTGCTCAAGCTCATCATCGCCCGCCTCGAGGACGGCATGAGCGAAAAACTCCTCAGCGGCGATTACTTTGGCCGCATGGAATATCCCCTCGGCATGTTGGCCGGCGTGCTCATCCACGCCGCCATCATCCTCACCGCCCTCTCCCTCACCCGCGCCCGCCTTGTCACCACCGAGGAGGCGAACCTCGCCCGCAAAAAACAACTCGCCGAATTAGGTTCCACCTTCTTCCCCGACCTGGGCAAAGTTCAGGAGGAAATCTTTGAAAAATCCATGTCCGGCAAATTCATCCACCAACACCTGGGCCAGCACCTCATCGAACCGGTGCGCTACCAGCCCTTTCTGAAAACCGAGGACGCCGAGAAAAAGAAGGCCCGCGACCCCGTGGACGAGATCATCGCCACCACGGCCAAAAAGTAGGCGTCCCCTCCCCGCTTCCCGCGCCCTCCCGCCATGGCCGGCTTCTTCGATCCCACCCTGCTCGACCGCATCCGCGCGGCCAGCGACATCGTCGAGATCATCAACGGCTACCTGCCGCTCAAGCGCGCCGGCGCGAACTTCACCGCCCTCTGCCCGTTCCACAAAGAGAAGTCCCCCAGTTTCAACGTCAATCCGCAGAAACAAATCTTCTACTGCTTCGGCTGCCACAAGGGCGGCGACGTCTTCAGCTTCGTCAAAGAATTCGAGAACATCCCCTTCCCCGACGCCGTCCGCCGCCTCGCCGAACGCGCCAAGATTCCCATCGAGACCACCCAGTCCCCCGGCCAGCAGCAGTACGTCGCCGTCAAGGACACGCTCTTCAAAATCCACGAGCAGATCACCCTGCGCTGGCAGAGCGCCCTCGCCAACGAAGCCTCCGGCCAGCTCGCCCGCGACTACCTCGCCAAACGCGGCGTCTCCGAAGACGCCGTGAAACTCTTCCGCCTCGGTGCCGCGCCCGAGGCCTGGGACGACACCGTCAACTGGTCCCGCAGCAAAGGCTTCGACCTCGACCTCGTCGCGCAGGCCGGCCTCATCATCAAGAAAGAAGAGACCGGAAAATATTACGACCGCTTCCGGGGCCGCCTCATGTTTCCTATCTGCGACGAACAGGGCCGCGTCACGGGCTTCAGCGGCCGCATCCTCACCGGCGACGAGAAGACTGCGAAGTACGTCAACTCGCCCGAGACTCCGATCTTCACCAAGGGCAAGGTCATGTTCGGCCTCGACAAGTCCAAGCGCGCCCTCCTCGACGCCGGCTACGCGATCATCTGCGAAGGCCAGCTCGACCTCATCGCGTGCTTCATGGCCGGCGTGCAGAATGTCATCGCGCCGCAGGGCACCGCGCTCACCAGCGACCACACGCGCATTCTCAAACGCTACGTCGATGAAGTCGTCCTCTGCTTCGACTCCGACAACGCCGGCCAGAAAGCCACCGTCCGCTCGCTCGACAGCCTCCTGGCCTCCGGGTTCGCCATCCGCGTCGCCATCGTCCCCGCGCCACACGACCCCGACAGCTTCATCAAGGCCCACGGCGGCGACGCCTTCAAAGCCGTCATCGACCGCGCCGAAGGCTTCTTCGATTACTACCTCACGCGCCTCTGCGCCACCAACGACATCACCACCGACAAGGGCCGCCTCGCCGTTCTTAACGCGATGGCCGAGGGCATTCTCAAAACCGGCAACAACGTCCTCGTCGATAAATACGCGCAAAAAACCGCGCTCCGCCTCGGTGTCGCGCCCGACGCCGCCCGCGCGGAATTTCGCAAAGCCACACCCGCCCGCTCGACCCCGCGCGAACGCGCCGCCGAAGCCGAGGACACCGCCCCGCCCGCGCCCGAGCTGCCGCGCCCCTCGCCTCTCGAATTCTGGCTGCTCAAACTCCTCTTCAACCACGACGAACTCATCGAGTCCCTCGCCGCCCACTTCGATCCCACCTGGCTCGCCAACCCCGGCGCGCAAACCCTCGTCGCCCAGCGCCTCGACGCCCACGCCGCCAACTCGTGGCAGAGCGTCGCCACGCTCATGTCCAACCTTGAGGATTCCGCCCTCCAACAACTCCTCGCCGAAGCCGCCACCACTGACCGCCCCATCCCCGACCCGCCGCGCCAGCTCCTCGACGTGATGCTCCGCCTCCGCAACGACTTCATCGACCGCCAGCTCGCGACCCTCACCCAGCGCGCCAACGACCCCGCCGTCACCGAAGAACAGCGCCTCGAAATCCTCCGTCGTCAGCAAGACCTCCGCTTCGGCAAACGCCAGCCTCTGACACCGCTGGGCGGCTGATCCCCGGAGCGCAGGCGGCCCGCCCGCAAGCCCCCCGGGGAGCGCACGCGGCCCGCGTGCCGGTTTGGGCGGCCCGCCCAAACCATCGTTCCCCCGTCTGCTATTTCCCGCCGCGCGCGGATCGGAGATCGCGGAAGATCGCCACGCGGTCAGGAGGGAAAAACGAGCAGCGTCGGCCACAGCTCACGCCGCCGGCCGCGGGGCAGTATGTTCCTGATGGCTACCGACGCGCCAGAATTGGAGTCCCCCCACCTGCACTCTCACCACCGCTCCCAGCCGCTTCGCCTGCGTATCGAATTGCGGATGCTTGAGAAAGCGCCGGATGAAATCGGCGGCGTGTTTTCCCCGCACATCCAGCCAAACGAGACAGTAGCCAGCGTGCGGCAAGCCGGGCCGGAAGAAATCACGGTCCAACGTGAAAAACGTGGGCTGCGGCAGGCGGTGGAGAACGGGAATCAAGTTCTCATCCCGGGTTCCCGAGGCGGCGACCTCGACACCCACGACGCGGAAATGAACCCGCCAGTTACGCAGCCACAGCCGCTGGCCTTCGGGAAGATTTTCGTCGAGCACTAACATTGAATCCCTTGAACGGTTCGTGTTTCACCACGAATTCCGCGATGGCAATGGATTCGGCAATCGCCTCCTCCGTGACCTTTCCATTCCATTCGCCCATCACCTCGGTCCACGTCATCCCGTCCTCCAACTGTTCGAGAACGATCCACACCATGATGCGCGTGCCCTTGAACGTCGGCTGCCCGCCGCAAATTTTCGGGTCCGCGACAATGTGGCGGCCCAACTCGATCCGGTGCGCAAGAGGGATGCTGGCGGTGGCTTTCATACGATTCCCCGCACCATGCGCGCCCCGCCGCCCGCTGGCAAGTCACCGGGCAATGAGGGGAATCAAACCGGGTGCCTTCCGAAGTGATTGGAGCGCGGCAGGCGCGGCGGCTGCGGAGTGCGGACGTCCGCGCTTGCAGCGGCGCACCCTCGCACGCACGCACGCACGCACGGCCGTTTGGGAGCTGCCGGCGGCACTTTGTACTCCAGCTTGCTGTGCTTGGGGACGGGACCACTCCGGCGGGTCTCGCGGCGCGCGGCTGTGTGTGGAACACGAGCCACAGCAAGCTGTGCATTCCCCAGCGCTCTCGGACTGGATTCGGCCGCCCTGTCGAACGTACTGCTGCGGCTGGTCTGCGACACCGTCACGCTCCGCGGCGGCCCCTGCGAAAACTCAGCCGCTCCTCGTCACCCAGCCAACGCCCACCCCGGTTCGATCTCCGCGTCGTAGGATGTGGGCGCGGCGCCGCGGAGGAGTTTGCGCTCGGCCAGGATGCCCACCATCGCGGCGTTGTCGGTGCAGAGGTCGCCGGACGCGAGCCGCAGCAACAAGCCCTCGCGCCGGCAGGCTTCGGCGAGGTCGCGGCGCAGGCCGCGGTTGCACGTCACGCCGCCCGACGCAGTCACGCACCGCACGCCGAGCCGGCGCCCGGCGCGCACGGTCTTGCCGACGAGCACCTCGACAATCGCCGCCTGCACACTGGCGCACAGATTGCGCAGACCCGGCAGATCGTTCAGCAGCGCGGGGTTCTTCTGGAGGAAGTAGCGCACCGAAGTTTTGAGGCCGCTGAAACTGAAGTCGTCCGTGTCATCGTTCAGCATCGGCCGGGGAAAATCATACGTGCGCGGATTACCGCCGCTGGCGAGGCGGTCGAGTTCCGGCCCGCCCGGATAGGGCAGGCCGATGAGTTTTGCGACCTTGTCGAAGCATTCGCCCGCCGCGTCATCCACGGTGCTCCCGAGCACGTGATGCTCCAGTTCCGCCGCGACGTGGACGAGCATGGTGTGGCCGCCGCTGACGATCAGGGAAACGTTCGGCTGAAACGCCGCGAACTCCGCGGTCGGCGGCGTCCCGGAAATCCACGGGGAATAGAGGTGCGCCTCGTGATGATGGATGCCGACGAACGGTAGCCGCAGCGCGAACGCCAGCCCCTCCGCCGTCTTCAGCCCCGCCATCAACGCCGCCGGCAGCCCCGGCCCGCGCGTCGCCGCGACCGCCGCAAGCTCCGTCACGCTTACGCCCGCCTGCGCCAGCGCCTGCCCGACGACCGGCGGGAGATTGCGCAGATGCTCGCGCGTCGCCAGTTCGGGAACGACGCCGCCATACTCGGCGTGCAGCCGGATTTGGGAGGCGACCACGTTGGCCAGCACGACGCCATTGCGCACCACGGCTGCGCTGGTTTCGTCGCAGGAAGTCTCCAGCGCCAAGAGAGTCATCGGGTGAAGATGGGCGCGGACGAAAGCAGGGACCGGAGAGGTTCGAATGCAGCACTGCGGGCGGCCGCTCACGCCCGCCCGCGGCTGCAATTATTTCGCCGCGACCTTGCCGCTCTCCGGCTTCATCTGCGACAGGAGGATGCTCACGCCCTTGAGATAATCCGTGGCGCGATCGAGCTGCGTGTCACGCGCCTTCTGCACGCGTTCGCGGTCCTTTTCTTCGAGGCTGTCGAGGCCGCCGGGCGCGCGCTTGAGCATCACGTCGCGCTCTTCCTCCAGCGACATCGGCACGACGCTGTCGGGTTCGATGCCGCGCTCGTGGATGACCTTGTGGCTCGGGGTGTAATACTTCGCCGTCGTCAGCCGCAGCGCTGCGCCGTCTGGGAGCGGGAGGATGCTCTGGACCGAGCCTTTGCCGAAACTCTTCTCGCCCATCACGTAGGCGCGCTTCAGGTCTTGGAGGCAACCGGCGACGATCTCCGACGCGCTGGCGCTGCCGCCGTTGATCAGGATCACCATCGGCAGGTTTGGATGCTTGGTGCGGCCCGACGCGTTGAACACACTCTTCTCCGCCGCGTTGCGGCCCTCCGTGGAAACAATGAGCTGCCCGCGCGGCAAAAATTTTTCGCACACCTTCACCGCCTGATCGAGCAGCCCGCCGGGATTGTCGCGCAAGTCCATCACCAGCGATTGCGCGCCGCGTTCCTCGAGAATCTTCAGCGCCCGCTCCAGATCTTCCGCCGTGTGTTCGCCGAACTGCGTGAGCCGCACGTAGCCGATCTTGTTTTCGCCGAGCGGGAATTCCCGCCTTCCGTTCACGTCCTTGACCGTGTCCACCTTGATGATCGCGCGCGTGAGCTTGTAATCCTTGGCGGCGGTGGCGGGCGGACGCACCACGCTGATCGTCACGTCCGTGCCCGGTTCCCCGCGCAACTGCTTCACCGCGTCGCCGACCGTCATCTTCTCGGTGGTCTTGCCGTCGATCTTCACAATCCGGTCGCCGGAACGCACGCCCGCCTTGTGGCCGGGGCTGTCATCCATCGGCGTCACCACGGTGATGAAGGTGTCCTTCACGGCAATCACGATTCCCAACCCGCCGAACTCGCCGCTGGTGTCCTTGCGCAGGTCGTCAAATTTCCGCGGCTCCATGTATTCCGTATGCGGGTCCAGCGTGGTGATCATCCCCTTGAGCGCGCCGTTGACGAGGGCCTTGTAGGCCACCTTGTCCCCATCGACATAGTTCTGGTGGATCATCTCCAGCACGCGGGTGAACTGCGCGATGTTGGGGTAGGCATCGTCGCGTTCCTGGTCCGCGGCGTTGCTGAGATAAATCTGGGAACCCAGAATCAAATTTAGCGCCAGAACCGTCAGTACCAGCCCGTAGAAAAAGGATTTTTTCATAAGACCTGTTGCAACCGCGCCAGACCGTACGTTCAGAAGTACCGGTTTGCAAGTGCGGTCGCGGCGTGGCTTGCGGCGCGCGTAGCGCAGGTTTCCAAACCTGCTGTATCGCCGATTTCCAAATCGGCGGGGCCGCGGCGTTCAGAACGCGTTCGGCAAGCCCGCGCGCTGCGGGTGGCGGGACGGCCCGCAGGTGGGAAAGAAATTCCACAACAGGAAATTGAAAATCTTCTTTCGGTCCCGGCCACGCGTCCGGCTTCGCCTCTCCGTCGTGCCTCCGGCACGAAGCCGCGCTCCCGCCGCCTCCCGCCTACTCCAACAGCAACTCCATCCGCATCCCGATCAGCGCGGCGGCGCGATGGCTCAGGCGGTTTTTCGTTTCCTCCCCAAGTTCCGCGAGCGACTGCGTGAAGCCGTTCGGAATGAAAAGCGGATCGTATCCAAACCCGCCCGTTCCGCCCGGTTCGGTGGCGATCCTTCCCTCGCAAACGCCACCAAAAAACCTCGTCTCCCCGTTGGGCTGCCCGCGCCCCGCAACCGGCGCGACCGCGATCATGCACCGGAAGCGTCCGGTGCGCTTGGCGGCGGGAACGTCCGCGAGCAGGCGCAGCAGCTTCGCGTTGTTCGCCGCGTCGGGCGAGTTGCCTTCGGTGCCCGCGTCGAGTGCGGCGAAGCGCGCCGAATGCACGCCCGGCGCGCCGGCAAGCGCGTCCACCTCCAGCCCCGAATCGTCCGCGAGCACCAGAAGGTCGCCCGCAGCCGGGAGGGTCGCCGCGGCCGCGGGCGTCGCGGCCAGCCACTTCGCCAGGCCTTCGGCTTTCAAGGCGGCGTTGCTGGAAAACGTGGTCGCGTCTTCGCGGATCGCCGGTGCGCCCGGGAAATTGTCCAGCGTCAGATACCGGAACGCTTCACCGAGAATGGCGCGGATTTCCTGCACCTTGTGGCGGTTGCGCGTGGCGATGAGAAAGGTGGTCATAAGGGTGAAATGGGCGGGAGGGAAACTTTGGTGTCGGAGCGCGACCGGCCGCGCTCCGGGGCGGTAGCCGCCGACGCGAGGAGGCGGACGACCCCTTCCAGCACCCGATCCGCCTCCTCACGTCGGCGGCCACGCGCGAGCTTCACGGGAAAAACTGCCGCACGCGGTACAGCCGGCGGCCCTCCGTCGGCGCGAGCACATCGCTGAACTGAAACACACCCGCGGGCGCGACATTCGTCTGCCGCGCGCCCCACACGCCCGGAAAAACGCCCGGTGCCTGCACATACGAATCGAGGATGTACGGCTGCCCTGCGATGGCGTTGCTGACCGTCAGGCTCGCGGTTCCCGCCGTCCACTGCGGCGCGACCAGCGTGCAATTGGTGACCACAAAAATGCTCACTGGCGCCGAGGTGGTCGCGAGACCGAGGTTGTCCACCGCCACGGCGAGCAGCGTGTAGTTGCCGGCGGGCAGATTGTTGTCGGCGAAGTTGAACGGCGGGGCCGCGAGCGACTGCTGGAAAACGTTGTTGCGGTAGTAATCCACGCGCGCCACCGAAACGTCGTCCTGCGCAGCGATCTGCACTGCGACATTCCCCGGCGCGACGAAACCCTTCCCGCTGGCAGGTGCCACGAAGCTCACGGTCGGCGGGGCGTTGGCCGCCTGCACGATCACGCTGCCCGTCATGGAGGGGTGAGGGTTGCACCGATAAGGAAACGTGCCCGCCGTCGTGAAGGTGCTCGCATAACTCGCGCCGATTCCAAGGTTTCCCGAATTCAGCGGGAAGGGAGCCGCGGTGCTGTTCACCGTGTGCGTCGTGGCATCGCTTTGGGTCCAGATCACCGTGTCGTCGACCTTGATCGTCGGATTTTGGGGACTGAAGGCAAACCCTTGGATGTTGACGAAGATCGTGGCACCGGTCGCCGCCAGCACGGTCACGCTGCCTTTCATCGAGGTGTGAATGTTGCACTGATAACGGAACACACCGGGCGCGGCGAACGTGTTGGTGAACGTTCGCCCCTGGGAAAGATTGCCGGAATTCAGCACGAAGGGCGCGGCGGTGCTGCTCACCGTGTGCGTGGCACTGTCCAACTGCGTCCAGATTACCGTGTCGCCGGCGGTGATCGTGGGATTCTGCGGACTGAAGGCGAAGCCTTGGATGCTGATGTTCACTGTGGCGCTGCGGCCGGCGGCGACGGGCAGCAACAGGGCGAACAGGAGGACCGTAATCTGGCGGAGGCCGGAGGTTTTCATGGTGTTTTCTATGCAGTTGTTTTTTTCGTGAAGAACTTTCCGAAATGAACTGAACGCTGATTGGGCCGCACGCTACGCACGCCCTACGGCAAAGTCACGGAGAGCGTGGCGAACACCCCGTGCCCCGTGTAATCCCGCGCCCCGCCCGCCGTCGGCTCGCGATACTGCACGAACTGATACCGCAGGCCCGCCACCGCGTGCGCCGTGAGCCGCCGGCTCAGGCCCGATTGCACCGCGATGCGTTCGTAGTCCGTGCCCGCGGGCAGTCCGGCGGCCACGTTGTTCTGCCCGTAGTTGGCGCCCGACCAGGTGAGGCTCGCGCTCAAGTCCGTTGCCGGGTTCAACGCAAAGGTCGCGCTGCCGCCGAGCGAATACGCGTCGCCGCGCGTCGGTGGTGCGAACGCCGCGCCGTTCTGCGCCGTCGCGAGCCGCGTGTCGCCGTACGAAACATCCGCCGCCAAAGTCAGCCGCCGCACGGGGGCGACAAACACATTCAGCCCGTAAAAGTGCGCGTCGTAGTTCCCGGCGAAAATTCCCCCGCCCGTCGAAGCGGCCGCTGGCGTGCCGAGCTGATCCGCCGCCACCGCGGTCGTCGTGCGGTAATCGCTCGCCAGTACGCGATATGACACCGAGGTCCGCAGCCATGCGCTCGGCCGCCAGCTCACGCGCAGTTCGCCTTCGTCCGTGTCGATGTCCTGTGCGCGGATGAAGCCGGGGTAGGCGTGCCCCGGCGGCGGCGCGCCTGTCGGCCCGTCGAACCGGCTCTCCTTCACGCGCCGCTTCAGATGCCCGCTGACGGTGATCCGCTCGAACGGCGCGACGTTCGCGCCGACGTGATATTCCTGCACGTCGCGCGTCGAGTCGCGGTTCTGCGCGAACGGCTCCGGCCCGCCGATTTGTTGCTCCCACCGGCGCTGGTCTTCCTGCCGAAAACGCGCGTCGGCGAACAGCACCGTCCGCGGGATGCGCGTGTAGTGCAGGCCAAAATTCTCATCCGTCGTCGTCCGGTCAAAACTCGCGCTCAACGTCGCCGGATCGGAAAAAAAGAACGGCACCGACGGATCGCCCGCCGAATAATCCACCGGCGCGAAGCCCTCCTGCCGCGTCCACTCCGCCTGCAACGCGCTCGACAGCGAGAGGCCGTCCCACGGCCCCCACAACGCGCTGCCGCCAATGGAATGCGTGTCACGCTTGAGCACCACCGGACCGCCGAACCATTGATTCCCAAACGTCGGCGCGCGTGCGCCCGTAAGCGTCTCCTGGCGGAAATCCGCGTCCGCCCCGCTGTGCGTGTAGAGATGTCCGGCGCTGATCAGCAGCCAGTCGCGCACGCGCCGCTCGACGCGGAACACGTTGGCGACCTGCCGCTCGCGATGCCGTTCCGCCGCGCGCACCAGCAGATCGGGCGTCGCGCCAAAGGTGTGCTGCGTCGCCGTCTCGCGCGTGCGGCGCAGGTCCTGCCACTCCACGCGCAAGCTGTCCTCGAGCTGAAATCCCCGCACGTCGTGCGCGAGATCGAGTTTCAAAACATGCACACGCTCCTGCAATTCCTCGAACGCTGGAAAAATGCTCGCGACATCCGTCCCCGGAATTCCCGGCGGCAGCGCGCCCACCGGTCCCCAGAGGACTGTGAACTTCGCCCCGCGCGTGCGCTGCTGCTCGTAGCCGAGCGTGAGCTTCGGCAGATCGGGAATGGTCAGCCCGACCTCCGCCCACGCGCGTGAAAAATCCACATGCAAATCCCGCCCCAGCGCGAAGCTCGACGGCTGGATCGCGGAGTAATAATCGCCCACGTCGTCGTAATACCGCCGCCGCTGCTCGTAACCGCCGCGGACAAACCCCAGCTCGCTTTTCTCCAGCGTCAGCTTCGCGCGATAATCCTCCTGCCCCGTCAACGCGCGGCCTTCGAGGCGCAGGCGGGTCTCGTCGCGCAGCTTCTGTTCGAGGGAAAATTCCTGCACCCCGCCCGTCACGCCTTCGCGCATCCGCTCCTGTTGCCGGAACGCGCGGCGATTGCCGCTCACGCTCATCGCACCAATCGTCGGGACGGCGCTGAAACGAAACGCCGGCGCGTTGGTCGCCGCCGTCCACGGCGCGCCCTGCTCAACCCACGCGCGCAGCAACCCCACCTGTTCGCGCGTCAGCGGCTCGCCTTTGCCCGTGGGCGGCATCTCGAGATCGGGCACCAGCCGCGCGACGTAACGGAGCAGCGGACTCTCCGCGCTGCGCCCCGGCACGATGGCCACGCCATGCTCGCCGCCGCGCAACGCCGCCGCGCGGCTGTCGAGCCGGAAGCGGCTCTTGGGCCGCTCGCTCCCGTGACACCGCACGCACGACTGCGCGAAGATCGGCTCGATGTCGCGCGCGAACTCGACCGCGTTCGTTGCGGCGGGCGGCAGCTCGGTTTCTGCCGTCGCGCCCGCCGCCAGCCCGTCGCCCTCCGTCATCCCGCCCGCGAGCGCCAGCCACCCAAGGCGGGTGACTGTGCGAAACCGTGGGCGATTGAGGGGTTCGTTGAACATTGTCGGTGCGCGCCAACGCGCCGCCGCGCGGCGGCTTCAGTAGCGGAGCAGGCGATCCACGTTGGAACCATGCACCGCCGAGTGACACCCGGCGGACCAGCACGTCGCCCGGCGCATGTAATCGGTGTGATCCGATGACCCGATAAACACCCGCCCCGGCGTTGCGCCGAGGCCCTGCACCTGCGCATGGCAGCGCAGGCAGAGATTCAGATCGCGCTGCGCGAGCAGCTTCGGGTTGGTCGAGCCGTGCGGGTTGTGACACGTCACACAGCCGTCGCGCAGCGCTTCGTGGGCGAAGACGAAATGCCGCGTCTGCTGGCGATGGCAGCTCGCACACGCGTCATCGCCACGAGCGAGAAACAAGCCCGCCGCCGGCTTGCGAATGTCCCGCCCATGCGGGTCGTGGCACTGCACGCAATTCATCTGCCCCTCCGGCACCGGATGATGATGCGCCAGCCGGAACTCCGCCTGCGTCTGGACATGGCACGCCAGACACGCCGCCGGATCCTTGCCCGGATTTACGATGGCCCGCCCGCGTCCGCCCCCCAGTTCGACATGTTTGCTGCCCGGCCCGTGACACGATTCGCAGCCCGTCTGCCCGGCGAAACGCAGATCGTCCTTGTGAAACCGCGCGTGCGGACTCGCCGGGAACGCCCGCGCGATGTTCGTGTGACACTCCGCGCAACTGCGGTTCCCGACAAAATGCGCCCCCGCCACCGCCGGCGGTGCCGCGACCGTCCGCTCCACCGTCGAGCACGACAGCAGCGCCCCGCCCGCCAGCGCGCCGAGCGCGACCAGCAGCACGGCCACGATGCGTCGGTGCAAGCTCATCGGCGACTCCCTTGCCCGCGCCGAGTGCCGTTCCCGCGGTCCGTCTCGAAACACAAATCCAATGAATTGACCGTGAACAAGGGCAGGGATGTGAGGGCGGGGAACACGCCCGGCAGCGTGTCAGAGCCGAACCGGAAGTCAAGCGCAGCGTTGGGAATGGATGCGTTCCCGCGACTTCCCTAATCGTCGGCGTTCGCCCGCTCCGAGCAGGACCGCCGGCAGGCCGCCCGCAAGTCCACCCGGAGCGCAGCGGGTGTGATCCGTGTCCCGCCGTGGAAACCCCCGGTCCCAACTCACTTCTCGCCTGACAGCAGCCGGAAATAATCCCCGATCGATTCCTCCGCGCCGCTGGGGAATCCCTCCTGCCCGGCGCGCGCCTTCAATTCCTGCCGCTCGACCTTGATCGCCGCTTCCTTGCGGATGCTCTTCTCGGGATCGACCAGCAGGTTGGTCGCGCGCTTGACCTTCTTCAATCCGCCCAGCGCCGACTCCGCGCCGAACCCGAATTGCTGCTCCTGAAACCCCGCCAGATCCGGCCGCACGATCACGATCTGCACCGGCGCGCTGCGGCCCAGGCTCGGCCCTGACTCGGTGTTGTTGTCCTTCGCCGTCACCGTGAGCGTGATGCGGTCGCCCGGCTCCAGCGGCGGCGAGAGGCTCTTGAAAATCTCGGTGAAGCTCCCCTTCACCCGGTCGCGCGCCGGCTCGATCAAGCGCGACATCGTCCCGTTCCGCGGCGACCGCCCGAGCAGCGCGTCCACCGTGTCGATGCGATATTCGAGGCCCACTTCGGCCACGCCGAAATCATCCTCGGCCACGTAATTCAGCCCGAAGCCCGCCGCCGCGTCGGCGAACATCGTGAGCGTCCGGTTGCGCAGCAAAATCTCCACCTTCGGCGCCTGGTCGCGATCCACCAGCACCTCGAAGCTCACCGGCTCCTTCATCTCGAAGCCCGGCCCCAGCGTGCTCGCGAGGAAAATCGTCGCGCGCTCCGGCCGGTCGATGCTGAACGAAAACGTCGCGAACCGTCCGCTCACATTCAGCGGCTGCCGCGAGCCGTCCTGCCAGCGCACATGCGAGAGCGTCGGATGCAACTCCGCCTTGTCCACCGCTAGGCTCACCTGCACCGCCGTCGCCGACAGCGCCTGCAAGCGCGGCACAAAACCCACGATCGTCCGCGCCGGCACGCCCGTGTAAGCCGGATATGCCAGCTCGTAGTGCATCGCGCTCAACTCCGGCCGGTCGCCCACGCGCACCGCGTGCGGCTTCGAGATGCGGTTCCCGTAGCGAAACTGGTAGCTGAAACTTTTCTCCGCCGCCGCCACGTCGAACTGCGCCGCCTGCCCCGCCAGCGCGAGCGTCGCGGTCGTCACCGCCTTGCTCTTGTCATCCACGCGCACCAGTTCCACCTGCCGCCGCCGCGCGCCCACGACCTGCACGCTCAGCTTCACCGGCGACCCGCGCAGCACCGCGACATCCCCCGGCGCGACCTTCAGCTCGACCGGAAACAGCGTGTCCAGCACGCCCGCATACGCGTCGCGCAGCCGGTCCACGCGCTGCTGCACCACGCCCGGCGCGGCGACGAGCAGCAGCAAAACCACCGCCACCAATCCGCCCGCGCCGCCGAGCAAGCGCTTCGCCAGCCGCAAATCCAGCAGCTCCGCCGGCTTGAGATCGCCCACCGTGCGCGCCGTCCGCTGCACGAGTTCGCGCACGAGATTGGTGGAATAGCCGAGCGTCGCGGAACTCGATGCCTTCGCCAGTTCCTCGCCCAGTTGCAGCGAGCCGATGATCTGGTTGTCGAGCTTGCCGTGCAGTTTTTCCAGCAAGAGCGCCTCGCGCTCCGTCTCGATGCGCCGGAACAACGGCACCACGACGAAGCGAATCAGCAGCACCACGCCCGCCACGAGAATCGCCGCGAACAGCAGCACCAGCGGCCACATCGGCAGCTTGATCGCCCAGTCGAGGAGGAACCACACGAGCAGCGCGCCGAGGAAGCCCACGACAAACCGCGCCGCGCCCTCGAATAGCGCCCACCGCTTGCGGAACGCGCCGAACCGCCGCACGCCCGCCACGATGCTCTCCCGCAATTCGCGCACGTCGCTCATGCCATGCCCCTCCGTTTGCGCAGGTAGCAATCCACGCACACCAGCAGGATCAGCAGCACCATCGTCGCCGGCAGATTCCACAGCGCCACCGTCGCCGGCCGCGTGACGCGGTTCGGCGCGAGGTTCAGCGAATTGATCAGCGCATCGCCCTGGTCCGGCGTGAACGCCTGCCCGCCCGTCGCCGCCGCAAACTCCGCCATCACCTCGGGCCGCGCGCGCGGATCATCGAGTTCCTCGGGCGTGCCGCCGGCCACGATGCGCTCGACCGCCGTCTTGTCGCCGTAGGTTGTGCTGATTTCCCACGCGCCCGGTTCATCGAGCACCACGTCGTATTCGTACAGCCCCGGGCTTTGGCGACCGTCGCGCGGATACAGCGCGGTGATTTTGCCGGACGGTGCCGTGACTTTCACGAGCAGTTCCGCGCCTTGGATCGGTTTGAAAATGTCGTCCACCAGCCGCGTCGCCAGCGTGAGCTTCTGCCCGACCGCCGGGTGCGACTGATATTTCACGATCTGCGGCTGCTGCGGCGCGACGCGCGGATCGGGCGCGAGCACGCGCACGGCGCTCCCCCAGAACTTGCGGAAATAATCCTCGCCCTCGGCCGGCCGCATCATCTCCCAGCGCCAGGTCGTGTCCATCGCGAGCGACATCACCTGGCCCTTGCCGACATTCTGCACCGCGATCATCGGCACCGGACCGCTCTCGGTGTCGCGCACGGCCAGCAGGCTCGCACCCGCCTTGGCCGGGCCGACGCGGTTCGAGCCGTCGAGCGTCGGCAGATCGAGCCACGCCTCGCGGTTCGCCGCCGGATCGCCCTCGAGCTGCATCGCTGCATGACTGAAGCCCGCGGGCAGCACGCGCAGGCGGAACGGTTTCGGAATCTGCGCGTCCTCCTTCACGTCGAGCGCGAACGGCAGCACCCGCGCCAGCGCGGAATCCTGATACAATCCCGCCGCATAAACACTGCGTCCGCCCAGCGTCACCAGCCCGCCGCCGCGCCGCCCGACGAACTCAACGAGCCGCTGCAATTTCGTCTCCGCCAGATCGCCGCCCTCGCGGAAATAAGCGCGCGGGATGTCGCCGAGAATCACCACGTCGTAACGGAACAGTTCGGCCTCATCGTTCGGCAAACCCTCGCCGACATTCTTGTGCAGCACGTTCCCTTGCGCATACCAGCCGCCCTTGGGCAGCAACGTCAGCGTCGCCAGATCGATCACCGGATCGCGCGCCAGCCAGTGCGCGAGAATTTTCCGTTCGTCGCGCGGAATATCGACGTAGAGCACCTTGATCCGCGCATCGATCACATCCACCTCGCGCTCGGCCATCAAGGTCTGCTGGCTGATCGCGCCCTTGATCCCCTCGGCCACGATGCGATACGTGCGCCGCCCCGCCTTCTCCGGTCGGATCGCAAACGCCACCGCGACCGGCCCGCTGCCGACCCGCAGATTCTCTCGCGCCGCGAGCGCTTCCTTGCGCCCGACTTCATACAACCGCACCGCAATCGTCTGCTCGGGAATGTCCGTGGTGGACAGCGTGGCGTTGAGCCGCAGCTCGTCGCCGAGCCGCACGAATCCACCGCCGCCCGCGAGTTGCACACGCGCCACGCCCTTGGCCGTCGTCGTGCCGAACACGATCGGGAACACCGGCAGCCGCCGCGCCGCCAGCATCGGCGCGAGCAACTGGCCGCGGTCGCCGCCCGTGTCATTGCCATCGGTCAACACGACCAGCGCGCGCAGATCGCCCTCGCGCCGCGCCGCGTCCGCAATCGCGTGCGTGAGCCGCGTCAGCCCCGCCGGATCGCCCGCAGCCCCGGCGGCGCGCAGTTCCCAGTCGAAATCAAACCGCACCACGCGCGCCCGCTCCTCGAGTTTGGCGAGCCGGCCTTGCTCGAACTCACGCGCCGCTGCCAGCCGCGTTTTGCCGTCCACATCCGCCAGGCCCATGCTGCCCGACGCGTCGGTGAGCACGGCCACGACGGGCTTCTCGCGCCGCGTCACCAGCAGGTTCGCCTCGAGCTGCAACGCCAGCACCAGCAGCAAGCCGAACCCCGCCAGCCGGATCAGCGCCAGCGCGATGCGCGTGCGCCACGGCGCGACGGTGTGCGGGAGAAAATTCAGCGCCGCCGCCAGCAAACCGCCGATGACGATGAGCGCAATCCAGCCGTCCCCGAGCGGCGACACGGCGCGGAACTGCCAGCCGCTCGCGCCCGCGATGCTGCCCGCCTCCGGCATTCCCAGCAGCCAGTAGAGCAATCTCACGCGATCACCTCCTCGGTCCGCCGCCGTTCCTTGCGCACGCTCGCGATCCAGCCGGCGACCGCCTCGATCAGATAAAACAGGAGCAGCGCGATGATGAGCGCGCGGGTCAGTTCGCCGCCGGTCGGCGCGAGTTTCGAGAGCGCATCCGCACCCGTGACGCGCGCCGTGCTGCCGAACACCTTGGGCACTTCCGTCGCGTCCAGCGGCGTCCAGTCGCTCTCCGCCGGGTCCGCGTGGACGGTGACGAAACGCGAGTAGCCAAGGATCGGCCCGGTCTCGCCGGGGCCGCGCGGTTTGTGCAGTTGGTAACGCCCCGCCGACAGCGCGGGCACGAGCACGGTCGCGTCGCTGCCGACCTTCAAGCGCTGCGACGGCGGCAGTTTCGGCGCGGGCGGCGCGGGCGCGGCATCGGCCGCAACGGGCACGGCAACGGGCGTCAGCTCCAGTTCCTGCACGAGCGCGAAGGCCGGCTCGGAAACTTCCAGCACGGCGGGCCGCAGCGCGACGAGCCGGTCCGCGGGCCGCTGGCGCAAACGGCCCGTGAGATAATCCGTCAGCCGCCAGAGCAGCGACGGAAACACGCGCGTGCGGGCCAGGTTGCCGCGCGCGAGTTCGAGGCCGAACGTGGCGAGCACCACGCGCCCGCGGCCCAGCGGCATTTCGATGGCGAGCGGTTCGCCGCCGCTGCCGGAGAGCAACACGGTGGAGAGTTCCTGGCGCGAGAGGATTTCCCGCAGCTTCTGGAAGCGCACCACCGAGAGATCGCCCTTGAGTGGATCGCGGAACGGCGCGAGCAGCAGCGGCAGCTCGCCGCCGAGCCGGAAGCCGACGCCCTGGTCGAACGGCTTGTCATTGCCCACCTGCGCGGGCGCGAGCGGCGGACGATCCTTGCCTCCGGAAGCGAGCGTGCGGTTGAAGTTCACCGCGTTCACCGTTTCCGAGCAAAAGATCAGCAGCGAGCGGCCCTGCTCGACGTAGGTGCGGAGGTCGTCCATCGCGCGCTCGCTGAGGCTGGTGACATCGTAGAGCACGATGAACTCGTATTTGCTCAGCGGCTGCGCAGCCAGTGCGTCGGGCGTGGTGAGCGTGGCATCAATGCCGGTGCCGTAGGGCAGGCCCATCTCGCGGCCGGGATTGAACGCGAAGCGCAGGATCGTCGCGCCATCAATGGTTTTCTCCTCGCTCACCCGCGCCGCCGCCACGCCCGCCGGACGCGCGGCATCGCCGGAGAGTTGACTCACCTGCGCGCGCGCCGCGGCCGACGCGGGGTCGCCGAGGGATTCCACGCCGTTGACGATCAGCACGCGGCGCGCATCGAGGACGTTCAATGGCACGGCCATCGTGTCGTCGCCGGGGAAGGTGTCGCCCTCCAGTTCGGCCTGCGCGACGGTCTGCATCGAGCGGTTGGCGCGGGCGGTCAGGTCCACCACGGCGCGGGAATTGGCGGGCACGTTGACCGCGCGCTGGAGCGGCTCTTTGCGGCCCGAGACGGAGAGCCGCAGCTTGGCGGTGCGGTTGGTCGCGCTGCTGTTGAGCACGGTCGCGAGCAGATGCGCGTCCTCGCCGACCTTCGCGTCGCCGCCGCGAATCTCCGCGCTGACGATGCCGAAATTATCCGGCGCCTGCCCGACGAGATCGACGAAGAGAATTTCGAGGGCCTTGCCCAGATCGCGCTGCGCGGCGGCGATGCGTTCGAGCGCCTGTTGATCGCGGTTTTGAAACGCCGTCGCGCGCAGGTCGGTGAGCACGATGACTTGGGATTTCACCTCGCGCCGGCCGCGCAACTGATCGCACGCATCCGCCACCGCGCGCACGAGGCCGCGGCCGGAGCCGTCGATGGCCTCGAGTTTTTCCAGCGCCGCCGTGATGCCCGCGGTCTCGGTGGTCGGCGCGAGATCGGCGGGTGCGTCCGCGCGATCCGCAATCAGGCCGCAGCGGCTGCCGGGGCCGAGGTCCGCGATGACGGTGCGGGCGTGACGGCGGGCGTGCTCGAGGAGGTTCGCCTTACCCGCGCCGCCGGGGAGCGGGAGTTCCATCCTCATGCTCGCCGAGGTATCGACGACAAGGATGACGTTGCGCGGCGCGGGCGCGCCGGTTTTCCACCCCGCAAACCAGCGGCCCATCGCGAGCACGAGCAAGATGAGCACGAGCAGGCGCAGGAGCAGTTGCCACGGATCGACGAGCTTCGGCGCGAGGACGTTGGTGCGCTCCTGTTTGTCGAGGAACCGGATCGTCGGCAGCTCCTGCACCGAGAAACGATGCCGCGCGATGAGATGCAAGATGACCGGCACGGCCAGCGCCGCCAGGCCCGCGAGCATCGCTGGAAACAGGAAGTTCATCGCGCGCGCTCCCGCCGGTAGAGGAGATAATTCCGCAGCGATTCCTCAATCGGCATCCCGGTATCGACGAAGCGATGGTCAATGCCCGCCGCCGCGCAGCCCTCGGCGATGCGATGGCGGAATTTCTCGAAGCGCTCCAGATACACCGCGCGCTGGCGCAGCGGATCGGTCACGACCTGCCGGCCGGTCTCGAGATCACGAAAGCTGGCGAGCGCCTTGAACGGGAACTCGACTTCATCCTTGTCCATGAGTTGGAAATTGATGACCTCGTGCCCGCGCGCGCGCAGGTGCCGCAGGCCGTCGAGCACGGCCTCGGGTTCGCCGTAGCAATCGCTGATCACCACGATGATGCCGCGCCGCGTGAGGCGCTCGGCGATTTGTTTCAAGGCATCGCCGAGGCGCGTTTCGCGCGCGGCCTGCGCCTGTTCGAGCCGCGCGAGGATGGTGAAGAGATGCCGCTGGCCCTGGCGCGCGGGGATGAATTCGCGGATGCCCTCGTCGAAGAGCACCATGCCCGGCGCATCCTGCTGCTTGCGGGCGAGGTAGCACAGCGACGCGCCAAAATAGCGGGCGTAATCAAACTTGGTCATCCGCTCCGGATCGAGCGGCTTGTAGCCCATGGAACCGCTCGCGTCCACGAGGCAGACCACGTTCATGTTCGACTCCATCTCGAAGCGCTTGACGTAGTACTTCTCGGTGCGGCCGAGCATCTTCCAGTCGATGGTGCGCGGCTCGTCGCCGGGCGCGTATTCGCGATGATCCACGAACTCGACGCTGTAACCGTAGAAGGGGCAGCGATGCCGCGACGCGTAGAGGCCCTCCACGAGCAGGCGCGCCTTCAGCTCAATGCGCGCAATTGACCGCAGAATCTGCGGATCAAGAAAACGCGTGGGGGTCGAGCCAGTCATGCGAAACGCGGCGGTGAAACTGGGTGGCACGGGCTACCAGCCCGTGTTCGGCGGCAACCTGCCGCCGAAGGCCGCGGCGGGCTGGTAGCCCGCCGGAACAGGCCAACGCCCGGTTCCACCCAGATCGGATTCTCCATACAAGCGCTCAGCTTTCCGGAACGATCTTGAGCAGTTCTTTGATCACGCCGTCGCTGTTCACGCCGTCCGCCTGCGCGGCGAAGTTCGTGACGATGCGATGCCGCAACACCGGCAGCGCGACCGCCTTCACGTCCTCGATGGTCGCCTGCAAACTGCCGCGCAGCAGCGCGCGGCTCTTGGCGCCCAGCGCGAGATACTGCCCGGCGCGCGGACCCGCGCCCCAGCTCAGATATTTCTTCGCCTTCTCCGGCGCGCGCGTGTCGTTCGGATGCGTGGCGGTCACGAGGCGGACGATGTAATCCACGACGTGATCGCTGATGGGAATCATGCGCACGGTCTTGCGCAGTTCGAGCACGCCGGGGCCGTCGAGCACGGGCTTGGGCTGCTCGAGCGCGCCGGCCGTGGTGCGCTTGATGATCGTCTTGAGGTCGGCATCCGACGGATAATCCACCCACACCATGAACATGAAGCGGTCGAGCTGCGCCTCGGGCAGCGGATACGTGCCCTCCTGCTCGATGGGATTCTGCGTCGCCATCACCATGAACGGCTCCTGCAACACATAGGTCTTCTTGCCGACGGTGACGTTCTTTTCCTGCATCGCCTCGAGCAGCGCGGCCTGCGTCTTCGGCGGCGTGCGGTTGATTTCGTCGGCGAGCAGCAGGTTCGTGAACACAGGTCCTTGCACGAACACGAACTGCTTGTGACCCGTGGCGTGATCTTCCTCCAGCACCTCGGTGCCCGTGATGTCCGACGGCATCATGTCCGGCGTGAACTGGATGCGCTTGAAGTTCATCGACAGCGCCTTGGCCAGCGTGCTGACGAGCAGTGTCTTGGCCAGACCCGGCACGCCGACCAGCAGCACATGGCCGCCGGCAAACATCGCCAGCAGCACTTCGTCGATCAAATCCTCCTGGCCGACGATGACCTTGCGGAGTTCGACCAGGATGCGGTCACGGGTGGCGCGGGCCTGTTCGACACGCGAGAGATCAACATTTGCGGGAGCAGATTGAGCCATGCAAAAAGGAGGTTGAGTAAGTCAGGTTGCCAAGTCGAGCGTCTTCGACAAAACCGACCCGGAATAATTCACTCCGCGCTGAAAACGTCTCCGACCCGCAAAAACCCGCTGAAAACACGGGGGAAAACCAGTTCAGATCAGGTCGCATTCGGGGCGCCGCCGCGTCCTTTCGGCTGCGGCCCGAGAGGGTGGGGGTAGCACTGGCAGGGTGGGTCAATTGCGGCGGTAGATGTCCTTGCGGTCGCCCACATCCAAGACCAGCACCAGCAACATCCGGTCACGCACCTCGTAGATGATGCGGCAGTCGCCGACTCGGACGCGATAACGATGGTCGAACCCCGTGAGCTTCTTCACACCGGCCGGACGCGGGTTCTGGGCCAAAGCGTCGATTGCCGCCACGAGCCGCTGTCGCAATTTCGCGTCAGTCAGCCGCGCCAGCCATTTCTGGGCGTCGCGGTCGATCTCAATGCGGTAGGGGGTCACACCGGCTCCAGTTTCCGTTTCGCTTCTTCCCAGGGAATGAAATCGGCGCGGGCCAGCACGCGGTCAGCGATCTCATTGTCGATGCGGTCGGCCTCCGCCTGGCTGAGTTTCTCGACGGCATCAAACACGCGGTGCCGTTGGCGGGGCGGGAGCTTTTTGATCTGCGAAATAATTTCGGCGGTGCTCATGGCGCAACTTGTCTGGCAGCCCGCCGGGCTTGTCAAACTCGCAACCCGACTTGGCTGTGACTTGAAAGAATCGAGGCCGCAATTTCTCCATCCAATCGCTGTGAGCACTCCAAATCCAAACACCGCGCCACCTCGGCTCGTTCAGGCAAGGTCAATTTGGGAATGGCGACCTTGATCTATTGAACCGTGCTCATGCCTGCACGCTGGGAGGCCCGGCCGGGGAAAAGCTTCCGGGTTGCCCATCCGCAGGCTGGTTCGGCCCCAGTTTGCAGCTTGGCGGGACGCAGCGCGCTGTCAGGCTTCGCCGCATGAGCAGTCCCCGCAAGAGTTCGTCCGCGAGTCTCGGCTCGTTGATCATTTCCACTCCCGGAGTTTTGGGAGGCAGGCCCCGCATTCGGGGGCATCGCGTCGCCGTGCATCGCATTGCCGGTTGGCGGCAACTGGGGCTGACAGACGAAGAAATTGCCGAGCAGCACCCTTCGCTCAGCCCGGCGGAAATTCACGCGGCACTCGCTTATTTTCAGCTCCATCGCGAGGAGATTGACCGGTATCTCGTCGCCGAGCGCCTGGCCGCCTACCCGGAACCCTCGCTGCCCGCCGTCGTGTGAGCCTGCTCCGGTTCCATCTCGACGAGGACGCCGAAGCCGACGCGCTCATCCGGGCATTGCGCGATCGGGGTGTGGATCTCACTACCAGCAGCGAGGCTGGTTTGATCGACGTGGATGATGAAACGCAGCTCCAATGGGCCGCCCGGAAAGGACGAGTGCTCCTCACCTGCAACGCCGCTGACTTTTGCCGCCTGTACGCGACCTGGTTGGCGGCCGGCCGACACCACTCGGGAATTGTGATCGCGGAGCAGCAACGGCTTCCGGTCGGGGAGATGCTGCGACGAATCCTGCGTCTGCGGGCTGACATCGACAGCACGATCATGTTCGACCGGCTGGAATTACTGAACCGCTGGTGAGCAGGCCGGCGGGGAGATTCGCTCGCGCAGGAAGATCAGGGTCGAGCAGCAGCGGCAACCGTTCCGACGATTCCGACTTCTCCGTGACCTCGCCGACCAGTTGCGATGGCGGCGGCGGGCGCGGGCAGCATTATCTGTCCAGAAACCCCAGTCCCGGTGGTGAGTTTTGGGGGAAATCTCCGCTGGCTCGCCCGGTCGCGCCCGCGGCGGAAAGGCGGGCTAGAAATAGAATTCGTTCTGGCCGGGCGGTCGCTTCGGTCCCGGGGGCGGCGGGCGTTTGGGCGCGGGTTTCTTGGCGCGGGCCTCGAGTCGCTCGGTGTGGCGGCGGGCGTCGGCGGCGAAGCGGCGGAGGATGGTTTCGTCGGCGGCGTAGGCGCGGTGCAGGTGTTCGAGCTGCACGGCGAGTTCGCGCTGGACGCGGGCGGCCAGGACGTCGCGATCACCGCGGGTGGTGAAATTCCACGCGGGGTCGTGCTTGCGCGCGGTGACTTCACGTTTGATTTCGCGCAGGCTGACCTTGAGGCGGGCGATGATGCGCCGGAGCAGCGAGACGCTGGTCTGCGCGGTGGGTTCGCCCTCGGACATTTCGATGAGGTTGAGGATGACCTCGAGGCGCTCGGCGTCGTTGTCGGCGTAGGCTTCCTGCACCTCGTGCCACCACTCGAGTTTCTGCGGCGTCATCGTGGCCTGCGTGTCGGGGTGCAGCTTGCGGACGAGAGCGCGGTAGAGGTCTTTGACGCTGGCGGTTTTGGTGCGCTTGGGGGGTGGGCCGGGCGGGCGGAATTCGGGCGGTGGCGCCTGGCCGAAGGCTTGTTCAAAGGCTTTGGCGAACTTCTCGTAAATCGCTTCATCGGACCGCGGATCGAAGTCGGGATCGGCCTCGGACTCATCCTCGTCGTCGTCGTCCATGAAACTGCCGGGGCCGCCCGGGTCGCGGGGGCCGCCGGGACCGCTGCGCGGGGGCGGTTGGGGCGGGGCTTCCTCGGGATGCGCGCGATGGTGCATGACGGCCGCGTATGCTTCGCCGGGGCCGACGCCGAACACAAACATGTAGTCGTCGATCTCCGCGAGCAGCGCGCCTTGCTCCGCGAGTTGGCGGCTGATTTCGCGCGTCTCGGTCAGTTGCTGGCCGAACGTCGCGCTCATCCAACGGCCGAACGCCGGCAGGTCTTGCGACTGAAATTTCTCGATCTGCACGCGCGCCTTGTCGAGGTCGCGGCGGGCTTTTTCGTATTCTTTGCGGGCCTTGCTGCGGATCGGGTCGCCGTCGATCCAGATCAGGGCGCGCGTCGGACGGGGCGCGTGAGCGGACGCGGGCGCGGGCCGGAAGGCGGGCGGCGGGGTGGGCGGACGCGGGTAGAAGGGACGCGGTCGTGCGGGCCGTTTCGGCATGGGAGAAGAAACAACGCGCTGCCTGCGGGGGCGCGGCGCGCGTCAGTGCAGGTTCAGATTTTTCACCACCCGGACGGTCGAGTGGGCCTTGTTGAGCGTGTACAAATGCAGCCCGGGAGCGCCGCCGCGGAGCAGGCCGGCGCATTGTTCGGTGGCGTACTCGATGCCGAACTCGACGGCGGCGGCGTCGTCGTGGGCCACGGCTTCGAGGCGGCCGGACAGTTTGGCGGGAATGGCCGCGCCGCAGAGGGCGGTGAATTTTTTGATCTGACCGGCGCTGAGAATGGGAATGATGCCGGGGAAAATCGGCGCCTGATTGCCGAGCTTGGCGAGGAAATCGCGGAAGCGGAAATAATCGTCGTTGTCGAAAAAGAGCTGCGTGACGACGAAGTCCGCGCCGCAGTCGATTTTGGCCTTGAGGCGGTGCCAGTCCACTTCGCGGCCCTCGGTGCAGGCGATGTGGCCCTCGGGAAAGCCGGCGGTGCCGACGCTGAAGCCGCCGAGTTCGCGCAGGTAGCTGACGAGTTGATGGGAGTACTCGAAGCCGCCCGCGGTCTGCTGCCATTCGCCGGTGCCGCCGGGCGGATCGCCGCGCAGGGCGAGGAGGTTCTTGATGCCGAGCGCGCGGGCCTGCTCGACGACGCCGTGGATTTCCTCGCGCGTCGCATTCACGCAGGTGAGATGCGACATGGCGGTGAGGCCGTGCGCGCGCTGGATGCGATCAACGATGCCGAGGGTTTTCTCGCGCGTGCCGCCGCCCGCGCCGTAGGTGACGGAGCAAAAGTCGGGCTGGATTTCGAGGAGCGCCGGGAGGGTTTTCTCGAGCAGGTTCTTTTCGCCCTCGTCGGTCTTGGGCGGAAAGAACTCGAAGGAAATGACGGGCCGGCCCGCGGCACGCCGGGCCGCGTGGATGTCGCGGATGAATTGAATGGGCATCGGCGGAAGGCGAGGGAACTGCGGGTGGGAGGACTAACCGGCCTTGGGTTTGGAAATCTTGGAGCGCGGCTGGCTGCTGCGTTCGGGGCGGCGACCGGAGGCGCGAGGAGCGGTAACCTGCGGGGATTCGCGGCGGATCTCGGTGCGGGTCGCGGTGCCGCGGGAGTCGCGCGCGGCGGGGTTTTCGCGGGGATCGAGCGGCCGTTTGGTGGCCAGCGTTTTGCCGGCGGCGGCGCGGATTTTTTCCGGAGCCGGGGCGGGCGGCGGCGGAACGACGACAAGTGACGGGGCGGCGGACGGTGTTTTTTTGGTTTTAGCCATGCCGCGATGGTAGGGAGCGCGGGACGGGGGTGCAATACGTAAGCGGCTGGAACGAAGCTCAAAGTTCAAAGCTCAAGGGAATGTCCAAGCACCAGTGCTCGCGCCGGGGCAGGCGGGCTGGGCGGACCAGACGGCCGCCCTTCGGCTCGCGGTCGGGCGCGGCTTCGAGCCGGAGGCTGTCTTGGTTCTTGGGACGGTTTGCGTGCTTCCCTTGAGCTTTGAGCTTTAGCCTTGGAGCTTTCTTCCGTCGCCCCGCATCAGTCGAAGTCGGAGCAGCTCATGAAGTAATGGCAGCGTGGGCAGCGGAGCTTGCACTTTTCGTTGTGCAGTTCGTGGCCGCAGCGCGGGCACCATTTCCAATATTCGCCGGCCGGGTCCGTGGCCGAATCCGGCACTGGCGCGGGATCGGCGGCGGCGGGCGGAACGGTGGGCACCGGCGTTGGTGGTCGGGTTGCGGAACGTAAACTGGGCTTCGAGGTCATGCCGTTTTTTCTAGCACCGGTGGCCGACGTGGCAAGCGGGCAGGCCAGCGGGGGGTTGCGGAGCTGAGTCTGCTTTGCCCTGCTCACTTTGGCCCGCTCGCCGCCGCGAAGCTCCGATTGCGCCTTGCGGGCCGCGAGCGCCGGGATCGCGCTTGACCCAGCCACGACGCAGGTTTACCCACAACGCGACACCGAATCCCACGACTGGCGAAACCTATGAGCACTTCCTCACCCACCCCGGCACTGACTGCCACGCAAAGCCGTCGCCCGGTCCTCGCCTTCACCCTCATCGAACTGCTCGTGGTCATTGCGATCATTGGGATTCTCGCCGGCATGTTGCTGCCGACCCTGGGCCGGGCCAAGGAGCAGGCCAGCCGCGCCAAGTGCAAAAACAACGAGCGCCAGACCGGCCTCTCGCTCCTCCTCTACGCGGACGACTTCAACAACAACTTCCCGGTCTGGCCCAGTGCGGGGGGGAACTGGGCGTGGGACCTCGCCGTGCCGATGGCCACCACCATGGAGCAGTACGGGATGATCTCGACCGAGACCTATTACTGCCCGTCGTTTGTGAAGGGCGAAAAAATCTCCCTGTGGTGGAACTACGGCCTGCCCACCTTCCGCTGCATCGGTTACGTGTGGCTGGTCCCGCGGGCGGTCGTCAACGTCCAGCTCGCTCCGTTCATCGTGACCAACACGCTGGGCACCACGAAAGCCCCGGCCAACTCCGAACTGGTCGTCGATTGCACGATCGCGCAGGGCGCGCCGCTGTATAATATCTACGTCTTCACCCCGGTGGGCGGCTTCGGTCCCGAGCAGCCGGCGCACATCCGCAGCGGCGTCCCGGCCGGGGCCAACCTCCTGTTCGCCGACGGCCACGTCGATTGGCGCGACGGCTTGAATCTCACCAACAAGTTCGTCACCGGGCCGACGCAGTTCAGTTTCTGAACTGCAACAATGGGGAGGGATGCGACCGGAGCGCGGCCTTCAGGCCGCAGAAACGTCCACTCGCAGGGACCGCTCCCAACCACCCGAACGGCTGCCACCGCCCTCCCTTCGGTGAGTAACAAAGGAGCGTCCGGAAATTCACCCGCCCTTTGCCGGACCTACGGTTCTGCGGCCTGAAGTGCTCGTGTAAAACATAGCCGACGACGTGAGGAGAGCCCGAACACTGAAACGGTGCAGCATGGGGCCATCGTACCCGGCAGGCGGATGGGGAGGACGTTGGCGGCGAACGGGGCGTTGCCGCTGGGCGCACGGGAGTGGGGCAGCGGAGTTTTTTGGCAAAGGAATTGAGGCAAAGGAATGGGGACAGGGAAGTTTTTTGTCTTCATTCCTTTGCCTCCATTCCTTTGCCAAATCCGTTTTGGGGATTGGGGTTCAGATTCCGGTTGGCCACGGCGCTTTCGCCGGACCGCTGTCGCCGCCGACTTGCGCGGAACCCGAGCGTCGAAACAGCGCAGCCTGGGTCCATGGCTCCAGAAAAATGGAGGAGCGGACGTTGGCAGGCGGATGGAACCCACGCGAAACGCGGGGGGAATCCGCCTCCTCACGTCGTCGGCTACAGGCCTGCGGTGGACTTTTCCCACCGGCTCTGAAGGCCGCATTCCCGGCCCCGCGCCGCTATTTCGCGCCCAGAATTTTCAGCACCTTGTCCAGCACCATCTCGACTTCCTTGACCTTCCCCTCGCGCGACAACCGCTCGAATTCCTCCTTTAACTGCACGACTTCCGTGAGGTCCTTGCCGTCCGCCTGCCACTGTTTTGCTATGGCCTGTGCCCGCTGCAGCTTCTCCTGAATCGCACCGCTGCGGCCTTTGAGTTCGCGGAGCTTCGCCTGCTGCTCGGGCGTGAGCTTGCCTTTGATCTGCACCAGCAAGGCCAGTTGCACGCGCTTGATCTCGTTCTCCACCTTCAGCGCCTTGTCCGCCTGCGCGAGCGCCGCGGCTTCGTCGGGCCGCTCCTTTTTCAACAGCGCGGCCAGGGCTTCGGTCTCCTGGCGCAATTGCGGCTGCAGCTCCGCGATGCGCGCCATCACCTTCTCGAACGTCTCTTTGAACCAGCTCTTCTGCTCCTCCGTGAGGCCCACCGACTCGTGGTGCTGCTTCAAAAACTCAGGCGTGAAAAGCTGCTCGGCGACCGGGTCGGGAGCGGCTGATTGCGCGAACAGCGGCGGGCAGAAAAGCAGCGACAGGCCGCACAGGAGGAGGGTTTTCAGTTTCATAAGATGTGGCCGCAATATTGCAGTCAGCCCGGCCGTGTCAGCCGAATAGTGCCGGCGGGAAAGTGGCCGGGGCGCAGCGGAGTTTCTCGCCACGATCAGTGCGCGCGGGAGCAGCCCCGCAGGGACGACCGAAAATAGCCCGGCACTTCAGTGCTGGGTTGGTGGCCGGGGAACCGGAGAGTCCCGGCAGGGACGAAAGCAGCCGGACGGCGCACGGTTTCTTTCGTCTCTTCTCCCTCTCCCTTCATCGGATGAGTGGAGAGGGCCGGGGCGAAGGGTTCCGCCCGCCGCCAGTGGCACCGCACCGGAAAACTCCGAAGCCGCACGAGAAAATCTCCCACCACTGTCCCACGCTTCCCGACCGCCGCCGGATAATTCCGGGGCACCGTCACTTCCTTCCGCGGATTTTTCTGACGACGACGAGGAATCGTCAGCCGCCGGACGGGAACCGAGGGGGAAATCCAGCCCGCCGCACCGCGATTCCCCGGAATCGTCCCGAAAATCCCCGGAATTGTCCCACGAATCCCGGGAATTTCGCGAAATTCCCAGCCCCGCCCACGCAGCCGGGCAACTATTTTTGCCTGATTATCAGCCACTTGCGCCGATTCGGCCCCTTTTTAGACCGCGCCAGGGAAATTTGCCTCGCCACCGGGGGTGGTGACATGGCAGAAACGCCTCACAGCAAAACAAAGAGCATCAGGAACTTTATGGCTGACTTCATCCCTCCCGCCGATGACGCGAAAATCGTCTGGCTCACCAACCTCCGCGACACCATTGACACCTACTCCGCCACCCTCGGCCTCAGCGCCGGGCGCGTGACGCAGATCAAGGCCTGATGCAACGACCTTATCGCCCAGATCACCGCCACCAACACCGCCAAGCAGGCGTGGCTCGCCGTCGCCGCGACCAAGGCCGCGCAGGAGACGACCACCCTCGGCGGCCTGCGCGGCGAGATCAAACAATGGAAGGCCAACCCGGCGTGTACCAACGCCATCGAGGCCGCCTTGAAGATTGCCGGCACCGGCGGCGGCTTTGACCCGAACACCTACAAGGCCGAGATCACCAAGGTCGAAATCATCGCCGGCCACGTCCAAATCAAGTTCAAGAAGGGCCAGTCCGACGGCGTGAATCTCTACTCCCGCCTCAAAGGCCAGAGCGTGTGGAAATTCGTCTCCCGCGACACCAATTCCCCCTACGACGACTACACCGCCCTGGCCGTCCCCGGCACCCCCGAGGTCCGCGAATACCAAGCCTACGGCGTCCTGAGCGACCAGCAGATCGGCCAGCCGAGTGACATCGTGAGTGTGACGTTTGGTGGATAGCGCTGAATTTCATCTTAGTAGAAACAGGCAAATCAAATGAAGGCATTCGATTCTTATTGGGATTGGCTTTCCCAAAAACAACGGCCGTTTAGCACATTGGGCGGAAGACGTAGATTTACAGTTGAGGTTAAAGACTCACGCATTTGTATCACACCCGAACGCACAAAGAAGAGCCACATCTCTAACAACAAATTCGCAGAGTCCGTCTGGGATAGATTTGAATCGGCGAATGCAGGTGAACAGAATAGGGCGGGCCATTATGGTCCGCCGCAATGGCAAGACTGTAAAAACAGAACATGTGGCCCTTGGCTTGCCGCGACAATTCGGGAATACCAGAAACTTGCCGGCAATCAGTGCTTAATTACCGCCAATTTCAATCTTCCTCCCGATTAAAAAGAACCAAATAACATAGCAATAATCAGAAACCGGATAGCTTATGGCATTAATCAAATGCAAGGAATGCAGTGCTGCAGTCAGTGACACTGTAGCGACTTGTCCCCAATGCGGTTTCGTCATCAAAAAGCCAGAAGGCTTAATAAAGCGGTTGCTAAAAGGGGTCGCTGTCGGGTTTCTAGGTCTTATCATTCTCGGTAGGGTCTTGACTCTTTTTTCCAAGTCGAGAGATGCTGGAGGCAGTTTGCCGGAAAGAAACATTGAACAATCTTCTGCGGGAGGAGGCACCTCTGATGTGTCAGTTAAAGGGGTTAATTCCGGAGCTGCTCCAACTTCATCAGCCCAATCCCATTCTTTGATCGGTGACCTGATTCAAACAAAGAAATTTGAAATTACTGTTACAAAAGCGGAGATCAAAAAAACTGTGGGCGAAGGATTTCTCGAATCAAAGCCTGCTGAAGGGGGCATCTACGTCGCGGTTCAATGGCGATATAAAAATATTTCGGAACAACCGGTTAGTTTTTTTAGCTTCCCTAAATTGTATCTGTTCGATCCGAAAAAAAACAAATTTTCCCACGACGTCAGTGCAAGTGGGAGCTTTGCAAGTGAATTGAAGTTAACTGAGAAAGTTGTGAGTGACCTCAATCCAGGAATTACGGTGTCGTCGGCGTCGGTATTTGAAGTTAGCAAAGACTCCTTTAATCCAAAGACATGGAACCTCTCGATAAGCGCAGATCAGAAGTTTGAAGTTGATTTCGGGGTGATGCAGTAGGCGGGTCTTTTGGGTCAATGAGTGGTCAGTCCTAACTTTTGACATTCAATTGTAAAGTCCGCATCCCGACGCACGACAGTATCTCCCAAGTCATCGCTCCCCATCCCCAGCCCAGAGGGTGGAAGACAATAGCCCAGCACTTGAGTGATGAATGTGTTTAGCCCCAACGGGGCGGCCCTATACCAGCCCAGGGCATCGCCCTGGGTTGGCGTAGGCAAAGCACCCAAGCCCTGAAGGGGCGACCCATCTGCCCGCGCCGCGCCGCCATAGCGCGCCCCTTCAGGGCTAACTTCCATTTGGCGATGCAACCCAGGGCGGCGCTGCGCTTTGCCCTGGGCTGGTATGTCACCGCCCCGTTGGGCCTAAACATATACTCAGTGCTGGGTCAGCGGCGGTGGCCAAGCAAGTCCCGTCAGGGACGACAGCACCTCCATGCTACCCCTCTGCCGTCCCTGCCGAGACTTTCCGTTTTCCCGGCCACCTGCCCAGCACTCAAGTGCCGGGCCATTTTCGTCCGTCCCTGCGGGACCACGACTGCTCGGACAGAGGCTGGAAAATCAGTCGCCCTTGTTCTGTGTCCGCGCCTGCCCGCGCCGCCGCCACCACCCGCGCTCCGGGTTCCTTCGCCGCATGGGCACGCTTGCTTGCATCACGCGCCAAAGCTAGTCTCGGGGCATGAAATTGCGCCTGTTGGTTGAACTGGATGCGGAAACGAACCGTTGGTCCGCCGTATTCCCCGAGTTGCCCGGCTGCGCCACCGCCGGTGACACGGAAGCGGAGGCGGTGGCGAATGCCAAAGAAGCCCTGGCGCTGTGGTTCGAGCCAGCCCCGATGAAGCTGGCCAAGGGCGCAAAAATGCTCGAACTCGCCGTGCCGTGAGCCAGCGGTTTCCAGTCTGTAACGCGAAGGAGATCGTCAAGGTTCTGCGGCGGCATGGCTTTGTGCTGGCGGGGCAATCCGGCAGTCATCAGAAGTGGCGGCACACCAATGGGCGACAGGTCATCGTGGCCATGCACGGGAGCAAACCCATCCCGCTTGGCACGCTCAAAAGCATCATCGAAGGCAGTGGCTTGGACGTGGACGAGTTTCGTTAGTCGTACCCGCCGAGGTCAATAGGCTGATTCCCTCGGTCATCGCGGCGTCCGGTCCGCGTCCTGACCTCGGCGGCTACCCAGCGCTACTCTTTCCGCTGCCGCAAACAAGCCTTGGTTTCCCTCGCGTGTCCGAGCCGTTGACGCGATTCCGCGGCCCGCCTAGCCTGCCGCCATGAAAGAACTCCAATTTCACGTAGAGCAGGACGGCGAATGGTTCGTGGCCACCTGCCATGAGCCGGAGATGGCCACGCAGGCGGAGTCACTCGATACGCTGCCGGCCATGATTCGTGACTTGGTGCGCTGCCGGTTCGAGGAGGGCGCGCCAGAACTACGCTGGTCCATTCGCATGCACTTTGCCCAAGACCCCCTGCTGGCCGCCGCATGAAATTGCCGCGGGACCTCTCCGGCGATGAAGTCTGCCGAGCTTTGAAGCGGCTCGGCTTTGTGTTTCAACGGCAGACGGGTTCCCACTGTCACTATGCCAAGGGCGGGTTGCATCCCTGCGTACCGATGCACCGGTAGATTCGCCCGAAGACGTTGCAATCCATCCTCAAACAGGCGGACATCACATTGGAAGAACTGTTGGAGAATCTCTGACTCAGTTCGCTCAAACAGGGCTGGTATCTCCTCTCGCGTCAGGCTGAAAAGGGTCAGTCCCATTTTTGCCATTCGGAAGTTGACACACCACCTGTCCGGTAGTGGCGGAGATGCGTGTCCGGGAGTGCGGCTATGCCTCCACCGCGTCCGCCCCCGCCAGTGCCGTTGACGCCGCCCGGCACTCCGGGTTCCTTCGCCGCATGGGCAGGCTTGCTTCCGGGTCTGGCCGGTGCTAACAACAGGCCATGACTTGCACCGTTAAATCAGCCGGGGGAAAGCTCACCCTGCCGGCCGGTCTGGAGTTACCCGACGGCACGGAAGTGCAGTTGACCATTCCTGACTCGCTGGCTCCGCCCTCCTTTGCGGAGCGTTATGCCGCCTACATCGGCGCGGCGGAAGACCTGCCCGCCGACCTGGCGGCCAATCTCGACCATTATCTCCACGGGCATCGCAAATTATGAAGGCGGTGTTCGGGGACACCTTCTATTTCGTCGCCCTGCTCAACCGTGCCGACCAGCACCACGCGCGCGTGGTCGCCGCGGCGCGCCAGCTACGGGAGCAGCTTCTCACCACCTAATGGGTGCTGACGGAGTTTGCGGATGCCCTGGCGGAGTCCACCAGCCGGAGATTGGTGCTGCCGTTCATTCGCAGCTTGGAGCAGGATCCCAAGGTGAAGATCATCCGTGCCAACCCGGAGTGGGTGCAGCGGGGATTGCGTCTCTATGGCGATCGTCCCGACAAGGAATGGTCGCTGACGGATTGCATCTCTTTCGTGGTGATGGAAGACGCCGGCGTCCAGCAAGCGCTCACCGGTGACCAGCATTTCGAGCAGGCGGGCTTTACCGCCCTGCTGAAGTGACGCGGTATTGCACACCACATTCTGGATACGCCACCAACCAGACCGTCCCTGCCGGCACTTTCCGTTTTCCCGGCCACCTGCCCCGCACTCAAGTGCCGGGCTATTTTCGTCCGTCTCTCCAGGACTTCACCAGCTCGGACAGCCGCAAAAAACTAAGGTGTGACTATGCAGTCAAGGCGACAGGAGCGCGGTGGAGCGGGGTGCGGATTGCGGGTGAAGCGGCAGGGGATTTTTGATTTCATGGTCGGGTTATGAGGGGTGCCGGTTGGGAAGGCTCGTTCACGGACCTCCGGGGACGTTTGCCAGGGCGACGGGAGCCAGCCAGGGCGCGACAGACGCGCACCAGTTCGGCAACGCGGCGCAGACGGTGGGTCACGGCGCTGGGGGACATGTCAGGTGTCTGGGGTTTCATCGGTCAATGACTGGAGTTGGCGGATGTCGTCCTGGTCCTGGCCGCTGTGGCGCAGGTTTTTCAGGTGGATCAGGCCGGCGGGGGAAACCACGTTCACGGGGCCGAAGTCCGTCTCGGCCACGCACCGGGTGTCCCAAGCGGGCTGGGTCAGCGGCGTGACGAGCAAGAGGTCCAGCAGCACGAAATCTTCACCGGCGGTCTTGAGCAGGCGATAAATGGTCACGCCGCCATTCTGGAAGCTCATGGCGCACGGATCGAAACGAAAGCCCAGCGGTTCGACGGCGGCGCGGAGGCGCGGCAGGGCGGACGCTTCGACGAGCAGGTCAATATCCTCCGTGGCGCGAACGAGGCCATGAACCGCGAGCGCCAGACCGCCACACAGGGCGTGGGGCACGGCGTCACGGCGCAGCGTGGCGAGGAGGCTTTGTAACTCTTGAAAAAGGTCCATGAGGTTTAGCAAAAAAGGATCCGGGTGCCGCAGACGCCGGGGCCGAAGCCTGGTTCGCCCCGGCGGGTGCGGCGGCGGTTTTTGATGGTTCGGGCGAAGTCCGCCGCTTTGGGGTCGCCTTGCCGATGGAGGGCCGTGGCGAGCTTACGGGCTTCACCGGCTGAGCCGGCCTCGAGGTGGTAAACGGCTCCGGCAGGGACGAAGCGGTGGGCACTCGGTACACCGCCGTTGCGTTCCGCAACGGTCGGACCGGCTTCGTCGGGCAAGGACCCGCCGGTGACGACGCGTGGTTTGGGGACGATGCCGGCGCTCAGTTCGAGTTCCTGAGCCATGTTCATCACGCTGGCTTCCCCGGGCAACTTGCGGATCACCTGAATGGCGAAATCTTGGTTGCTCATGGCGGCAGTTTAACAATCCGTCGTACTGCCCGCAAAGGGCTTTCGTTTCGATTGGCAGCAGGGTTGACGGGCGATCCGCCTGCCAACGTACCCCCTCCATTTTCGGTTACGATGGCTCCATGCTGCGCTTTTTTCTGGCGCTCGGGTTCTTCCCAGACCGTCTCCTGCAGGGACCGCTGGGGACGCGTTTCCAACCAGGTTTGCAAGGCCTCCAGCAGATTCAGGGAGGCCAACAGATGAAAGTCCCCAATCTGCGGGCCTCCCTGAATCTGCGGGAGGAATCCGCAGGATCAGTGACGGGCGACGCCTGCCAACGTTCCCCCCTCCATTTTTCGGGTGTGATGGCCCCATGCTGCGCCGTTTCGGTGCTCGGGTTCTCCTCACGTTGGCGGCGACGTTTTTCACCCTGGGGTCGGAAGGCCGCGCTCCTGGCCGCGGTGCGAAATCCGCCGCGGAGTTTCGCGTTTACGCCAATATCTCCTTCGGCACCTGGCCGAAGACATCGGTGAGGCGGAAGTCGCGGCCGGCGTAGCGGTAGGTGAGCTTTTCGTGGTCGAGGCCGAGCTGGTGGAGGATCGTCGCGTGGAGGTCGTGGACGTGGAACTTGTTCTCGACGGCCTTGGCGCCGTAGTCGTCGGTCGCGCCGTAGGAGAGGCCGGGTTTGATGCCGCCGCCGGCAAGCCACATCGAGTAGCCCTTGGAATTGTGACCGCGGCCGTCGGCGGAGCCGTTGTCGGGGGTGCGGCCGAATTCACCGCCCCAGATGACGAGGGTGTCTTTGAGCAGGTCGCGTTGCTTGAGGTCGGTGAGCAGCGCGGCGATCGGCTGATCGACGGCGTTGCAGTTGGAGGCGATCCGGCCTTTGAGGCCGCTGTGGTGGTCCCAGCCCTGGTGGCAGACCTCGATGAAACGCACGCCCGCTTCGGCAAAACGCCGCGCCATGAGGCATTGCTTGCCGAAGTTGTTGGTCGGTCCCTGGCCGATGCCATACGCCTGCAGAGTGGCGGCGGATTCCTTGCTCATGTCCATGACCTTCGGAATCTCGGTCTGCATGCGGAAGGCGAGTTCGTAGGACTGGATGACGCCCTCGACCTCGGGATTGCCGCCGCGCGCGGCGAGGAGATCGCGGTTCATGGATTGCACGAGGTCGAGTTGTTCGCGCTGGGCGGCGGGGGAAAGGTGGGCGTTGCGGAGGTTCCCGATGCCTTCGGTATTGCCGGGTTCGGCGGTGTTCTTTCGGTTGCCCTTGGCCTCGGCGTCGCCGGGCATGTCGAGGCGGGTGCCTTGATACGAGGCGGGCAGGAAGGCGCTGCCGAAGTTCTGCGCGCCACCGAGCGCGACCGGCGCGGCGATGGTGATGAAGCCGGGGAGATTCTGGTTTTCGGTGCCGAGTCCGTAGAGCGTCCAGGCGCCGAGCGAGGGGCGCACGAAGCGCGCGCTGCCGGTGTGCATCTGGACGAAGGCTTGCGGGTGGTTCGGGATGTCGGTGTGCATGCCGCGCAGGAGGCACAGGTCGTCGGCATGTTTGGCGACTTTGGTGAAGGCTTCGGAAATCCACAGGCCGCTCTGGCCGCGTTGTTTGAACTCGGCGGCGGGCGCGACCAGCTTGCCTTTGCCCGGCCCCGCCTGGCCGGCGTCGGCGATGAGCTTGGGCTTGTAATCAAAGGTGTCGAGGTGGGACGGGCCGCCCTGCATGGAGAGGAAGATGACGCGTTTGGCGCGGGCGGCGAAGTGCGGGGCCTTGGGCTGGAGCGGGCTTTGGTACGGCGCGGCGGCGCTGGCGCTCAGGCCGGCGAAGGCGAGGTAGCCGAAGCCGGCGGAGACGCTCTTGAGCATGTCGCGGCGCGTCAGGGCGAAGGGCTGGAGGTGGGTGCAATCGAAGGGGCGATTCGGTGTGTTCATGGTGATTGGATGGGCTGAAAAATCAGTGCGAGAGTCGCGCGGTCAGTTTGCTTAGCCGTGTACATGCAGGGGAAACCGATCGGTAAACCACAGAGACACGATGAGCACAGAGAAAAACAAGGGGCGGCGGCGGCACCGGGAAGTCACCATTGAGCACCTCAATGTCGGCCGGAGAATTCTTTGTCTTCTCTGTGTTCATCGTGTCTCTGTGGTTTACCTGAATTCGCTCGAACGAGTGGTCACGGTTTAATTGAGGAAACGGAATTCGGCGGAGGCGAGCAGGGCCTGGGTGAAGGTGGCCCAGGCGGCGGCGGCTTTCGATCCGGGCGTGCCGGTGAGCTTGGCGATGAATTGTTCGGCGCGCTGCTGCTCGGCGGGCGTGGGCAGGCGCGCGAGCGTGCGCAGGTATGCGGTGGTGATGCGGCGCGAGGCGTCGGTCTCGGCCTCGAGCGACTGCGCGAGCGCGGCGGACTGGTTGTAGATGAACGGGCTGTTCAACATGAAAAGGGCTTGGGACGGGACGTTCGTCACGTCGCGCTCGGCGACGACGAGGCTGGGTTCGGCGAAGTCGAAGAGGTCGAGAATGTCCGGCAGCAGGTCGCGGACGATGGGCAGATAGACGCTGCGTTTGCGGCTCTCGGCCTTGAGCCCGCCGCGCCCGTTGCCGCGGCCGATGTCGCCATCGCCCAGGACGGCGACGGGCGAGCCGTGGGGCGGAGCGAGGTCGAGCTGGCCGCTGACGGCGAGGGCGGCGTCGCGGATGGACTCGGCGTCGAGGCGGCGCTGGTTGGCGTGCCAGAGGAGATGATTGTCGGGATCGGCGGCGAAGTTCGTGGCGTCGCTGTTGGCGCTGAGCTGGTAGGTGCGGCTGAGGACGATGGCGCGGACGAGGCGTTTGAGGGACCACTGCTGGTCCATGACTTGGTGGGCGAGATAATCGAGCAGCTCGGGATGCGTGGGCCGCTCGCCGGTGGCGCCGAAGTTGTCGGGCGTGCTGACGAGGCCCTGGCCGAAGAGATGCTGCCAGACGCGGTTGGCCATGACGCGGGCGGTGAGCGGGTTGTCGCGGCTGGTAAGCCAGTGGGCGAGTTCGAGGCGGCCGCTGTGGGCGGGGTTGATCTTGGGGGTGGAGGCCGTCGCGAGCACGCTGACGAAACCGCGCGGAATGACGGGGCCTTTTTCCTCGAGTTCGCCGCGGAGGTAGATGGGGCAGTCGGCGGCGCGGCCTTCGAGCACGCCCATGGCGAGTTCGCCGCTGGGTTCGCCGCCGGTGCTGGCCTTGGCTTCGGACTGGACGCCGTCGCCTTTTTTCTTCGCGGCCTTCTGGGCTTTGGCGGCCTTGGCGGCTTGGGCGGGTTTGACGGGTTGCGGATTTTCGCCCTGACGTTGGAGGGCGGCGAGTTTTTGTTCCTCGGTCATCGACTTCAGGCGCGCGGCGAACTTCGGATTCTTCTTCGCCATTTCCTTGAGGCGTGCGGTCAGCTCGGGCGTGAGCGTCTTGGCGCGCGGAGCGAGGAGGGCTTCCGGGTCCGCGTCGGTGGTGGTGGTGGCGGCGGCGGCGACCGGGGCGGGGGCGGCGGGAATGGCGGGGGCGACGGCGGGCGTGAGGCTTTTGACGAGCGGCATCAAGGTCGAGGGCTGGCGGTTCTTGTTCGCGTCGCCGCCGCCGGTTCCGTAGTAGGTGTGGCTGCTCTTGAAGATGCCGGCCAGCGCGTAGTAATCACGGGTCGAGATGGGGTCGAACTTGTGATCGTGGCAGCGCGCGCAGCTCACGGTCAGGCCGATGGCGGCGCGGGTGGTGGCGTCGATTTGTTCATCGACCATCTCCATCACGAAGGCCTCGCGGTTGCGTTCGTTGAGGCCTTTCGGACCGAGGGCGAGGAAGCCGGTGGCGATGAGGAGTTCGTTGCGCTGGGCCGCGTCTTTCGCGGGGAGAAGATCGCCGGCGATTTGTTCGCGGAGGAACTGGTCGTAGGGCTTGTCGGCATTGAGCGCGGCGATGACGTAGTCGCGATAACGCCAGGCTTGGGGATAGGCGTAGTTGCGCTCCTTGCCGGTGGACTCGGCGTAACGCGCGATGTCGAGCCAGTGGCGGCCCCAGCGTTCGCCGAACTGCGGCGACGCGAGGAGGTCGTCCACGATTTTCTCCAACGCGCGCGGCGATTCGGCCGTGGAAAACGCACGGACTTGCTCGGGCGTGGGCGGCAGGCCGACGAGATCGAAGGTGACGCGCCGCAGCAGGGTGACGCGGTCGGCATCGGCCACCGGGCGGAGGTTTTTCGATTCGAGCGCGGCGAGGATGAAACGATCGAGGTCGGACTTTGGCCAGGCGGCGTTTTTGACGGCGGGCACGGGCGCATTGGCGGGAGGCTGGAAGGACCAGAATTTTTTGGCCTCGGCGAGGTCGGGCTTTTTCGTGGCGAGCTTGGCGAGGCCCTCGCGCGGATCGGGCGCGCCCATGAGCACCCATTTCTCGAAGTCCGCGATCACGTCGGCGGGGAGCTTTTCCTTGGGCGGCATGAGGCCGTCCTTGATGTCACCGCGGATGGCCCGGATGACGAGGCTGTCCTTGAGATCGCGCGGGGTGATGCCGTGCCCGGTCGCGCCGCCCGTGCGGATGCCGTCGCGGGTGTCGAGCAGCAGGCCGCCTTTGACTTTCTCGGACTCGGCGGAGTGGCACTGGTAGCATTTCGTCACGAGCACGGGGCGGATCTTTTTCTCGAAGAACGCGAGCTGGTCGGGGGAGAGCTTTTCCGCCAACGCGTCGGCCGCACGCAGCGGGGAGCCGATCAGTGACAGCGCGACGAGGGAGGCGGCGGCCAGGGGGCGAAAATGGCGGATGATCGGTGTGTTCATGGAACTGTTCGTGGAACGAGTGCCGTCTCAGACGCCTCCCGCGGCGCGGAGGTTTCAACCAATCTTCGGTGTGTGGCGCGGGTTGGGCGGAGCGCCGATTTCCGAATCGACAGGTGGGGTGCGGGTTGGCGAGGCGCGCCGGGAAGCGCGGCGCCCCGCTCGCTTTCGCTCCGCACTTCCCTTTTGTTCGTTTTTGTCTATTTTCCCCGCCCATCCATGAGCAACGCCTCCCAATCGAATGCCTGGCTCGAGAACTCCGCCGGGGAATGCTTTGCCATCGCCGGTGCCTGTTCCCTCGGCCGTGCGCCCACCAACCAAGTCGTGCTCGCCGACCAGCGCGCGTCGCGGCAGCACGCCGTCATCCGCCCGGGGAGTTCGGACCAGTATTGGCTGGTCGATCTCGGCAGCCGGCACGGCACGGTCTTGAATGGCCGCCGGATCACCCAGCCCACGCTGATTCTCGATGGCGACAGCATCGGCATCGGCTCGGGCACGTTCACCTTCCGCCACCCGATTCTGGTCAGCCCGCAAACCGTGGCGGACCCCGGACTGGACACGGCGGGCACCGACCTCGGTTTGGCCCCCTGCTGGCTGCTGCTGGCCGACATCGAAGACGCCACGCGGGTGCTCGCCACGTTTCCGGCCGAGGATGTCCCCGCCGTCACCGGCGACTGGCTGGCGGGCTGTCAGCAGGTCATCGAGGAATCCGGCGGCCAGATCACCCAGGTGCTCGAGGACGGCTTCCTGGCTTGCTGGCCCGCGCCGGCCGATTCGGAACAGCAGGTGGCGTGGGCGGTCGCGGCGCTCAAGGGCTGGCAGGGCGCGTCCGAACTGCCGTTCCGCATCGTGCTGCATTACGGCGCTGTTTATCGCGGTGGTGTGGGCGCGGCACCGGGTGAGGGCAAGCTCTCGGGGCGCGAGGTGAACTTTGTTTTTCACATGGAAAAACTCGCCGACCAGTTGCGCGAGCCGCGGCTGTTGAGCGAAGCCGCCGCCAGCCAGCTCGCCGGTCAGCTCGAACTCGTCGCGGCCGGCCGGCATCCGCTCCCCGGCTACGAGGGTGAATTCGGCTTTGCCAAATTCTGACGGGAACCAATGACTCAGCAGGCTTGCCTTGGCTGGCGTCTCTTGTCCGGCAAACTGCAAACCCAAAGCAGCGCGGGAACGAACCGATCGAAAAATGAGCGTCACCCACGCGGACGGCGGCATTACGGGAGTCGGGATCGGCTTCGCCACGGCGGCGGGGCGCCCGCGCTTCTGGGTGGTGCTGGCGGGCACGGGGAGCGTATCTGGTTGCGATGGTTTTCGTTGAGGCGCAGATGACGCCGCTGCGCTGTCTCGGGATTTGCGGCGCGTTTGCGGCGAGCGTAGCGCTGAGTTTGTCGGCACAGCCAAGGCCGTGGGATAAACGACGCCCTACACTGGGGCTGATGCCTTTCGGTAATTCCAACGCAGAATCCCAACGGGATTCCGACCTCCAGCCCGAGGTGTGAGGAACGAGCTACCTTGGGAAAAGCGGGCGACAATTCGACAACCGCGGGGGCTCCGGGATCGAATCTCCTCCCCTCTCATTAGCACCCACGGAACCTGAACCAGCAGCGCGCACGCGCCAGTTATTCTCCCGCCGTCAAAGGTCCGCCGTTCCGCCTGTATTGGCCCCTCCCTTGAGCTTTGAACCTAAGCCGTGACTATGCAGTGAGGGCGACAGGAGCGCGGCCTTCAGGCCGCAGAAACGTTCATCCGCAGCGAACGTTCCAAACCACCCGAACGCGGACCTCCACTCACCCGATAGTGAGTCAGAAAAGGAGTCTGGAAATTCGCTCGCCCCATACAGTATCCACGCTTCTGCGGCCTGAAGGCCGCGCTCCTGTCGCCCTCACTCCATAGTCACGGCTTAGCCTTGGAGCTTCTCCACGCTCTGGTGCTTCCCTTGAGCTTTGAGCTTTAACCTTGGGGCTTTATCCCCGTCAGCTCTGCGCCGCCGTGCTCTTGCGCACGTGCGTGTGCGTCGCGTGGCCGAAGAAGGTTTCGGCGGCTTCCATCACGGTTTCCGAGAGGGTCGGGTGCGGATGGATGCACTCGGCGAGGTCGCGCGCGGTGGCGCCCATCTCGACGGCGAGCACGCCCTCGGCGATGAGTTCGCCCGCGCCGTGGCCGACGATGCCGACGCCGAGGACGCGCTCGGTTTCGGGTTCGAGGATAAGCTTGGTCAGGCCGTCCGTGCGGTCATACGTGAGCGCGCGACCGGAGGCGCCCCAGGGGAATTTCGCGACGGTGATCGGAATGTCTTTGACCTTGGCTTCGTTCTCGGTGAGGCCGCACCAGGCCACCTCGGGATCGGTGAAAACCACGGCGGGCACGACGTGCTCGAAGCGGCTGTCTTCGCCCAGAATGCACTCGACGGCGATGCGCGCTTCCTTGGCCGCCTTGTGCGCGAGCATCAGACCGCCCGTGATGTCGCCGATGGCGTAGATCGCCGGGTCGGCGGTTTCCTGCCGGGCGTTGACCTGGATGAAACCCTTCTCGTCCTTCTCGACTTTCGTTTGTTCCAAGCCGAGATCGCCGGAATTCGGCGAGCGCCCGACGGCGACGAGCACGCGGTCGTACAGCTCTTCGCGGCGTTGGCCGTCCAGCTCGGTCTCGACTTTGATCTGCTTGCCGACGGTGGACATTTTGAGCACGCGAGCCTTGACGCGGATTTCCTTGAACATCTTTTTCGCGCGCGCCGCCACCGGTCGAACGAGGTCTGCGTCCGCGCCGGCGAGGATCGTGTCGAGCGCCTCGATGACGACGACGTTGGTGCCCAGCCCGGCATAGACCGTGCCCAGTTCCATGCCGATGTAGCCGCCGCCGACGATGAGCAAATCCTGCGGAATCTCCTCGAGTTCGAGCGCGCCGCGCGAGGTCATGATGCGCGGGTTGCCGAGGTCGAAAGCCTTGGGCAGCGCCGAGCGTGAACCGACGGCGATGATCGCCTTGTCGTAGCTGATGAACTGCTGGCCCTGCTCATTTTCCACGCGTAGCGATTGCGAACCTTCGAAATGTCCGCGCCCCTGGATCACCTGCACGCCGCGCTTCTGCGCCAGCGCCTTGATGCCGCCGCCGAGCTTCTCGAGCACGGATTCCTTCCACGCGCGCAGCTTCGCGAGGTCCACCTGCGGCGACGCGAAGGTGATGCCGCGATGCGCCGACTCGCGCGCCTCGGTGATCAGCTTCGTCGCCTGCAAGAGCGCTTTCGACGGGATGCAGCCGCGGTTCAGGCACACGCCGCCGAGGCGTTTGTCCTGCTCGACGAGGATGACTTTTTTGCCCATGTCGGCGGCGTAAAACGCGGCGGCGTATCCGCCCGGTCCCGCACCCAAGACTACGATGTCAGTTTTGATCGGCTCCATGACGCTGTGTGAAAAAGTTGGTTGAATTGGTCCGCTCGCGGCGCGCTTACAGGCGCACGTCCGCTTCCGTGAAAGTCTCGAAGGCCCGCACCAGATCGACCGTGAACCGCGCCGCCGTGCCGCCGTCGATGAGCCGGTGATCGTAGGAAAGCCCGATGGGGAGGAGCATCCGCGGCTCGATTTTTTTCTCGCGCACGACGGCCTGCCATGCGCCGCGGCCGAGGCCGAGGATGGCCACTTCGGGCTTGTTCACGATGGGCGTGAAGTGCGCCCCGCCGATGCCGCCCTGGTTGGAGATGGTGAAGGTGCCGCCCTTCATTTCCTCGAGCGCCACCTTGCGGTCGCGTGCCCGCGTGGCGAGGTCCTGCAACTCCTTCGACAACTCGAAAAGGCTCTTCTTGTCCGCGTCGCGAATGACCGGCACGAGCAGTCCGCCGTCGGTATCGACCGCGATGCCGATGTGAAAATAATTCTTGAGCACCACTTCGCCCGTCGCCGCGTCGATGCTGGCGTTGAAGGTCGGATGCAGCTTCAACGCCGCGACGACGGCCTTGATCGCGAAGCCCGTCAGCGTGAGATGCGCGCCCTTCGCCGCGTAGGCGGCGGCGTGCTGCTTGCGCAACTCGAGCAGCGCCGTGATGTCCGCGTTGTCGAACTGCGTGACGTGCGGGATCGTGTTCCAGTTCTCCGTCATCCGGTGGCTGATCACTTTGCGCAGCACGGACAGCGGCTTCTTGGTCACGGGACCCCACTTGGAGAAATCAATCGACTCGACCACCGGCGCGGGCGTGGCGGCGGCGGCGGGTGGCGCGGCCGGCTTGGCGCTCTTGCTCGCGGTCGCGAGTTTTTCCAAGCGTTGGATGTATGCCCGCAGGTCCGCCAGCACGATGCGCCCGCCGTTTTCGCTGCCGCGCACTTTCGTGAGGTCAATGCCCAGTTGTCGCGCCAGCAGCCGGATCGACGGCGCGGCGGCGGGCGGGTGGATCGACTTGGCAGGCTCGGCGGAATCGTCGGCCGACGCGGCGGAATCGCTCGCGGGCGTCTCGGGTGCCGCAGTGTTTGCGACCGGCGTGGAGACGGGCGCGGGCGCGGGCGGAGGCGCGGACGGGGCGGCCGTTTCGCCGACGACGACGAGGGACAACACCACCTGGCCCACGGCGACGCGGTCGCCTTCCTTCACGCGAATCTTCGCGACGGTCCCGGCGGCCGGGGCCGGGATGGGTGCCACGGCCTTTTCATTTTCCAGTTCCAGAATCGTCTGGCCCTTGGTCACCACCTGGCCCTCTTTGACCAGGATGCCGACCACGACACCCGACTCGGAACCTTCGCCTAATCTCGGTAATTTAACGTCCATACGCGCAATCGCCCCGGTCTGACGAACCGGGAAACGGGCATGAAAAACGCGCGCCAATTGCCACCCAGACCGGTGGGTTCAGCGCGCGTCCGCCCGCAAACCGCGCGGACCATCCGGGCCGTCCGCCGAATTTGCAACGGCATTTTCCCGCGAGGCGCGTGTGGGGGTGTGATTAAAGGCGGGTGAGGCAAGCACGTGGGTAGGGCGCGTCTGTCCGCAGCGCGCCGTTGCGGGTACGCACGGGGCCGCGGCGCGCTGCGGACAGACGCGCCCTACCGGCGGCGGGCCCGCCACTGAACCTGGCCGAGAACCAGTTCACCCACTTTTAATCACACCCCGCGTGTGGGGCAGGCATCCTTGCCTGCCGGTTCACGGGGCATCCCTGCCCCGTGTTCTTGGTGCCGCCACGCCGCGCCATGCCCACCGATGGAACGGGCGGCAGGGATGCCGCCCGAACTGTCAGGCTGGAAGCCTGACCCACACCACCGGTGCGCTTTCCAAAATCGACGCGCCTTACAAGAACTCCTCCAACTCGCGCCGTTCCTTCTTCGTCGGACGGCCTGCGCCTTTGGGGCGGAGGAACAGCGGACGTGCGCCCGGATCGCGCTGTTTCTCCAACTCGGCGGCCGGGGTGAGGTCCTCCGCGAACTGTTTCACCAGCGGCGCACCGACGCGTTGTTCGAGCAACGCCAGCACGCGCAGCGTGCGCCGTACTTCGCCCGCGAGTGCCGTGATCGTCTCGCCGATCCGCACGTCGCGCGCGGGTTTCACCGGGTGACCGTCGATGGTGACGTGGCCCGCCTTGCACGCCTCGGTTGCCAGCGAGCGGGTCTTGTAGAGCCGCACCGCCCACAACCATTTGTCGATCCGCACTGTTTCTGGAGCACTCATTTCGCCGCGCACACTATTGCCTCGCGGCGTTGGTCACAACGCCGCGCGCACGGCGGAGCACCGATCGGGCGCATCTCAGTTTCTGGCGGACGGTCTGGCTCCCGCACCGCGCGTGTGGGGCAGGCATCCTTGCCTGCCAGTTCACGGGGAATCCCTGTCCCGTGTTGCCACCCGGTGACCGGCCCTGCCGTCGGCCGTCGGGAACGGGCGGCAGGATGCCGCCCGAACTGGCAGGCTGGAAGCCTGCCCCACAGCACCGGAGCCTCCGCACGCCTCCGCACCGCCGCGCACTGCCCCGTAGCGCAGGTTTCCAAACCTGCTGTATCGCCGATTTCCAAATCGGCAGGGGCCGCGGCGTTTCGAGCGCGTAAGTCGAGACAAGGCGTCGCGGGAAGCCGGACGGCCCGCGGGTTTGGAAACCCGCGACACAGCAGACTTGGAAGTCTGCGCTACGCGGAAGCCGCGCGCGGCGACGCCCACTCACACCTGTTTCACGGTGCCCCAGTAAACATCGAGGCGTTTGGCGAGGAAAAGTTTGATGGCGCGGAGGAGCACGCGGGCCTCGAGGCGCTGCCCGGCAGCGGTGATTTCCGGGAGGCTCGCGCCGGGGAGAATATTGAAGCTGCCCTGCGCGATGATGGGACCTTCGTCCAGGTGCATGCTGACGAAGTGGGCGGTGACGCCGGCGATTTTCACCCCGTGTTCATAGGCCTGACGATAGGCCTGCGCGCCGGGGAAGCTGGGCAGGAGCGAGGGGTGGATGTTGATGATCTTGTTCTTGTAGCGCCACACGAAGTTGGGCGAGAGGATCTTCATGAAGCGCGCGAGGACGACGAAATCGACCTCGTGTTCCTCGAGCAGCCGGAGCGCCTGCGTCTCGGCGGAGACGCGTTCGACCCACGGGACGTGCGCGAAGGGAATGCGGTGGCGGCGGGCGATGGCTTCGAGATCGGTGTGGTTGGAGAGGATGAGGACGGGTTCGGCGCGGGCGAGTTGGCGGGCTTTGCTGGCGGCGAGAATGGCTTCGAGGCAATGGGTTTCGCGCGTGACGAAGATGGCCATGCGCTGGCGGCGGTGCGGTTCGGTGAAACGGATTTTGATTTCCATCGCCAGCGCGGTGGCGAGCGCGGCGAGCCCCGCCACGACGGCCTCGCGCTGGAGGTCGCGGCCGCGCCACGAGGCCTGCAGCGTCATGCTGAACTGCCCGCGGGTGACCTGTTCCTCGAGGCCCTCAATGTTCGCCTTCTGCTCGAAGAGAAAGCTGGTGACCCGCGCGATGACGCCGGTCTTGTCCCGGCCGATGACTGTGAGAGTGGCGAAATGTTTCATGCGCGCGCAGGGTAGGGGAGGGAGTGGGGGAAGCTCAAAGCTCAAAGTTCCAAGCTCAAAGTTCCGAGCTCAGGGAGCGAACTTGAAGCTGAGGAGTTGGTGGCGAACCCTGGCGGGATTTCGCCGCGCCGAACTGGAGTTCGGCGCTCCAGGGCGGGCGCTGGGGTGCGGGAGGACAGGACGCGTTTGGACTGGCTGCAACCGGGGAGCGGACGCGCGCCTTCCGTCGCTCACTTCTTCGCGTCCACCACTTCGAGCACGACGGGCGCGCTTTCCACTTTCACGTCGCGGCTTTTCACCTGGGTCGTGGCGGTGAGGATGAGTCCGGCGAGCTTGCCGGGTGCGACGGTGGCGGCGGCGGTGAGTTCGAGTTCCGCGCTGGTTTGATTGGCGGCGATGGTGAGCGACTCGGGGCCGGTTACGCCCGTGGGGAGCTTCGGCAAACGGACAATCACCGGCAGCGCGTCGGCAGCTTTGCCGTAGCGCGTGATCGTGAGGTTCAGTTTTTGTTTGCCGCCGCGCGGGAGCGGTCCGGCGGGCTTGGCTTCGAGGCCGAGCGGCTCGACGGCGCGCAGCACGACATTGGTCAGCCGCATTTCCTGCGTGGCGCCCTTGTGCTCGGCGGTCGCGACGATGGTGAAGGTCTTGTCACCGGTGAGCGATTCGGCGGGGCCGGTGATGTCACATTGAAAACTGGCCACGCCGGTCTTGGTCGGCTTGGGGGTTTGCGCGGCGATGGTGATGTCTTTCGGGAGGCCCTCGAAGGTGAGCTTCACGAGCGAAACGAACTCTTTCGCGAGCGGTTTCTGGCTGACGACGAACGCGCCTCGGTTCACGAGCTTCGCCAAACCCACCGGCCCGGCGGGGACGCTGATCGCGAAGAAATCGGGTGCCTTCGCCCCGACGCAGAGGGCGACAGCCTCGCGGAGCAGGCGCGGGATGCTCGGCAACGCGAGCAGCGGCAGCGACGGGTCCTTGGCGTTGGCGGGATTCGGCGCGGGCTGGCGCGCGAGGGCGGAGAATTCGTTGGTGCCGTCGCGGCCGCGGCCGACGATGGCGATGTTGAAAATGGAGCCGAGCGGCAGGTTGTCGGGCACGGTGACTTTGAGCTGCGTGTCGTTTTTGCCCTTGTCGATGACGTGCGCTTCGAGCGTGAACCCGGCGGGCAACGGCGTGCCGTCCCCGCTCTCGAGCGCGAGGGTGATCGGGCCGGTCACGCTGCGGCGTTGCGCGGCGATCTTGGCGGTGAAGGAACCGCCGAGCGCCACGACGAAGCGGTCGCCCGTGACGGTGAGATCGAAGCCCGCGTCGCCCGACTCGACGCGCAGGCCGTAGGTGAATCCCGGCCCGCCGCGATGCGCGAGTTCGCCAATGATGATGCGGCATTCGCCATCCGCCGCCGCGCGGAAGGTGACGGGAATCTCCGTGAGCGGCTGCGTGCTCGCGGTGTCGTTGGCGGCGAGCAGCGCGCCTTTTTCATCCTCGACCGCGAGGTAGAGCATCGCGGGCGAACCGAGGCTGCGCGTGACGGGCGTGAGGGTGAAGCGTTCGCCCTTTTTCACCGCGAGCCGGAAAATGTCGCGGTCGCCGGGGCGGTCGAGCCGGCCGTAAATCGCCACGGGCGTCCGCACGAGGGCGGCTTGGGCGGGCGTGTCGTTCGGCTCTTTTTCCAGATGAATCGGGAGCGTTTCGGAGCGCACGGGCACGAACGCGGCAGGCTTGTTGGCCGCGAAACGCACGGGGGCGAACACGGTTTCGCAGGGGATTTTTGAGGTGGTGGTCTTGAAGTTTGGCGCGCTGGAGTTGCCGCTGCCGCCGAACGTCGCGCCCTCGACCGTTGCGCCGGGTGCGCCCGCGGGCGGGAACGCCGTGGCCACGAGCGGGAAATCGCCGATGCGAAGGTGATAGCGCCGGTCGGCGCCGCCGAGCCACGCGGCGTCGCGAATTTCCAGAATCACCGGCCCCGCGGCCGTCGCGCGATGCCGCAGCCAGCAGTCGCCGCCGAGGCCCGGCGTGTCATCGGCGAAGGCCAGTTCGGCTCCGCGCGCGTCGAGCAGGCGCAGCGTCGGGTCGCACTTGGTAAGGAGCCGCGCGGCGAAGACCTCGATGGAAATGCTTTCGCCGGCTGCGAGGTCGAACTGAAAATAATCCGCGCGGCCCGCCTCGGTGTTGCCTTCGACAGCGACGGGCGGCTTGAGCGCCTGCGCTTTGGCGGGCGAATCGTTGCCGCGCACGCGTTCAATCACGGGCAGGTCATCGACTAGAAAAAAGAACGGACTGGAGAGGCCGCTGGCCGTCGCGACCCGCACCAGGCCCACGCCCAGCGGCGCGGCGGCGGGCACGGCGAGCTGGCTGACGAGCTTCTTGTTGTCGGCGGGCAACGGCTTGCCGTCCTTGCCGGTGGCTGGCGGCGTCCACTCATTCGTCGCGCCAAACGAGGTCCAGAGCGCGAGCGGATTTTGCAGGTTGCTCCCCAGCCAGGTGACGGTGGTCGTCGCGCCCGGCCGCACGGCGAGCGGCGTGGCACCCGTCAGTTCCGGCGACTGCGCGCGCGCGGCGGATGAGCCGGTGGCGATGAAGACGGAGAGGAGGACGGGGACGAGAAATCGGGGGCGGAGTGTGAGGGAAAAAGGCACGGGGAGAGCTTGATTGACGGGCGTTGGGGGACGGGAAGCGGGTGGTTATCCGCGGCCAAAATATTCGTGCGCGGGCCGGGGCGGGGGTGCTTCGGGCGCGGGCGGGAATGCAGGAGATGAGTTCAAAATTTCGGCCGGGTTTTTGTCGCCAGCCTCAGACGCGGACCCACCCGCATTGTTCAGCGAACGCCGGTGGCGACGGGGTTTCGCAGGCTTGTGGTGCTGGCCGGAAGGCGAATCTCAGGGCCGGTATGAACACCACCGACAGGCGTGTGGGAGCAGGGCAGGGGAATTTGGGGCAAGGGAATGGAGGCAAAGGAATGGGGAAGGGAGACTTTTGGTTCTCATTCCTTTGCCTCCATTCCTTTGCCAATTCGGTTTTGGGAACGGGGGCAGATTCAGGTTGCCTACGGTGTGTTTGACGGACCGCTGCGGGCACCGGCGTGCGGAGAGACCGAGGGCCGAGACGACGGAGCATGGGGCCGCTGTACTCGGCCGGCGGAAGGGGGCAGGCTGGGAGGAGGATTTCCACGCCGTTGGTGTGAGCTTCCATTTCTCCAGTGAGCGTGTATCACTCCCGCTCAATGAAATCTGCGACTGGAATTTGGGATGTGCTGACGAATGCGATTCTCGTCCTGCTGTTCGTCGCCGTGCTGGTCGCGGTGGCGGTCTGGTATTCGCCGCTCATCAAGCAGAACCAGACGATGCGCGCGGAAATCCAGCGGTTGAAACGCGCGGGCGCGCAGGAAGAGGAGCGGAAGCGGCAACTCGACTCGACCATCTCGCTGCTGCGGACCGACCGGAAATCCCAGGAGCGTCTGATTCGCGAATATCTCGGCTACGCGAAGTCGGATGAAATGGTGTTTCGCTTCGTCGAGCCGGCCGCGCCGGTGCCGGCACCCCGCGCGCCGGCGGCGGGGCGGTAGGCGCGATGCCCCCTTCCCCAAGCTCCCTCCCAAACGAGTTGTCGCCGCCAGTCCTCCCGGCCTTTGTCCGGGTCTTTATCGCGATCCCCGTTGACGACTCGCTGAGCGCGCAATTGGAGCGGCTGCAGGCGAGCCTGGCCGCGAGGGTGCCGGCCAAGAGCGTGCGCTGGACGCGACCGGAGCAGATTCATCTCACGTTGAAATTCCTCGGCAAGGTGCGGGCGGCGGCGATTCCAGAAGTGACGGCGGCGTTGCGGAGTGTGTGTGCGGACGCGCTGGCACTGCGACTGAAGGCCGAAGGGTTTGGATGTTTTCCCAACGCGGTCCGGCCGCGCGTGCTGTGGGTTGGGGTGACGGGGGAGATCGCGGCGCTGGCGCGTTTACAGGAGCGGGTGGCGGCTGTGACTGAAGCGCTGGGCGAGCACGAGAAGCGCGAGGATTTCACGGCGCACCTGACGATGGGGCGGGTGCTGTCGCGTCGTCCGCGCGAGGTGCGGGAAGTTGGCGAAGCGCTGGCGGGCGTGGCGTTTTCGCAGGTCGGTGACTGGCGGGCGGAGGCGGTGGAATTGCAGGAGAGTGTGCTCCGGCCGGGCGGCTCGGTTTACACCACGCTGGCGCGCGTGCCGCTTGGGGCGGCGGGGTAGCGCAGGCGTCCTCGCCGGCGAGTTCGGGCGGCGTCTCTCCGCCCGTACCGACTCGGGGCGAGACGCCCCGCGAACTCGCAGGCGGGACGCCTGCGGTACCTGTGCGGAAGCGTACGTTGGCAGTCTCTGCCCTTTTCTTCGGGAGCGGCGGGATTGGGCAAAAGGAAGTGAGAGTCTCCTCACGTCGTCTCCTACAAGGGAGGCGGCCGAGCGGCTGCTCGGCTCGGACTTTTTCCCGGCGGGGCGCGGCGGGATTGCGAGACGTGGGTTACAGGCGAGGGCGTCAGTGGGGGAAAGGTTACGGACGCGCGCAACGCGTCCCTACCGGAGGAATGAAAAAAAGCGCCCGCGTTTGGCGCGGGCGCTTTGGTTGAGAGGCTGAGTTATCGCGGTCGTGGTTTTACTTGGTCTGCTTGACGTTCTGCCACTTCTTCGACTTGCCGGAGGCCAGTACGGCGTCCACGACGTAATCGGTGGCGAGGCCGTCCTTGAAGTCGGGCTTGCAGCCTTTGCCGCTCTCGAGGCCTTGCACGAACTCGACCATCGCGTGGACGAAGCTGTGCTCGTAGCCGAGCTGGAGGCCGGGCACCCACCACTTGCCGCAGTAGGGATGGTCGCCGTCGGAGACATGGACACTCTTCCAGCCGCGCTCCTTGCTTTCGTCGGCGTAGTCAAAAATCTGCAGGCGGTGCAGGTCGTGGAGGTCCCATTTGAGCGACATGTTCTCGCCGTTGATCTCGAAGGTGTAGAGCGCCTTGTGGCCGCGGGCGTAGCGGGTGGATTCGAAGAGACCGAGGGAGCCGTTGTTGAAGTGGCACATGAACGAGCAGGCGTCGTCGATGCCCACCTTCTCGACCTTGCCGGAGACGTTGTGTTTGCGCTCCTTCACGAAGGTCTCGGTCATTGCGGTCACGTCCTTGATGCCGCCGTTGAGCCACAGTGCGGTGTCGATGCAGTGCGCGAGGAGGTCGCCCGTGACGCCGGAGCCGGCGACCTTCACGTCGAGACGCCAGAGGCCGGTGCCGCCCTGCGGCAGCTCGGGGTTGATGGTCCAGTCCTGGAGGAAATTGGCGCGGTAGTGGAAGACGCGGCCGAGTTTGCCGGCGTCGATGAGCTGCTTCGCGAGCGTGACCGCGGGGCAGCGGCGGTAGTTATACCAGACCATGTTTGGCACGCCGGCCTTCTCGATGGCCTTGAGCATCTTTTCCGCTTCCTTGGCGTTCAGGCCGAGCGGTTTTTCGCAGAGGATCATTTTGCCGGCCTTGGCGGCGGCGATGGCCTGCTCGGCGTGCATGTTGTTCGGCGTGGCGATGTCGATGACATCGATGTCGTCGCGCTCGATGAGTTTGCGCCAGTCGGTCTCGATGGATTTGTAGCCCCATTTGGCGGCGAATTCCTTGACCTTGGCCTCGTCGCGTCCGCACACGGCCTGCGGGACGACCTCGTAGCTGGAGGGGAAGAAGTGGTTGACCTGGTGGAAGGCGTTGCTATGGGCGCGGCCCATGAAGCTGTAGCCGATGAGACCGATGCGGAGTTGTTTCATGTTTATGGAGAGGTTGGATTGGTTTGGTTGTTAGTGGTGGAGGACTGTGATTTTGAACCGGGTCGGGGACACTGAGATTTCAGACCGTCGATGTGTTCCAGCAGCGAGGGTGCGATGTGATTCCACATCGGGTCCAGAATGAAGTTCACGCCTTCCGACCTGCTGAGGTGATTGGGTCGCGCCATCGGCGTGAACCGACGCGTAGCGGTGGAGAAAGAAGGCGCCATCAACCAACACGGCGGTGGGCATAAATGAAAAAGCTCCTGGGCTTGCCTATCCCGCGATGAGAGTCAGGGACAAGTTACTGCCAGGAGCACGATGACCATTAATAGTCACACCTCGGAGGACGCGCCAAGTTTTTTCCCGGCGCTTACGCCTTCCACCCATGGTTCTCACGCACCTGGATCATGGCGGTGAGGATGTCGTTCCAAGTCTGCTGTTTCATTAGCACTTCGTTCGGGAACATGCAGCCGTCCCAGCAGATGTGCTTCAGCTTCTTGGTGACTTTGCCGGCTTTGTCGCGGAGCCAGTAGCCGGAGTCGCGGGCGATGTTGAGCTTGCCCTTCGGATCGGTGGCGAGGCAGTGGCGGCCGGTCTTTTCGTGGTCGCCGGAACCGAAGACGGAGCCGTCGTTTTGCGCGACGTGGAAGTCGATGGTCCACGGGCGGAGGGCGTCGGTGAGCTTGGTCATGGCTTTGTGGAATTCGCCCGGCTCGTAGTGGTAGTTCTTCGGGACGATTCGGTGCGCCTCGGCGTTGAAGCCGAGCGTGTAGAGGTGCGTGTGCGACATGTCGGCCTGAAAGCCGACGACCTTGGGCATGCCGACTTCCTCGAGGAGGTTGACCATGTGTTTCCAAGAATGCATGCCGCCCCAGCAGATTTCGCCCTCGGCGGCGAGGCGCTCGCCTTCGCCCTTCGCGACCTTGCCGGCTTCGCGGAAGGTTTGCGCGATGAGCTTGGTCACGCCCTTCGGATCCTTGTCCCACGCGGTGACGCTGGTCGCGCTGTCGATGCGGACGATGCCGTAGGGGCGGACGCCGAGTTCGCGGAGTTTCCTGCCGATACGGACGGCCTTGCGGACGTGGGTGACGAAATTGGCGCGGGCCTTTTCGTCACCGCCGGCGGCGGCATCGAACCACACGGGCGCGACGACGGAGCCGACGACGAGGTTCTTGGATTGGATTTTGTCAGCGAGGGCTTTGATGCCGTCGTCGGAAATGTCGATGTCGGTGTGCGGGTTGTAGAGGAAGAGATCGACGCCATCGAATTTCACGCCGCCGACGTCCGCCTTGGCGGTGAAGTCGAGCATCGTGTCGAGGTCGATGAACGGCTCGGCGCCGGGGCTGCCCTTGCCGACGAGGCCGGGCCACATGGCGTTGTGAAGTTTGGGGAAGTTGTTGGTGGTGCTCATGGTTTTGGGAGGCTTCGGAGGTTGGATCAAAGGGCTGATTTTATTAGCGCAAGTGGCGGTAAATGGTGCGCCTTGTGTGCCGAAAAGGATTTGGGAGGGCAAGCTCTTTTGCGATTTTTGGGGTGGCTGGCGCGCGGCGTTCACGCCGCTTCAGCGTCCGGATGTGGCACGCCGTTCGCACCCGCGCCAACGCTCGACGCTGAAGCGGCGTAAACGCCGTGCGCGTTCGATCCCCGCGCCGGCGCATGGTTCCGGTGCCGCGCAAAAAAACAAAAAGGGCCGGGCGTCGCCGCCCGGCCCCGAGGAAGAAAACAACCGTGAAAATTACGGCTGATCGTACTCCCCGAGCTTGCGCAGCCAGATGTTGCGGAAGCGCATCGGGTTTCCGTGGTCCTGGAGCTGGATGAACATTTCCGGCGGATGCGGCTTGTTGTAGTTGCCGTTGTTCCGGTGGGGCGTGTTGCCCTGGTATTCCTTGCGATGGTGAACAACCACGCCGTTGTGGATCACGGTGACGGCAGCCTTCTTGGCGATCTTGCCCTCGGCGTCCCAGCGGGGCGATTCCCAGATGATGTCGTAGCTCTGCCATTCGCCGGGCTTTTTGCTGGCGTTCACGAGCGGCGGCGACTGGCCGTAGATCGCGGCGCACTGGCCGTCCGGGTAGGTCGGGTTTTCGTAGGAGTCGAGCACCTGGACTTCGTAGATGCCGTTGAAGAGGACGCCGCTGTTGCCGCGGCCCTGGCTGTTGCCCTTCACTTCGGCGGGTGTGGCGAATTCGAGATGAAGCTGGAAGTCAGCGAACTTCCCCTTGGTCTGGATGCTGCCGGTGCCGCCGGCGACTTCCATGTACCCGTTCTCGACTTTCCAGCCGGGCTTGCCGGTCTTGCCGCCCTCCCAGTTCGCCAAGTCGGTGCCGTCGAACAGGACGATCGCGTCCGAAGGCGGTTTGGCGAGGTGGCTGAAGGTCTCGGCCGTGGTGACGACGCGCGGCGCGGGACGCTCGCCGTCATGAACGTGCCATTTGGTGCCGGGAATAATTGGCGAGTCCTGGTAGCCGAGGGGTTTTTTGTCGCCATCAGCGGCGTGGGAATCGAGGGCGGTGCCGGCCACGACAAGCGCCAAGAGCAAGGTTTGAGTCTTCATGCAATTTTGCTGGGTTCGAGTTGATCGCATCGTGCGCCAGGCCCCGCTGCCGAAACACCGGCAAATGAACGGGGCACAACCGCGATGCTTGCCGGTGTGGGTAACATCGCGTCGCCACGGTGGCAAGCGGGGGCTGCGAACGAGGTGGGAAGTTCCAAGTTTAAAGCTCAAAGCTCAAGGGAAGCACCGAACCGGGTTCAAGAACCAAGGCCAACAAGGCGCAGGGACGCCGCGCGCAGGGAGCGGAGCCGAGGCCAGAGCCGAGGCCGGCGCGGAGACCGGCGGTTGGTTTTTCCCGCTATGCCCGGCGTTACGTCTGGAGGTTGGAATCTTGGAGTTTCCCTTGAGCTTTGAGCTTTGAACTTTGAGCTTCCGCCACCCCTGCCGTCTCCACCCACCGCGGGAGGCTTCGCGAAAAACCGTCGGCGTGAACTTAGCCTTTATTTCCCCGACGCTGACGGGCATAACTCGGTGCGATGCACGATTTCAAATATGTCGATGGGAAGCTGACCTGCGATCAGCTCGCGGTGGACACCCTGGTGAAGAAGCACGGCACGCCGCTGTATATCTACTCCCAGCACACGCTGGAGGATCATTATCAGAAGCTCGACCAGGCGCTGGCGCCGCTCGATCACCAGATTTGTTTCGCGATGAAGGCGAACTCGAATCTGGCCGTGATGCGCACGCTGGCCAATTGCGGCGCGGGTTTCGACGTGGTGAGCGAGGGCGAACTGCGCCGCGTGATGGCGGCCGGCGGGGATCCCAAGAAGTGCGTGTTCGCCGGCGTGGGCAAGACCGAGCGCGAGATCGAGCACGCGCTCAAGCAGGGGATTTACGCGTTCAATGTCGAGAGCGAGCCGGAGTTGCAGCGCATCAACCGCCTCGCCGCCAAGCACGACCTGGTCGCGTCCATCGCGGTGCGGGTGAACCCGAACATCGACGCGCACACGCACGCGAAGATCACGACGGGCACTTACGAAAATAAGTTCGGCATCGCCTTCGAGGAGGTCGCCGCGGTGTATGCGCGCGCGAGCAAGCTCAAGAATCTGCGACTGCGCGGCATTCAAATGCACATCGGCTCGCAGCTCACGCAGGTCGAGCCGTTCCGGCTGGCGGTCGAGAAAATGCTGCCGCTGGTGAAGAAGCTGGCGAAGAAACATGCCTTCGAGTTTTTCAGCATCGGGGGCGGCATCGGAATCGTTTACGATCATGCGCTCGAAAGCGGCGCGGCGGCGTGGTGGCAGACCGCGGCGGCGAAGGACATCATCACGCCGGCGAGTTACGCGGCGGCGCTGGTGCCGCTGCTCAAGCCGCTGGGCCTGCGCATCCTCGTCGAGCCGGGCCGGTACATCGTGGGCAACGCGGGCATTCTCGTGACGCGCGTCGAGTATGTGAAACGCACGGGCAAGAAAAATTTCGTGATCGTGGACGCGGCGATGAACGACCTGATCCGCCCGGCGTTTTACGATTCGTATCACCAGATCGTGCCGGTGGCGCAGACCTCCGGTCCGCTGATCTCGTCGGACGTGGTCGGGCCGATTTGCGAGTCGGGGGATACTTTTGCAAAGGACCGCCCGCTGCCGCGGGTGGACGAGGGCGACTATCTCGCGCTGATGAGCGCGGGCGCATACGGCTCGGTGATGGGATCGAATTACAACAGCCGCGCGCTGACGACCGAGGTGCTCGTACATGGACGGCAGGCGGCGGCGGTGCGCGAGCGGCAACCGCTGGAGATCATCTGGGAAGCGGAGGGTATTCCGGCGTGGCTGACGAAGACGGCGTGAGGTCGGGAAAAGCTCCAAGGCTAAAGTTCAAAGCTCAAGGGAAGTTCCAAGGCGCAAGCTTCAAGCCAGGCCCAGGTGGCGAGTTTCAATGCGCGTCCGGCTCCGAGGTTCCTTGTCTGTCCACCGGGATCCGATCCCGTAGTCAGTAGCAGTGAAGCTTGGGATTTTGAACTTCCCTTGAGCTTTGAGCGTTAGGCTTTGAGCTTTTTCCCCTCCCGATCTTCCTACACCCACAGCCCCGGGACCGCCTTTACCCGACACGCCACGAAATTTTGGCGATCGTCGTTTTGCCAAACGCGGTCTGGAGTTGGGTGAGGATCGGGCGGTAGCGGTAGCGGACGAGTTCGTCGAGCCACACGCTGTGATCGACGGTGACGAAGAGCGTGCCGTCGCGCAGGCCGGTGGGTTGGGCGTGCGCGGTGACGTTGGGATCGAGGAGGTTGTTCCAGACGCGGATGATCTCGGCCTCGGCCTGGCGTTTCTCGATGCGCAGGCCGGTGAGGACTTTGGCTACCACGGCGGACGCGGGCTTGGCCGTGTCTGCGCGCGCTTTCTCCAGCGGCACCAGGTCGATGTGCCGCCAGTCGGCGAGCACGCGGCGGCGCGAGGCGTACCAGACTTTGTCGGTCTCAGACATCCTGTTCGGTCAACACCAGAACGCCGTGGGCCGGGAGGTCGTAGGGGCCGTTGAGATCGGTGGCCGTGAGATGGTCGTGGACCGTCTTGAAGAACTGGAGCCGCACGGACATGGCCTGGTGGTTGAGCAGGAAGAGGAACCGCTTGCCGTCCTTTTGCCGGATGGACAGCTCGATGGTGTCCGGCACGCGGAAATACGGGGCGATCTCGCAGAGCGTGCGCGCCCAGGCAATGAGGTCGTTGTAGAAAAACTGGTGGCTGACGGTGCCAACGTAGATCGCCCGGCCCGCGCCGAATTCGTTCATCGTCACGGCCGGCATGCCCGCGTAAAAATCGCGGCCGTAGGTTGCCAGCACCTGGGCTTCGCGCACGTCGATGAGGTCGCACCAGAGGCGCGCCGGATGGCTCGCGGTCGTGGGAATGACCGAACGCACGGAGAGGTTGTTGTCGTCGGACGGCGGCAGCACATCCCACTCGGTGACCTCCATGCCGAAGAGGTCGGTCATGTCGTAGGGCAGGCCGGTGTTGGGGACGATGTGATGTTCATCGACCAGGCCGGTGTGGCAGGTGGCGATGAGCGTGCCGCCGTTGTACACGTAGAGCTTGAGGGCATCGACCTCCGCGCCCGAGAGCAACTGGAGGCCGGGAATGATGACCAGCTTGTAGGCGGAGAGATCGTCGGAGGGGCGCGCGAAATCGACCATGATGTTGCGGCCGTGCAGCGCGTTGTGGAAGAAGTGCATCACGTCCCGCTGGTGGTAATGCTTGTTCGGCCGCAGCGTCTGGTCGGTGGCCCATTCGCTGGGCTGGCTGTGGAGGATGCAGGCGTCGGCCACGACCTTGCTGCCGGCGATGAGCGGACCGATTTCCTTCAGTTCGTTCCCGATCTGGCGGATTTCCTTGTACATCCGGTGATTGGCCTTGCCGCTGTGGGGCAGGACGCCGCCGTAAAATTTCTCCGGACCGATGCGTGGCGGCCGCCAGTAGAAATAGAGCACGCCGCCCGCGCCGCGGGAGATCAGTTGATACGAGAAGAGTCGCACCACGCCCGGACGGACCAGCGCGTTCACATCGCTCCAACTGACATTGCCCGCCTTCTGCTCGATGACCCAGAAGCCCTCGTCGCCGTCGGGCGTGCGGCTGTCCCGCTTCTTGAGGGAGCGGATGAAATCAATGCTTGAGGCAATCTCCGACGGCCGCGACTTGGCCGTGGCATCGCTGTCCAGCGACACGAAATCGAGGCCCTCGGCCATGTCGAAATAATCAAGCTGCGTGGCAAACGCGCGCAGGTTGGTCGTGGTCGGCGCCTTCGGACAAAGCTGATGCAGCAGTTCCACCTGCATCCGCGCAAAGGCCACGCAGGTGTCGCTGGAGAAGCGCCGCCAGTCCAGCAGCAGCGCGGGATTATGCACCGACGGCGCGCTCATCGGCATCGGCACCTGGTTCCATTCCGTCACCTTTTGCCCCCAGAACGCGGTGCCCATCGCCTCGTTCAAGCGCTCGATGCTCTGGTATTTGGCCGCCAGCCATGCGTGCCAGTCGCGCCGCGTCTCGGGGTTGAAGGCATACTCGGTGTGATGTCGGCCGAGTCCGTTGTCGATCTGCCACGCAATGAGGTCGGGATGATCGCCCAGCGCATCCGCCATGGCCGTGATGATCTTCCGGCAATAGTCCCAATAGACATTGCTGTTCATGCAATACGCCCGGCGCGTCCCCTCGCGCCGCCGCTGCCCGTGCTCGTCGAGCGGCAGGATGTCCGGATGTTTCTGCGCCAGCCAGATGGGCGGCGCGGCCGTGGGCGTGCCGAGGACGATCTTGACCCCGTTGCGACCGAGCACATCCATCGCCCGCCGCAGCCAGCCGAAATCGAACTTGCCCTCCTCCGATTCGCACAGGCCCCAGGAAAATTCCCCGATCCGCACGACATTCATCCCCGCCGCGGCCATGAGGCGCGCATCCTCCTCCCAGCGGGCCTCCGGCGCTTCCTCGAACCCGTCGTAGGGATAAATCCAGTGTTCTGGGTAGTAATCAGTGCCGAAGTACATGATGCGCGTGCGGTTACGGGCGAATGAAACAGAAGGCACGGGGCAGGGCAAAACAAAAACGGGCGCGGGGCCGGGCGGGGGACAAGTAATTGGTGATTAGGGCTATCCCCTTGACGCAACTCACGTTGAACTGGCCACCACAAATAACACCAATCGCTGTAAAAATGGCGATGTGTCGCGGTCGTTTAGGGCCGGGCATAGCTCTGGAAAAAATCGGAATTTTCCCAATCTTTTACCCCGCATCTTTTACCATCTCCTCAGCGTCGTGCGCTGGATCGGCTTTTGTGCCGGCGCCGCCGGGGAAGTTTTTGGTAAAAGATGGGGGGGTAAAAGATAAGGAAATGAGGGCCATCCGCCTGACTCAACTCACGGTGGACTTGCCACCACAGATAGCATGATTGGCTGTCAAAACGGCGATGCGTAGCTGGCGGTTGAGTTCAGGGATAGCCCTAAAATCTATATGCGAGGAGGGACTGGTTCAGCGTCGTCCACCGCTGCCGAAGCCCGGTCGCCCGGAGCGTAGGAGGAGCCAAGGCGGGCATGGGGTTTGATTAACGGGCGCGTGCGTCGGCGCGAGGGGCGCGGCATTTTGCCGCTTCCGCGTGGGGCGCTCCGGGCGGGGGGTGAGTTGACGGTGGGAGGTGGGGGCTTCAGAGTCGCCGTGGGATTGATTACCACAGCCACAAAAATCACGTTGGTCCGGTTGTTTCTGGTGCCGGTTTTTCTGGGCGAATTGCTCGCCTATCTGAAGACCGGTGTGGCGGCGCATTATTGGATCGCGCTCGGGGCGTATGCGGTGGCGGTGGTGAGTGACGGGATCGATGGGTATGTGGCACGGCGGTTCAATCAGCGGTCGGAGCTGGGCGCGATGCTGGATCCGTTGGCGGACAAGTTGCTGATGCGCTCGGCGCTGGTGGTGCTGACGTTCTGGGGCGCGCCGCAGTTTGCGCCGATTGCGGGGTGGCTGACGGGGCTGATTTTGTTGGGCGATGTGCTGGTGCTGACGGGCTATGGGATCTTGCACGCGGTGAAAAATCGCCCGCCGGTGAAGCCGGAGTGGTCGGGCAAAGTGGCGACGGTGTTGCAGATGGGGCTGGTGTCGTGGGTGCTCCTGCGCTGGCCGGCGGCGGCGGTGCCGTGGTGGGTGGCGGGGACCGCGGTGTTCACGGCGGTGGCGACGGCGCAGTATTTGCGGTACGGGATGAAACACTGGGCGGGGCGGCCGCGGTGATCGCAGTAACAGCCGGTGGCCGGCGGAAAAATGGGGCGGGGAATTCGGTGAACCGAAAACCGCGAACTCGCCGGCGCGGACGTCTGCGGTACCAGCGCCCGTAGCCGCCGACGTGAGGAGGCGGAGGCCCGCCCCGCGCCCGAGCCGCCTTCGCACGTCGGCGGCTACGCAGTTGCACCACCGCCGCAATTCAGGCGCAATGCGCCGATGAATTTTTCCGGTCTCTCTCGCACAGCTCTACGCCACTGCGCTCCACTCCTTGCCACGGTCCTTTTACTTTTCCCGCTTCTCGCTCGCGCCCAATCCCTCGCGCCGTCCGCCGCCCCCATCCCCACCAAGGACCGCATGGTCGTGGTGATCAGCATCGACGGCTTTCCCGCGTGGCTCTGGGAAGACCCGTCGCTGCCGATGCCCACGTTGCGCAAACTCGCCGCCGCCGGCGCGACCGCCGCACGCATGACCGTCTCGAATCCCACGCTCACCTGGCCGAACCACACGACGCTGGTCACCGGCGTTTCGCCTGCGCGCCACGGCGTGCTCTACAACGGACTGGTCCTGCCGCAGGGACCGCGCGAGCCGTGGCGGCTGGAGCCGTGGGCGGACAAAGCCGTGCTCGTGCGCGTCCCGACGCTTTACGACGCGGTCTTCAAGGCCGGCCTCACCACCGCGCACGTCGATTGGATTCCCACCACCAACGCCGGAACCTTTCACTGGGAATTCCCCGAGCGCCCCGGCCCGCACGGCAAGATCGAGCGGGAAATGCTGGCCGCCGGTTCGATCACCGCCACCGAACTCGCCGAGTTCAACAAACGCAATCCGGCGTGGCGCGACGTGTATTGGAACCGCGCCGCGATGCACATCATCGCGCAGCACCGGCCGAATCTGCTGCTCGTCCACCTGCTGAACACCGACGCGCTGAACCACAAGTTCGGCCCCGGCTCGTGGGCCAGCCACGCGGCGTTCGCCTATGCGGACACGTGCGTGCGCGATCTTGTGGAGTCCGTCGTCGCCGCCGGGTTCCGCGAGCGCGGGACCTTCTTCGTCACCACCGATCACGGCTTCAAGACCGCGCGCCGCTTGATTCGTCCCAACGCCATCCTGCGCCGCGCCGGACTGCTGAACACCGCCGGTCCGGTGAAGATTGTCTGTGATGCGCACGCGATGACCATTGGCGGCTCGGCCAGCATTTACGTGACGAACCCCGAGCGGCGCGATGAATGGCTCGCGAAGGCAAAAGCCGCCTTCGACGGCGTCGAAGGCATCGCGCGCCGCGTGGACCCGGAGCAGTTCGCGGAATTTAAGCTGCCGTCGGTGAAGGAGAATTCGCAGATGCCCGACTTCATCCTGCTGTCCAAGCCCGGCTACGCCTTCCACGCCGCGCCGCAGGACAGCGAACCCGTGACCGACGTCACCGCCGACACCTACGCCGGCCATCACGGCTATCCGAACAGCGACCCCGAAATGGACGGCGTCTTCTTCGCCTGGGGCCACGGCATCCAGCCCGGCACGAAACTCGCGCGCATCGCCAACTTGGATGTCGCTCCGACCGTCGCCCGCGCCCTCGGCGTCACGATGCCCGGCGTGGAAGGGCGGGTGCTGGAGGAGATTTTCCGGCGGTAAAAAATGGCGGGTGCCCGAGAAACGGAGGGGGATTTGTTGGCAGACGAGCGGCTCCGTCGTTGTAGGAGCCGAGGTAACGAGACTCTAACTTTTTCCACGCGAAACGCGGCCGGGGTCTCGCGGCGTTGACTGGCTCACGGCGCAGGGAAGCGAAACGTGGTTTCGCGACGCGTCGTGCGGCGGTTGGGCTGGCCGTTTGGTGAAGCAGGTTAGAGTCGCGTTACCTCGACTCCTACAACGGCGGGAGCGCGACCCGGGCTTCCGCCTCCTCACGTCGGCGGCTACACAGGTCTGCGGCTACAAAAAAAGCAGCGGCGCATAGACTGCGCCGCCGCTGAGGTTGGAAATGTTTGGTCGCCGCCAGTTGCCCGGCCGGCGCGGAGCCGCCGGTTAGTGGCAGCCGCAGCCGGAGCCGCAGCTCTCAAAGTCCGCGGCCTGCGGCACGCGGCCGATCTCGAAGGTTTTGGAAAAATACTGGTTCACCGTCTCTTGCAGCGCTTGGATTTCCTTCTGCGCCTCGATGAACGAGGTCGCCACCGTGTTCTTCATGAAGGTGTCGCGCAGCGCTTCGTATTGCGCGATTTCCTCGTCGGTGATCGGCGCGCCGGCGGACTGCTTTTCCTGCAACATCTGGCTGCGTTCGGTGAGCATCTGGTAGCTGTACTTGGCCATTTCATCGGCCATGAAGGCATCCACCTTGGTGCGGAGTTCGTTGAAATTGGGCAGCTCGAGGAGGCTCTGGCAGAGGTCCTGAGTTTTCTGGATCACACCAACGGGTTCGGCGAGGACGTTCATTTTAGTTCGGTGGTTATTGCGGAATGTTTTATCCGACAGTTTAGGTTTCGACGCTGGCAGACGGTAGCACCGGGCGGGCTTCGCGCAAGCATTGCGGCGGGCACCGCATGGTTAGCCGCCGGGCCATCCACCCAGACCAACTGCCGTGACCGGATGGTAACGCGGCTTCCGCCGCCCGGTTTCGGTTTTCGCACGCCATGCACGCACCACAATTTTGGACGCACTCCCGCCAAAAAAAGTTGAGCGACCGGTGTCATCAACCGGCAGGTTTTGCCCCGTGATATACGAACTTACCGGTGACCTCCTCCTCTCTGAAGCCCAAGCGATCGCTCATGGCGTCGCACCCAACGACCACTTCGACTCCGGCCTGGCCTTGAGCCTGCGGCAAGACTGGCCCGCGATGTACAAAGATTTCCGCCACTTCTCCCACACCACCCACCCCAAGCCCGGAACCTTGTGGGTGTGGACTGGTGTCGGCGGCCGGCGGATCATCAACCTCTTCACCCAGGAACCCGCGGCCAGCGAGCATTCCCACCCGGGCCACGCCAGCCTCGGCAATGTGAACCACTGCCTCCGCGAACTGCACAAGCTCATCGAGACCGAACACCTCACCAGCGTCGCTCTGCCCCGCCTGGCCACCGGCATCGGCCACCTCCAGTGGGAAGATGTCCGCCCGCTCATCCACACCCATCTCGGCGCGCTCTCCATCCCCGTTTTCGTCTATTCTACGTTCAAGAAAGGGGTGAAAGCGGCGGAAACGAAAACCTGAGTTTCGCCTGCGGCCGGTGACCCGCGGCGCGCGCCGCGCCGTCACGCCGTCACCCGCGGTCCTTCTTCTGACTACGCCCCGCCAGGCGCGCGTCGGAAGCGCCGTGAAATTCCAAATTGCACAGTGGCTCCGGCGCGCGTTGGTGGTCGGTTGGCTGGTTCCGATGTCCGCGGCCGTGGCGGCGGCCCCGGATGGCATGGCGTTTTTCGAGAGCCGCATCCGGCCGCTGCTGGCCGAGCATTGCTACGAATGCCACAGCACGGGCGCCAAGAAACTCAAGGGCGGCCTGCGCCTCGACACGGGCGACGGCTGGGCCAAAGGCGGCGATTCGGGACCGGCGCTGGTCGTGGGCAAACCCGAGGACAGCCTGCTCATCAAGGGCATCCGGCATTGGGACAAGGATTTCAAAATGCCGCCGGAGAAACGGCTCGCGCAGGCGCAGATCAACGACCTCATCGAGTGGGTGAAACTCGGCGCGCCCGACCCGCGCACGAACGCGGCTCCGGCGGTCGCGGCGGGCGGCGCAGCGGTGAAACCGGCGTACGGCGTGAGCCTCGCGGAAGGCCGCAAACATTGGGCCTTCCAGCCGGTCAAGGCTGTTGCACCGCCGTCGGTGAAAGATCATGCGTGGCCGCGCAACGACGTGGATTTTTTCACGCTCGCGCGGATGGAGCAGGCGGGCGTGGTGCCGGGGCCGGATGCGGGACGACGCGCGTTGCTGCGGCGGGTGACGTTTGATCTCACCGGGCTGCCGCCCACGCCGGAAGCGGTCGCGGCGTTTGTGGCGGATCGTTCGTCGGAAGCGTTCGCGCGCGTCGTGGATCGGTTGCTCTCGTCGTCCGCGTATGGCGAGCGCTGGGGCCGGCACTGGCTCGATCTCGTGCGGTATGCGGACACCTGCGGGAACGCCTCGGATTATCCCGTGCCGCAGGCGTACAAATACCGGAACTACGTGTTGCAGGCGTTCAATCGCGACGTGCCCTACGACCAGTTCATCCGCGAACAGATCGCGGGCGATTTGCTGCCGGCGAAGTCCGAGACCGAGAAACTCGAGCGCACCATTGCCACGGGTTATCTTGCGACCTCGCGGCATTTTGGCGGTGGCGGCGGCGAGCGGCATCTGACCATCGAGGACAGCATCGACAATCTGGGCCGTACGTTTCTCGGCCTGTCGCTCAACTGCGCGCGCTGTCACGACCACAAGTTCGATCCGATCCCGACGCAGGATTACTACGCGCTCTACGGCATCTTCGACAGCAGCCGCTATCCGCATCCCGGCAGCGAGGGCATGAACCGGCCGAAGGACCTCGTGCCGCTCATCACCAAGGCGGAACTCGAGACGCTGCAAAAAGCGCAGAAGGAAAAAGCCGCCGTGGTCGAGGCGGAAATCAAGAAGCTCGAACAGGACAAGGCGGCGATCGACAAGGAGCCGGCGGGGCCGGAGAAAAAAGGGCGCGTTGACAAGGCCACCAAAGCCATCACCGAAGCCAAGGCGCGCCTGAAGCAGCTTGGCGACACGCCGGTTTTCGAGCAGGCGTACGCCGTGGTGGACGGCACTGCAACCAACGCCCACTTGCATGTCCGTGGCGATCCGAAGCGGACGGGCGAAGAGGTCGCACGCCGCTTTCCACAGATTCTCGGCGGCCAGGCGCTGCCGAAAAATTGCGCCACCAGCGGCCGCCTCGAGCTGGCCGGCTGGATCGCCGATCCGGCGAATCCGCTCACGGCGCGCGTGATGGTCAATCGGCTGTGGCAGCATCATTTCGGGCGCGGGCTGGTGACGACGCCGAACGATTTCGGCGCGCGCGGCACGCGGCCGACACACCCGGAACTGCTCGATTTCCTGGCCTCGCGTTTTGTGCAGAGCGGCTGGTCAGTGAAGGCGATGCACCGCCTGCTGCTGCTCTCGCACACCTGGCAACTGGCCAGCGGCGACGGCGACCCGGCGGCAGACGCCGCGGTCGCCGCCGCCGGTTCGGTGGCGCGCAACACCGCCGCCGACCCGCACAATCTCCTGTGGTGGCGCGCGGATCGCCGCCGCCTCGACGCGGAATCCATTCGCGACGCGCTGCTGTTTGTCGCGGGCGACCTCGATGCGAGCACGGGCGGCGCCCATCCATTCCCGGCGGTGAACACCTGGAGCTTCACCCAGCACAACCAGTTTTTCGCGGTGTACGACAACAAACTGCGCACCGTGTACCAGATGCAGCAGCGGCTGCGGAAACATCCGTTCCTGGCGCTGTTCGACGGCGCGGACCCCAACTCGAGCACCGCCGTCCGCGAGCCGAGCACGACGCCGTTGCAATCGCTGTTCGTGATGAATGACAAGTTCGCGCACGAACAGGCCGCGCTGTTTTCCACCCGCCTCGTGGCGGCGGAACCCGACGAGACCCGCCGCATTGAGCGCGCGTTTGTGACCGCCTACGCGCGTCCGTCGCTGCCGGAGGAAACGCAGGCCGCGAAGGATTATCTGCGGCAGTTCAGCGAAAAACTCACGGCCCGGAAAACGCCCGCCGCGCAAATCCCCGCCGCCGCATGGGCCAGCCTCGGTCGCGCGCTGCTCGGGGCGAATGAGTTTCTTTATCTGGATTGAAGTGCGGCGGTGGGAGGGTTGGTGTTCAGCGGTGAAACGCGGACCGATTCCGAAGCCCTCGCGGCTGCGCCGGGACTGTGGGGCAGGCTTCCAGCCTGCCAGTTTGGGCGGCATCCTGCCGCGCGTTCCCATCGGTTGGCGGCGGGATGGTCCCCACGGCGGAACACGGGGCAGGGATGCCCCGCCAACTGGCAGGCAAGGATGCCTGCCCCACACCCGCGGCGTGGGCACCAGACCGCGTGCAAGAAACTGAGCTGCGCCCGGTCGCGACAAAATTTGAATATGCGGCTTGCCTCCCAGGGGCGAATTGGTTTCCACTCCGCGGCCAGTAGTTCTGGCACTCATGAGCAACGCTCCCATTACCGCCGGTGCGACCGCGCAGTCTCCGCTGATTTTCGTCGTCGATGACGAGCCGCTGATCTGCGAGGTGCTCCACATTGCCCTGACCCAGGGCGGCTTCCGGGTGCAGATTTTCACCAAACCCGAGGCCGCCGCGGAGGCGTTCGAGGACGCCATCACCAAGCCGGACCTGCTCGCCACGGACTTTGCGATGCCGGGGATGGATGGCCTCGAGCTGATCCGCCAATGCCGGGCCAACTCGCCCGCGCTGCGCACCATCCTGTTCAGCGGCAATCTCACCCTCGAGATGCTGACCTTCGAAAAAGTGCGGCCCGACAAGTTCATCAACAAACCTTTCCTCCCGAGCAAATTCGTGGAGGAGGCCCGCCTGCTCCTCGGCGGGCCGGGGCGATGAAGTGCGCCGGGTGGCCGCCGACGTAGGAAGGCGGATCGGGCTGCCAGGCGGGGGACGTTCGCCGCCTCACGTCGGCGGCTACGGGGCCGGTACCGCAGGCGGCCTCGCCGCCCCGACGACACGGGATAACCACATTTCGGGGACTCGCGGGTGGGCCGCCCACGCGCCAGTCGTGCGCCCGATCCGCCTGCCAACTTCCCCCCCCCTCCATTTTCGGGTACGATGGCCCCATGCTGCACCGTCTGGGCGCTCGGGTTCCCCTCAACGCGGGGCTACAGGAACAGTCGGTGATACGTTTCCCTCCCTGTTCAAAAGTCTTCCCGCAGATTCAGGAAGGCCCACAGATTAAAGTCCCCCATCTGTTGGCCTCCCTGAATCTGCGGGAGGAATCCGCCGGGGCAGCGCGGGCGGCACCAGCCAACACCCCCCTCCGTTTTCGGGTGCGGTGGCCCCATGCTGGACCATTTCGCCGCGCGGGTTCTCCTCACGGCGGCGGCTACAAGGTCGCCAAAATCGCCTCCGCCGCCGCGCGGGGATTGGCCGCCGCGTAGATCGGCCGGCCGATCACCAGCCAGTTCGCTCCCGCCGCCAGTGCGTCGCGCGGCGTCATCGTCCGCTTCTGATCGTCGGGTTTTCCGCCTTCGGCGGGACGGATGCCTGGCGTCACCAATTGCATCGCCTTCGGCAACAGTTTCCGCAGTGCGACGATTTCCAGTGGCGAACACACCAGCCCACGCAACCCCGCCGCGGCCGCCAGCGCCGCCAGTCGCTCGACCTGCGCGCCCACGCCGCCCGCGATTCCCACCGCCGCCAGATCAGCGGCGTCCAGGCTCGTGAGCACCGTGACGCCGAGCACCAGCGGCGCCGGTCGGCCGGCCGCGTGCGCTGCTTCCTGGGCGGCCGTTTCCGCCGCCTGCATCATCGCCGTCCCGCCGCTGGCGTGGATCGTGAGCATCTGCACGTCGAGCTGCACCGCCGCCGTCACGGCCTTGGCGACCGTGTTGGGAATGTCGTGAAACTTGAGATCGAGAAACACCGCCGCGCCCGTCCCGCGAATCCGGCGCACGATGTCCGGCCCCGCGCCCACGAACAATTCCTTGCCGATCTTGAACGCGCCGACCGCCGGGGCGACCTGTGCCGCGAGCGCAAGGGCTTGTTCGGGGTGGGGGACATCCAAGGCGACAATGATCGGGTTGTGCATCGCGGCGATTCAAACAGCCCCGTCGTTGGCCGCCAGCCGAAAGTCAGGGCCAGCGGAGACCCGGGGCATCCGCACTCTGCCCCGCCGTGACGAAGGCTTCCCAGTCTGCTGGATCGCGGGTTTCCGAACCCGCGAGCGGTCCGGCCCCCGCAATGCCTCGCCTCGCCGCACGCGTCCGAAACTCTGCGGCCCCCCGCCGATTTGGAAATCAGCGATACTCCGGACTTGGAAATCTGCGCTACGCGGACCGGGCGCGGATGCGCCGCCGCCCTTGCCCGATCTGCGCGCGAATGAAGCGCCGCACCGCCGCGTCGGCAATTGAGCCTTTTTCCGATTATGCAAACACCCACCGGCTCCGCACTCGGTCCCCGCCGCCCCGCGCCGCGCCTGTTTCTCCGGGCTTTCACCCTTATCGAGCTGCTCGTGGTCATCGCGATCATCGGCATTCTCGCATCCTTGCTCTTGCCGACCCTCGGCCGGGCCAAGTTCAAAGCCAAGGTGACGCTCTGCACTTCCAACTACAAACAATGGGGCGTGGCGATCATGACGTATGCGGCGGATTTCAATGGGGATTTTCCGTCGTGGAACATGCCGGGCACCGGCGCGAACACTTGGGATGTGCCGGTGCAACTAATCCCAGGCATGTCGGCCTACGGCATGACGGTCCCGATGTGGTTTTGTCCGGTGCGGCCGACGGCGGCGAACAACATCAACGCTTGGTGTCAGGCTAACTTGGGACGGTCACTCCAGAGCACGACCGACCTGAGCACGTATTACGCCCAGAACACGCCGTGGAATTGGTTCGTCATTTTGGAAGGACACAATTGGTGGATACCACGATTGAATGGGGGACGGAAATCCCCGGAGAACATCACCACCAACCGGCTGAGCGATTTTTGGCCCGATCGGATGGACGACCCTTTCGCCAGCAAGTTACCGCTCATGACGGATCGCTGCGCCAGGACGAACAGCACCTCGACGGAAGGCCATCCGTGGAACAACCGCGTGGAGTCGATCAACCTCCTGTTTGGTGACGGTCATACGGAGCTCAACGGCCTGAGCAAGATTCAACTCCACCAGGTTCGCGACGCCAACGGAAACAACTACTACTGACGGCAGGACTTCGGCGGCGCGGATCTCACGAGCGGGAATCTCCCGCTCGTTTTCTTTTTCTGGTCTGACCGCGGGAGGGCCGATTCCTCAATTCTTGTTTCGCAAAGGAGTGGGAGCCAAGTGTTAGGCCCCCCGTGAATCCGTGCCCGGGGCGTATCTGTTTAGCGCCAAAGGCGCGGACTTATATCAGCCTGGGGCAACGCCCCAGGAAACGAGCCATTTATCATGTGAGCGCTGAAAGCGCAGTCCATCGCGGGGAGGGATCATCCTTCAGCAGGAAGATGGAACGGGCTTTCAGCCCTGAATTCATTGGCTGGCATCTGACCTAGGGCGTTGCCCCAGGCTGGTATGAGCCGCGCCTTCGGCGCTAAACCGTAACCATTCAGTCGAACCGAATTTTTTGACCACAGAGACGCGATGAACACAGAGAAGACATAGAATTCTCTGACCAACATTGATTCACTAAAGGGTGACTCCCCGGTGCTGACGCCGCCCCCTTTTTTCTCTGTGTTCATCGTGTCTCTGTGGTTCTCACATCGGTTTTCACTGTATAGATACGGCTAAACACCTACGCCCGGTTCGACTCCTCGGCGCGCTACCGTCCCCCCGGGCCGCGGCGCTCGGCAATTTGAAATCTCAAATCTCAGATTTCAAATTCCCGATCTGAATCCTCTGCCCCTCCAAGCCGCGTTCACCCTTCCCGCCCGCCTGCCGCCTCACATCGGCGGCGGGCTTTCCACTACCGGCGTTTCCGGCGTGCCGGGCGGCGCGGAGGAATCCCCGAGCAGCAGCGGCTTGCGTTCGTGACGCGGGAACCAGACGCGGAAAACGGTGCCCTGGCCGAGCTTGCTGTCCACGTTGATGCGTCCGCCGTGTTCGCGGGCGATGCGCTGGACGATCATCAGGCCGAGGCCGCTGCCTTTTTTCTTGGTGGTGAAAAACGGCTCGAAGATGCGGTTGATCTGGTCGGGTGCGATGCCCGCGCCGGTGTCGCCCACGCTCACCCAGACGCCGCCGTTTTCCTCACCGGTCTGGAGGGTTAGCACGCCACCCTTGGTCATGGCGTGCATGGCGTTCTTGAGGAGGTTGAGCAGGAGCTGTTTGACCTGCGCGGGATCGATGGGGCTGGTCGGCAGCTTGGGCCGCAGTTGGACGCGGATTTCGAGCGCGCGATTTTCCAGCTCGGGTCGCAGCAGCTCGAGAGTCTCGCGCACAACGTCATTGAGTGATGCCGGACGAAGCTGCGGCTGGGACGGCCGGATCGCGTGGAGGAACTGCGTGACGATGTAGTCCAGCCGCGTGATCTCGCCCTTGGCCACGCCGAGGTAGCCCTCGATTTTTCCACTGATGTCGTGCGCTTCTTTTTCCCAAACGCGCGCGTCGGCATCGGCGCGCCGCGCCCGCAGGCCGGCGGGGCGCGCGGTCGGGGCGTCGGAGATTTTCTGCCGCAGTTTGCGCAGTTCGCGCTCCATGAGCTGGAGATGAATGTGCAGGGCGTTGAGGGGATTCCCGATCTCGTGGGCGACGCTGGCCGCCAGCAACGTGAGCGCCTGGATGCGTTCGGTCTCGATGGCCTCGAGGCTTTTCTGCCGCGCCTCGGTGGCGTCGTGGAGAATCAGCGCCAGGCCGGAACCGCCGCTGGCCTCGCGGTCAAGCGGCGTGGCGTAGAGCCGCAGGAAACGGGGGCGCGGATACTCGATCTCGAACTCGTGGCGGAGCACCTGCTGGCCGTCGGCGGCATCCCACGCGGCGAGCTTCGACCAGTCGAGCTGGTTGAGATATTTCTGAATGTTCTGCCCCTCGGGATTGCCGGCGGGCAGGCCGAGCAACTGGCTGGCCGACTGGTTGCAATAGAGAATCCGCCCCTCCGCCTCTACGACCAGCACGCCGTCCTCGATGGCGTTGAACAGTGTCTCGAGAAACGTCCGTTCGCGCGCCAGCCGCTGCACGACGGTCTGCATGCCCTCGGCATCAAGGCGGTGGATGCGCCCGAGAATCTTGTCGAGGAAACTGGATTTGGAGGAGGCCATGGCGGGGCGGCGCAAGCGCGGATCAAGCTATGAAGGGCGTTTCAAACACGGATGAACGTGGATGGACAAGGATGGGAACGGTGCAACCAAAACGGCGCGCGACCGGTCCCCGGTCGCAGCGTGTGCAGGAGGCATGGGGTGGCGGAGCATTCCATCGGCCTGCGCCCGGAGTACGCGTTGCGGGCGCGGGCGGACGCACAGGATTTGGCTGGCGGCGCGGGACGGAGCCGCTCGGGAGCATGGCCGAGTTGGGCAGGGGAATTTGGGGCAAGGGAATGGAAAGGGACGAATTGGAAGCGGGCCGCGCTGGTCGTCCGTGGCACGGGAATATCTTCGCGGCGGGTGGATTTTACATTGCCTGTCCGCCCCGCCCCCACTTCGTCACCTTCCCATTCCCTGGCCCCAAATTCCCCTGCCAGACTCGGTTGTCCCCACCGTCGGCTCCGTTCCGCGCCGTCAGCCAGATCATCCGCGCCCGGTTGCGCCCCCTGAGCGAAAGCCGCTTCCGCAAGCCGGGCGTTCACCTGATGAGTGCGACGGCAATGCTCGGTTTTCATCCGTGTTAATCCGTGTCCATCCGTGGTTTCTCCGTTCCGCTTTCGTCTTCCAACCCCACCGCCCGGCTGGCGTGCGTACGGTGGCCTCACAACCATTTCCGTTTCTTGAAATACCAGACGGTGGCCATCGTGGAGACGACCGTCAGGACCGCGGCCACCCAGTAGCCGTGCTCCCATTTCAGCTCGGGCATGTCTTTGAAATTCATCCCGTACCACGTCCCGATCATCATCATCGGCGTGGTGACCAGCGTGATCATGGTGAGGAATTTCACGACCTCGCCGGTCTGGTTGGAGGAGACGTTCAGATAGATTTGGAGGATGCCTGTGAGGGTGTCCATGTAGCCCTGCGCGAGCTGGGCGATGTGGTTGAGACCGTCATAGACATCCCGGAAATAGGGCACGAGATGCGCGCGGATCAGCTTGAATTCGCCGCGCGCAAAATGCCCGAGGACCTCGCGTTGCGGCCCGATGATCTTGCGCAGATGGAGCACCTCGCGCTTGACCTGCATGATCTTGTTGAGCGTGTCGCGGGTGGGCTTCTGGAGCACCTGGGTCTCGAGTTCGGCGATCTCCAGCGAGAGTTCCTCGAGCGCCGGTTTGTAGTTCTCGACCAGCGCCGCGAGGATCGAGTGCGCCACACGGTCCGGCGCGCGCGCGACCAGGCCGGTGCCCTTGATGCAACGCTCCTCGATCTGCGCCACGCTCTTGAGATGCACGTCGTGGAAGGTGACGAGAAAATGTTTGCCGAGGAAAAAATTCAGCTCGCTGGTCGCGAACACGCCGTCTCGCCGGCTGTAGTCCACCGCGTGGATGACCATGAACAGGTAGGGCGCAAACTTGTCCTCTTCCTTCGGCGAATACTCCTCGACCTTGGGCGACGGGCTGACCGCGACGCAGTCCTCGATCGACAGCGGATGAAAATGAAACAGGTCCTCGAGGAAAAACTTGGTCTCGTCCGGCGTGGGATTTTCCAGATCAACCCAGAGAAACAGGTTCGTGTCCGCCAGGAGCGTGGGCATCAGGAATGGCTCGATGTCCCGCGTGTGCAGGCGTCCCTGGGTGGTGAATGCAAAGGAACGAATCATGCGCCGTGCCGGATGGTGTCGGGTGGTCCGGTGTGGGTGGTGGGCCGGTGAATCTGCACGCCGCGCATCATAGGAAGCGCGCCGAAGGGGTGGCAAGCGCGGAGGCGGGGGCAAAGCTCAAAGCATAAAGCTCAAAGCTTAAGGGAAGGACCAAGGGGGATTGCCGGTGCCCGCCGGTTGCACGGGGGCGGGCGGGCGGGTGCGCAATTCAAAGGGGAACGCAGCGGTTCAGATTTCGGAACCGGGCGGTCGTGGGCTCGGGGATTCTCGATTGGCGCGGCCGGATGGCGATTTCGTGGCGGGCCGGAAGGGCGCTCGACAAGGCGCGGGGGTTCGGCAGTTTCCACGGGGATGAATTGCCTGAAGTTCAAGTCGCAGGTCTGGCTGCGCCAAAAGCCGGAAGAAGTTTTTCCGTTTTTTGCCGAGCCGCAGAATCTCGCGGTGCTCACGCCGGAGTGGCTGCATCTGAAGATGCTCACGCCGTCGCCGGTGGTGATGCGGGTGGGGGCGGTGATTGATTACCGGCTGCGATTGGGCTGCGTTCCGTTTCGGTGGCGGGCAGAGATCACGGAATGGGACCCGCCGCATCGGTTCGTGGACAAGCAGCGGCGCGGGCCGTACCGGATGTGGTCGCATGAGCATCGGTTCGAGGGCTGGGATGGCGGGACGCTGGTGAAGGATGTGGTGATTTACTCGGTGTGGGGCGGACGGCTGACGGACCGGTTTTTTGTGCGGCAGAATTTGAAAAAGATTTTTGCGTTTCGGGAGGCCGGGCTGCGGGAGCATTTCGGCGGTGCGCTGACGATGCCGAAGCGGTTGCCGGAGATTTGAGACGGGGGATTTTTTAACCGCGGAGGGACACGGAGGGGGAGGGAGGAAACCACTAACCGGCACTAGCCGGCACTAATAAGAATCAAACCTGGCTGCACGCGGGGAGTGATGTCGGGCTGTGTTTTATTAGTGCCGGTTAGTGCCGGTTAGTGGTGCCGCGGAGTTCGTGTTTCAGCCGTCTCCGGATTTAGGATCTCAGGGTGCCGTCAAGCTCAGTCCTCGGCCTTCACGTCGCGGTTGAGAAGGTCGCGGAGGGCCTGGCCGGCGTCTTTGCCGTCGTAGAGCATCGCATAGACTTCGCTGATGATCGGGGCGGTGATGCCGAGTTTCTGGGCGAGCTGATGGGCGGAGCAGGCGGTGTGGTAGCCCTCGGCGACGGCGGTGAGGCTGAAGAGGATGTCACCGATTTTTTCGCCGCGTCCGAGGCGCTGGCCGAAGGTGCGGTTGCGGCTGAGCGGGGAGAAACAGGTGACGGTGAGGTCGCCGAGGCCGCTGAGGCCGGCGAAGGTTTCCGGCTGCGCGCCGCACGCGATGCCGAGGCGGCGGATTTCCACGATGGCGCGGGTGAGGAGGGCGGCCTTTGAGTTGTCGCCGAATTTCATGCCGTCACCGACGCCCGCGGCGATGGCAATGACATTTTTCAGGGCACCGCCGATTTCCACGCCGAGCAGGTCGGCGCTCGTGTACACGCGGAAGGTGGGTCGGTGAAAGAGTTGCTGCAGCCGCGTGGCGAGGGCGGGGTCGGCGGAGGCGGCGACGACGGCGGTGGGGATGTCGCGGGCGACTTCGGGGGCGAGGCTGGGGCCGGAGAGGGCGGCATGGCGGGCGTCGGGCATGGTCTGGCGGAGGACGCCGCACATGGTGAGGCCGGTGTCGAATTCGATGCCCTTGGTGACGCTGACAATCGCGCCGCGGTATTTGCCGAGATGGCGGGTGACGGTGCGGAAGGCTTTGGAGGGAACGGCGGCGACGAGGAGTTCGCGACCGGCGGCGGCGTGTTCGAGGTCGGGGTCGAACTTGAGACCGCGGGGGAGGTCGATGCCGGGGAGGTAGCGTTCGTTGCGGGCCGCGCGCTGGATTTCCGTGAGGTGCCCGGCGTGGTGGCCCCAAAGGGTGACGTCGTGCTGGTTTTGTTGGAGGAGGCGGGCGAGGGCGGTGCCCCAGGCGCCGGCTCCGAGGACGGTGATTTTCATGGGGCGGCGGGAGTAGATGGTTTGCGGGTGCCGATGCGGTTTTCCGTGCCGGCGAGGAGACGTTGGAAATTGGCTTTGTGTTTGTAGATGGCCAGCGCGCCGATGGCGCCGGTGATGACGATCAGGGTCAGGCTGCCGCCGGTGATCCAGACGACGACGGGCAGCGCGGCGGCGGCGATGATCGAGGCGAGCGAGACGTAGCGGGTGAGGGCCAGCACGATGCCCCAGAGCGACAGGAGAATCGCGAGCGCCAGCGGGACCAGCGCGAGGAGCACGCCGGCGGTGGTGGCGATGCCTTTGCCGCCTTTGAAGTTGAGCCAGCAGGTGTAGTTGTGGCCGAGGATGGCGGCGATGCCGGCGGTGAGTTGGAGGGTTTCGAGACGGGCGGGGGAGGGAGGCGTGGTGGCGTCGGCGAGTTGTGCGCCGAGCCGGGCGAGCAGCCAGCAGGCGAGGAAGCCTTTGAGGGCGTCGGTCAGGAGAACGAAGGTGCCGGGGCCTTTGCCGAGGATGCGAAAGACGTTGGTCGCGCCGATGTTCCCGCTGCCGACGGTGCGGATGTCCACGCCGCGAAAGCGCGCCACGAGATAGCCGGTGGGAATCGATCCCAGAAAGTAGCCGCCGATAACGCACGGGGCGTAAGCCGCAAAATCCACGGCGCTATTTAGGGGGGCGATGGTTTGGGGCAGCAAGGGGGATTTGGAGTTTTCGGGTTTGGGGAGTGGAGAGTGCCGCTGGTGGTAGGGCGCGTCTGTCCCCAGCGCGCCGGTGGGATGTCCCACACGTTCGCGGCGCGCTGAGGACAGACGCGCCCTACCAGCGGCGGTTGCACTTCGACGGGGGAGATGGTTTGCGATCCGGGACGTGGCGAAAAATTCCTGAATGAGTGGAATGTTCGCAGGGTCGCACACGGAGCCATTTTACCGCGCTGATTTTATGCTCACCATTCCTGGCCAAAGTTCCCGTTTTTGCGACGGCGTTTCGCGCCGCAATTTCCTGCGCATCGGCGCGCTCGGACTGGGTGGATTGAGCCTGCCGCAGCTTCTGCAGGCGCAGCAGCAGTCGGGGAAGCGGATGGGACACAAGTCGGTGATCATGATTTTCCTGCCGGGCGGGCCGCCGCATCAGGACATGTTTGACCTGAAGCCCGAGGCACCGGCGGAGATTCGCGGGGAGTTCAAACCGATTTCCACGAACGTGCCGGGCATCCAGATTTGCGAGCATTTGCCGAAGCTGGCGAAGCTGATGGACAAGATGGCGCTCATCCGTTCGATCGTCGGCGCGACGGGTGGCCACGACGCGGTGCAGTGCCTGACGGGGCGGTCGAATCGCGGGATGCCGACGGGCGGCTGGCCGTCGATGGGGTCGGTGTTGTCGAAGCTGGAAGGCTCGGTGAATCGCGCGGTGCCGCCGTTTGTGGGGCTGTCGCCGAAGATGGGCCACGCGCCGTGGTCGGATGCGGGAACGCCGGGGTTTCTCGGGATTTCGCACGCGCCGTTCAAGCCGAATGGCGCGGGCAAAGAGGACATGGTGTTGAGCGGCATCACGCTGGACCGGCTCGGTGAGCGGAAGGCGTTGTTGACGGAGTTTGACCGGTTTCGGCGCGATGTGGATGGCAGCGGATTGATGGAGGGCTTGGACACGTTCAACCAGCAGGCGTTCGGGATGCTCACGTCGAGCAAGCTGGTCGAGGCGCTGGACATCGAGCGCGAGGACAAGAGCGTGCGCGCGACCTACGGGAAGGGTGATCCGAACAATCGTGACGACGGCGGTCCGAAGTTGATGGAGCAATTCTTGATGGCGCGGCGGCTCGTGGAAGCCGGCGTGCGCTGCGTGACGCTGGCGTTCAGCCGGTGGGATCATCATGGGAAAAACTTCGACGCGCTGCGCCAGGATTTGCCGCTGTTTGATCAGGGCGTTTCGGCGTTGGTGCAGGATTTGTATGCGCGGGGACTGGAGCGCGACGTGTCGGTGGTGGTGTGGGGCGAGTTCGGCCGCACCCCGAAGATCAACAAAGACGGCGGGCGGGATCACTGGCCGAATGTGTCGTGCGCGTTGCTTTTTGGCGGCGGGATGAAAGTGGGCCAGGTGATCGGCGCGACGGACCGGAACGCGGCGGAGGCGGCGGAACGACCGGTGCAGTTTGGTGAGGTGTTCGCCACGCTCTATCACACGCTGGGGATTGATGTGAACTCGGCGCGGGTGCCGGACCTGAGCGGACGTCCGCACGCGATTGTGGACGGGTTTCAGCCGATGAAGGAATTGGTGTAAGTGGCATGATTTTTGGCCAGTGCCGCACGGGCGGTGCCGGCCGGGCAGCAGCAACGAGAAAAGCAGAGAGTCATTATGTTAACCATCACTGGAAAAGCTCAGCAGTTCTGCGACGGGGTGTCCCGCCGCAACTTCCTCAAGATTGGCGCGCTCGGCATGGGCGGCATGGCGTTGCCCGAATTGCTGCGCGCCGAAGCACAGGCGCACCTCGGCAAGTCGCAGAAGTCCATCATCATGGTCTATCTGCCCGGTGGGCCGTCGCACCAGGACATGTATGACTTGAAGATGGACGCCCCGTCGGAAATCCGCGGCTCGTTCGTGCCGATCAAGACGAAGGTGCCGGGCATCCAGATTTGCGAACACATGCCGCGGCTGGCGGCGATGATGGACAAGTTCGCGGTCATCCGTTCGCTCGTCGGCCAGGTCGATGACCACAGTTCGTATCATTGCATGACGGGCCGGAGCCGCTCCGGGCAGCAGCCGCCGGGCGGTTGGCCGTCGCTCGGTGCGGTGGTCTCGAAGCTGCAAGGCTCCGCGCAGCTCGGCGTGCCGCCGCTGGTAGGTGTCTCGGGCAAGGAGGCGATGCCGGGCTTCCTCGGCGCGGCGCACGGGCCGTTCATCCCGAGCGGGCCGGGGACTTCGGACATGGTCTTGAACGGCGTGACCACGGACCGGCTGGACGACCGCAAGGGTCTGCTCGCGGAGTTCGACAAGTTCCGCCGCGACGCGGACGGCAGCGGGTTGATGGAAGGTTTGGATGCGTTCAACCGGCAGGCGTTCGAGGTGATGACGTCGAGCCGTTTGGTCAAGGCGTTGGATGTGAAACAGGAGCCGGCGCAGTATGCGGAACGTTACAAAGTCTCCGGTCGCGATGGCGGAACGATGCGGGAATTCCTGATGGCGCGGCGGCTGGTCGAAGCCGGCGTGCGCTGCGTGACGCTGAATTTTGGCGGCTGGGACACACACAGCGGAAACTTCACCACGCTGAAAAAGCAGCTCCCGCAACTGGACGTCGGCGTCACGGCGCTGATGCAGGATTTGCACGACCGCGGAATGGACAAGGATGTGTCGCTGGTGGTGTGGGGCGAGTTCGGCCGCACGCCGCGCGTCAACATGACTGCGGGGCGCGATCACTGGTCACGCGTGATGAGTGCGTTGCTGGCCGGCGGCGGGATGAAAATGGGGCAGGTCATCGGCGCGACCGATCGGACGGGCGGCGAAGCGCTCGAACGCCCGGTCCACATCGGCGAGGTCTTCTCGACGCTCTACAAGAATCTCGGCATCGACACCCACACGGTCACGCTCAACGACCTGGCTGGGCGGCCGCAGTATCTGGTTGATCCCAGGCATTCGCCGATTCGCGAACTGGTCGGCTGAGCGATCTCCGATTGTTTTCCATCACGGCACCATGCTGACCATTCCGGGAGCGGCCACACGGTTTTGCGACGGGGTTTCCCGTCGCAATTTTTTACGCATCGGTGCGCTCGGCCTCGGCGGCGCGGGCTTGGGCCAGTTGCTCCAGGCGGAGGCGCAGGCGGGCATCCGCAAGTCGCACAAGGCGGTCATCAACATCTTCCTGCCGGGCGGCCCACCGCATCAGGACATGTTCGATCTGAAGCTCGACGCTCCGCGCGAAATCCGCGGCGTGATGGAGCCGATCGCGACGAACGTGCCCGGGATTCAAATTTCCGAACTGCTCCCTCGCACGGCGCGCCTGATGGACAAGTTGGTGCTGATCCGCTCGCTGGTCGGCGCGGTGGATGACCACAACGCCTTCCAGTGCCAGACGGGCCGTCTTGCGCGCAATCAGCCGCCGGGCGGCTGGCCCTCGCTCGGGTCGGTGCTGGCGAAATTGCAGGGGCCGGTGAACCGCGCGGTGCCGCCGTTTGTCGGCATGGCCCCGAAGATGGGCGAGATGCGCTGGGCGGACGCGGGCAAGCCGGGGTTCCTTGGGATTCCCTACGCGCCCTTCAAGCCCGATGGCGCGGGCATGGACGACATGGTGCTCAACGGCATCACGATGGACCGCCTGAGCGATCGCCGGGCGCTGCGCGATAATTTCGACAAGTTCCGGCACGCGGTGGACAACAGCGGTTTGATGGAGGGCGTGGACGCGTTCAACCAGCAGGCGATCGACATGCTGACGTCGAGCAAGGTGCTGGACGCCCTCGACATCGAAAAGGAAGACCCGAAAATCCGCGCGCGCTACGGCCAGGGCGATCCAAAAAACCGCGACGATGGCGGGCCGAAATTGATGGAGCACATGCTCGTCGCTCGGCGGCTTGTAGAAGCGGGCGCGCGGTGCGTGACGCTGGCGTTCAGCCGGTGGGATCACCACGGCCGCATCTTCGACGCGCTGCGGCAGGACATGCCGATGCTCGATCAGGGCTTCAGCGCGCTGATTCAGGATTTGCACGAACGCGGCTTGGACAAAGATGTGTCCGTCGTGCTGTGGGGCGAGTTTGGCCGCACGCCGATCATCAACAAGAGCGCCGGGCGCGACCACTGGCCGCGCGTCGCCTGTGCGGTGCTGGCTGGTGGCGGGATGAAAACCGGCCAGGTCATCGGCTCGACCGATCGCCTCGGCGGTGAGGCGGCAGACCGGCCCGTGCATTTCGGCGAAGTGTTCGCGACCCTCTATCACAACGTCGGCCTCGACGCCAATCAGGTGACGCTCCCCGACCTCTCCGGCCGCCCGCAGTATCTGGTCGATGGCTGGGAGCCGCTGAAGGAAGTGATCTGAGCGGGCGGTGCTCGAGAAATGCCGCGTCCGGCTCGGGCTTGGGTTTTTCCTTTCGTCGCCTCGACCGAAGCCGCGCGCCCATTTCTCGCGGCTCGCGAAAAACCCAGGCGACCCGTTTGCGCGCCAGCGTCTTGGACTGCGCCAGTCCGCTGGCGCTTTTTGCTTTGGCGGCGAATTGCCCCCTCTCCGCAATTTCCAGCGGATTATTTCACGCGCCATTTCGCGACGCTCCGGATGCTGCCCCGCTGCACATCTCCGACTTTCCCCGCGTTCCCCGCTTCCTCCCGCGCCGCGCTCTGCTAGCGTGACGCCGGCAATGAATCCTTCGCACTCGATTGAGTTTTTCAACCGCTACACCGGCCGCCTCGAGCTGGAGAGCGTGTATGGTCTGGGCTTCGTACGCTGGACTTACGAAACGCTCGCGGGCCGCGTGAGTCTGCACGCGCTGGCCAAGCGCGCCCTCTTCTCGCGCTGGTACGGCTGGCGCATGGACCGTCCGGCCAGCCGCGCGAAAGTGCTGCCGTTCATCCGCGACTTCGGTCTCGACCCGGCGGAGTTCGCCGAAGCGCCGGAATCGTTCCGCACTTTCAACGAATTTTTCTACCGCAAGCTCAAGCCCGCCGCGCGCCCCATCGCGCCCGATCCGGCGGCGGTGTTCCCTGCTGATGGACGCCACCTCGGATTTCAGGACCTCTCGCGCACCGACGGGATTTTCGTGAAGGGCGCGGTGTTCCGGCTGGAGGAATTATTGCAGAGCACCGAACTCGCCGCGCGTTATCGCACCGGCGCGCTGGTGATCTCGCGGCTGTGTCCGGTGGATTACCATCGCTTTCATTTTCCCGTGGCGGGCGTGCCCGATGCCGCGCGCATCCTGCCCGGCCCGCTCTATTCGGTGAACCCCATCGCGCTGCGGCAGAACATCCACATCTTCTCCCAAAACAAGCGCGCCCTCAGCACGGTGGATTCGCCCGCCTTCGGCCGTGTGCTCATGCTCGAGGTCGGCGCGACCTGCGTGGGCAGCATGGAATACACCTACGCGTCCGGCCAGCCCGTGGCGAAAGGCGCGGACAAGGGCTTCTTCAAATTCGGGGGCTCCTCGACCATCACGCTCTTCGAACCGGGCCGCATTCGCCTCGCGGACGACCTCGTGGCCCACAGCCGCGAGCACCGCGAACTTTACGCCCGCATGGGCGATGTGCTCGGGACGCCGGCGCGGTGAGGGAGGCGGGGCGCAGGAGTGGGAAGAAGCACCAAGGACAAAGCTCAAAGATCAAGGGAAGTGGCAAGGCGCCAAGTTCCAAGGACCACGAGATTCCTTGGCGACGGGGGGATGCTGTTCGCTTGTTGAGCTGCGGCTCCGCCCCTCGCCGCGCGCGGCTGCGTTCGCACCCGCGCCAGGCCGCCCCTCACACCGCCACCGCTTCCTCGCTCACCGGCTCCACCCATTTCCCGTGCTCCTTGATCAGGTCCACCAGCCGGTCCACCGCCTCGCTCTCGGGGATGTTGAACTTCACCGGCTTCTTGCCCACGTAGAGGTTGATCTTGTTCGGCGCACCGCCCACGTAGCCGAAATCCGCGTCCGCCATTTCGCCCGGCCCGTTCACAATGCAGCCCATGATCGCGATCTTCACGCCCTTGAGATGCACCGTGCGCGCCTTGATGCGCGCCGTCACCGTCTGGAGATTGAACAGCGTGCGCCCGCAGCTCGGACACGCCACGTAATCCGTCTTGAAGCTGCGGCACCCCGCCGCCTGCAAAACATTGAACGCCAGCCGCAGCGACAGCCCCGCGCCGCTCTCGCCGCGCACCAGGATCGCGTCGCCAATGCCGTCCGCCAGCAGCGCGCCGAGATTCACCGCCGCGCGCAGCAACGCCACCTCGGGCGTCAACGGCACCGGCCCGAAGTTCAGGCAATCCTTGAGCAAAATCGGATTGCGCCGGCCCAGTCGTTTCAGCCGCGCCGCGAGCAGCCGGAACGCCGTGATCGGCGGCAGCGCCACGCCATCTTGCACCGTCACCAACTGCGAATCGCAGTTGATCTGCTCAATGCGAAGGTCCCGCGTCGGGTCGAGTTCGAGCACGTTCAAGTCCTCGTACACCGCCTCCGGCTTCACATCCGCTTTCGGCAAAATCTTCGGCGCCACCTTGTCGAAGGTCGCGCGCGTCACCACCACCCGCACCGTCTGCTCCCCGCCGCAACGCACCGTCTCGCTGAGGTCGGTCTCCGGCGTTTCGCGCCGCTCGAACTCGAACGGGTCGTACGAAAGCGGCAGGGCAGGGTAGGGCGCGCTGTCCTCAGCGCGCCGCGTCCCATCCACAGCGTCCGGCGCGGTGAGGACACCGCGCCCTACCTGATTCGCCAGCACCGGCACCTGTGCCAGCAAATCCTCGCACACCGCGATCTCGCGCGGGCTGTCCTCCGTGAGCGAAACCCGGATCGTGTCCCCCAGCCCGTCGCACAACAGCGACCCGATGCCGATGGCCGATTTGATGCGTCCATCCTCGCCCTCGCCCGCCTCCGTGACACCGAGGTGGATCGGATAATTCCAGTCCGGCCCCTCCTGTTCGAGCCGCGCCACCAGCAGCCGGTAGCACTCGATCATCACCTTCGGATTCGATGACTTCATCGAGAACACGAAGTTGTGATAATCCATCCCGCGCGCGATCCGTGCGAACTCCAGTGCGCTCTCCACCATCCCGAGCGGCGAGTCGCCGTAGCGGTTCATGATGCGGTCCGAGAGCGATCCGTGGTTCGTCCCGATGCGCATCGCGCGCCCCAGCTCCTTACAAACCCGCACCAGCGGTGCGAACTTTTCCTTGATCCGCCGCAGCTCGTCCGCATACGCGTCGTCCGTGTATTCCTTCACCGCGAACTTCTTCGAGTCCGCGTAATTGCCAGGATTGATGCGCACCTTCTCGACCCACTTCGCCGCCTCCAGCGCCGCCTCGGGCTTGAAGTGAATGTCCGCCACAATCGGCACCCGGCACCCGCGCGCGTGCAGCTCGCGCACGATGTGCTCGAGGTTCGCCGCGTCCTTCACCGTCGGCGCGGTGATGCGCACGATCTCGCAGCCCACCTCGACCAACTCGAGCGTCTGCTTCACGCACTCGGCCGTGTCCATCGTGTCGCAGGTGAGCATCGACTGCTTCACCACGGGATGCTTGCCGCCGATGATGACGCCGCCGCGACCGGGTTCGCCCACCACCACTTCGCGGGTGAGCCGACGTTGGAACAGAAACGGATTCTCGCAGTATCTCATGGTTTGACGGGCGCTGGCGCGGGAGCGGGGACCGGCGTGGTTGCAGGAGCGGGAGTGGTTGCCGGAGCCGACGAGGTCGCCGGTGCTGGCGCATTCGCCGGTGCTTCCGGTGCGGGCGACGGCTGCTGCTGTTCGATGGATTTCTCCTGCTTAAACATGTGCCAGAACAGCGGCATCCGTTTGATGTCGAAGAAGGTCACGTAGAGCATGAAGGAAATCAGCATCAGCGCGAACGCCGTGGTCATGTACTCCTGCAACCGCATGCTCAACGGCCGCCGCCGGATTTTCTCCAAAATCGCCATCACGATGTGCCCACCGTCCAGCACGGGAATCGGCAGCATGTTCAGCACGGCGAGATTGATGTTGAGCAGCACGAGAAATTTCAGCGCCAGCCGGTAGTCCGTGTTCACCTGCGCGCCCAGCACCGCGAGAATCCCCACCGGTCCGCTCAAATCCTTCGCGCCCACGCCCGTCTGCTTCGAGTTGATCAGCGCTCCCAGCGTGCCGACCATCTGATCCCACACGTCGGCGACCATTACCCACGGCAGCGGATGTTGAATCTCATACATGTCCTTCGCATTGCTGCCGACCTCCACCGAGATGCGCCCGATTTTCGCCACCGGATCCAGCAGCGGCGTCACCGTGAGTTCCACCTTTTCGCCCGCGCGCTTCACGATCATCACCGTTTTCTGCCCGCCGCGCTGCTTGATGAGATTGATGAACTGCTCGCGCCCGTGAATCGCCACGCCCCCGAACGAAATCACCTCGTCCTCCGCCTTCATCCCCGCCGCCTCGCCCGGACCGCCCTCGAGAATGCGCTTGAGGATCGGATGATCGCGCGGCTCCAGCCCGAGCATTTTCAGGCCGATCTGATTGTTGATCTTCGCGGCGAGTTGGTACTCCTTGCGCTGCCCGTCGCGCTCGAGCACCACCGGCAGCACGCTGGCCGGCGCGAGGAATGTGATCGTATGCACGTCCTCCCACGACTTCACCTTCTTGCCGTTCACCGACACGATCCGGTCGCCCGCCAGGATGCCCAGCTTCGCCTCCTCCGAACCCGGCTCCACAAACCCGACCACCGACGGATTCACCTTCACCGGCACGCCCACGACGTAGAGAAACCCCGCGATCGCAAACGCCAGCACCACGTTCATCACCGGTCCCGCCAAGGCCACGAGAATCTTCGAGAACGGCTCGGCCGGCGGGATTTTCTCCGCGCCCTCGGCCGTCCCCTCGAGCGCCTCCGAAGTCACCATCTGCGGCAGCTTCACGTAGCCACCCGCCGGAATCCACCGCCACGAGTACTCGATGCCATCCTTGGTCCATCCAAAAATCTTCGGCCCAAACCCGATCGCGAACGCCTCCACCTTCAGCCCCCGCCGCCGCGCCACCCAGTAGTGGCCGAACTCATGGACAAAAATCGCGGCGCCGAACAACAGCACCACACCCGCCACCACGTAGAGAAAATTGAGGATTTGCATGAATCAAACTGCCGCCAGAAACGCCAGCGACCGCGGGAACCTAAAGACCGCCCTCCGCTCTGGCAACGTACGATAACACCGCCCGGGAGCGCGGCTGTGTCCGCCGAGGACCAGCCGCAGCGGCCGCGAAATGTCGCAGGCACCCGTTCGCATTAGCGGCATCCCAGATCGCCAACCTGCGGCGGCTGGTGCTCCGCGCGCACCGTCGCGCTCCAGGAAAAATCTTCGCAAGGCTCGATGATCCTACGTGCCACAGACAGCCCGCCCGGCCCGCCGCCAATTCGTCCCCTCCCATTCCCCTGCCCCAAATTCCCCTGCCCAATTCGGCTGTCCTCACGAACGGCTCCATCCCGCGCCCCCAACCCAATCACCTGTATCCCTCCGCTCCCCCGAGCGCATGCGCCGGCCGCAGGTCGTTGGGCCTTTCTGCCGCGCCCTTCCTTCCCTTCCTGCTTTGCGTCTCTTTGCGTTCTTTGCGGCTATTCACCCCCGCCCCGCCGCCGCCTCACGCGCCCACCCATCCGCCGCCAAAATCTCCTCCAAGCTCGGCTTCGCCCTCCACTCGTGCCGCTCCATCACCCGGGCCACCAACGCCGTGATGTCCTCGAATCCGATCTTCCGATTGCAAAACGCCTCCACCGCCACCTCGTTCGCCGCGTTCAGCACCGCCGGCAACGTCCCGCCCCGCTCGCCCGCGCGTCGCGCCAGCGTCAGCGCCGGGAACCGCTCCGCATCCGGCTCCTCGAACGTCAGCGTCCCCAGCTTCGCCAGATTCGTCTGCACGCGCCCGCTGCCCACGCGCTCGGGATACGTCAGCGCATACTGGATCGGCAGGCACATGTCCGGCGTGGACAACTGCGCGATCATCGAGCCGTCCACAAATTCCACCATCGAATGCACCACGCTTTGCGGATGCACCACCACCCTCACGCGCGCCATCTCGATGTCGAACAACCACCGCGCCTCGATCATCTCCAGCCCCTTGTTGAACAGCGTCGCCGAATCAATCGTGATCTTCCGCCCCATCACCCACGACGGATGCTTCAGCGCCCGCTCGACCGTGATCCCGGCGAACTCCGACTTCGGCAGCGTGCGAAACGGCCCGCCCGAAGCCGTCAGCCACAGGCTCCGCACCGAGTCTGTCGGCTTGCCATCGAGACACTGGAAAATCGCCGAATGCTCGCTGTCCACCGCGAGCACGCGTACGCCGTGCTTGCGCGCCTCGCTCATCACCGTCTCGCCCGCCATCACCAGAATTTCCTTCGACGCCACCGCGATGTCCTTGCCCGCGCGAATCGCCGCCAGCGCCGGCTGCAACCCCGCCGTCCCGACAATCGCGATCAACACAATGTCCGCCTCCGGCAACGTCGCCAGTTCGAGCAACCCCGCGCTCCCCGACAACACCCGCGCCGCGCCGCCCAGCCGCTCCGCCACCACCGCCGCCTTCGCCGGATCACTGATCGACACCGCCAGCGGCCGATGCGCGCGTGCCTGCTCGACCAGCAAGTCCACATTGTTCCCCGCCGCCAGCCCGACCAGCCGGACGTGCCCCGGCAAATCTTCCGCCACCTTGATCGTGCTCGTGCCGATCGACCCCGTGCTGCCCAATAAAACCACGTTCTTCATGTCAAATTTTCATCGCCCGCCAAAAAACAAACTGCTCCGCACCCAGCGCACCCGCACGACGTAGCCGCCGACGTGAGGAGGCGGACGGCCCCGCAATCGCGCGTCCCGTCCTCCGCCTCGTCACCTCGGCGGCTACCATTTCGACCACGCCCCTGCGGCGTAAACGCCGCGCTCCTCCCCGTCCCCATCCGTGTTCATCCGTGTCCATCCGTGGTTAAAAACTTCCCCTCCCCGCCCTCACCGCGTCAGCACATGCCGCAAATACAAGTACATCAGCGGCGCATTGAACAGCAGGCTGTCCAGCAAATCCAAAATCCCCCCGATTCCCGGAAACAGTGTCCCCGAATCCTTCAACCCCGCCTCGCGCTTGAACAGCGACTCGATCAAATCCCCGATCACCGCGCCCACGCTCAGCACCACCCCGAGAATCACCGCATGCGTCAGCGTCATCCCGTACAGCCGCTCCCCGGCCAGGTGCGCGAACACCACGCTCGCCCCCGTCGAAACCACAATCGCCCCGCCAAAACCCTCCCACGTTTTCCCCGGACTGATCCGCGGGATCATCTTGTGCCGCCCGATCAGCGACCCCACGCAATACGCGCCCACATCGCTGAACTTCGTCACCACGATGAAATACAAAACGTAGAAAGTCCCCTTGCCCGTCACGAACGGAAAAAACTGAATCTTCTGAATGAAGTTCAGCAGCCACGGCACATACATCAGCCCGAACAACGTCGTCGAGATCGCCAGAATCCCCGCCGTGTTGCTCTTCGCCACGAACTGCCGCACGCACAACCCGAGCACGAACAGGATCAGAAAACTCGACTCGAAATCATTCGCCTTGCCCGGCAGCTCGCGGTTCACCGGCAGCACGCCCGTTAGCGCGAAGAACGTCCCGGCGATCAGCAGCACCCCGCCGAGAATTCCCCACGGCTTGAAACACACCAGATCCCGCTTCGCCACCAGATCGTAAAACTCCGTCAACCCCACCCACGTCAGCAGCAGCATCAGCGCGAGAAACACCCCGTTGGAAATCAGCTCGTTCCCCGAGAACATCGCCGTCAACACGATGCTCCACAGGATCGCCGTGCTGGTGAGACGCCGGACGAAAACCTGCCCCTTGGAAAGAGCCGGAGCGGTCGTCGTTGGCGGCGGGGTCGTGGTTTCAGCCATGCGCCGAAACGATAGTACCGCCCCCGCGCGAGTCGAGCGGATTAGCGGCGCGTGGTGCGTGCAGGCCCGGTGGGTCAGGCTTCCAGCCTGCCGGTTCGGGCGGCATCCTGCCGCCCGTTTTGGTTGGCGCGGGCGGACGGTCATGGCCGCAGGAACACGGGGCAGGGATGCCCCGTGAACCGGCAGGCAAGGACGCCTGCCCCACAACTACGGCGCGCGTACCGCCGCGCGCGGCCACCGTAGCGCAGGTTTGCAAACCTGCTGTATCGCCGATTTCCAAATCGGCCGGGGCCGGGGCGTTGCGGGCGCGTGCGGCAAACCGGTGCGTTGCGGACGAGCGGACCTCCCGCGGGTTTGGAAACCCGCGATACAGCAGACTTGGAAGTCTGCGCTACGGGGGCCGCGGCCGCGCTCCCGGGGGGAGGCCGGCGCTCCCCGCCTGAAAAACAATCTTCTCGTTGGCAAAGCAAAGGTGAACTGGTACCGATGCGCCCATGATAATCGCTCCGTTCAACACCTCGCGTCGCACCTTTCTTCAGTCCGTAGCTGTCGGTTCCGCCGTCGCCGCGGCCGGTCTTCCGACCCTCGCCCAGAGCGCCGCGCCGGTGCGCACGCCCAAGATCAAGCTCGGCCTCGACAACTTCGCCGTGCGCGCCCTCAAGTGGAAAGCGCCGCAGTTGATCGACTACGCCGCGTCGCTGCGCACCGACTCGCTCTTCATCACCGACCTCGACGCGCTGGACACGGTGGAGGAAAAGCCGCTGAAGGAATTGCGCGCGCGCGCCGCCGACAAGGGCCTTCAGATTCAGCTCGGATCGTGGAGCATTTGCCCGACCTCGAAGTCGTTCAAAAAAACCTGGGGCACGGCCGAGGAGCATCTGGCGTTGGGCATCCGCTGCGCCAAGGCGCTCGGGTCGTCCGTGTTCCGCGTGATCCTCGGCAACGGCGCGGACCGCCTGACCGAAGGCGGCATCGAGGCGCGCATCGCGGACACGGTGAAAGTGTGCAAGGCCATGCGCAGCCAGGCGGTGGACGCAGGCGTGAAAATCGCCGTCGAAAACCACGCCGGCGACCTGCAGGCGTGGGAGCTGGCGACGCTCGTCGAGGCCGCGGGCAAGGATTACGTGGGCGTGAATCTCGACGCCGGCAACGCCACCTGGACCCTCGAAGACCCCGTGCGCAGCCTCGAAATCCTCGCGCCCTACGCGGTCACGACGAGCCTGCGCGACTCGATGATCTGGGAAACGGCCAACGGCGCGACGATTCAATGGACCGCGATGGGCGAGGGCTGCGTGGATCTCAAGACGTACTTCAACCGCTTCGCCGAGCTGTGTCCGGGCGTGCCGGTTCACATCGAGACGATCTCGGGTTTCAACCGCGAGTTCGCGTATCTGAAGCCCGAGTTCTGGAAGGCGTTTCCGAAAGCGCGCGCCGAGGACTTCGCGCGTTTCCTCGCGTTGACCAAGAAAGGCAAGGCGATGGAACCCTTCAAAGCCCCGGCGGGCGTGGACAAAACCAAGGCCGATCAGGATTACCAAAAGGGCGAACTCGAGCGCAGCATCAAGTACTGCAAGGAAGTTCTCGGGCTGGGGGAGAAGGCGTGAGGCGGACGCGGGGGGCTTGGTCGGAGGCCGGAGCGCGGGCGTCCCGCCCGCTCACACCGCCCGCACCACGTCACGGTGAGCTTGGTGTGGCGTGAACAATGATCAAAGTGACCGACGACCTCGTGCTAACCCGCCGCTTCCGGCCGTGCTTCTCCGTGAGCGGGCTGGAAGCCCGCGCTCCGGCCGCATCGGCGCGCTCCACCAAAGTCTGATGACCTCTTTTTTCCGCCGGCAATGGCAGGGCGTCCCACGGCTCGGGCTGCGGGTGGCGCTGTTGTTGTCGCCGCTGTTGGCGCTGGTCGCGGCACCACGTCCGCCTGTCGGGCTCGTTGCTCCTCCTCCGCCGGTATCAGGTCCCCTTGCTCCGGCCGCTCCCGCCGCGCCGCCACCCCCGGTGTCAGGCCCGGCCACCGTAGCTGCGCCCACGCCCACGCCCGCGGTCCCGCCCCTGCCCACGGAGTTGGAGGAATTCGAGCAGACGATGACGCAGGCGCTGACGGGCGACGTGAAAGCGCAGTTGCGGCTCGGCCTTTTTTACGAGCACGGCGTCGGCGTGCTGACCAATCCCGGCGAGGCGTTCCAGTGGTATTCCAAGGCGGCGGCGCAGGGGGACGACACGGCGCAGGTGTTGGCGGGCCTGCTCTGCGATCTCGGCAATGGCGTGCCGCAGGATTCCGTCACGGCCGTCGCGTGGTATCGCAAGGCGGCGGAAAAGAAAAACGCCCGCGCCCAGTTTCTCCTCGGCATGTGTTACGAAAAAGGCAGCGGCGTGCCGGCCGACGACGCGCAATCGCTGGCGTGGTACCGCCTGGCCGCCGAGCAGGAGGTCGCCGAAGCGCAGGTCAAAGTCGCCGAATGCTACGCGCGCGGCCGCGGCGTCGAGCGCAGCGAAACCGAGGCGGCCAAGTGGTATCGCCGGGCCGCCGATCTCGAGGATCCGGAGGCGCAGACGCAACTGGGCATTCTCTATCGCAACGGCCAGGGCGTGAAACCGAGCGATGCCGAGGCGTTGAAATGGTTTCGCACCGCGGCGGCGTTGGGACACGCCGAGGCGCAGTTCCAGCTCGGCGTGATTTTTTTCTCCGGCCTGGGCGCGGCGCAGAATTCCACCGAAGCCATGCACTGGTTCCGCAAGGCCGCCGAGCAGGAGCACCTCTGGGCGCAGCACAATCTCGGCGTCCTCTACGAAAAAGGGAAAGGCGTGAAGCCCGACCTCGCCGAGGCCTACAAGTGGTACAACCTCGCCGCTGTCCACGGGCTGACCTACGCCGAAGAAGCCCGCGCCGCCCTCCTCAGCCGCATCTCGCCCGCGGACCTCGCCGAAGGTCAGCGGCGCTCGGCCGCCTTCTTCCGCCGCCCGCCGCCAAAGCCGGTGGCACCGGTGGAGTAATTGTTTTCGGTGCGGTGCGGGTGGGCGACGAGGCAGCAAGGTGCTGAAAGGTGTACTGTTGGGCGGTAGTGGGTAGGGCGCGTCTGTCCTCAGCGCGCCGCGGGACGTGCGAACGCGCAACCGGCGCGCTGGGGACAGACGCGCCCTACCACCGTCCGGCCTCGACCACCCTTAAGCGCACTCGTGCTGCGGTGGACGATGGAATTGGAGTTTCACCGCGCCCGGCTTTGCGGCACCTTGTCGCACATGAGATTTTTCCTGTCGGTGTGCTTGGTGGCATTCGGGTTGGTCACATCGCCGGAGCCGCTGCGGGCGGCGGCGACGAAGGCGGCCTTGCTGCTGTCGCACGACGCGGCGCGCGCGGGCGACGTGGTGACGGCGGCGGTGCGGTTGCAGATGGCACCGGGCTGGCACACGTACTGGCGGAATTCGGGCGAGTCGGGTTCGCCGACGAAGATCGAGTGGGAGCTGCCGGCGGGCATCACGGCGGGGGAAATCCAGTGGCCGGTGCCGGAGAAGGACGCGCTCGACGGCCTGACGACCTACATCCATCACGGCGAAATTTTCCTGCTGGTGCCGCTTACGCTCGCGAGCGGAGTGAGCGCCGGTCCGGCGGCGATCAAGGCCAAGGTCTCGTGGATCGAGTGCGAGAAGCAGTGCGTGCCCGGCGGTGGAAACGTGAACGCGACGCTCACGATTGGCGAGGCGACGACACCCTCGGCTGCCGCCGCGGCAATCGAAGCTGCGCGGAAACGTCTGCCCGAGCCGGGCGCGGTTGTGGCGGCCAAAGCCGCATGGGACGCCCCGGCGAAAGGCAAGTCGCGGCCAGCGTTGCTCGAATGGAAGCCGCGCCATCCGGCGGCGAAGTTTGATTTTTATCCCGATGCCAGCCGCGATTTCGAAGTGCTGGCGGCGACGGAGCGGTTGAAGAGCGACGGGGTAAACGCACGGTTGCGCAAAGTCATCGAGAGCACGAAGGGCGTCTGGCCCGAGCGGCTGACCGGCGTGCTGGTCGAGCTGGATGCGAAAGGAAAAGCGCTCGCGGCCTTCGAGGTGAGCCTGCCAATGGCGACGGCTGCGGCCGCCGGAAATGCGAGCGCCGCACCCAGTTCGGTGGTGGCGACGCCGAAGAAGCCCACCACCGAAACCTCCCTCTTCGCCATGCTCGGCCTCGCGTTTATCGGCGGGCTGATCCTGAACATCATGCCGTGCGTGCTGCCGGTGATTGCGCTGAAAATTCTCGGCTTCGTGAACCAGAGCCGCGAAGCGCCGGGGCGCGTGCGCAAGCTCGGGCTGGTCTATGGTCTCGGCGTGCTGTGCTCGTTCCTCGTGCTGGCGGGGATGATCATCGGCGTCCAGCGGGCGGGGCGCGACGCGAGCTGGGGGATGCAGTTTCAGAATCCGCAGTTCCTGATCGCGATCACGACGCTGGTGGTGCTGGTGGCGCTGAATTTGTTCGGCGTGTTCGAGGTGTCGCTCGGCGGGACGGCGATGGGCGCGGCGGGCGAACTGGCGTCGCGTGAGGGCGCGAGCGGCGCGTTTTTCAACGGCGTGCTCGCGACGGTGCTGGCGACGCCGTGCAGCGCGCCGTTCCTCGGGTTCGCGCTCGGGTTCGCGTTCACGCAGCAGCCGCTGATCATCGTGCTGATGTTTCTCACGGTGGGCTGCGGGCTGGCGCTGCCGTACGTGGTGCTGAGCTGGGAACCGGCGTGGCTGAAGTTTCTGCCGAAGCCGGGCGCGTGGATGGAGAAATTCAAAAACGTGATGGGTTTCCCGATGCTCGCGACGGCGGTGTGGCTCTTCTCGCTGACGGTCACGCATTACGGCAAACGCGGCGCGCTGTGGTTCGGGATGTTTCTCGTGGTGCTCTCGCTGGCGCTGTGGGTGTGGGGCGAGTTCGTGCAGCGCGGCACGAAGCGGCAAGGGCTGGCGATGGCGATCAGCGCGCTGCTGGCCACGGGCGGTTTTGTTTATGCGATGGAAGTCGAGCTGCAGTGGCGTGCGCCCGTGGCGGCGGCGGCGGTGGGCGGTTCGCTCAAGGAAAGTCCCGACGGCATCGACTGGCAGCCGTGGAGCGCGGCGGCGGTGACGGCGGCGCGCGCGGCGGGGCGGCCGGTGTTCGTGGATTTCACGGCCGACTGGTGCGTGACCTGCCAGGCCAACAAGAAGACGAGCATCGAAATCGCAGCGGTGCGGGCGAAGCTGAAGGCGATCAACGCGGTGGCGCTGCTCGCGGATTACACGCGCGAGAATCCGGTGATGGCCGCGGAATTGAAACGCTTCGGGCGCGCGGGCGTGCCGCTGGTGGTGGTCTATCCGCGCCACGCGGCGGACGCGCCGCTGGTGCTGCCCGAAGTGCTTACGCCGGGCCTCGTGCTCGTTGCGCTCGAACAGGCGGCGAAGTAGCGGCCGCGCGTAGCCGCCGAGGTGAGGAGAACCCGAGCGCCGAAACGGCGCAGCATGGGGCCATCGTACCCGAAAATGGCGGGAGGAACGTTGGCAGGCGCCGCCCGCCGCTGATCCAGCGGATTCCTCCCGCAGATTCAGGGAGGCCCACAGATGGCGGACTTTCATCTGTTGGCCTCCCTGAATCTGCGGGAGGCCTTTTGAACAGGGATGAAAACGCGTCACAGGCGGTCCCCGTAAGAGCCGACAGGAGGAGAACCCGAGCGCCATAAAAAGGCGCAGCATGGAGCCATCGTAACCGAAAATGGCGGGGGGGAACGTTGGCAGGCGGATCGGGCGCTCCGGCGAGGGCGTCCGCCTCCTCACGTCGGCGGCTACACCGGCATTGCGCAGCACCCCGCCAAGAATTCACCTGCCCCATTCTTCTGCCATCTCGGTTTCAGGCCGGGCGCGCGGACTGGCCGCACATTCTCTCCGCACAGTTTCCCCCTCTGCGTTCCTTCCAATCTCTGCGGTGTTCTGTGGAGCGCCGCGCCTGGCGGCGGGGACGCAAAAATTACACCGCAGAGATTGGAAGGGACGCAGAGAAGGGCGGCGGCGATTTCCAATCGGCGGCCGATCCTCCCGATCTCGAAATCACCCGGCCGACAGTTTTCTTCGGCACAACCGCGCCGAGTGGTGTATTAACTCCGGTCCGAGTCTGAAAGCGGGGTCGTTCACATTGGAAATCTGAGCCGTGAAAATCATTATGGGAAACGTGCGTGTCTGGATCGTGGCGTTGTTGGGTTGCCTGAGTCTGTGGGCGGGTGAAAACCGCGCCGCCGCCGCCATCAACATTGGCGAGCGCATCAAGTGCATTGACGCGGCAAACGTGCGGCAGGCACCCGCCGGAACCTTCCTGGCCACGCGCCGGGTCGGCGATCAGGGCCTGGTCGTGGACGGGCCGGTCGTGGCGAGACTCGGCGGCTTCACGCTGACGTGGCTGCTCGTGGATTTCGACACGGGCACGGACGGCTGGGTGGCGGAGATTGGCATCGCGTCGCTGTCGGTGACGCCGACCGCGCCCACCAATGCGACTCCCGGCTCCGCCGAAAGTCCGGGTGAACTGGTGCCCAGCGGCCCGCTCACGCTGAGCTGGAGCGCCGTGCGCGAGGCGATTTCCTACGATGTGCGCGTGCTGGACGCGGGCACCGGGGCCGTGCTCGCGAGCACGAACACGACGGCGCTCACCTTCGCGCTGACCCCGCCGCCGGGTGGACAGTTGCGCTGGGTCGTCGCGGCCTGCAATCCGACGGGCTGCTCGGCGGATTCCGCGGGGCTGTTTTTCCAGACGCCGCCCGCGATCCCGACGCCCGACGGCGACAACGCGACGTTCGTTTCCCAAGTCGTTCCGCCCTTTCTCGTGCAGGGCCAGGCGAACGTGATCACGGTCGTGATGTCGAACTTCGGCACGACGACCTGGCGCACCAACGACACGTTTTTCCTCGCGGCGATCAACCCCGCCGACAATTTGAACTGGGGCCTCAACCGCGTCGCGCTCGCCGCGGAGGTGCCGCCGGGCACCAACGCGACGTTCAACTTCGAGATCACCGCGCCGCTGACGCCTGGCACGTACGAGCTGCAATGGCAGATGATCCGCGAAGGGGTGAGTGTTTTCGGTCAGGCCACGCGGAGCGCGTCGGTCGTGGTGTTTCCGGCGGGAGTCGCGGGCGACTCCGCGGCGTTCGTCAGCCAGGCGATGCCCTCGCTGATGGCCACCGGCGCAACCGCGCGGGCGTCGATCACGCTGCGCAACACGGGCACGAATACGTGGAGCGAGGCGGCGCGCTACCGCCTCGGCTCGGTCACGCCCGGGGACAATCGCATCTGGGGACTCAACCGCGTTTACCTGCCGGCCAGCGTCGCGCCCGGCGGCACGGTCACGTTCAGCTTTCCGATCAAGGCTCCGGTGACGCCCGGGGCGTATGATTGCCAATGGCAGATGGTCCGGGAAGGGGTGAGCCATTTTGGCGAGATCAACGCCGGCGCGCCCATCAACGTGCTCGACGTGGGGACCAATGGAAACGACGCGGTCTTCGTCGCGCAAACGCTGCCGACGGAAATCCCCGCCGGCGCGACCGCCCCGGCGTCGCTCACGTTCCGCAACATCGGTCTCAACGCGTGGAGCGAGGCCAATCTCTACCGGCTGGCGGCGATGAATCCCTTCGACAATCTCACCTGGGGCTTCAACCGCGTCGTGCTCCCCAACGAGGTCGCGCCCGGGGCCATCGTCACGTTTGATTTTACGATCACCGCGCCGCAGACGCCCGGAGCGTACGATTTCCAAATGCAACTGCTGCGCGAGGGCGTGGGGCTGTTCGGCCAGCCGAGCAGCAACGCCACGATCACGATCACGGCCCCGCCGGCGCGGGGCAACGCCGCCGCGTTCGTGTCGCAAACCGTGCCCGCCCAGATGACGCCCGGCTCGATCGGCGTGGCCGCCATCACGGTGCGCAACACGGGCACCAACACCTGGAACGAGGACGCCAAATACCGGCTCGGCTCGATCAATCCCATCGACAACTTCACCTGGGGCGGCGCGCGCGTGCTCCTCACGAACGACGTGCCGCCGGGCGAGCTGTACACGTTTGCCTTCAGCATTCGCGCGCCGGTGGATCTGGGCAGCTACGACTTCCAATGGATGATGGTGCAGGAGGGAGTCGAGCGCTTTGCCGAGCCGACGCCAAACGTGGTCATTACCGTGGCGGGCGAGCCGGACGTGGCACCGCAGTTCACGGAGCAGCCGGTGGACGTGGTGGCGAACGAAGGGCAGTTCGCGAGCTTCAGCGCGAATGCTTCGGGCACGCCGTTGCCGGCCTTGCAGTGGCAGGTGCGGACGCCGGGCGCGGCGGATTTCACCGATGTCGCGGGGGGATCGGGGACCTTGCTCAACACGGCGCCGCTGACGCTGGCGGACAACGGGACGCAATTCCGGTGTGTCGCCGCGAATGCGGCGGGGGTGGCGATCAGCGCCACCGTGAGCGTGAGCGTGCAGAGTTTCCCGACGTTCTTCCTGCAACCGACCAACCAGTCCGCGCGGGTCGGGCAGACCGCGAGCTTCACGGCGATTGCCGTGGGCACGCCCGCGCCGGCCCTGCTGTGGCAGCGGCTGGCTCCGGGGGGCGACCGGTTCGAGGACCTGCACAACGCCACCGCGGAAACTTACACCACGCCGGTGCTGACCTTGGCGGATGACGGCACGCAGTTTCGCTGCCTGGCGATCAACCCGGTGGGCGGCGCGATCAGCACCGTGGCGACCCTGTCGGTGACGAATCCCACCGTGCCGTTCGTGGTGAGTTTTTCCCCGACCAACACCGCGCGACATATCCCGGTGACAATCGCGGTCACCGTGACCTTTTCCGAGCCGATGGACCCGGCGACGATCAACACGAACACCTTCACCCTGCGCCGCAGACACCAGACCACCAACCTCGCCGCGACGGTCACTTATGACCCGGAAACCCGCACGGCCACCTTGCGCCCGGTGGTGAATCTGAAGACGGACTGGACGTATTATGTCGCGGTCCTCGGCGGCGGCGAATCGGGGATAAAAAGTCTCGCCGGCGTGTCGTTGGTGCAGACCAATGTGTTCTTCGCCACAACCGACACCATGCCGCCGAGGTTCTCGGCGGTAACGGTGAAAGACATCACGTCCACCGGCGCGACGATCACCTGGACCGCGAATGAAAACGCGAACCGCCAGGTGTTCTACGGCCTCACCACCGACTACACGTTGGCCACGAAAGTCTCCACCGTGAAAAAGCGCGGCCACACGGCCATCCTCACCAAGCTGCTGCCCGGCACGCTCTACCACTTCCAAATCCGCGGCACCGACGAAGCCGGCAACCTCGGCGTGTCCGGCGACTTCACCTTCACCACCCTGCCCTGAGCGCCTCCCCCTCGGGCGAGAGATTTCCCCAATCTCCAACTGCAACCGCGACGGTAGGGCGCGCTGTCCTCAGCGCGCCGCCGCGACGTGCGAACAGCCCGCGGCGCGCTGGGGACAGGCGCGCCCTACCACTCCACCAACGCCACCCAAGCTCCCGAAACGGACTTCCAGTCTCGCGACTCCGCATCCCTCTTTTTCTGCCCTCATTTTTCTGCCGGCTCCCCGTCTCCCCGCACTCCACGGCCCCGCCAAACAAAAACCCGGAAGCCTGCTGCCAGACTCCCGGGGTGGGAAAACGATCCGCCTCCTCACGTCGGCGGCTGCATGCCGGGCTGCGCTCAGCGCCCCTTCGGCAGCACCGACTTCCCGGCGTACACCGCGTTTTTGCCGAGCAACTGCTCGATGCGCAGGAGTTGGTTGTACTTCGCCGTGCGGTCGGTGCGGCTGAGCGAGCCGGTCTTGATCTGGCCGCAGTTGGTCGCCACCGCGATGTCCGCGATGGTCGAGTCCTCGGTCTCGCCCGAGCGATGCGAGAGGACCGCCGTGTAGCGGTTGTTCTGCGCCAGCTCGATCGCGTCGAGCGTCTCGGTGAGCGAGCCGATCTGGTTCACTTTGACTAGGATCGAGTTGGCGGTGCCGGTGTCGATCCCGCGCTGGAGGAACTTCACGTTGGTGACGAAGAGATCGTCGCCGACGATCTGGGTCGTCGCGCCGAGCTTTTCCGTGAGCGTCTTCCAGGTCTTCCAATCGCCCTCGGCGCAGCCGTCCTCGATGCTGACGATCGGGTAGTCCTTGCAGAGCTTCACGTAGAAATCCACCAACTCGTCGCCGGTGAGTTTTTTGCCGCTGCTCTTCTTAAAGGTGTAGGTGCCGTCGGGCTGGCCGTCCTTGGTTTTGTTCACGAACTCCGAGCTGGCGACATCGAGCGCGAGGAAGATTTCCTTGTTCGCCTTGTAGCCCGCGTCCTTGATCGCCTGCAAAATCACGTCGAGCGCGGCCTCGGCGCTCTCGAGCTTCGGCGCGAAACCACCTTCATCACCGACGGCGGTGCTGAGGCCCTTCTTTTTCAACACGGACTTGAGCGCGTGGAAAATCTCGGTGATCGCGCGCAGACCCTCGCTGAACGTCGCGAGGCCGTGGGGCATGATCATGAATTCCTGGAAATCAATCGGCGCGTCGGAATGCGCGCCACCATTGATGACATTGGCCATCGGCACGGGCAGCACCTTGGCGTTGGGTCCGCCGAGATATTTGAAGAGCGGCTGGCCGAGCACGGTGGCGGCGGCCTTCGCATTGGCGAGCGAGACGGCGAGGATGGCGTTGGCGCCGAGCTTGGATTTCGTCTCGGTGCCGTCGAGGTCGAGCATGGTGCGGTCCACGGTGAGCTGATCGAGCGCGTCGTGGCCGAGCAAGGCGGGGAGGATGATCTCGGTGACGTTCTTGACGGCCTTGGTCACGCCCTTGCCGAGGAAGCGTTTTTTGTCGCCGTCGCGCAGTTCGATGGCTTCGTGTTCGCCGGTGCTCGCGCCCGAGGGCACGGCGGCGCGGCCCACGGCGCCGCTGGAAAGGTGAACGTCCACCTCGACGGTGGGGTTGCCTCGGGAGTCGAGGATTTCGCGGGCTTGAATGTCAGTAATGGTGCTCATGTTCAGTTTCAGTTTTCAGGGTTTTCGCAAACGGGGGCGCATCATAGGGGTGAAGGGGGGTGAGTCAAGGAAGGCGGCCGCCGCGCGAGCGGCAGAGCGGCGGAAGCCCCAAGGCTAAAGCTCAAAGCTCAAGGGAAGGTCCAAGCGAGTCCAAGCACCAAGGGGCCAGGGCGATGGAACCGTCCCGACTCCGCGGCACCGTGGCTGGAGCTTGTAAGGTCAAGTCCTAGTTAAAACTTGTCACATGTTTTTTCAGAATTTGATTGGAGAATTGGCGGCTGGATCGGGGGTGGAATTTTTTTGGCGGCGGCGCCGCTGGATCGGGTACCGGCCGGAAGGCCGGCCTCCGCTGTCCGCCTCTGCCGGGGTGCGGCGGAGCGGCGGCGAGCGTAGCGAGCCGGCGCGTAGCCGCACCCCGGCAGAGGCGGACAGCGCGCTCAATTCAAAATCTCTTCCGGCCCGGCGGCCCTCAGGCCTGCGGCCGATGCACCGCCATCGGCACCGCCTTCTTGAGGCTGCCGTGCGGCCGGTACGTGTTATACAAATGGATCGTCTGCGGCACCGCCTTCAGGCCCGCCGCCCGCGTCACAAACGTGCCCCCCAGCTCGAACTCGTCCTTGAGGATGCCGTTCATCCGCTCGGCCAGCGCGTTCTCCGCACAGTGGTTGTGTGCCGTCATGCTCACCCTCAGCCCCGCCGCCAGCAGGGTGCCCACATACTCGTGCGAGCAATACTGGCTGCCCCGGTCCGAATGATGCCACGGAAACACCCCGGGCGGCAGCTGCGCCACCGCCATCCGCAGCGCTCCCAGCGCGTCGCCCGCGTCCAGTGTGGTCGTGCAGGCGTACCCGACGATGCAGCGCGAAAACTTGTCCGTCAGCAGCCACAGATACAGGAACCCCTCCAGCGTGCGCAGATACGTCAGATCGGCCACCCACACCTGGTCGGGCGCGGTCACCACCAGGTCCTTCACCTGGTTGGTATACACCGGCCGATAGTGCGTGGAACTGGTCGTGCAGGGATGTTCGGCGCGCCGCCGTGGCACCAGCAGGCCGGCCTCCCGCAGCACCGTAAAGAGCCCGTCGCGGCCCAGCTTGACGCCCGCGTCGGCCAACGACGGCCGCAGCATATGCGCCAGTTTGCGCCCGCCCACCCGCGGCAGCTTCTGGCGCACCGCCCGCACCAGCGCGAGCACCAGCTCGGTGTCCACCGCCTGGCACTGCCGCCGCTCCCGCCGCTGGTAGTAGTTTTGGCGCGACATGCCCAGCTGCGCGCACACCGCCAGCACCGTGACCGCCGCGGGCCGGTCTGCCACCGCTACCGCCCGATGCCCGGCGTCCCAGCCGCTTTTTTTGAACTCGACCACGTCCGTGATCCCCGCCCGCAGGCAGGCCAGCCCCGTGTACTCCCGCTCCAACGCCAGCTCTACCTGGGCGGTGGCCAGCGCACTCTCCACGCGCCGCATCCGCAGCTTCAGCCGTGCCAGTTCGCCCTGCTCGGCGGGCGTCTCCACCCGCACGATCCCACCGCGCGTGCCCGTGCCATACTGCCGCACCCAGCGCTGCACCGTCCCATCCCCCTTGATCCCGTGCCGCCGCTGCACCGCCGCGAAGGTCAGCCCGCCCTCCTCCACCTCCCGCACCACCGTCAGCTTGAAGGCTTCACCGTACCGAATCTCCGGCTTGTTTTTGCTCAAATTTGATTTCATGGCTGTCAACCTATAGCAGGACATGACCGTTCCCTTGAGCTTTGAGCTTTCTCCTTTGAGCTTTCTCGCCCCCATGATTCGGCGCAAAACAGCGGTAAACCTTAATCACGACGCACCGTCACCTGAGCATCCGCCCGCTCCTTTTCATCCCGAACTCTGCTGAGCCAATGACACGCCAGCCAACTTCCAATCCCACCGGCGGAGCTGCGGCGCAGTTTGCCGAGACCCACTGGAGCCTCGTGCTTGCCGCGCGCACGACCTCGCCCGAGGCCGCCGCGGCGCTGGCCGGGCTATGCCAGGCGTATTGGTATCCGCTCTACGCGTTTGTTCGGCGGCAGGGGCACAGTCCGCACGACGCCCAGGATCTCACGCAGGAATTTTTCGCCCGGCTGCTCGCCAAAAATTATCTCGCCGACGTGGACCGCGCCAAAGGCCGCTTCCGTTCGTTTCTCCTCGCGTCGATGAAAAACTTCCTCGCCAACGAATGGGACCGCACCCGCGCGCAAAAACGCGGCGGCGGCGACACCATCCTCTCGCTCGATGCCACCGCCGCCGAATCCCGCTACGCCCTCGAACCCGCGGACCACGCCTCGGCCGACAAACTCTACGACCGCCGCTGGGCGCTTACGCTCCTCGACCGCGCCATCGGCCGCCTGCGGGACGAGTTTGCCCGCGACGACAAGGCGGCGCTGTTCGACGAACTCAAGTTCGCCCTCACCGGCGACAAGGGTGACGCCTCGCACGCCGCCGTGGCCGCCCGCCTGGGGATGACCGAAGGCGCCTTGAAAGTCGCCGCGCACCGCCTTCGCAAGCGCTACCGCGAACTGCTGCGTGCCGAGATCGCCGAAACGGTCGCCACCGCCGCGGAAGTGGAGGAGGAACTGCAACAACTCTTCGCCGCGCTCGGCGGTTGAATCCAGACCGCGCGGATTAATTGGGGAGTCGGTGGGATGTCCTGCGCCGCGCTGTACGACAGTCCTTAAAAAGCTTCGTGCCTCGCGATGATCTTGCCGTTGCGCCGGCAAGAATCAGCCCCAGAAAAATTGTGCCCGGCGCTTGCCTCCTGGTCCCGGAGGGACACCGCAGGAAATTAGCCGGGGGCAAGCCCGCACCAAGCGGGCGCAGCCCCCGGTTGTTGACGCACCCAAAGGGGCATGCCCCAGCGGGGCATCGGAGAATGTTTCGGCAACGCTGGCCATGCGGCATCTCCGCCATCGTTATTCGCCGCTCGAAGGACAGACAGCCAACGCTCGGACAAAGCATCGCCGACGGACGGCAGGCATCCCGGTCGATTTCTTCGATGCCCCGCTGGGGCACGGAACACCTCCGCAACTTTACCGGGGGCGGCGTCCGCTGCCGCGGACTTGCCCCCGGCCAATCTCCTCCGGCGTCCCTCCGGGACGGAGACTCGGCGTCCACTCAACCAAAACGGAAACCACTGGGGCAGAAATCGGGTTCCAATATTTTTTTGGTTACGGCTCTCTCGGCGGTTCCGACTGCCGAGCCCGGCATTGGAATAGATGTCGCCGGGGTTGGGTGGCAGCCAGGTTATCTCCCACGCCGCTGGCAGTGCGATGCCAGAAACCGCGCGCCGCCACGCCGATCAAAACGCCCGCATCGGAAACTCGGTGGGCTTGACCGAGGGGCGCGGACGCTCGGGCGCGGGGGCCGGTGCCATGATCCGCGAGAAGTCGTTCAGGCTCCCGGATTTCGGGCCATCCGCGTTCAGCGGATTGCCGGCGAGCGCGGACTTGGGACGGAGGCTCTCCAACGGGCGGATCGGCTCGGGTCGGCGGAGGATGTCTTCGAACGCGCGCCCCAGGTTCTGCTGCTGCTGCAGGCGCGACTGGTCGGGCGAGAGGCTGAAAAAATCATTCGCCCGCGGGCCGTCACCGGCTTTCGGATCGAGCAACGTGCGGAACTGCGAGTCGCGATCCAGCTTTTGCTGCATCGGGTTGTCCGCGCCGAGGCCGAGCCGAGGAGCAATGCGGGCCGTCGGCAAATCCACGCCGCCGCGGCCGTCCGTCGCGGCCTCGCCCGGCAGGCGCGCGCCGGGGTTTTTGGTGCGGGTGAAGGGATCGTTGTTGGCGGAACCGGGCCGACCATCGGTGCGACCGGCCTCGTCGCGCGTCGTGCCGGCGGGCGTGAAACCGTTGCGGCTCGCGCCGGGATCGCGTGGGTTGAACGGGTTGGGCGAGCGTTTCGCCTCGGACTTTGGTTCGGTGCGGTCGAAGGGATTGCCGCTGTTGTGGCGCGCGTCGCGGTCGCGGTCGCCGGGTTTTTCGAGTGCGTTGGGATTTCCGGTGTCCGGATCGCCCTGGCGCTTCTGGCCGTGCTCGAGCCAGTTGCGGCGTTGCTCGAGTGTCTCCTGCTGTCGCCGCGTCAGCGCGCTGCTGCCGCCAGTGCTGGACTGCGGCATGGCGATATCCGGGCCGGGAGCGTTGGCCTGCGGGAACAAATTAACCGCGCCGGGCAGCAGCCGTTCGCGGTCGATGAGATCGGGGAGGCCGCGTTTTTCAAAGCGGCCGGAGAAGATGATTTTCTCTCCCGCGTTGGTGTGGCCGGCCGCGGCGACAGCCACGCCGGCGAGCACGAGCAGCCGCACAATCCGCGCTGGGCGAGGGGAAAAACCGGGGGACGATTTCATGGTGTCTCTGCTAGTTCATTCGTTCCGTTTGGTCAAAGGCTAGTTGTTGGCTGTGGGGAAAGCTCAAAGGATAAAGCTCAAAGCTCAAGGGAAGGACCAGGTTCCAAGCTCCATCAACGGCCCGCATGATTTTGTCTTCCAGCGTTCAACTTGACTGACGGCCGATTTTGCCCCGCTTCCCAAGTTGTTCGATCAACCCGAACAAATTGGTCCTTGGTCCGCTTGGTCCCTTCCCTTGAGCTTTAAGCTTTGAGCTTTGAGTTTTTGCTCCTTTCCTCAGGCAAAAATCTCCTTCACCGCCCGCGCCTCCTCGACACCGGTGAGCCGTTGATCGAGGCCTTGGAACGGGAAGATCAGCCGCTCGTGATCGAAGCCGAGTGCGTAGAGGAGCGTGGCGTGGAAATCATGCACGCTCACTTTGTCCACCGCGGCCTTGAAGCCGATGTCATCGGTCGCGCCGTAGTGAACGCCGCCTTTCACGCCGCCCCCGGCCAGCCAGTATGTGAAGGCGTGCGGGTTGTGATCGCGCCCGGGCTTGTTCGATTTCTGCGCGATCGGCAGCCGGCCAAACTCCCCGCCGCAGACGACGAGCGTGTCTTCCAGCATCCCGCGCTGCGCGAGGTCGATGAGCAATCCGGCGAAGGGCTGGTCGGTCTCTCTCGCGAAGCCGCCGTGGTTGCCGGCGATGTCGTTGTGGCCGTCCCATGAGAGCTGGTTGTCCATGCCGCCGCTGTAGATCTGGATGAACCGCGTGCCGCGTTCGACCAGCCGCCGCGCCATCAGGCACTGCGCCGCCATGTGCGCGCAGTGCGGCTGGTCGAGGCCGTAGAGCGTGCGGATGTGCTCCGGCTCGTGCGTGAGATCGAACGCCTCGGGCGCGGCGGTCTGCATCCGATACGCCAGCTCGAAGCTCTCGATGCGCGCGGTCAGTTCGGCCTCGGCTCCCGAGTCGGCGAGGCTCAGGCGGTTCAACCGCGCCAGCAGATCAAGCTGGGCGCGCTGACGGCCAGCGGTGAGATCGGCGGGACGCGCGAGATTTTCCATCGGCGCGCCTTTGGGCTTGAGCCAGGTGCCCTGAAAAACGCCGGGCAGAAAACCCGCGGTCCAGTTGCTCGCGTGGCCCTTCGGCAGGCCGCGGTCCTTCGGATCGCTCATCACAATGAACGCGGGCAGGTCCTCGCTCGCCGAGCCGAGGCCGTAGGTCACCCACGAGCCGGCGCTCGGATGCCCCATGCGCGTGGTGCCGGTGTTCATCATGAACAGCGCGGGCGAATGGTTGTTCGACTCCGTGTGCAGCGAGTGGATGAACGCCATGCGGTCCACCTGCTGCGCGAGATTCGGGAACAGCGAGCTGACCCACGAACCGCTCTGCCCGTGCTGCGCCCAATCGAACGGCGACTTCATCAACGGCCCGACCGCGCCCGGAAAAAAGCCGGTCTTCGGATCAAAATCCGGCAGCGGCTGGCCGTCGCGCTTCTGCAATTCCGGTTTGAAATCCCAGGTGTCCACCTGGCTCTGGCCGCCGTTCATGAACAGCCAGATCACCGCCTTGGCGCGCGGCGGCGAGTGCGGCGCCTTGCGTGCGAGCGGATTGCTGGCGGACGCCGCGAGGCCGCTGCGCGCGAGCAAACTTTGCAGCGCGACCACGCCGAAGCCCGCGCCCGCACGTTGGAAAAAGTGACGGCGATTAAGCGGGGGGAGGAAGTTTTTCATGGCAGGTGGAAATGAACTCGAATTTGGAAACACGACGGGGAGCGCACGCGGCCCGCGTGCTGGTTTGGGCGGCCCGCCCAAACCATCGTTCCCCAGTCAGCCTTTTCTTCTACGGGGAAAAGTATGTGGAACGAAGTTTTCGGCGGGCCGCCGAAAACTGCACGCCAGCGGCGTGCGCTCCCCGGAGCGCGGCCTTCAGGCCGCTTCAGCGAGCCAGGGGAGAAAAAGTGCCGGGCAAAAAGTCCGCGCAGCTTCGTACCGCAGGCGTCCCGCCTGCGAGTTCGGGCGGCGTCTCGCCGCCCGTACCGACTCGGGGCGAGACGCCCCGCGAACTCGCAGGCGAGGACGCCTGCGGTACCCTTGGGCATCGGAGCGCCGAGCATTGCGCGGCCTGTGCCAACGGGGCGGGGTCGTGCCGAGCAATGCTCGGCGCTCCGGTTCGTGGACAGTTCAATTGACATAAACAAACTCATTCAACGCCAGCAGGGTCTGGCAAAAATCCGCGAGCGCCAGCGTGCGCGCACCGGCTTTTCCTGACGGCGCGTAGGCGTCGAGACCGCTGGTGATGAAGGCCGTGGCGGCCTGCATCTCCGCGGGCTGCGGCGGGCGCGCGAGGGCGAGCGTGTAGCAGTGGGCGATGAGCTTGGTGAGATCGTCGGTCGCCGCCTCGGTCTCGACGCGGCGGGCGAAGGCGGTGGCCCATTGGCGCGCCTGCGGGCTGTTCATCAGCAGCAACGCCTGCGGGGCGACGATCGTGGTCGGGCGCAGGCCCTGGCTCGTCAGCGGCTCGGGCGCATCGAAGACGACCATCGAGTTCACGAGGCGGCTGCGTTTCACCGTGAAGTAAATGCTCCGGCGCGTGCTGGCTTCGTTGAGCGTGCCGGGGCCGAACATCGCGGGGTCGAGCACGCCGCTCACCGCGAGGATGCTATCGCGCACGGCCTCGCTCTCGAGGCGCTGCGGGACGTGGCGGACGAAGAGCGCGTTGTCGGGGTCGGCGGCAGCCTTGGCGGAATCGTGCGCGCTGCTCTGCTGATACGCGGCGCTGGTGAGGACGAGGCGATGCAGGGTTTTCAATTTCCAACCGCTGCGGATGAACTCGCCCGCGAGCCAGTCCAGCAGCGCGGGATTCGACGGCGCGACGCCGGTCTTGCCGAAGTCGTTGGGCGTCGGTACGAGGCCGCGGCCGAAGTGATGCTGCCACACGCGGTTCACCGCCACGCGCGCCATCAATGCGCCCGCGCCGTGCTCCACATCGGTCAGCCAGTTCGCGAGCGAACGGCGGCGGCCAGAATACTTGGCGCCCGGCGGCGGCGACCATTGCCAGCGTTGTTCATCCGCGTCGCGCATGAGCACCTGGAGGAATCCCTGCGCCGCGAGGGCCTGCTTTTGATTCGTGTCGCCGCGCTTGAGGATGTGCGTTTCTTTGAGGAATGGCGGGCCTTGCGAGTGCATGACGATGGGCGTGTGACCCTCGGCGCAGATCATCGCCTGCGTCGCATTGCGCGGTTCCTTGGCGGCGTGCTCGGCGAACTTCGCCTGCGCGGTCTGCCACGTCGGCTGCCGCTTTTTCCAGTGCTCGAACAACGTTTTGGACTGCGCCTCGGTGGGCTTCCCGCCCGTGCGCAACACCTGCAGCGCGGCGGCGAGGTCCGCGGCCACCGCGCCGCCGGGCAACGCCGGCTCGGTGGCGTCGGTCACGGAGAAACGCGGCCGCCCGATGATGTGCTGTTTGTTGACGGTGAACTGCATTTCCAAAACGAGCTTCTCGTCGGCCGCGAGCGCGAGCGGCTGCGCAAGGACAAAGACGGCGGCGTGATCCTTGCCGATGCCGCCGAGGTCCACGGCCCAGCCGGTGGTGGGACTGTCGTCGAGCGACGACGCGATGCTCAGCGAGTTTTTGTTCTGCTCGTAATCGGCGAAGGCGCGGGCGAGGGGAATGACGCGCGCCGCGCCCGACGCCGGCTGCACGCGCAGCACAAATTTGGCGAGGGCGAAGTTGCCGTTGCCCGCGCGGCCCGGGCCGCCGCTCTTCATGCTCGGATGCGCGAGCGTTTCGAGCCGCACCGCCGTGATGCGCCGCAGCGCCGCGGGTGCGGTGATCGTGTGGATGGCGTTGGCGGGCGCGGTGCCCTCGACGAGATACGAGCCGTCACCGAGCGGTTTGAAGGTCTCCGTAGCGTTATTCGCCTTCAACGAGTCGGGCACGAGCAGGGTCCACGCGTTCGTCTCCGGCTCGACCTTGGCGCTGGTGAGCCACGTCGCGAAGGCGGGGCGGAGGGCGTCCTCGGTGGTTTGCAGTGCGGACGCGAGTTCGGTGCGCTGGGATTGCCACGCGATCTTTTGTGCGCGGTTTTTTTCCTGATCCAAGTCCAGCTCGACGTTGCTGCGCACGGTCGTCGTGAAGGTCGTCAGCAGCCGGTAATAATCCTGCGTCGGGATGGGATCGAACTTGTGATCGTGACAGCGCGCGCAGCCGACAGTGAGGCCGAGGAAGGCGCTGGCCGTGGTCGCGAGCATGTCGTCCATCGCGTCGTAGCGCGTGCGCTCGACTTCGTTGGCGGTGATCTGCGTGGGGAAAACACCCGCGCCGAGAAAGCCCGTGGCCGTCATCGCGAGCGAATCGCCGGGGGCGAACTCATCGCCCGCGAGCTGCCAGCGCGCGAACTGATCGAAGGGCAGGTCGGCGTTTAGCGCCTTGATGACGAAGTCGCGATAATGAAACGCGTGCGGCCGGTCGTAGTCGTGCTCAAAACCGCTGCTCTCGGCGAAGCGCGCCACGTCCAGCCAGTGCCGCGCCCAGCGTTCGCCGTAGGTCGGCGACTCGAGCAATTGATCGATGAGAGCGGCGAAGGCCTGCGGTGATTTGTTTCCCGAGCCGGACGCCGCGATGAAAGCGTCCACCTCCCTCGGCGTGGGCGGCAGGCCGGTGAGACCGAGAAAGGCGCGTCGCAGCAGCGTGCGCGGATCGGCGGGTGGATTGAACGCGAGGCCCTTGGTCTTCGCCGCTGCGAGCAGGAAGGCGTCCACCGGATGCGTTGCGCCCGCGGGAGGTGTCACCTTGGAAAGCGGCTGGAAGGCCCACCATTGGCGGTCGGCAGCGCTCACGACCGCGCGGTCGCGCGCGGGTGTTTTGCCGGCGATGAGGGGCGCGTCGTAGGGCGCGCCGAGGTCGATCCACGCGGTGAGCTTCGCAATGGCCGGGGCGGGGAGTCGCGGTTGTTTCTCCGGCATTCCGGGTTTCAGCTCGTGGCGGACGAGCTGGAGCAAGCGGCTCACGGACGCGTTGAACGGCGTCACGGCGGAACCCTCGGTGCCGCCGCGCAAGAGTCCCTCGCGCGTGGTGAGGTCAAAGTCGTTGCGCGTCTTCTCGCCGCCGTGACACTTCACACAGTGCTCGCGCAGCAGCGGCGCGATGTCGGTGCGGAACAGTTCGAGGCCGCGGGTCATGCGGGCCGCGTGGTCCGGGGGCCAGCCGGCGGGAGCGGCGGAGGAGGAGGAGGAATGGCCGCAAAGAACGCAAAGAGACGCAAAGAGGGAAAGCAGCGGGTGTCGATTGGAGCTCATGGTTTGCGCGGGGCTTTGAGTTTCGCGATGAGGAAGTCATCGATCTTCGGATGCTTCACGGCGGGCGCGCCGGGATAGACGAACTCGCATTCGACGCCGGCGGCTTGGCATTTTTCCTGAAACTTCACGCCGTAGTTGGAGGTGTGCGTCGGGTCCTTCTGTTCCTGCCCCATCGCGGGCGGCCCGGAGTAAAGCAGGTAGAGCGGAGGATCGCCGGCGGAGACGTGTTCCATCGGCGAGTATTCCTTGATCCACGGAAGCACAGATTCGCGCGCGGCGAGAAAGGCGGCGAACTGGGTGTCGCGCGTTTTGTTGTCCTTCGGGTCGGGCATGAAGCCGAACGCGTGGCCGCCGTAACGGCTGTTGGGCGTCCACTCCTTGAGCTGCTGCGGGTCGAGCGAGGTCTGCGCGCCGTTGACGGCGGCGCACCAGAGGCGCGTGGATTCGCGCGCGACGGGGTCGGTGCTTTTCGGATCGGCGAGGTCGTCGTGCAAGGCGAGCCACAGGCTCGAGCAGGCGCCCGCGGAGCCGCCGGTCGCGCCGATGCGGGCCTTGTCGAGGTTCCACGCGCCGGCCTGGCTGCGCACGAACTGGAGGGCGCGCGCGGCGTCGTGGAGCGGCCAGGAGACGGGCGGCTTCACGCCCGCGAGCTGCGCCTGCGTGGTGTAGCGGTAGTTGATCGAGACGACCGAGATGCCGGCGGCGAGATATTTGTCGAGGCTCCCGACGCCTTTCTTGTCACCCGCGACCCAGCCGCCGCCGTGAATGTGGAAGACGACGGGCGTGGGCGTGTCGGACTTGGCCTGGTAGAAATCGAGCACCTGCCGCTCGTGCGTGCCGTAGGCGACATTCGCGTGCGTGGGCGAGAGTCCCGGCGCGGCGGGTTTGGCGGCGGGCGTGGGCGCAGGCGTTGGCTTCGTCGCGGGTTTCGCGGGCGCGTCAGCGGCGAGGGCGGGCGTGTTAAAGGCGCAAAGCGTGGCGAGGAGCAGGCCGAGTTTTTTCATAGCGGTGCGATGTTCTAACGCGTCGCGGGATGAAACCAAAGGGGGAAGTGCGGGAGCACGCGAACGTGTCCGGCTTTTGTAGGAGACGACGTCAGGAGTCTCTGACCTTTTCTGCGGGAGAGGCGTGGTTGGAAAAAAGGAGGTTAGAGTCTCCTGACGTCGTCTCCTACAAGTTGCGGCGGCCGCGCGGCGGCGTTGTATCACTCGGGTTAGATGCTCGCATACTCCATCCCTTCGAACGTCCAGCGCACGATCGGGCGACGGAAACGAAGCACGACCAACCATCCGAGGAGCGCCGCAGCACCCTCCAGCCAATCGCCGGTGAGAAAGGCGAGGGCTGCATACGGAGTAGGAGCCACGAACGCAGCGATGACCAACAGCAGCAGCGCCAGGCCGAGGATTCCGAGAATCGGGCCGAAAATCAGAACGCGCCAAAGGATGGCCCACAGTCCCTTCCATTCGTTTTTTGTCAGGCCGGGCATGGCATTCAAAGGCGCCACTAGCACGCTCACCCCTTCAGCAATCGCGGGGGCTCGACGGGCGGTTCAATCTGCGGCGGCTCGGACGAGGCCGCCGCGTTTTGTTTGTTTTTGCGAAGCGTGATGACGAGGGCGGTGCAGCCGAACCAAGTCGGCAGCATGTCCACCAGAGGGAACAATTCGAGGAGGAAGGTCGGGAGCAGCAGCGGGTGGAAGCCGAGCAACCGCCACTGCACGATCATTAGCACCACGTCGATGGCCTGGTCGGGGCCGACCCAACCGAATTGCCCGAGAGCCAATTGGAGCGCGTCGCCGACGGCCGCGACGATGTAGGCGCCGCGGATGCGCGCCGGGGTGAGCGGCGGCAGGATGAAGAGGTTGGCGAACATGACATGGCGCGTCCGCCCCGCAGTTCACTTGGCGACCGGCGTCACGATGAGGTCGTCGAAACGAATGGGCGTGCCGGAAAAAGGATTGCCCCAGATGGACGGCCGGCCCGCGGGCGTTTCGGCGGTTTCATCGAACGTGAGGGTCCACGCCGCGGGTTCCTTGGCGGACTCGGGCCAGACCTTGCCTTCCACTTTCCACTCGCCGTCCTTCACTTTGCGCAGTTGCAGTTTGAGTTTGGCCCAGACGCCCGTCTGCCACTCGAAGGGCGCGGTGAGTTTCACGTCGTCGCCCTTGTAGAGTTCGACGAGTTTTTTCGCCGGGGAAACGAGCAGGCGAAATCCGCCCACGCCATTCAAGCCGACGCCGAACGACGGGAAGCGCCGGCCCTTGAGCGTGCCGAAGATGCGCGCGCTCACGGCGAGGCCGTCCTTCTCGGTCGGGCCGAACAGCACGCCAAACGTGTCGAGCGGCGCGCCGGGGAGTTCGAGGAATTTGTTGCCGCCGTCGGCCTTCACCTCGAACGCGCCGTCGAGCACGAGGAAGTCGGCGGGAACCTTGTCCAGTTCGGCTTTCTCGAAATTGTTTTCGTACACGGGCTTGGCGTCCTGCGCGGCGAGCGGCAGGGCCAGGGCGGTGAGGATGGTGAGGAGCGGGGCGATTTTTTTCATAAAGGGTGTGGGCTGATGATGTGAACGATGCGGCAGGCAGTTTAGCGCAGCGGAATTGGCAGACGAATGGGGGCAGACGAATGGGGAGCAAAGAGATGCCCGCCTTGAATCGGTCCGTCCCCATTCGTCTGCCAAAATCGGCTTTGTCCTGTCGGGTCCGTGTTTCATCGGTGTTTGATCCGAGGCTCTCAGACGCTGGCTGCGGGTCAATTGTTACGCAGAGCATCCAACAGATTGCCGCGCAAGGCCAGCGCGGTGGCGGCGAGGGTCCAGAGCGCGCCGTTCAAGAGCACGCCGCCGAGGGTCAGGCTCAGGGTCGCAATGGGAAGCGGCGTGTTCGGGGTCATGAGTGCGGGCAGGACGGCGACGGCAGCCGCGACCACGCCGCCGCCGAGGCCGATGAGCAGCAGCGCGCCGTGTTCGCTGACGAGCAGCCATTTGAGCGAGCGCGGACGGAAACCGACGGCGAGGAGCAGGGCCAGCTCGCCACGGCGCTCGAGGACGTTGCGCAGCACCACCACGCCGAGGCCGACGCTGCCGAGCAGCAGGCCGAGGCCGCCGAGGATTTGAAAAGTGCCGAGGTAGGTGTTTTGCACGGCGTTGAACTGGGCGAGGCGGCGCGTGGCGGGCGTGAGTTCGAGGCCGCTGTCGCGCAAGGCGCGGGTGAGTTGCGCGGCTGCGTCGGATGCGCGCTCGGGCGGGGCGTCCACGAGGAAAAAGCGGTGGCCGCTCTCGCCGGGGAAGCGCGCGGTGAAGGCGTCTTCGGCGATGACGATGTTGCCTTGAAGGACCGAGTTCGCGAGCGCGGCGACGAGCCGGACGCGGAAGGCCTGGCCGCGTTCGTCGGTGAAATCGAGCGTGTCACCGAGTTTTTTGCCGAGCGCCCAGAGGATCGAGGCTTCGTCGGCGATGCCGGGGATTTCGTTGCTGGCGGCTGGGGCGTTCGCACCGGAAGCGGTTGGAGCCGACAACAGCAGCCACGGTTTCTCTTTCGACAATCCCTTCGCGACGCTGGCGAAATTGAACGCGCCGCGCTCGGCGAGCAGCTCGGGTTTCACGCCAAGCAGGCGCGGCTTTTGCGCACGGTTGAGATTCAGACAGCTCGCGTCATCGCCGTCGCGGAGGCGGAGGGGGACGACGCTGACGTTGGTGAGCGCGGTGGCGGCGAGGCCGAGGGATTCGCGGCCGCGTACGGTGTTGAGGTCGGCGGTGACGGGGAGCGTGCTTTCGCCGAGGAAGGCAAAGCCGCCGGTGCCGGAGGAGCGCTGGGTCGCGTTCACGTTTTCATCGAGGCGAAATGCGCCAATGCTCACGATCAGAAAACTCCCGCACGCGAGCATCGCGACCGTGGCGAGGCTGCGGCGGCGACGGCGCGTGGCGCTGCGCAGGCCCATGCCCGCGAGCGTGAGGCGCGCGGCGGTGGCAGAGCATTCGAGGCGGGAGAGCAGGGCCGAGGTGAACGCGAGCGCCGCGATCAGCAGCAGCGCGCCCGCGCCGAAGAAAAGACCGGCGGCAGAAGTTTGCGCCGTGACGAGAGCGTAGCCGACGAGGCCGAGGCCGCAGACGAGGCTCGCGAGACCGAGGAGCGCGGCGCGGCCGCCGCTTGTAGCCGCCGACGTGAGGAGGCGGACGGCCCCGGACGTTCCGCGCTCCGCCTCCTCATGTCGGCGGCTACCGTCATGCTCTTCTCCGCCACCGGCGAGGAGTTCGCGGGCGGGGCGTTGGACTTGTTTGCGCAGGGCGAGCCAGAGGGTGAAGACGGCGACGAGGACGCTGCCGATGATGCCGCCCGCGAGCGTCGCCGGCTCGGCGTGGAAATACAGGTCGCTCGTGCCGACGGCGTCGCGCCACACGGTCGAGAGCGCGTGCAACATGGCGCGCGCATACCAGACCGCGCCCGCCGCACCGAGCAACGCGCCGAGCAGCGCCAGTCCCGCGCCTTCGCCGAGCAGGAGGCGCCGCACCTGCGGCGGCGTGAAGCCGAGCGCGAGCAATGTGCCGATTTCCTGCGCGCGTTGTTCGATGCCGAACTGGAAGAGCAGCGCCACCAGCACGCACGCCGCAATGATCAGGAAGAAGCTGAAACCGATGAAGAGTCCGCCAAAGTCCTGTCCCTGCGAACTCGCCGCGAGCGCCTGCGCCCGCACGGGCTGAAACGTCAGGCCGAAGTCCGCGGGCTTGAGCTGTGCGAGCAGCCGTTGCTCCAGTCCCGCCTGGTAGGAGACGACGTTAGGAGACTCTAACTTTTCGCCTTGGCCCGGCGCGGCGTTGGTTCCACTCGTGGGCATCGAAAAGCGAACGCCCGTCGTGTCCCCAAACCGATTGGCCCACATTTTCCTCCCGGCGTTCAGCGTCACGAAGGCCTTCGGGGTGCCGCGCCATTTGGCCCAGTATTCGTCGTCTTCTTTGCGAATCTTGTGCGCGAGCGGGAAGCCGGCGTCCCAGTCGCCCGCGCGCTCGGCCTGGGCGATGCCGGGGAAATCGGGCATGAGCGTGCGGTCGGCCCACGGCAGTTCCAGCGGCACGATGGAGCGGACGCGGAAACGATTGGTCGCCTCGAGCAATCGCGCGCCGGAGTCGGGCAGAAAATAAGTGAGCGCCACCTCCGCGCCGGGGCCGATCTTCAGGTCGTCCGCGAGCCATTGGCTGAGGACGATTTCGTCATCGCGCAAATCGGCGGGCACGAGCGGGGCGGTGGCGGCGGTGACCATCGAGTAGGGCGTGGTGCGTTCGCCGGCACGGAGGAGATTGACGAGGAAGGTGAGGACGGGCCGCGCGTTGGTGTCCACGGCGAGCGCGGCGTGGACGGCGGGCGGGTCGAGGAAGATGCGGGGGGTGCGGAGTTCGAGCTGGGGCTGGGTGGAAGCAGGCGTCGATCGGATTCGGACCCCGAGTTGAGTGCCATCAATGAACGAAATCCACAGATTGCCCCCGAAATTACGGGATGGATCCAGAAGCGCACCTACACGGCCCCACAGCAAGGAGGGCTCAAGGAAGTATTCTTGCAGATTGCGTGGGCTCAGGCCGGCAAAAGAAATACCCCACGGATACATGGCATCTGTACGCCATTGCATCTGGTCACCGACCCGTTTCCAAAAGAGTGTCGGATCAAGGAGGTGCTCGGGGTAGGAATCGTGGAGGAATTCTACCTGCCCGTTGGTGTTTGTCGCGGATGGAACCGGGCGCAGTTCGAGCTGGGTGTCGGCGAGCTTCCAGATTTGCGGCAAGGCGGTGTTGGCAATGTAGGTGACATTTGGAGCGCTTGGAGGTTGTCCACGCAGCATCAGGTTCGCGCGGCCGGTGGCCCCGGCGCGCTCCTGAAGCAGGGCAAGATTTACGAAGGCGTTGAACGGCGCGATCTGATTGGCTTGGAGACTGAAGTTGCCGAGACGGTAGGAAGGCTGGATACGGATGACGGGAAGGCGTAGCACGGTGGTTTGGCCGTCGCGAGGGGTGAGCGAGACTTCTTGCGACAGCGCAGAGACTTTGGTCACGCGGAGGAGAACTTCATCGCCGACTTTGGCGGCGAGCTGTTCGGCGAGGGGCTGATTCAAGATGACGCCGTTGGTCTCGGTCTCGGTCGCGGAAGGGATTGGGTGCGCCAGTTTCCAGAAGGTTTCCGCGACGCCGTAAATATGGACGCGATTGGCGCGGTGCGTGCCATCACTCGAGTTGGCGGTGCCGGGGAGCGCGAGGACAGGCGCGGCGGCGAGGCGGGGATCAGTGGCGAGATCGGCGCGGAAGAGGCGGTCGCCGGAGGTCAGGGCGGTGTCGATGGGGCCGAGGCGTTTGAGCGCCATGTCGCGCAGGCTGCCGCGCACGGAGTCGCCGACGAGCAGCGCACCGATGAGCACGGCGCTGCCGACCGTCGCGCCAAGCAGCACGCCGAAATGCTCGCGTGCATGGTGGCGGAGGCTGCGGAGGATGAGGGTCCAGAAAGACATGGGGGGAAAGCTCAAAGGTTAAAGTTCAAAGCTCAACCGTAACCATGCAGTCGGAACGCGGGCGTCTGGCCCGCTCAGCGCGTGCTCACAACGAGAGTGAGCGCTTTGCCCGCCGCGTGTACGGGTCACTGAATGGTTAGCCGAACGCCGCGTCTTCGCCCACCGTTTCCGCCCTGAGTACGTCGTGAGCGGGCAGGACGCCCGCGCGCCGGTCATTGAATCGTTACGGCTCAAGGGAAGCCCGGGAACGGGCGGAACGGCGAACGGTTGTTGGCGGGCGGGTTGGGCCGATCGCTGGATTCGCCCACGGGCTGGAGTTCCACCGAGGCCCTGACGAGAGCGAGGCCGGCCGAGACGGAGTTTTTTATCATTCATGACGACGGCCGGTTTCTGACGCTTGCTTGCGGACACGAACTGGCGTGGTTGAGACGCCGCTCCGGCAACGGTTCGATTGCGGGACACCCTAGCTCGGATGTATCTGGCCGGGCTACGGACTAAAACGTGCGCGGGCATAACGATTCCATCTGCGCCGGAGCCGTCGGGCTGGTCGGCCGGGCGGCGGCCCCATCCTCCCGTCCGGCTGCCGCGGTGCAAGGAAGATGGAGAGTGAACCTACAAGAGCAAAGCAAAGCGCCGCCTTGGGCAGGCCCCAAAAATCAGACTCAGGCCTGCAGCGGCGTCCCCGGCGGTGTGCGGGTGCGGTGTGGGGTGTGTGGAAATGGGTCGCGGCTGCAGGCCTTTGATTCCGGAAACGGCACGGAAGGCGAACCACGAAAGACACGAAAAGCACGAAAACAAGGGGCCGAACGGTGATTGGTCGGAGCCGACGTACCTCACCCGGCCGATGACACCTTCCGATTCCTCATGTCTTTCTGCTTTCGTGCTTTTCGTGCCTTTCGTGGTTCCTGCCTTTTCCAGACAGATGCCTCGCGAACGCCAATTCAGGGCGCTGCTCTGGGCGGTATCCGGCCGCCCCGTTGGGGCTAAACCGTGACTATGCCGCAGGAGCGCGGCCTTCAGGCCGCAGAAGCGTGGATACTGGATGGGGCGAGCGAATTTCCAGACTCCTTTTCTGACCCACTAGATGGTGAGTGGAGGTCCGCGTTCGGGTGGTTTGGAACGTTCGCTGCGGATGAACGTTGCTGCGGCCTGAAGGCCGCGCTCCTGTCGCCCTCACTGCATAGTTACGGCTAAACACATCAGCCGTCCCCTTCCCGGTTTTCAGGGGCGGGGCGGCGCGGGGTGGCGGGCGTTGAAGTCGGTGAGCTTTTGCGCCCACGCGGCGGATTGCGGGGCGTTGGTGGTGGCCTGATAGCAGGCGACCAGTTGTTGCAAGGCCGTGCGGATTTTTTCGGTATGCACGGCGGGAGATCGCTCGGCATCGGGGGCGAGGCTGGCATAGCCGGCGAGCAGCAGGGGTTCGGCGTCGGCGTGCCGTTTTTGGGAAAGGAGATTGGACGCGAGCCGGAGCTGTAGTTGCCCCTTGGCGATTTCCTCGAGGGGCGGTTTGTCCGGGGCGTCCAGGCGGCGGCGCAGGAGGGCTTCGGCGTCCGCATGTTTGTTTTGGTATTCGAGGGTGCCGGCGAGGAGGCGGATGGTGCCGAGGGTCCATGCGTGGGTCGGGCCGAGCCGGGTTTCCCGAATCGCGATGGCTTCGCGCAGCAGGGTTTCGGCTTCGGGATATTTGCCCTGATCGTGGAGGACGATACCGAGGTTGTTGAGGACGAGCGCGACTTCGGGGTGCTCGGGGCCGAGGAGTTTGCGGCGCATGGCGAGGCCTTCGCGGCCGAACTGTTCGGCCTCCGGGAGGCGGGCCTGCATGTGCAAAATGTAGGCCAGCTCACCGAGCGCGGCGGCGATGTCGGGGTGGCCGGCGGGGGACAATTTGCGGCGGATGGCGAGCGACTGGCGGAGCAGGGTCTCGGCGTCCTGAAATTGCTGATGCTTGGACGCGAGGCTTGCGAGGTTGTGGATGGATTCGGCGCGTTCGGTGGTGGGCGCATCCATCAGGGTGGCGCGGGCGGCGTTGGCTTCAGCAAAGAGCGTTTTGGCCTCGGGCAGCTTGTGTTGGTCGGTGAGGACATGCGCCAGTTTGGTGAGGGCGTGGGTGACGGCGGCGTGGCGCGGGCCGTAGGTTTTCTGGCGCGTGGCGAGGGCACGACGAAAGGCGAGTTCGGACTGGGCGAGGTGGCCCTGCATTTCCAAGGCCGTGCCGAGGGCGCTGAAGAGGGTGGCCATTTCGGCATCGTCGGGACCGAACAGCGGCTCGCGGAGGGCGATGCTGGCGCGAAGCCGGGTCTCGGCCAAGGGGTACAGTCCGAGGTCGTTGTAAACGTCCGCCAGCACCGAGTGGAGTTCGGCCTGGAGTTCGGGCTGGTTCTTGAACTCGCTGGCAATGCGGCCGGCGGTCTTTTCCAGAATCTCGCGCAGCAGGGTCGTGTCGCGGCCGAGGGCGACGGAGGGGCCGACGCCCTTGAGCATTTCGGTGAGGAAGTTGGCGACGTGGGTGCTCTTGGCGGCGGCGGTGCGGGCTTTATTTTCGCTGGCGACGGCCTCGGCGGTGGCGGCCTCGGCGGTCTGGCGCGAGCGGGCCTGGTCGTGCTCGGCCCGCACCGCGCGCTGGCGGGCGGCCTTTTCGCGGACGAAGAGGAAGCTGGAGATCGCGAGACCCGCGACGAGCGAAAGAACGACGGTGGTGCCGGCGGCGACGGCGAGCTTGTGCCGGCGGATCAGGCGCCCGGCGAGATAGCCCAGGGTCGGTGGGCGCGCGGTGACGACGCCGTTGCCGAGGTGCTGCTGGAGATCGAGCGCGAGGGCGTTGGGGCTGTCGTAGCGGCGCTGGCGGTCCTTATCGAGGCACTTCATCACGATCCAATCCAGATCGCCGCGCAGTTGCGCAGGCAGATGGGCGGATTCGGTGTGGCGGCGCTGGGCGGCGGTGGTGCGATCGGCACCGGTCAGGCTTTGGACCCGGAGCGAGGGACGCACGGCATCCACCTCGCGGACGAGCCGGCGGACTTCCTCCAGGCCCGCCGCGGCGAGGGTCGCGGAGTCGAGCGGTGTAAGGCCGGTGAGCAGTTCATAAAGGATCACGCCGAGGCTGTAGATGTCGCTGCGGGTGTCCACGTCCACCGAAGTCATCTCGGCCTGCTCGGGACTCATGTAGCGCGGCGTGCCGATCATGCGGTCGAAGTGGGTGAAGAAGGTCGCCTCGGTCAGGCGGCCCTGGGTGGCCTTGGCGACGCCGAAGTCGATGACCTTCGCGACGGGCTGGCCGTCGTTGACGGTGACGAGGACATTCGCCGGCTTGAGGTTGCGGTGGATGATGCCCTTCTGGTGCGCGTGCTGGACGGCATGGCAGACCTGGATGAACAGGTTGATCCGGTCCTTCACCGGCAGATGGTGCTCGTCGCAGTAGGTGGTGATCTTCACGCCGCGGACGAGTTCCATGACGAAGTAGGGCCGCCCGAGCGGAGTCGCGCCGGCGTCGATGACGCGCGCGATGTTGGGATGTTCCATCAGGGCCAGGGCCTGGCGTTCCTGCTCGAAGCGGCCGATGACCTCCTTGGTGTCCATGCCCAGCTTGATGATTTTGAGGGCGACGCGGCGCTGGACGGGTTTGTCCTGCTCAGCCATCCAGACGGTGCCGTAGCCGCCTTCGCCAATTTGCTCGAGGAGCTTGAAGGGACCGATGCGGTCGCCGGCGAGTTCCGCCGCGCCCGCCAACCGAGTGTCGGCGCGGTCGGAGCCGGCGGTGCAGTCGAGGACGTGGCCGACTTGGGCGTAGGCGCGCAGCAGCAGGTCGAGGCGTCGGCGCAGGGGCGCATCCCCGCGGCACTGGCGGTCAAGAAACGCGGCGCGGGCTGCGGGGTCGGCGAGCTTAAGGGCGGCGCGGAAGAGGGATTGCTCGTTGGTAGGCGTGGCATTCATGGCGGACCTCACGGGGAACGGGGTGGAGTAAAGCGCAAGGGGGCGGGGAGGGAAAGAGGATTAGTAAATAGTAATTAGTGATTAGTAGGCGGCTGACGAAAAGGGGTGAACGCAGACTGATCGGTTCGAGTTTTTGGCTCTGTCCCCCCATAAAAACTGCCAATGCCAGGGAGCGTTTGGGGCGGAACAAAAGGGCGGCGAGCTCCCGCCAACCTCCCGCCGGATGACCACGTTTGAACGTGTTCAGCACTTACCATTTCAGGTCGGCTGCCCGATGAGCGATCCCGCATACGCACGGTCCATTTTTTGGCCTCGCCAGCGGGGACGCCGTGAGATCTCCAAGCCCCATTTACGCACCAGGTTGTTCCGTGGCCGGCCGCGGTGGCACGGCGTGTTTTTGTTTAACAGTTCAGTCTTCATAATTCGCCCTCCGCCGGCATTCTCCGCCCCGTGTCTGCCTCGCCTTCTGCTGAGATTCTGTCCACGCACACGCCCGCGTTGTTCGCGGCGGCGGTGGCGCGGGCGGCGGCGTTGTTGCGCGCGGGGGAGGTCGTGGCGCTGCCGACGGAGACGGTGTACGGGCTGGCGGCGAACGCGCTCGACGAACGGGCGGTGGCGCGGATTTACGCGGTGAAAGAGCGGCCGGCGCACAACCCGATCATCGTGCATGTCGCGAGTCTCGAGCTGGCGCGGCGGTGCGCGCGGGCGTGGCCAGGGCGGGCGGAGGTGCTGGCGCGGGCGTTCTGGCCGGGGCCGCTGACGCTGGTGTTGCCGCGCGCGGCGGGCATTTCCGAGCTGGTCACGGCGGGCGGCGACACGGTGGGAATTCGCTGGCCGAGTCATCCGTTCATGCAAGCGGTGATTCAGGCGTGCGGGTTTCCGCTGGCGGCGCCGAGTGCGAATCCGGCGAATCAATTGTCGCCGACGAGCGCGGCGCATGTGGCAAAATGGCTTGGCGAAAAAATCCCGCTGATCGTGGACGGTGGGCACGCGAATGTGGGGATCGAATCGACGGTGGTGGACCTGGCGGTGTCGCCGCCGCGGCTGTTGCGGCCGGGGATGATCAGCGCGTTGGCGCTTAACGCGGCGCTGGCCGGGACGGGCACGGAATTGAGCAAAGCCGGTGCGAACGCGGGCGGCGCGCTGCGGAGTCCGGGGCAATTGGAGCAGCACTATTCGCCGCGTGCGCGGCTGGTTGTGTGGGACTGGGCGGAGGAAGCCGATCTGGCGCGGCGGGTGCGGGATTTCTGTGTGCCGCCGGCGCGGGTGGCGGTCGTGGCGCACACGCAGGTGCCCCTCAGCGGCGGCTACGGCCGGGTGAGCGTAATCCCGCACGACGCCGCGGCGTTCGCGCGCGCGCTCTATGGCGAGCTGCACGCGTGTGATGAGGCGGGGGCGGAATTGATCGTGGTGGAGGCGCTGCCGGCCACGCCCGAGTGGCAGGGAATTGCGGACCGGCTGCGGCGCGCGGCGGCCCCGCGGCGGTGAGGGCGCCAGGAGCGCGGCCTTCAGGCCGCAGAAACGTTCGTCCGCAGCGAGCGTTCCAAACCACCCGAACGGGTACCACCGCTCACCATTTCGTGAGTCAAAGAAAGCAGTCTGGCAATTCGTTCGCCCCAGACAGGACGCCCGCTTCTGCGGCCTGAAGGCCGCGCTCCGACGGAATAGTTACCGCTCAGGTCTTCCCCGCTTCTTTCGCCCAGGCGTCCTTGAGCGTGATGGTGCGGTTGAAGACGAGGCGGCCGGGGGCGCTGTCGAGGTCGAGGGCGAAGTAGGCGAGGCGCTCGAATTGGTAGCGCACGTCGGGGCGCGCGTCGCGAAGCGAGGGCTCAAGCTTGGCGGTGACGACTTCGAGCGAGTGGGGATTGATGAATTGTTTGAAGTCACCGGCGGCGTCCGGCTCGGGCACGGTGAAGAGGCGGTCGTAGAGGCGGACCTCGGCGTCCACGGCGTGCGGGGCGCTGACCCAGTGGATGGTGCCTTTGACTTTGCGCGCGGCGTTCGGTCCGCCCGTGCGGCTGTCGAGATCGGCGGTGCAGCGGAGTTCGATCACCGCGCCGGACGCGTCCTTGATGACTTCGTCGCACTTGATGATGCAGGCGTACTTGAGGCGCACGTCGCCGCCGGGACGGAGGCGGAAATATTTCGGCGGCGGGACTTCGCGGAAGTCGTCGTGGTCGATGAACAGTTCGCGGGTGAAGAGCAGCTTGCGCGTGCCGCTCGCGGGATCCTCGGGATTGTTCACGGCGTCGCACTCGATGACTTGGCCGGGCGCGAGGTTCGTGAGGATAATCTTCAGCGGGCGCAGGACGGCGAGGCGGCGGAGGGCGCGTTTGTTGAGGTCTTCGCGGATGGCGTGTTCGAGGACGGCGACGTCGGTGAGGCCGTTGTATTTCGTAATGCCGATGTGGTAGGCGAACGAGCGCAGCGCCTCGGGCGTGACCCCGCGGCGGCGGATGCCGCTGATCGTCGGCATACGCGGGTCGTCCCAGCCGGTGACGAGTTTTTCGGTGACGAGCTGCATGAGCTTGCGCTTGCTCATCACGGTGTAGCCGAGGCTGAGGCGGGCGAATTCGAACTGGTGCGGCAGCGGGCGCGCGAGGTCGAGTGATTCGAGAATCCAATCGTAGAGCGGGCGATGCACCTCGAATTCGAGGGTGCAGATGCTGTGCGTGATGCCTTCGAGGTAATCGCTGAGGCAGTGTGCGAAATCGTACATCGGATAGATGCACCACGCGGCGCCGGTGTGGTGATGCTCGGCGTGACGGATGCGGTAGAGCACGGGGTCGCGCAGCCAGATGTTGGGCGAGGTCATGTCGAGCTTCGCGCGCAGGGTGCGGGTGCCGTCGGGGAATTCGCCGGCTTTCATGCGTGTGAAGAGGTCGAGGTTCTCGGCGACGCTGCGGTCGCGGAACGGCGAGTCCTTGCCGGGGCGGTCGGGCGAGCCGCGGAATTCCTCGGTGTCTTTCGGCGAGAGGTCGCAGATGTAGGCTTTGCCGAGCTGGATCAGCTTCACGGCAAACTCGTAAATCTGGGGGAAATAGTCGGAGGCGTAGAAGGGTTCGAGCGGCGTGGCGGGAGGCGCACCGGGCGGCGCGACGATGGCGCCGAGGTGGAAGTCAGGTTTGCCGTGGAGGGTTGCCGCGATGGGCGTGTGGCCTTTGGATTTGAGGCCGAGCTGTTCGTCGGCCCAGCCGCGGATGAGCCAGTTCACGTCGGCCTGGATGGAATCGACGTACTCGACATCTTCCTTGGTGGGATTGGTGTCATCCATGCGGAGGTTGCAGACGCCACCAAATTCGCGGGCGATGCCGAAATTGAGGCAGATGCTTTTGGCGTGGCCGATGTGGAGGTAGCCGTTGGGCTCGGGCGGAAAACGGGTGTGAATTTGCGCATGTTTTCCGGCCGTGAGATCGGCGGCCACGATGTCGCGGATGAAATCGGAGGGCGCAGGAGGTGCGGGCGTGGCGGGCGGCGCGGAATCGGGGGACGGGTTTGCGGCGTTCGGAAAAGACATGGGCTTGTATCTAGCGACCAGCGGGAATTTCACAAGGAAATGGGCGGGCGCGGACGGGCATGCGTGATTTGGTGGGCGGCGTGGGACGGGGGCGCTCGCGAGCACGGCAGGGTTTGGCAGGGGAATTTGGGGCAGGGGAATGGGAGGGGAGGAGGAGGTGGCTTCGCTTCTATGTTCGGCTCGAGCGTCGGAGCCCTCGTGGCGTCTGCGCGCCCGGCGGGGAAAGGGGTGAAGCAGAACGCCGCAGAGATGGGAAAGGACGCAGAGAGCTGCGGAGCGCGCTGTTTCCTCCGTGGGAGGCCGTTGCCGTCGAGGTGACGAGGCGGGGAGAACTCGCCGAGTATCCGGAAACCGCCTCCTCACGTCGGTGGCTACGTCCGGCGCGGGCGCTCAGAAGCCGAAGAAGTTGCGCAGAAAATTCCAGCGGTTGGGGCCGAGGTTGGCGTCGGGCGCGGCGGCGGGTTTCTGGCGGCGGCGGGTTTCGAGATCGTATTGGAGCAGCAGGCCAATGCTTTGCGCGCCGCGGTCGTCCTTGCGGATGGCGTCGATGCCGTAGGCATAGCCGAGGTTGACCTGCCATATTTTGTTGTGCGGACGGTAGCCGATCCCGGCGCCGACACCCGAATGCCAGTCGCCCGGTTGTTGCATGCCGGCGAGATAATCGACCGCGGCAGTCGCGGCGAAAAGCGTGACATTCCATTCCTTCTTCGCGCCCAGCGGCACCATGTAGTAGCCGCTGAACAGGGCGTACCGGCTGGCGGTGATTTCCTGAAAATAGTAGCCGGGAAGGCTCAGTGGAAATTCCGAGGCCAGCGGCAGCGCCGCACCTAGGCGATAGGCGCTGAACCGATCGGAACCGGAACTGGTGCCCGCCGTGATGCTGATGAAGAACCGCTGCTCGGACGGCAGCGTGTAGGCCAGCAGCGCGCGGCTCCAAAAAAGATGCGAGTCGGCCTTTACCGCGCGGTCGCCGGCGACGCCGTACGCGCCGTCGTTATTGCGAAATTGTCCCTCGTACCAGGTGGACAGTTCCATCGCGAGATCCGGCAGCAGCAGCGGCTCGATGCCACCGAAGCGCAGCCCCGCGCGCACCTTGAAGGCGGTGCCGTTGTTGGGCAGCGCGAAGTCGGGGGCCGTCTGATCGTCGCGGGTGTAGGTCGTGTAATAAACGCCGCCGCGCAGCACGGCGTTGAGCGGGATTTGCTGCCCGGGATTGAAGCGGTGGTAAAGGCTCGCCGACGCGCCGCCGCCGTGGCCGGTGAAGGATTCTTCCCGGAGAAATTTCCCGCCGCGGACTTCGCTGAAACTGTCGGCAAATCCGCCGCCCGCCACGCCGAGGCCCACATCGGTGTGCGGTCCGAGCGCGCGGGCGATGCCCAACTCGGAGTCGAGGTACACCGGCGCGATGGCGATGCGCAGGGTGAGGTTGGTTTGCGGGAACCCCGGCTGGTTGTGGTAAAAAAACGCGTAGCCGGCGGTGGGTCCGCGGCCCTCGATGTTTTTGTTGTAGCCCAGTTGCAGGAGGCGCCGCGGTTCGGGATCGATCTGGGCGCGCGCCTGCGGGACAACGGCGAGGAGCAGCAGGAAGAAAACGGGCCGTCGCAGGGAGGCGATGATTTTCACCGGTAAGGATAGCGCCTGAAAACCTGGGCCGGGGCAAGGGCAAATACCCGGAGCGTTCCTTGACTCCCCAACAGAGAGGGTGTTTAGATGCGGCCGACCACCATTAGCAGTGGTCGAGTCCAACACCATGCGTTGTTCAAAATGTGGCTGCCTTGAGGACAAGGTGATCGATTCGCGGGCCTCCCGCGAAGGCTCGACCATCCGTCGGCGGCGCGAGTGTCTGGGGTGCGCGCATCGGTTTACCACGTACGAACAGATCGAGCGGCGGCCACTGATGGTCATCAAGCGCGATGGACGGCGGGAATCTTTTTCGCGCGAGAAGCTGTTGGCGGGGATTCAGCGGGCGTGCCAGAAGCGGCCGGTCAGTCCGGAGGCGATCGAGGATCTGGCGGAAAAAGTGAGCGACGAAATCAACGAACAGTTCGAAGGCGAGGTGCCGGGCATTGCCGTGGGCGAGCGCGTGATGGAAGGACTGCGCGAGCTGGACGAGGTGGCGTATGTGCGGTTCGCCAGTGTTTACCGGCGCTTCGAGGAAGGCACCGACTTTGTGCAGGCGGTCAAGAAACTCGAGATCAAGCATGATAAAGCTACATTCCGACTGCCTGGTTTTTGAAACCCCCGGCGGCGACCACATCCCCTGCTCGGCCGAGGCGGTGAGCGTCGAATTGCTCGGCGACTCGGCGGCGGTGATCGATCCCGAGGTCGTGCGCAATGCGGCCGCGGCGGTGCTGCATTATTTCCGCGTCGAGCAGGGGCGCGAGTCGGTGACGGTCGGGGAATTCATGGTGGCGCTGAAGACGGCGTTGCGGGGGCTGGGGTTGAATCTCAGCGAGGCGGCGGAACCGGTGGCGACGATGAGCACGATCACCGCCGAAACCGCGGCGACCTCCGCGGTTAATGCGGGCGCGACGAACGCGGCGGCGGTGGTAGCGGTGGCGCCCGGTTCGACGCGCGTCACCGAGATGGATTTGCGCACGCTGGCCAGCGAGTCGGGGACGACGTTCGAACTCTCCTTTTTTCCGCGGCTGCGCGAGGTGATGGGCGAGCAGATGAACCAAGCGCCCAGTGTGCTCCGCTTCATCGGCCTGCGTTCGTGTGTGAAGCAACTGACCGGCGCGCGCCGTTGGACGCATCGCTGCGAAGCTCTCAGCGACCAGATCGTGACGTATCTGCGCGAATGCCTGAGCAGCCGCCCGACCGAGCGCGGGTGCGCGCTGGTGGTGGTGTGAGGAGGGGGAACGGGGCCGGGCGACTCAGTGCGGGCGTTTGTCTTTGGGTTCAGTCTCGGCCCGAAAACCGATCAACCGCCGCCCTTCCGGATAGGCCCAACCGGTCGTGTCCTCCAACTGACGCAGCGCGGCAAAGATGGTCTGGATGTCGTCGCCTTGGAGTTTCTGGGCGCTCTCCAACTCGGCAAGCTTGCGGCCGAGAGCTTCGTAGTGGCCGGCCTCGCGGCGCAGGGCCACGAAGGCCCGCATGATCTCCACGTTCACCAACACCGCGCGGGCGCTGCGCAAGACACTGGAGAGCATGGCCACGCCTTGTTCGGTGAAGGCGTAGGGCCGCGAGCGCCGACGTCCACCGTGAGCGGAACTTGAAATGCCAGATTGGCATTTCAAGTCGGCCGCCTCGTTCGCAGTCAGTTGGAGCATGAAGTCTGCGGGGAACCGCTCGTGGTTGCGTTTCACGGCGCGATTCAACGCACCGGTGGTGACGCGGTAGAAAACGTGCGCTGAGCCCCCCGCCCGCCGTCGCGCGAAGAATCCTTGCTGCCCGCGTTTCGCAGTCGATAAGCTCGCCTCCGCATTCATAAGCAATCGCCGCCGTCATGCCGGGCATCGCCAATACTTTCAAAGCCGTCCACCGCGCCATCAAAGCCGCGGCCGGCGCGGTGAATCCCGGCGAATATCAGGCGGCGGGAATCCCGGTCTATTGTCCGCACTGCCGGCACCGCGAGTTCAACCTGTCGCCGAACCTCGGCGGCGGCGTGAACCTCGCCTGCCGGAAATGCCACCTCGTCCTGTGGTTCGCCCAAAAGCCAAAAGCCTTGTGATTTGCTGACAGCCTACCGCCAACCGTCGATTCGTTCAGACCACCCACCGATCATCAACCAACAGCTAATTACTAATCACTAATTACTAAACCCCACCACCATGAACACCGTCTCCCAACTCAAAACCACCAAAGGCAACACCTCCGCCAAAGTCGCCGCCGAACTCTCCCGCACCGGCGGTCTCCTGCGCCTCGCGCCCGCATGGGTGCCGCGCTCGTTCCTCCAGCCCGGCCTGCGCATCAAGCTGCACCCGGACGACACCTACGCCTATGGCCTAAACCGCGGCGGCATCGACGAACGCTGGTTCGCCTCGACCACCGTCACCGCCAACGAAGGCCGCGCGGCGGACGAGGGCCTCAGCTATTGCGTCGTCGGCAAGGAACGCTTCACGCTCAAGCAGGCGGTGGACGACTGCGGCGCGACTGTCGTCGGAGGTTCCATCTGGAAGAAGTACGGCAAATGGCCCGTGTACTCGAAATTCTTCGACAACATGGGGCCGATCCCGCACCACATGCACCAGAGCGCCAAGCAGGCCAAGCTCGTCGGCCAGGAAGGCAAACCCGAGAGCTACTACTTCCCGCCCCAACACAACAACGTCGGGAACAACTTCCCCTACACCTTCATGGGTTTCGAACCCGGCACGACCAAGGCCCAGGTCCGCAAGTGTCTCGAAAATTGGAACAAAGGTGACAACGGCATCCTCGACCTCTCCAAAGCCTACCGCCTGAAAGTCGGCTCCGGCTGGCTCATTGATCCCTGCATTCTCCACGCGCCCGGCAGCCTCTGCACCTACGAGCCGCAATGGGGCAGCGACGTTTTCGGCATGTACCAAAACCTCGTCGAAGGCCGCGAAGTCCCCTGGAGCCTGCTCGTAAAAGACATGCCCAAGAGCAAACACAAGGACCTCGACTTCATCGTCGATCAGCTTGACTGGGAGAAAAACGTGGACCCGAACTTCAAGGACAACCACTACCTCGAACCGGTCCCCGTCGCCGACACGCGCAGCGAAGGCTTCGTCGATCGCTGGATCGTCTATGGCAAAGTCGATGGCGAACAACTCTTCACCGCCAAGGAACTCACCGTCGAACCCGGCGCAAAAGCCACGATCAAAGACACCGGCGCCTACGGCCTCATCTGCGTGCAGGGCGTCGGCAAGATCAACGGCCAGCCCCTCAACAGCCCGAAACTCATCCGCTTCCACGAACTCACCGAAGACGAATACTTCTGCACCGAAGACGGCGCGAAAAACGGCGTGACCTTCGAGAACACCAGCGAGACCGAACCCCTCGTCACCCTCCGCTACTTCGGCCCCGAGGTGAACCCGGACGCCCCGGCGATGGGCGCGTATCGGAAAAACAAGTTTAACTGAGGGCGGAATCCGGGACCATCCTGCATGGTAAAAAAGAGCAAAGCGTTGGCAGTTCTTGAACCTGTCGATTCGCTGATTCGCGAGATTCGCGGCGAGCGTGTCATACTTGATGCTGATTTGGCGCGGGTTTACGGCGTGCGGACGAAACGCCTGAATGAGCAAGTCCGACGCAACGCAGAACGATTCCCGCAGGATTTCATGTTCCGACTGACCGAGACCGAGGCGGATTCTTTAAGGTCGCAATTTGCGACCTTAAAGAGTGGCCGTGGACAGCACCGGAAATACCTCCCGCACGCCTTCACCGAGCACGGCGCGATCATGGCGGCGAACGTTCTGAACAGCCCGGAAGCCATGCAAATGAGCGTCTTCGTGGTGCGGGCTTTCCTGAAGATGCGCGCCGCGCTGACCGACACGCGAGCACTTGCAAAAAAGCTCACCGACCTGGAGGGCGAGTTGAAAAACCGCCTCGACGTGCATGAAGTTGCCATCGTGGAAGTTCTCCAGCGCGTTATGGCCATCCTCGACCCGCCGCCGCAACCAGAGCCGCCGAAACGGGAAATGGGATTTCATGTGAAAGAAGCCGGCGAGGCGGGTACGAAAGGAAAAACCAAACGATGAACACCAGCGAAACCGAACCGCTCGTCACGCTCCGCTACTTCGGTCCCGAGGTGAACCCGGATGCGCCGGTGATGGGGGCGTATCGGAAGAACAAGTTTTGAGGGCGCAATTTGCGATCTTAAAGGGCGAAAGGGAACTGGTCGCAATTTGCGACCATATGCGAAATGCCAAAGAAGAAACCGGACGTAACGGTCCTTGAACCCGTCGAACCGTTGATTCGCGAGGTTCGTGGAGAGCGCGTGCTGCTGGATTCCGACCTGGCGCGCATCGACGGCGTGCCGACCAAGCGACTGAACGAGCAAGTCCGCGGTAATGCTGATCGGTTCCCGCCGGATTTCGTCTTTCAGCTTACGCCACAAGAAGTTGCAAACTTGAGGTCGCAAATTGCGACCTCAACTTCCGCCTACGGCGGACGGCGCTACCTCCCCTTCGCCTTCACCGAGCACGGCGCGCTCATGGCGGCCAACGTCCTCAGCAGCCGTCGCGCGGTGGAGATGAGCATCCATGTCATCCGCGCCTTCATCGCCATGCGCCACGAGTCGGGTCGCTACGCGGATCTCGCGCGCAAGCTCGCCGAACTGGAGCGTAATCAGCACCTCCACGGCGAGGACATCCAGATGATTCTCGGCGCGCTGCGCGAACTGGAATCAACCACCAATTGGGCCTATCCGGAGGGCCGCCGACTGATCGGCTTTCGTGCTGACAAACCGAAGGAAGCTGCGAAGGCGAAACGCGCAGCGCGACGATGACCGACGAACCTTGACCAAGCTCACGCCTGCGCCTGCAGCGCGGCGATGCGGGCTTCGAGCGGGGGATGGGAGGCGGTCAGCATCGCCCAAAACCCCTCGGTCGGATGATTGATCTTGAACGCGCTGATGGACTGCGCGCGGTCGTCGAGCACGCCGCCGCCGTGCGTGATCTGCTGGAGCCGTTGGAGCGCGGAGATCATGGCGTCCTTGCCTTCGAGCTTTGCCGCCATGGCGTCGGCGCGGAATTCGCGGTGCCGCGAGTAGGCCATCACAATCATGCTGGCGAAGAGACCGAGGACGATCTGGGCGACAATCGAGCCGATGTAATATCCCCAGCCGGGGCCGCTGCGGCGCTCGTCATTTCCGCGCATGGCCTGGTCGATGGCGTAGCCGATGATTTTCGAGAAGAACACGACGAAGGTGTTCAGCACGCCCTGGAGAAGCGTCATCGTCACCATGTCGCCGTTGGCGATGTGGGCCATCTCGTGGGCGAGCACGCCTTCGATCTGGCGGAGGTTCATGTTGTGGATCAGGCCGGAGCTGACGGCGACCAGCGCGTTGTTCCGCGTCGGTCCGGTGGCGAAGGCGTTGACCTCCTCGCTCTCATACACGCCGACCTCGGGCATCGCGACGCCGGCCTTCTTGGACAGCTCGCGCACTTTGTCCACGAGCCATTGTTCGGGCTGGTTGGCGGGCTGCTCGATGACGTGGATGCTGTAGGCAAATTTCGCCATCCACTTGGAAATGAGGAGCGAGAAGATGCTGCCGGTGAAACCGACGATCGCCGAGTAGGCCAGCAGCTTCGGCAAATCCAGGCCGGTGCGGGTCAGGAAGCGGTCCACGCCGAACGCGCTGCCGATGATCGAGATCAGCAGCATGACCGCGAGGTTGGTGGCGACGAACAAGAGTATGCGTTTCATAAATTGAATCTTAATTTTCCGTGCGCCGAAATTTATGGAGATGCGGCCGGTTGTCCAGAGCACTGACGACAATTGGCGCGCCGACTTCCCGCTTCCTCCGCCGTCGGGATTCTGCAAAGTTCGCCGCACATGAAATCTCCTCTGCTTCCTCACCGGCTGCTCCCCCGTCTCGCCGTGTTCCTCGCGACCGCGGCGGCGCTCACGTTCTCGGTCCGCGCCGCTGACAGCGCGGCGTCCACGATCAAACACTCGTTCCTCGCCACCGGCGGCGAGACGCGCATCGTCGATGGCGACGGCAAGACCGTGTGGCGTTATCCCGGCAGCACGCGCGACGGCTATGTGCTGCCGAACGGCAATATTTTGCTCGCCGTTTCCAAGGGCAAAGACTTCCCCGGCGGCGGTGTGGTCGAGGTCACGCGCGAGAACAAAGTGGTGTTCTCGTTCAAGGGCACGCAGTCCGAGGTGAACACCGCGCAGTTGCTGGACAACGGCAACATCATGCTCACCGAGGCGGGCGCGAAACCGCGCATCCTCGAGATCAACCGCGAGGGCAAGATCGTCGTCGAGGTCGCGCTCCAGTGTCAGAACACGAACCATCACATGGAAAGCCGCATGGCGCGCAAGCTGGCGAACGGCAACTACCTCGTGCCGCAGCTCTTCGACAAAGTCGTCCGCGAATACACGCCGAAAGGGGAGGTCGTCTGGGAATTCAAGACGCCCAACGAGCCGAAGGATAGCTGGCCGTTCACCGCCATCCGCCTGCCGAACGGCAACACGCTCGTCAACTGCACGCACGGCAATCTCGTCGTCGAGGTGGACCCGGCGGGCAAAATCGTGTGGCAGCTTTCCAACGCCGACCTGCCTTCCAAGCTGCTCAACGATCCCTGCGGCGGGCAGCGCCTGCCCAACGGCAACACGGTGATCTGCAGCTACGCCATCGGTGCCGGCCGCACCAAGCTCCTCGAGGTGACGCCGGACAAAAAAGTCGTCTGGACCTTCACCGAGGAAAAAGGCCCCGGCATCCACGAGGTGCAGATCCTCGACACCAACGGCAAGCCAATCGAGGGCGCGCCGCTGCGGTAAGGTGGTTGGGTGCGCGCTGGTGGTGATGCAGCGAGAATGCTCCTCCCGGTAGGGCGCGTCTGTCCCCAGCGCGCCGCTGAACCGTAAGAATGCCCAAGCGGCGCGCTGAGGACAGACGCGCCCTACCATTCCAGTTCCGGGTTAGCCGGAGCGCCAGTCTCCGGCCCGAACCGCGACCGAACGCCCGTTTCTGTAATCCCGCTGAATTCCCCGCAAATTGCCGCCCGTCTCACCCCCGTGCTCACATTCCTCGCCATGCCCCACTCGCGCTTCCTCCGCTCCTTCCGCCGCCGCCGCGACCGCGCCCTGCTCCTCGCGACCGTTCTCACCACGCTCCCCGGCGCACCGCTGCGCGCGGAAGACGGCACCGAGTTCTTCGAGAAAAAGATCCGCCCGGTCCTCGTCGAGCGCTGCTACAAATGCCACAGCGCCTCGGCCGAGAAACTGAAGGGCAACCTTTATCTCGACAGCCGCGCCGGCCTGCTCAAAGGCGGCGACACCCGGCCTGCCATCGTCCCGGGAAATCCCGAGAAGAGCCTTCTGCTCGAAGCGCTCACCTACAAAAATCCCGACCTGCAAATGCCGCCCAAGGAGCGGCTCTCCGAGGCGGTCGTCGCCGATTTCGCCGCGTGGATCAAGCAGGGCGCGCCGTGGCCCGCTGAAGCCGCGGGCAAACAACCCGTCGCCGCCACGTTCGATCTCAGCTTGCGCAAAGCCAATCACTGGGCGTGGCAACCGCTCCGTGAATCCGCGCCGCCCGCCATCAAGAACACCGCGTGGCCCAAGTCAGCGCCCGACCGTTTCATCCTCGCCGCCCTCGAAGCTCGCGGCCTGAAACCCGCGCCACCCGCCGCGCGCGCGACCCTGCTGCGCCGCGTTTATTTTGATCTCATCGGACTGCCGCCCTCGCCGCAGGAAGTGACCGCGTTCGCCAACGATCCCTCTCCCGGCGCTTACGCCCAAGCGGTCGATCGCCTCCTCGCATCCGAGCAGTTCGGCGAGCGCTGGGCGCGGCACTGGCTCGATCTCGTGCGCTATGCCGAGACGCGCGGACACGAGTTCGAGCCGATCATTCCCAACGCCTGGCAATACCGCGACTACGTCATCCGCGCGCTCAACGCCGACGTGCCCTACGACGATTTCGTGCGCGAACATCTGGCCGGCGACATCCTTCCCAAGCCGCGCGTGAACCCCGCCACCGGCGCGAACGAATCGCTCCTCGGCACCGGCTTCTGGTTCCTCGGCGAAGAGGTCCACTCGCCCGTGGACATCCGCGCCGACGAGTGCGACCGCATGGACAACCGCCTCGACGTGATGACCAAGACCTTCCTCGGCCTGACCGTCGCGTGCGCCCGCTGTCACGATCACAAGTTCGATGCCATCTCGCAGAAGGATTATTACGCGCTCACCGGCTTCCTCCTCAGCGGCAGCTACCGGCAGGCGCGTTTTGAAACACTGGAGACGCACCGCCAAATCTCCGCCGAACTCGAATCCCTCCGCGCCAGCACGCAGCGCGAGCTCTTGCGCCGGCTCGGCACCGCCGCAAAACCCGCGCTCGCCGAAGTCGCCGCCTATCTCGCCGCCGCTGCGGAACTCACGCGCGCCGACGCCGGCGCACCCGCGCGCAAGGCCGATGACCTCGCCACCGAACGCCTGCTCGACCGCGCCCGCCTCGAACGCTGGGCCGCGGAACTGGCGAAAGCGAAGACCGCCCCCGAGCACCCTCTGCACGCGCTCACCAAAATGACCGCGGCAAAACCGCGCGTCGAAGCCAAGGCGCTCTCCGCGCTGTTGGAACAATGGAAGACCGCCCTCGGCGCGCCCGCGTCCGTCCCGGCGGCCGCCGACGTGGTGATCGACTACACGACCGGCACGACGACGAGCTGGTTTCAAGACGGCTACTCCTTCGGCCCGCGTCCGCTCCGCGTGGGCGAGCTGCGCTTCGGCGCGACGCCCGAACAGCCGCTGGACGGCCTCGTCAGCGAACCGGCCGCCTATCGCGATCCGGTCTGGAAAAATCTGCGCGCGCCGAAAAACGAAAAGGATCACGGCAAGCTCGGCCAGTGGGATCGCTCGGAGCAAACCCTGCGCACGCCCAGCTTCGCGATCACCAGCGGTACCGTGTGGTATCTCGTGCGCGGCGCGGGTCGCGCTTACGCCGCCGTCAATTCGCACCTGATCGTCGCCGGCCCGCTGCACGCAGCGACCTTGATGGAATGGCGCGATAACAAGGATCCGTTTATGGAATCGCGCGATCAGAAAGACCGGTGGCACTGGGTTTCGCACAACCTCAGCGCCTACAAAGGCTCGCGCTGTCATGTCGAACTCAGCCCCGCCGGCGCGGGCGAATTCGCCGTCGCGATGGTCGTGCAGGGCGAGCGCCCGCCGCCGCTGTTCGACCGTCCGAACGCGCTGCTCGCCGCGGCGCTGACGACTGCGGCGGGTGCGGCTGACGCGGGCTTTCCGGCGCTGGCCAAGGCTTATCAGGAGCTGTTCACGCAGGCCGCCACAGCTCTCGCCGAAGATCGTCTCGCCACCGCGCCCAATGCCCGTGACCTCGCGCGGCTGGCCGATTTCATGGTGCGCGAACGCGATTTGTTTCTCCCGGCCAAAGCGGCGGCGACGGTGGAATTCAACGCCGCGCTCCAAACTTTCAGCGCGCGTCAGGCCGCGTTGACGGCGCGGATCAAGCCCGAGTCCCGCACCGCCCCGGCGATGTTCGAGGGCAGCGGCACGGATGAATTTCTCCTCGTCCGGGGCTCCTCCCGCGCGCCGCGCGAGCCGGTGCCGCGCCGTTTTCTCGAAGCCCTCAGCGGCCCGTCCTCGAAGCCCTACGGCCCCGGCAGCGGACGGCTCGCGCTCGCCGACGAGATTCTCGATCCCGCCAATCCCTTCGCGTCACGCGTCATGGTGAACCGCGTCTGGCATCACCTCTTCGGGCGCGGGCTCGTGCCGACGGTCGATAACTTCGGCGTGCTCGGCCAGGCGCCCTCGCATCGCGAACTGCTCGATCACCTCGCCCTCACCTTCATGCGCGAGCAGCGCTGGTCGGTGAAAAAACTCATCCGCGCGCTGGTGCTGTCCGAGACCTATCAGATGTCGAGCCAGCCCGCCGATGCCGCCGCGGAACTGGCCGATCCCGAGAACATTCTCCTGCATCGCGCCAACGTGCGCCGCCTCGAGGGCGAGGCCATCCGCGACGCCCTGCTCGCCGTCTCGGGCCGCCTCCAGCCGGCGACCGGCGGCCCCAGCGTGCCCGTGTATCTCACGTCGTTCATGGAGGGCCGGGGCCGTCCCGGTTCCGGCCCGCTGGATGGCGACGGCCGCCGCAGCATCTACATCGCGGTGCGGCGCAATTTCCTTTCGCCCATGATGCTGGCCTTCGACACGCCGATTCCGTTCACGTCGATGGGCCGCCGCAACGTCTCCAACGTGCCCGCGCAGGCGCTGATCCTGATGAACGATCCCTTCGTTCTCCAACAAGCGAAAATCTGGGCGCAACGCCTGCTCGCTGCGCCCGCCACCACGCCGGAGCAACGCATCACGCAGATGTACCTCACCGCGTTCGGACGTCCGCCCAGCCCGGCCGAACTGGCCGACGCCCTCCGCTTCACCACCGACCAGGCCGCCGCCTACGGCACCGACCTCGCCGGCGCCAAGCGCGACGAACAAGTCTGGGCCGACCTCGGCCATGTGCTGTTCAATGTGAAGGAGTTCATCTACGTGAATTGAGCGTGCGGTTGCCCGAGGGTACCGCAGGCGTCCCGCCTGCGAGTTCGCGGGGCGTCTCGCCCCGAGTCGGTACGGGCGGCGAGACGCCGCCCGAACTCGCAGGCGAGGACGCCTGCGCTACCCCGTCGCGCGTGCCCGCTCCCCGCACGCACCCTTGTTTCCCCCCGCGCGCCACGTAGCATCCAGCCCATGAAGCTGGGGTTGATCCTGTGGTTGTGGCTGCCGCTGCTGGCACTGGCGGACGGCAAGATTTTTCCGTCCACGGCCTTTCCCGAGCAAATCCGCATCCCGGAGCAGGAGGCGCTGATCCACTGGTCCAACGGCGTCGAACGCCTCGTCATCGAAACCCGCTTCGATGCCAAGGGCACCAACTTCGCCTGGGTCATCCCCCTGCCCGCCCGGCCCAAGATCGAAGCAGCAACGCCCGGCGTGTTCCCGACGCTGCGCAGTTATTTCGCGCCGACGATCCGGCGCGACGAGGCGCATACCTACGTCTTCGTCTATTGGCTCACTTCTGTGATCGGGATTCTCTTCTTCCTCCGCTCCAACGATCCGCTCTCGGTCGCCGAGTTGGTGGGGTTGGGCCTGTTCACCTGGATCAATGTGATCGCATGTGGCGAGGTGGCAGGGTGCTTCACCATGGCTGGCATCGCGGTTTCGCGCATTCGGACTTCTCCGAGTGGCGTAACCTACTTCAATTTGCTGATTCTGGCGCTCTTCCTGGTGAGCGCTTTCTCGCTCATCGGGAACCTCTTTCGAGATTTAACCGGATTCTTGTTTCTTCTCTTGGTGGCGTTGGGCCTGGGGATTTTCTGGATATCGGATACGGCGGGGTCGGCGCGGTTCGGGACCAGCTTGCTAATTGTCATGCTGATACTGGAATTCCTTCTGGGATCGGTGCCCGCGCTATCCAAGAGCAGATCAGGGCAGTGGGTTGGTCCGGCAACGGTTTTGAACCGCGCGGAGGCCGTGGTCGAGGAAACCACCGTGATCGAGTCGAAAGACGTGCCGGCCGTTACTGACTGGTTCCGCACGAATGGCTTTTCGCTGCGCCCAGCCGACGAGCCAATCCTCGCCGACTACGTGCGCGACGGTTGGGTGTTTGTCGCCTCGAAAATTCGAGCGCATTCAACAAACGCCGGGCAACAGGTGGTGCATGGGCTTGCGCTCGAGTTTCCGACGGCTGTACCCATTCTGCCGCTGCGCTTCGGGGCTGAAAGCGACGGGAGCGTTCGCGTGACGATGTACATATTCGGTGCGCAGCGTGCCTTGGCAGAAGGATTTCAGGTGAGTCACTGTGAGCAACCAGCATTCTCCGAACCCACCCCATGGCCGAGGTCCCGACGGTGGCGGCTGGACATCCAGCATCCGCTGCTGCGCCAATGGCTGCTCGGCTCAGGCACGGCGACCAAACTCGACGCGACATTGTCCCCAGCGCAGATGCGCCGGGATCCGCCGATTCGGTGGGAGCCGTTCACCTCCCACCGGACCTACCTGGACACCGCCAACGTCTTCACCACCCGAGCGAAAAACGCGGCGGCGTACGTGCTGGGCATCGGAGTTTTGATCAGCTTCGTCGCCTTTTGGACGATCTTCCGCGGCCCATCCGCCCACGCTCGTCTGGTTCTGTGGTCATTCGCGATGTTCGGACTGTCGTGGGTCATGGAGCACAAAATCTCCCATGGGAAGCCGTCGGGAGATGCGGCCGGCATCTGGTATGGCAACGTTCCCCGTTATCGGGTGGACTCCTTGATCGAAGAGGCGGTTGGAAAAAATCCGCCGGACGTCACGCCGAATACTGACGACCTCCGCGCCGCCATCCGGCGAATTCAGGCCGTGCAGCCGAAGTACACCAACGATCTCCAAGGCGGACTCCTCCGCGAAGAGGATTCCCCCGGGAACTATTTGCTCCGCGAATCCACCAACGGAGTCGAAACAATGTTCTTCGACATTAATGGCCGCGAAATCCATCTCGGTACTCAGCAAAAACGCAGGGCCGGAGGCCGATAGAGCCTGGCGCAAGCCCAAGGGGATTTGCCGAAAAACCCTCAAGGCATTTGTTCCCGAACGTGGCGGCGCGCTGCGGACAGACGCGCCCTACCCACCGCCCCTCTCTGCACTGCAACCCTCCAAAATCCTCGCGCGCCGCGAGGATTTTGCCGCTGCCGGGCCGCCGGCCGAGGACTGAGAAACTGTCGCCCGCGCTTTGCTCTTCGTCCCGGAGGGACTCCGCAGGAGATTAGCCGGGGGCAAGCCCGCGCAGCGGGCGCGGCCCCCGGTTGCGTCGCCGAACGGGCCATGCCCCAGCGGGGCATCGAAGAAGTTTTTGGCGGCGGCGTCCCCGCAGCCTTTCCGGCACCGCTCGTCGTCGCGGGCCATTTTCTTCGATGCCCCGTTGGGGCACGGAGCCAAACGGCACGGTGTCCGGGGGCGGCGTCCGCTGAGGCGGACTTGCCCCCGGCTAATCTCCTCCGGCGTCCCTCCGGGACGAGGCCCTGGCGTCCCCCCGCGCGGCGCGTACGCAGTGCGGAGGTCATCACAAAATTCCGGCGCTCCCTACCCTGTTCACGCGCTGCGACGGGGACCGGTCGCGCTCCGCTTTGATTGCGGCTTCGCCGCTCTGTGTTTCTTCCCATCTCTGCGGTGTTCTGTGTTGGCGGAGTTCAGTCCAAGGCGGGGGCGCGGAACAGTCGAGTACACCGCAGAGAGGGGAAGAGACGCAGAGGCCGGCAGGGTGAAGAACTGAGTCGTAACCATTCAGTGAGGGCGACCGGAGCGCGGCCTTCAGGCCGCAGAAACGCCCGCCCTCAGCGACCGCGTCATACACGCCGAACACGTCCTCCGACCCGCCATTTGGTGAGTTCCCTAAAACGGTTCGGGAATTCGCTCGCTCTAAACAGGACGCACGTTTCTGCGGCCTGAAGGCCGCGCTCCTCGCGCCTTCACGGCATGGTTACGCCTGAGCGCGGGACAAATGGCGGGAGGTTCCGCGCCAAGTTTCCGCGGCGACATTTTGTCTCCCCGTTCCCCCCTTCACCAGCGCGCGGCGAACGACTACGTTGCCACCATGAAAGCCCCTCGCAGTTGCCTCGCAGTTGCCGGATGTTTCGTGGCCATGGCGTTCCTTGCTTCAGCGGACGGCGCGGAGAGCGATTTCGCGGCGGCGCGCGCGCGGATGGTCGCCGAGCAGCTCGCGTCTCCCGAGCGCGGCATCACCAACCGGCGCGTGCTCAAGGCCATGGGCGAGGTGCCGCGACACGAGTTTGTCCCCGCCGAATTGCGCAGCCTCGCCTACACGGACCGCCCGCTCCCGATCGGGCACGACCAGACCATTTCCCAGCCGTACATCGTGGCGTTCATGACCGAGCAGCTCGCGCCGAAACCCACCGACCGCGTGCTCGAGATCGGCACCGGCTCCGGCTACCAGGCGGCGGTGCTCGCACGGCTCGTGGCGGAGGTTTACAGCATCGAGATCGTCACGCCGCTGGCGGAGCGCGCCACGGCAGACCTCGCGCGGCTCGGCTTTCGCAACGTGAACGTGAAGGCCGGGGACGGCTACCAGGGCTGGAAGGAACACGCGCCCTTCGATGCGGTCATCGTGACCTGCGCGCCCGAGCACATTCCGCAGCCGCTGGTGGACCAGCTCAAGGAAGGCGGGCGCATGATCATCCCCGTCGGCACGTTGCCCGAGCAACGCCTCTACCTGCTCGAAAAGCGCGGTGGCAAAATCATCGAGCGCACCGTGCTCCCCGTGCGCTTCGTGCCGATGACCGGCGGCGGGGTGAAGCCGAAGGGGAAGTGAAAAGCTCCAAGGATAAAGCTCAAAGCTCAAGGGAAGGACCAAGCACCAGTGAACAAATGCTCCAGCGTGGGGATTGCGGCTCTGCGGGGTACTCCATCGGTGCCAGCTTCGTTCCAGCACCGCACCGCTTCTGCGACCTCCCTCCTCGTCACGGAACCGCAGCCCGCTTGGTTCTTGGTCATTGCTCCTTCCCTTGAGCTTTGAGCTTTATTCTTGGAGCTTCCGTCCCCGTCCCGAACCTCCTCGCGAGCCACCAATTCCCGGCGCGCTTGCGCCTTGCCGCGCCGCTCGGTTCCCAGATTATCCCGCCATGACCACCACGCCTCCGCTGCCAATGATTCTCCCGAACTCCGATGCAAGAAGGGGAGCGCACGTGGCCCGCGTGCCGGATTGGGCGGCCCGCCCAATCCGTCGTTCCCCAGTCTGCTTACCCGGTCGTGGAAGCAAGTTTGCCGAACGAGGTTTTCGGCGGGCCGCCGAAAACAGCACGCCAGCGGCGTGCGCTCCCCGGAGCGCCGGGCTTCGCCCGGTCGCGATCGCGACGAGCGGATTTGTGCTGCCCTGGCTGCTGCTGACGCTGCTGACTCTTTCTCCCAACTCTGGTCGGGCGGAAACGGCCTGGGAACAAATCGCCCCATACTTCCAACCGCCCGCCGAGTTCGCCGGCAAAACCGGAGCGTTCCGTTCACCGCTGCTCTTCAACGACGGCACGCCGGTGAAGGCCGCCGCGGACTGGCCGCGTCGCCGCCGTGAGATTCTCGAGCAATGGCATGCGTTGCTGGGACCGTGGCCGGCGATCATCGAGAAACCGAAAGTCGAAGTGCTCGCGGAAACGCAGCGGGAGAATTTTCAGCAACGCCGCGTGCGCGTGCAGATCGGGGCGAAGCAGACGGTCGAGGGCTGGCTGCTCGTGCCGCCGGGGAAGCCGCCGTTTCCCGCGGTGGTCGTGCCGTTTTACGAACCCGAGACGAGCATCGGCCTCGGCAAATCACCGCACCGCGACTTCGCGCTCCAGCTCACGCGCCGTGGTTTTGTGACGCTCTCGATCGGTTCGCCCGGCGGCGACGCGCGGCTGCCGGATCGCGCGGAGGCCGTGTGCCAGCCGCTGTCGCATCTCGCCTACGTGGCGGCCAACTGCTGGCACGCGCTGGCGAATCTCCCCGAGATCGATGCAGCGCGCATCGGCATCGCGGGCCATTCCTACGGCGGCAAATGGGCGATGTTTGCGTCGTGTCTGTACGAGAAATTCGCGTGCGGGGCGTGGTCGGACGGCGGCGTGGTCTTCGATGAAACGCGGTCGAACGTGAACTACTGGGAGCCGTGGTATCTCGGCTTCGAGCGCGAGCGCTCGCGCAAGCCCGGCATTCCCAAGCCGGAGAATCCCCGCACCGGCGCTTACGAGAAAATGATCTCCACCGGCCGCGACCTGCACGAACTGCACGCGCTCATGGCCCCGCGCCCGTTCCTCGTCTCCGGCGGCTCGGAGGATCAACCGGCGCGCTGGATTGCCCTCAATCACGCCGTCGCGGTGAACCAGTTGCTCGGCCAGACCAATCGCGTCGCCATGACCAATCGCAAGGAGCATTCGCCCAACCCCGAGTCCAACGAGATTCTCTGCCGCTTCTTCGAGCACTTCCTGAAGCCCGCCGCCGCCGCGACGACGCGGCAAAAGACGGAGTAAACGGGGATCGTCCGCTGAGTGGGCCAGTTTGCCGGCGGGAGTTCGACCTTGGCAGATCCGGGCCGCAATCAGACCGCGCCCGAGGGTGCTGCTCGTCATACGGACCGCAGCAGCGCATGAGCGTGACAGTTTCGTGGCGTGCGCCAGCGGTTTCTCACCGCCACAACTCCTGCCGCTGATCCCTGTCCGTGCCATTCGACGGGCACCGAAGCGCCGGGCTGGAAGCACTCGTGGATTTCGCTCGCGGAAAGGTTGAGGCGGTCGCGCATCCAGGGAGGGAAGGTTGACGACGGATGGACCGAAGCTGAAAGTCCGAGCATGAAAAATTTCACCGCCGTCGTGGAGCGCGACGCCGTCACGGGTCTGCTTGTCGGGCATGTTCCGGGCTTTCCCGGCGCGCATTCGCAGGCGGAGTCGCTGGATGAACTGAACACCAATCTTCGCGAAGTCATTGCGATGCTGCTGGAGGACGGCGAACCGGTCTTGGAATCCGAGTTTATCGGCACCCAAAGCGTGGCCGTGGCCTGAGCATGGGCGCGCTTCCCGTCCTCAAGTCCACGGAGGTCTGTCGCCTGCTGGAGCGGCGCGGCTTTGTGGCCGTTCGGCAGCGCGGGTCGCACATTCAGTATCGTCATCCCGATGGTCACGGAACCACGGTGCCGCTCCACAAGGGCCGCGACATCGCCCCGCCGTTGCTGCGGCAGATAGCGCGGGACATCGGACTAACGGTCGAGGAGTTGTTGGGGCGAAGTTGAGCGGACGGCTAACCCTCACCCCCACAACCCCTGCAGCTTCTCCTTCTCGGCCACACCCAACGGGAATTTCTTGCTGTGGGGATGTTTCGCGATGCCCGCGTATTCCCGCAGTGCTTCGTGGATGTGCTCGGGGCGCACGCGCACGCCTTTGTCCTTGTCGGTGACGAGCGTCTGCGGATTGAGCGGGACGTGGAACTGCTTGTCGTCGGTCGCGCCGAGGACGCGGTTGCCCTTGATGCCGGGGCCGAGAAACATGATCGAGCCGATGGACCAGTGGTCTTTGCCGTTGCCTTTGTTGTAGGTCGGCGTGCGACCCATCTCGCTCTGGATGACCACCACGAGCTTGTCGCGAATCTTCAGCGCCTCGGCGCGGCGGATGACGTAGGCGATGCCCGCGAGGAACTCGGGGAGGAGCTTCATCTGGTCCACGTCATTGTTCGCATGGCTGTCGAACTGGCCGATGCTCAGGTTCGCCGAGACGCACACGCCGGCCTTGAACGACGCCAGCGCAATCTCCGCCTGCTGCGCGAGTCGCTCCTTGGGCACGTCCTTGGGAATGTGCGGCGTGATGCGCGCCATGGCTTTCGAGTTCACCTGCGCCGCGTAGAGCATGGACTCGGCGCGTTCCTGTCGCGGGAGCAAGGGTAGCGCGCTCCGCAACTGGCGTTGCTCTGCCAGCGCCTGCTCGATGCGCGTGAGCGCGAAGTCTTCGTGGTACGGCGAGCGCACATTGCCTTCGATATGGTCGGCGTTCGCGATTTTCTGGAGCGACGGCAGGTAGGGCACGCGCGACATCGCGACGACATTGCCGGTGGCCGAGTAGTTGCCGAACGTGAGGAAGGACAGCGGGCACGTCGGCCCTTTGCAGGCGGCGACCAGCGCGGCAAACGTCGGGTAGGCCATGCTGTCGAGCTTGCCGGTGGCCATGTAGCGCGCACCGGGCGCGTGGTTGTTTACCGAGTAATCGAGGCCGTTGAGCGTGAGCAGTTCGCCGCCGAACTCGCCGTAGAACTCCTCGTTGCTCATGCCGCCGGTCTTGTGTTTGGCGGTCGGCGCGAATTTGTGCGCGCCCTTGGTGAGGATGTCGCCCTCCTTGTAGAGGCGGTTGATTTCATTGATGCCCTTGGGGTCCATCAAGTAGGTCGTGTCCCACCCGCCCGAGGCGTTGAAGACGACGTAGAAAGGCCCTTCGTACGGCGGCTCTTCCTTGACCGCCGCCCGCAGGAAGGAAGTGACGCCACCGGGACAGGCAAAGCCGAGTCCGGTGAGGGCGCAGAGTTTTAGGAAGTCACGTCGCATAAATTGAATGATGGAGTTTTCGGGGAAGAATCCGAATGCCTCAAAGCAGGTCTGCCAGCTCGTCTTTGCTCAGGCCGGTTTGGTTGAGGATGTCGCTCAGGGTTCCCGGCCGGATTTCGCGATGCAGCGGAACCACCGTTCGCCAACGGCGGTCTGCGCCGCGTTTCTCCATCGAAACATGGCTGCCTTTCTGCCGGAGCACCACAAACCCGGCACGTTGCAGGGCGCGGAGCAATTTCCGGCCCGAGATGGCTGGCAGATGCCGGCTCATGCGGCCACTTCCATTTGGGTGAGATAGACTTCCCGTAGCGGTTTGCCGCCGTCCGTGTCACCCCAGGTTTCCAGATAGAGTTCCACTGCTTCCTGAAGATTTTTCCGTGCGGCAGCCAGCGTCTTGCCCTGCGTGGTCACGGGAAAATCAAGGCATCGGGCAATGAACCACTCGCCATCGCTTTGGAAAACCGCATGGATGCTTTTCATTTTACGACTCTAGTTTGGACGGTCGTCGTGGCAAGCCTGTGCCCCACCCCTCATCGCAACTCGTGGAATTCAACGGCGGTGCCCAGCTCTCACTCATACAGAAATTCGTGCTGCCGCAGCAGATACGTCACCACGCCGCGCCAGGCGCGGACGGTGTAGTTCGGGTCGGGCACCGGAGCGAGCAGGCCCTGGCGGCAGGAGTAGTTCTCTTGTTTTTCAAAGCCATTCTTCGCCGCCGCGTCGCTCACGATGCCGGCGAAAAGCTGGAAGGTGCGCTCGACCTCCGGTGCGTCCGGCGCGTCCAGGCGGCCGAGCACGCGCTCGTGCAGATGTACAATCGCCTTTCGAACCTTCGCGTCGGCCTCGGGCGAAGTACCCGGCACCACGTCCGGCTCGATCTGGGGAAACAACCGGCGGTCGCTGGGCGGGCGGCTGAAGTCCAGTGCGGTCTGCTTGCACGCGACATCATTGGCGAGGATGCGCTGGATCGCGCCCATCGCGCCGCTCGGGTCCGCGGCGCGCTCGGTCACTTCCTTCGAGTCGATGCCGCCGTAGAGCATGTCCAGCCCGCCGTCCCCGGGTTTCAAGCGACCCCACGCCTTGCCGAAAATCGCCGCCACCTTCCGCTCGACCTGCTCCGGCGCGAGCATCCGCACCACGCCGAGGTCGTCCAGCTCCGCGCGGCGCTGCGGATTCGCCGCCACCGTCGCCAGCCCATCGGCGCGGTAGAAATCCGAGACGACCCAATCCTTGAGCACGTTTTTGAAATTGAAACCCGTCGCCGCAAAGCGCGTGGCAATGGTTTCCGTCTGCCTGCGCTGCGCCTGATACGCGCGGCGTTTGGCGGCGTAGAGCGGGTCCTCGAGGTCCTTGGGCGGTAGCAAAACCTTGCGCCCGGTCAGCAGATAGTAAGCGTGCTCGACCATCGCGACGGCGAAGCGGGGATCCTTCGCCGTGCGCTCGCCGAGCCACTGCAACGCGCGCCAGCGCTCGGTCGCCGGGAGGTCCTCGCCCTCGTAGCCCGCGCCAAACATGTCCCTGAACCACCCCTCCTTCCGCTTGCCGTACACCCCCTCGAACCGCCAGTAGTCCTGAAACATGCCCGCGACCGGGTCCAACGTCTTGTGGCACACCACGCACTCGCTGGCCTGCATCGTGGGAATCTCATACTTCGCCGAGACCGCCGCCGCATCGCTCACGCGCGCCGCCAGCTCCAGCACATCGACACCGAGAAAATGCTGGTAATAAACCCGCGCCCGCTGGCGGTTGCGGTTGGTCTCGGTGGTTGGATAACGCGCGAGATACTGAAACGAACTGAGCAGCCCGGCGTGCGGATAGAAGCCGCTCGGCGACTCCTGATTCTCGCTTTTGCTGCGGCCCGTGAGCGCCTTCAACTTCACCGGGATGAACTCGAACGGGTCGGCGGGATTTTTGAACTTCGCCTTCACTTCCTCGAAAATCCCGTAACCGCGCGCGCCGTAGGGCGACACCATAAAGTAGTCCGCCGTGACCAGTTCGGTGAAGGGCCGGTCGTTGCGCACGATGTGCTCGATGAGCTTCATCGGCTCGCCCAGCAGCGCCTTGCGATAATCGTCCGCGAGCTTGTAGCCGGCCTGCCGCCGCTCTTTTTCGTCCTTGATCGGCGCGAGGAATTCCTTGTTCAGGTTCGTGTTTTGATACCAGCCGCGCGACTTCTCAAAATGCTCGTAGGACAGCACCGACTGGTCGGGATTTCCGTCCACGCCGACCGTGAGGAAGATGTCGTTGAAAGCCTCGCGCAGCCGCGTGTAGAAGGCGTCCTCCTGCATCACCGCGTCGAACACCGTGGTCACCGCCGGCACGCCCCCGCTGCCAACCGCGGCGAGTTCGGCCGCCGTCGGCAGCCGGCCCGCGAGCGACAGCGTGACACGCCGCACCAGCCGGCGGTGGTCCAGCATCACGATGCCGTCGAAGAAGGGCGGCGCGTTTTTGTCCTCGGTCATCGTGAGCGGCGGCGGTGCCGTGGGCGGGGCGTTCACGCGGCGGACGAACTCGGCGAGCACGCGGAAGCCCGGTGAATCCGGCGCGAGCGCGTCCTCGCCACCGTGCTTGAGCTTGCCGACGGCCTTGAGCAGCAGGCGGGATTCGTCGCCCGCGTCCTTTTCCTTCAGCCGCGCCATCCGGGCGAAGGCGTCGCGATTGTGCCGCATGGCTTCCGCCTGGGCACCTTCCGGGCTGCGCTTGGGATCGAGCAGGAGGAACTTGCTGTCCTCGGCGTCGCCCCCGGATTTATGACATTTCAGGCACGAGTGCGTGGCCACCTTGGCCCAGACTTCTTCGGCAAAATATTCGTCCACGGCCGCGCAGCCCGCGCCGTTGTACGGCTTCAATTCCGCGCCGCGGGCGGCGGCGGCGAGCAGCGAGCACACGACCAACACGCGGTAAAATGGGCGGGCAAACAAGGTCATCAGCGCCATCTCCGACGCCGACACTCGCCGTTCAATCGGAACTATTTCTGGCCGCCACGGCGGGCGTGACCGCAGCACCCGGAGCGCTGCTGTGTCCGTCGAGGACCAGCCGCAGCGGACCCAAAACTGTGCCGGCATCCGTTGGAATCCGAGGCGTCCCCTGCGGCCAAACCGCTGCGGCTGGTGCTCCGCGCACACAGCCGCGCTCCGGGAAATATCCTCGCGTGCCGCGAGGATTTTGCCGCTGCCCGGGCCGCCGGCCGGGGACCAAAGAATTGTCACCAACGCTTTGCTCTTCGTCCCGGAGGGACCCCGCTGGAGATTAGCCGGGGGTAAGCCCGCGCAGCGGGCGCGGCCCCCGGTTGCACCGCTGAACGGAGCATGCCCCAGCGGGGCATCGAAGAAATTCTTAGGGGTGTCCTCCCCGCAGCATTTCCGCCACCACCCGTCGCCTCGGGTCATTTTCTTCGATGCCCCGCTGGGGCACCGAGCCGCCCGGCCCGGTTTCCGGGGGCGGCGTCCGCGGGCGCGGACTTGCCCCCGGCTAATTTCCTCCGGCGTCCCTCCGGGACGGGAACCGGGCATCCCCGCCCGCAGTGCGTACGCAGTGCCGAGGTCGTCGGAATATTCCGCTGCTCCCTTGCCCCTACCCGCTGCGACCGGGGGCCGGTCGCGCTCCGCTTCGGCTGCTCCGCTCGGTATCCATCGCATCTCTGTGGGGCATCCAAATCGGCTCGACTGAACGGTCACGGCCCAGATACTGCTCCCGCCCCCGACGAGCCATGAAACCTCTCTTCGCCCTTGCCGCCTTGCTGCTGCTCCCGCTGTTCCCGCCCTCGGCCGCCGCCGCCCCGCCGCCCGCCGCGCGCCCGAACATCGTCCTCATCCTCGCCGACGACATGGGCTTCTCCGACCTCGGCTGTTACGGCAGCGAGATTCAGACGCCGAACCTCGACCGCTTGGCGCAGGGCGGGCTGCGCTTCTCGCAGTTCTACAATTGCGCGCTGTGCGGGCCGTCCCGCGCGGCACTGATGACCGGATTGCACCCGCAGCAGGTGGGCATCTCCGGCTGGACCGGGCTGCTGAACAACCGCTGCGTGACGGTCTTCGAGCTGCTCCACCGCGCGGGCTACACCACCTCCGCCGCGGGCCGACTCGACATGGTGACGGCGGAAAACTGGCACGACCCGGTGATGATTTCCCGCTGCGTGGACCGCTTCCTCGGCAGCACCGGGCACACGGGACCGGGCAATTATTTCAAGGCCGTGCGCGGCGGGGAGTTCTATCGGAACGGCCAGCCGTTCAAGCTGCCGACGGAAGGCGTTTACAAAACTGACCTGGTCACGGACTTCGCCACGGAGTTCATCACCGAGGCGGCGGGGAAGGAGAAACCGTTCTTCCTTTACCTCGCCCACTACGCGCCGCACTGGCCGCTGCACGCGAAGCCGGCGGACATTGCCAAATATCGCGCGCTCTACCGGCAGCTCGGCTGGGACGCGGCACGCGCGCAACGGCACCAGCGGCTCGTCGCCTTGGGAATGCTCCCGGCCGACTGCCAGCTCTCGCCGCGCGACCCGCGCGTGCCCGCGTGGGCCAACGCGAAGGACAAGGACTGGGAAGCCGAACGTATGGCCACCTACGCTGCGCAGGTGGATTCGCTCGACCAAAGCGTGGGCCGCGTGATGGAGGCGCTCCGCCGCACCGGCGCGGACAAGAACACGCTCGTCCTCTTTCTCTCCGACAACGGCGCTTCCGATCAGCCAATGAACGCGCCGCTCGACAAGCCCGGCCAGCCGTGGCGGCTCGACGGCACGCCCACGCGCGTCGGCAACCGCCCCGACATCCAGCCCGGCCCGGCGGACAACTTCGTCACCGCCGGCCCGCCGTGGTCGAACGTCGCAAACACGCCCTTCCGCCAGCACAAAAACTCCAACCACGAAGGCGGCATCGCCTCGCCGCTCATCGCGTGGTGGCCGGGCGTGATAGCGCCGACGGGCGGCATCTCGCATGAACTGACGCACCTCATCGACCTCACCGCGACGTGTCTGGAACTGGCGGGCGTGAAATACCCGGCGCAGTTCGCAGGGCGGCAGGTGCAGCCGCTGGCGGGCCGGAGCCTGCTGCCCGTGCTGCAAGGCGGCTCACGCGACGGCCACGCCTCGCTGTGCTGGGCCACCTCCGGCGCGCGCGCCGTCCGCGTCGGCCCGTGGAAACTGGTCGCGTCCAAGGCCGGCCCGTGGGAACTCTACGACCTCGCCACCGACCGCACCGAACTGCGCAATCTCGCCGCCCGCGACCCCGAGCGGGTGCAGGCGATGGCAAAGATCTTCGAGGACTGGCGACGCGACAGCATGCGATGAACCCAAAATCCACGTCCAACCGCGATGAACGACCTCACCACCATCGGAATCATCACGCTCGTGCTCGCGTTTCTGGCGTTGCTCGTCGGGGCCGGCTTCTGGCGGCTGGTGGTGGCGCTGGTGGCGGCGGCGTTGCTTGCGGCGGGCGCGGCGGCGGGCGTGGGCTGGATCGTGTGGCGGGTCGCGAATTCGTTCGCGACCGGCGGCGGGGAATGGCGCGGGCTGGGGCCGCTGGTGATCGGCGTCATCGCGGTGGGCGTGGTGTTTCTCGTCGTGTTCGTGGTGACGCTGATCGTGATCGGCGTGAAGAAGCGCGGGATTTTCCGCCGCTCGCCCCCGTCGCGCGTCGCGCTCGGGTTGAGCGTGCTGTTGTTCGTGGGTGGCGTGGGTGCCTTCGTGCTGGACACGCCCGCGCACGCCCCGACGGCGCTGCTCGTCCGCCGGCTCGGCACCGGCGCGGCCTCGGGCGAGGACGAACAGGAGCTGGTGCGACGCGGCCCCGCCGTTGTGCCGGCATTGCTCACCGAACTGCACCGGCATCCGTATTCGCGCGACGACCACTCGGGGCCGAGCCAGGTGCCGCCGCAGTTGCGCGTGCTCGGTCAGCTCGGTGGTGCGGATGTCAACGCGGAATTGCACCGGTGGCTGGAGGCTGACGTGGAGGCGGGCATTCGCGTCGCCGCCGCGACCGCGCTGGCCGAGCTGGGAGATCGCAGCGTCGCGCCGTGGATCGTGCAGTTGCTCGCCAAGAATGACGGGCAATGGCCTTGGCAAAGGGCGCAACTGCTTAAGGCGCTTGGACAGCTCAAGGCTGTCGGACAGGTCGGCACGATCCGCGACGCGGTGGCCCAGCAACCGGTCTTCACGCCGCCGCAACTGGTCCCGGCGGGCGTGGGCGCGCTTGTCGCCATCGGCACCGACGAGGCGTGGGCGGCGGTGGCGGAACTGAGCGCGCACCAGGAAAAATCGCGCCGGGTCGAGGTCCTCACCGCCCTGCAGGATCACCCCGGCCCGCGCACCGTGGCGGTGCTGGTCAAGGCGCTCGACGATCCCGAGGCGACGGTGCGCGAGTCCGCCTTCTGGGCCTTGCGCCGCGCCGCGCCCGGGCTGGCAGGCGACGTGCCATCAGACTGGAGCGAGGAGAATGGGAAGCGGCTGCGCGAGGCGGTGACGAAGCAGCGGGGGAAGGCGGAGTGAGGGCTTGCGCGCGAGGAGCGTGGCAGTCATGCCGCCTCGGCGTCGAGTGCTCCGGGGCGGTGCGAACGTAATGCCGTGAGGGGCCGCACCCGACTGGGTGGCACAGGCTACCAGCCTGTGCCGTCCGGCGACTCGCCGGACGGAAAGGGGTGACGCGCGTTGATCCAAGCTTGCTGGAACATACGGACGCCTCCGTCCGTGCCACCCGCCGCCGCCGAAATATGCACGCTCCGACCTTCGCGCGGCAAAGCGGCGTGAACGCCGCGCGCCTCACCGCCACGACGGAGACATTTCAGCTTTGTGCGGCTCGGGCCGGGTGCGCCTGAGTTCTTCCGGGCGGACCGCCTCTCGCAGCGCCAACCGATGCGGGAGCCGACAAATGGTCCGGTCCGACCTCAGTCGGATTTCGTCACATCCTTGCCCAGCAAATAGCCAGCTACGGCTCCCAAAAGCCCCATCAGCGGCGACATCTGCCGGTCACTGAACCCGGCGGGAATTACGAAGGTGCCGACCGTGACGATAATGGTCAGCCCCATCAGCTTAAACACCGCCACGTCAGACAGCTTCCCGCGGAGCGCCAAGAATGCCTGCACGGCCACCAAGAGGAGGCCAAAAGCCAGCACCGAGCAGGCAAATACGATTTCCGCCGGGCTGTGGAGGTTTAGAGGCCCGGTGTGAGTAGGCGTGGCGTTGGTCGAAGCGTCGCGCTCAGTGACAGCCTGAGGTGGCACTCCCCGCAGCGGACCAGAAGCCCGGGTAGCATTGTGATGCTCGACCGCAGCTTCAGAAGACGCACGGGGTGCCGGCGGCGGCGCCACCGGCGGGTCCGACCACGACAGCGGCGGCAGCGGCGGCGTCGTCGCACTCGAACCTAGGGCATTCGTTGGGCTGGCGGTTTCGGAGTTCCTTTCCGCACTAATAAGGCCCGAATCACCACTCCAAAGAATCAGCACTGCGACCAAGACCCTGTAAAAGCGAGAGCCTGTTTTCATCGGGTATGTCGTGGTGTTCGATGGTCGAGTTCCTGCCGCCATCTCCAATCTCTTCGACAGCCGCATGGGGTCGGTGGTCGTCCCTTTAACTTGGGTGTTGCTCGGGCTGGAACTTGGCTCCGCTTCGCCGCGCCAACCCGGCCTCGGGTCGGTGGGGGCAATTGCAGCGCGCGGCGATCCGCACACAGTCTTGTAAACGGTCCGGCGTGGGTTCATGGCGGGGAGGATTCTCACGTTGTGCAGCTTGTCAACCGATTCCCTCGGGCACCGAGCGGTGACAAAGCCGCCGGGGAAGCCCGAATCGGAGCGTGCCCATGATGGGAGCGCGGCATTCCTGCCGCTTCGGCGTGGCGCGAGCCAAGCGGCTGCGAATGCGCTCCGACGTTCGCACGGTGAAGCGGCGTGAACGCCGCGCCCCGGGCCGCCACCACGAAAACATTTCAGCTTTGCGCGGCCCGGACTGGATGCGCTTTACTGCCGCCTCCCTCATGAAGATCCCGACCCTCTCCACCACCGGAAACCTCCTGCTTATCATGGCCACCTTGCTCGGCACCCAGCTCTTCGCGAAACTCGACGCTGCGGAAACCGGCCTGGAAACCGCCATGCGCCAGCACATGACGAGCCTGATGGAACTCGTCGCCACCAACCGCGCGCTGGCGTTGCAGCAGACGCTCGCGGGGCTCGAAAAGACGCCGACGAAACAGCTCTGGGGCGTCGATCTGGCGATGATCTTCGGCCACGACCGCCGCGTCGCGCAGCCGTTGCGCGGGGGCGAGCGCGTGAAGCGGTTCACCGAGTGCCGGGAGTATTTGCAGCGCGGGCTGGCGCTGGCGGAGACGGCCTTGAAAGCGCATCCGGGAGACCAGTCGCTGACCTATCAGATGGGCGAGCTCAAGAGCGCGCTCGCGCTCGCCAGTCTCGAGGCGGGCGAAACCGCGACGGTGAAAAATCTCGCCCGCGCGCAACTGGCCGCGAACATCGATCCCAAGGACTGGAACTACGGCAATGTGATCCACAACGCCAATGCGCAGCTCGGCCGCGCGGCCTTGCGCGACGGCGACAAAGCGGCCGCCGCGGAGTTCCTGCTGAAGGCGGGCGCGACGCCGGGGTCGCCGCAATTGAACTCGTTCGGCCCCGATTTCACGCTCGCGCGCGAACTGCTGGAGGCGGGCGATTCCAAAACGGTGCTGGCCTATTTCGACCTCGTACAAAAGTTCTGGGTGGACGCGGCGCGCAAACAGGGCGGCGCGCTTTCCGAGCGCCTGGCCAACGAGCACGCGACCCGGCTCGACCAGTGGCGCGCGGAAATCCGCGCGGGCCGGAAGCCGAAAAATTTTTAACCCGGCACCCCCCGGTTTCGCGCCGACCCGAATCTGGAGTTGAGAAAACTGCTCGAGCCGCGGCCGAAACCCGAGTGAGGGCGATGGGGATTCGCCCGCGCTTCAAAGCGCCGGAATGCGCGGCCGGCGAGGGTGGACGAGAAGCGGAGTTCACCCACGGATGGACAGGGATGGGAACGAGAAGCTTGGAAAGGAGAAATGAGATGAACCACGAACGGCACGAAAGGCACGAAAACAGAGGGCCGAATCACCGTTGGTTGGCTCCGGATTGCCGCACCCGCTCGGTGATGACTGCGGTTTCTGAAGGCCGTTCTCCGTTCGTGCTTTTCGTGTCTTTCGTGGTTCCGACTGCTCCCTTCAGCGTGAATCATCCCGGCCCTTGTTCAGCCGGTGAGCGGAGCAACGACAGTCGGATTTCATCCGTTTCTACCGGTGTTTATCCGTGGCAGCCCGGTTCCTCCGGTTTGGTCCGGGATGGAGATGCTGCCAGCCCGAAACTGGAGCGCGGATCGCGCGGGGATCAACTGCGCCCAGCGGCGGCCAGTTCCTTCGCTTTGGCGGCGGCGGTGGCGTCGAGCTTGGCTTCCTTGTAAGCGCCGAAATCGTAGAACCAGTATTTCTTCGAGAGGCGGTACATCCAATGTTTCTCGGGGATTTCCTCGCCGGGCAGCCACTGGCTGAAGCGCGGGGTCATGGCATCGAGTTCGGCCATGGCGGTGCCGCGGACGGTGGTGTCGCGCGCGCCGTGTTTCACAACGAGCTGCTTCACGAGGTCGGGCCGTTCGAGCACGACGCAGCCGCGCGTGTGGTGGGCACTGAGTTCGCGGAAGTCTTTGAGGAACGAACTGTCGCGCATCGTTTCGTAGATGCCGCGCGGGTCGTGGATGCTTTCCTTTGCAAACTGGATGATCGGGCACGGCTCGATGTCGCCCTTCGGCCCGATGTGATGCGAGACGCCGGTGCTCATGGGACAGAGCGCCTGGCCGCGGTCGTCGTAGTAGGCGTCGATCATCGCGATGGGCATCTTGGCGCGCATCTCGACGATGAACTTGCGCACGCGCACGAGCTGGTCGGGGCGCAGCGCGAGCTGGAAATTCGGCTTCGGTCCGACCGGGCGGTAGGTGTGATACCACACGTAATGCACGCCGCGGTTGATCAGCTCCTGCAACCACGACTCGGTGAGCAGCTCGTCAATGTTCGTCTGGCACACGCTCGTGGCGACGCCGGTGAGCAGTCCCTCGCGCAGACAGTTGTCGAGGCCGCGCAGGGTGCGAATGAAGACGTCTTTCTTCCCGCGCCGTTCGTCGCTGATGATCTCGCGGCCCTCGATGCTGACGAGCGGCGTGACATTGCCAATCTCGCGCAGGCGTTTCGCGGTTCTCTCCGTGATGAGTTGCCCGTTGGTGAAGACCTGAAAGTAACAATCGGGGTGCTCCGCGAGCAATTCGAGCAACTGTGGGTGCATGAACGGCTCGCCGCCGAGAATGCCGAAGAAAACGTTCCCCTGCTTCTTCGCGTCCAAGATGGTGCGGTTGAGCGCCGCGAGATCGATGGCGTCCTTCTCCTCGACATCCACCCAGCAGCCCTGGCAGCGGAGGTTGCAGGTGTTGATGATCGAGAGATAGAGGAACGGCGGGAATACCTCGCCGCGCTTGAGCCGGCGCTTGAACTTCTCGACCGAGAGCATGCCCTTCCACCCGAAGTTCCAGAGAAACTTGGCGATGCAGCGTTTGTTCGCGGAGCGGAGGGTGCGGAAGATGAGTTGGGGGAGCATGGCATCACTTGGGTTTCACGCGCTCTATCCCAACAATTCGCAGTTCGCGCACGAAGCTGTCGAGCCAGTAGAGCACGCAAAAGCGGCCAAAGTATTTCACCGAGTAGGTTCGTTCCGGCGTGCGCCTTTCAGCGTCAGGTGTTTGAAATGGGTCGGTCAGCAGGGCTTCCAAGGCCGTTCTCAACTCGAGCTTCTCGCGCCCGCGCAGTTTTTCCGACGCATCCCACGCCTGCTCGTGGATGACGAATTGCCAGCCGCTGCTCATCGGCCCCGTCTTTCGGACTCGTCAAGACGGGCCTGAAGCTGCTCCCAAGTCACGCGGTTCTTGCCCTCGTCCATGTCCTTCATGCGGCGGTCGAGCTCGGCCAGATGCGCCTCATCGCTCTGCCGCTCCATTTCCCAAACGAAGCGCGCCAACCAGCGGCGCTCTTCCGGAGTGCGTGCTTCCACGTAGCTTTTTAACTCAAGCGTGCTCATGGGAAAAGTGTGCTGCGTCTTTCGGCGATTGGCAACAGCCTGACGGCCTCAATCCGCGCTGCGCCTCCGACCGCATGCCCTTCACGCCGAAGTTCCAGAGAAACTTCGCGATGCAGCGCTTGTTCGCGGAGCGGAGGGTGCGGACGACGAGTTTGGGGAGCATAACTAGGCGCTTTCGTCCAATTGTTTAAGGGAAGTGCCGTCTTTCGTCTTCCAAGCTGTCAGTCCATTAGCGCTTCCGCCGTGAATTACTACAGCGGCTGCTGACGGACTCGTGAACTCGCAATTTTTGGTGAAGACGAGCAACCCGTTCTTTTCGACGAGCGTCTTGTCGGCGACAAACTGTTTTCGTTGTGCGGTGACTCCCGGATAGCTCTCTGCGGATGGTCGCTCCTCCGAGACCGCAGTAGAACCCTCGAAGACAACAAAGCCATTCGCGGTCCGCTGGCCGCGAGCCTCAGCACCCTTGATGCGACAGAAAAGCACGCCGCCTGGTTGAGATTTAGTAGCGGGCTGGAAAACGGGAGCGAGAATGTCGGAGCCGAGAACCGGCAGTAGCTGGCGGATACGCGAGAAAAACACCTCCATATCTTCCCGGTCCGATTCGGGAAGCTTGGATCCGCCGGCTTGATTTTGTTCTAGTGTGAACCTTCCAATGTTACCCGCCTCTGCGAGGAGTCGGCTCTCAAGGTAACGAACGTGTGCTTTTGTGAGATTCTCGTCTTTGCTGACAAAGACGATGGCTGAAACCCAGAATTCTTTCGTCTTGTGTTGTTTGAGGCGTTCACGAATTACCTCGGCCTCCCCGATGTATGCGCGGGGCGCATTTGTAATCGGATCGCTACCCGTGAGGATATAAATCCCGGCTTTTTCGAGTTCCTCACGTGCGAGCAGTTCGTCGAGCTCAGTTCGAGGCGCCGCGATGGCCTTGCCAGTCCAGTTGGAGATTTCGGCTGTGCGAAGGCTCTTAGCATCGCCCCGAGGCAAGAAGAGTTTGATAGTCGCGGATGTCATGATTGCTCTAACGCTAGGAAACTTCTAGCTGGTTTGCTTTGGGAGCGCCGCTGCCGCCTTCGCCTTCGCCTCTTCCGCGCGGCGTTGGATTTCCTCCGGCGACGGCAAGCTCATCAGGACTTCCATCGCTTGACGGCTCGACTGTTGGTCAAAGTTCATTGAACTCCTCCACCGTCATCCCCATCTCGCGAATGATGGTTCGCAACGTGCCCTTCGGCACGTCGCCGGGATGGCTTGGAATCGGAACGGTCATGTCTTTCTCTGCCGAGTAGTAAACCGGATGTCGTCGGGTGCGAATCAGTTCGAAGCCCGCGCGTTTGAGTTTCCGGGCCAGTTCACGGTGCGAAATGGGCACCAGCTTAGGCATGAACGGGGCGGCGATAGATGTTTAGTCCGGCGTAGCGCGGCTTGCGCAATTTGGTCGCAGCGATTTTCTCCCGGGCTTCCAAGCAGCTTTCAATGGCATCCACGGTGTTACGATAGCACTCCTTCAGCGACTTACCCCACGCGACGCATCCGCGAATGGCCGGCACTTCGGCGTTGAACATCCCGTCCTCGTCCTGAAAGTAGTTAATCTCGAACTCCTGAGGCTGTTTCATGGGTTTCCTTTCCCGGTCAAGCCAGCGCCGCGAAGCTTCTCGGCTTGGGCACCACCACGCCATCCTCTTCCGCGGTTTCAATCCAGAGTTCAATCGCCTCCTCGGCCATCTGCACAGCTTCCTGACGTGTCTGGCCGTGAGCCATGCAACCGGGCAGGTCGGGCACTTTCACGACGTAGCACTGGTCCTCGTCGCTCCAATCAATGATGAGTTCGTAGGCTTTGGCGTTCATAGGTGGGGATACTCTGACAGGATTTCCCGAACTTGTCTCACTTGATATGCTTTCGCGTGCCGGCCATCGGGCTGAAGGGTGATGCGATGCCGGACGCCGGAGCGCGTGAAAATGTGGTGGCTGCCTTTAGTTCGCTCGCGGAATCCCTTTCGCAGCAGCACCTGGCGCAAGTCGTCGAAGTCGATGTTCGCATCAGTCTCGCCGCTGAGGATTCGCTCCAGGGTTTTTTCATGCCGACTCATTTTGCTCAATTGTCAGCCAACGCCTCCCGCCTTCTCCGCGCGCCGCCAGCAGCGCCAGCATGGACGGCTCGTGGATGACCAGTTGCCATCCGTTGCTCATAGCCCTTGCTTCTCCAGTGCTTCATGCAGCCTCGTCGCTTGAGCGAGCGTGACCTTCTGGCCCGCGTCCATATCGCGATGACGCCCCGCGAGTTCCTCGGCATAGCGCGGGTCTTCCGAACGCTGCAGATGCGCCAGATATTGTTCCAAAAAAAGGCGCTCTTCCGGCGTGGCCTGATCCACCAAGGCTTTCAATTTGGTCGTGTTCATGCGGGAAGCGTGGTCCCTCAAACCTGCTGTGGCAACGCCGCCGTCCGCTCGTAGATCGCCGCGAACGGCAGCTCGACCCCGAGGCACGCCAGGCGCAGCACCGCGTCGGGACCGGCGAGTTCCTCCTTGCGCCAGCCCGGTTCGGCGCGATGCAAGACGGTAACAGCGAGCTGGTCCTGTTCGATGTGCACGTAGTTTTGAACGGTGGGAATCTGCCGGTAGGCAATGGCCTTTTCACGGCGGTCGGAGCGCTCGGTCTCGGGCGAGAGCACCTCGAAGATGACGGTCGGGCGTTCCCGGAAATACTTCGCGTTGTCCGCCGGATCGCAGGCGACCAGCACGTCGGGATAATAGAAGGCGTCGGCGAACACGGGCGGGATTTTCACCTTCATGTCGTTGATGAACGCCTCGCCCCTTTTGCCGCGCAGACGGGCCCGTAGTTCGGCGAAGATGTTTCCCGCGATCCGGTTGTGCTCATCGCTCGCGCCCGCCATCGCATACACGAAGCCGTCCACGTACTCGTGGCGGACCTCGGCGAGCGGTTCGCCCTCGAGGTATTCCTCGGGCGTAATCGTTTCGACGGGTTTGGGCAGTGCGGTCATGGCAGGACTCAAACAACTTTGCCCTGTGCCAGCAACGCCGCCGCCGCCTTCGCCTTGGCCTCACCCGCGCGGCGCAGGATTTCGTCCGGCGACGGCAGGCTCATCAGGACTTCCATTGGGATGTCGCCGGAGGTGGCGAGTTTGGTCAGGCATTTCTGGCGTTCGGCCAGGGCTTTTTTGTCGTCGCGCTCTTTGCTGAAGCGCGCCTTGGCGGCGTCGCTGCGCTGGCGGAGCGCGGAATAGACATCGCCGCCGAGCAGCGCGGAGATGTCCACCTTCATCTTCTCCTTGCCCATGTCGGAGTCCTGCACCACGTCGCCGTTGATGGGGCCGGCCTTGTATTTCGGGAACATGATGGCGGCCTCGGGGCAGACGCGCGAGCAGGCGGGGCAGTTGGTTTTGCAGTTGTCGTGGTTCTGCGCCTGAATCTTGTTCTGCTCGTCCACGCCATAGACGCCAAAGAGGCAGAAGCTCAGGCACTGCATGCAGTTCGTGCAGCGGTCGTAGTCAATCACCGGGAACCATGGCTTCCACTCGCCGTGCTTGGCCGCACCCAACTCGGCGCGCGTGCGCTCGGCTACTTCCGCGATGCGATTCGTGTCGAAGCCCGTGATGTCCTGAAAACGCACGGGCGTCTCGGCGGAAACGCCTTCCGCCGCAAGCGTGCCTCCGCCGGCGAACTGGCCGAGCACGAGCAACGACCCGCGTTCATGCGGCGCGACGCGTCCGCCCGCGACGGCGCGGGTGACGGCGAAGCCCTTCTCCAGCAGCGCGGTCAGCGCGGAGAAGCGGTCGGGGCTGGCGAGAGGTGCGGAGTCGGCCCCCTCGTAGAGGACGACACGGAGGGTGGAGGCGGTGGTGAGGCTCATGGGAAAGTAATCAGTAATTAGTGTTCAGTATTCAGTGACAGCGGTGGTCAGACCAAGCCGGTCAGCGTGCCTTTCGCGTCTTGGAACTTGCCGGTCTCGACGCCCATTTTCTGGATGAGGGTGAGCAGGACGTTGGCGAGGGGCGGGTGGCCCTTCTCGTCATGGGCGAGGTGCTGACCGTGCTTGAGGCCCCACGCGCTGCCGCCCGCGACGAGGAGCGGGAGGTTCTTGGGCGAATGGTCGCCGCGTTCGCCGCTGTTCATGCCGGAGCCGAAGACGACCATCGTGTGGTCGAGCATCGTGCGCCCGCCTTCCTCGGTGGCTTGCAGGAAGGTAAGCAGGCGACCAAGGCGTTCGAGGTGGAAGCGGTCAATCTTCGCGAGCTTGTCCAGCATCCCGGCGTCGCCACCGTGGTGGGAAAGCTCGTGGTGGTTCTCGCCGCCGCCGCCGTAGCCGCCAGCTTCGCGCGACCACTCGAAGGTGATGACGCGCGTGGCATCGGTGACGAAGGCCAGATAGGCAATCTCGTTCATCACGTCCACCCACATGGGGCGGTCGTGACCGTTGCCGGGCTGGCTGGCGAGTTGCAAGAGCGCGCCGTCCACCTTGGGTTTCGGCACGTCGAGCCATTCTTCCTGCCGGCGGACGCGCAGCTCGGTCTCGCGGACGGAGGCAAGGTATTCGCTGACTTTCTGCTGGTCGGCGCGGCCCAGCTTTTTCTCCAATGCCTTCGCCTCGGTGGCCACGTCGTCGAGGATGCTGCGCTTCTCGACGTAGCGACGGAGCGTGGCCTCGCGGGAGGAAGCGTCGTCCGGAACGAACAGGCGCTCAAAGAGTCGGCGCGGGCTGTTCTCGGCGGGGAGCGGCGTGCCGTTGCGGTCGAAGGCGAGCGTGTGACTGTGACCCGCGCCACCGGTGCCGGAGCCGTCGGAAAGCTCAAGCGAGGGGAAACGCGTCTGCCGTCCGATGGCCTCAGCGATGACTTGGTCGGCGGAGATGGTGTTCGTGTAATCCTTGCCGGGAACGGCCTTCAAGTCCGCGCCGGTGAGCCAGGTGTCGGCGCCGGAGTGGCCGCCCTTGGAGTTGGGATGGCCCAGGCCGGTGAGGACGGAAAAGCGGGACCGGTGGTCGCGCAAGGCTTCGAGCGTGGGCGAGAGCGTGTAGTTGGTGCCGGAGTCCTTGGGCATCCACTGGAGGATGTTCACGCCGTTGGGCACGTAGCAGAAGATGACGCGCGGCTGGGGCTTCACGGCGGAGCGGGCGAGCGGCTTGAACTGCGATGGCGCGGCGAACACCGAGCGCGGCAGCATGGCTTCGAGCATCGGGAGCGCGAGCGTCGCGCCGAGGCCCCGCAGGATGGTGCGGCGCGGGAGGGGTTGGTGGAGGAGCGGGGTCATGGTGGGGAAGTGTTTAGTGATTAGTAATTAGTTTTCAGTGGCGGCGGGTTGGACGTGCGGGTTTGGGGGATTTGGTGAAAGAGGCTTCTCTGAAGGCGCTGGGACTGAAGCGATACCACTCCGCCATTCGCGCAAACCGGGCAACGCTGCTTCCGCGAGACGCACCTTTTCCTCCCACGAGAGGTTCTCCTGTGAACGCTGCCACGCGGTTTGCCGGGCGAAGAGTTGTTGCACATCGGTCATACGGTTGGATTCACGGATGGAGCCTCACGCAAAGGACGCGAAGGGCGCAAAGGGGAAGAGGAGTTGGAACACCGCAATTGGTAGGGCGTGTCTGTCCCAGCGCGCCGCTGAAACGTGCGGACGCCCCAACCGGCGCGATGGGGACAGACGCGCCATACCCCTTTGCGTCCTTCGCGACCTTTGCGTGAGGCAAGTTTGTTCATCTCGATTCACTTCGTCCGAAACGCCTCCGACGCCACCACCGCCTGCGTCAGCGAACGAAGCGTGTGGTTCTCCCGCTTCATCTCGGCCACGGCGGCGCGGAGCATGGCTTGGTCGGCGAAGCCCAGCTCGCGGCCCAGCGCATAGGTGTGGAGCTGCTTGGCCAGTGCGGTGAGGAAGAGGTCTTCCTTCTTCAGCAACTCGGCCTGCAAGCCCTCCACGCCCACGAACTCCGTGCCGTCCGGCATCGTGGCGCGGGCGTCAATCTTGGGGTCGTTGCGGTCAATGCGGCCGTTGTAGCCGTGCCCCTCCTGTTCGCGCCATTCGCCGGTGGCGTTGAAGTTCTCGAGCGCGAAGCCGAGCGGATCGATCTTGTCGTGACAGCGCGCGCACAGCGGGAGTTCGCGGTGAATTTGCAGACGCTGGCGGACGGTGGCCTTGCCGATGCCGGGGACTTTCGGGGCGATTTCTCCGGCGTTCGCCACAGGCAATCCGGGGTCCGTGCCGAGCAGCGTGCGGAGCACCCAGACGCCGCGCGTCACGGGCGAGGTGCGCGTGCCGTTGCTCGTGATGGCGTGGATGCTGGCCTGCGTGACAAGCCCGCCGCGATGGCTCTCCGGCGGCGCGAGCACGCGCCGGAACGCATCGCCGCGCACGCCGGGAATGCCGTAGAAGCGCGCGAGCCGCTCGTTCACCGTGACGAAATCGCTGCGGATGAGGCTGCGAGCGTCGAGGTCGTGGCGGAGGATTTCGGCGAAGAAACTTTCCGTCTCGCGCACCATGCTGACTTCGAGGTGGCGGTCGTATTCCGGGTAAAGATTCTTGGCCGGTGGATTCGCGCCGACCTTGCGCGTGCCGAGCCACTGGCCGGTGAAGTTCTGCACGAACGCCTCGCTGCGGGCGTCCTTCAGCATCCGGTCCACCTGCGCGCGGAGCACGGCGGGCTGGGTCAAATCGCCTTTGTTCGCGAGGCGCGACAGCTCGTCGTCGGGCATCGAGGACCAGAGGAAGTAGGAGAGGCGTGAGGCCAGTTCGTGGGCGTTGAGCGGGCGCGGCGCGGCGGCAGGCGGCGCTGGCTCGACGAGGAAGAGGAAGTGCGGCGAAGCCAGCACGGCGGCGAGCGGGGCCTTGATGGCTTCGGTGAACGACGGCTTGCCCGCGCGGGTCTTCTCGAAGAGCGCCACCTTCGCCGCGACTTCCTCCGCCGTCACGGGGCGGCGGAACGCGCGGCGCATGAACTGCGTGAGGACTTCGCGTGCTTGCGCGGCTTCATCCACCTTCCCGACGAGCAACTCGCCGAGCGCGCGGCGATGGCTCGCGGGCGGCCACACGGGATGGATGGGGCCGACGAGTTCAATCCAGTCCACCAGCAGCTCGGGCCGCGCGAAAGCGGCGGCGTTTTGCATCCCTAAATTCTCCAACGAGATGGGAATGTCGTAAGCGTATTCGAGGCCCACGCCAGCGGACTCCTTCGTGAAGCGCGCGGGGATTTCGTAAACCTTCGGCGCGGACTCCGGCGCGTCCACGTCCATCTCGGCGACGACCTGCGGCTGGCCGCCGAGCGTGACGGAAATCTTCAGGCGGGGCGGGCCGAAGTCATACATCCGGTGCGTCTTGTAGTGCGCGAGGTCGTTGTCCATCTGCTGCTGCGTGAACTTCTTCCCGGCTGGGTTCTTCGCGTCCTGCTTGTCCCGGCGGTCGGCGAGAAGCTTCTCCGCGCTGGCGACGACCTGCTCGCGCTTCGGCACGCGTCCGGCGGCGCGGATGCGAATGAGGTAATCGCCTTCGGCCTTGAGTTTGAAATCTCGGAAACCGATGGCTTTGTTCCACGAGTTGTGATGCACGACGGTTAAGCCGCCCTGCGACTCGTTGTCCCCGTCGTTGAGCAGTATGTTGTTGCCGTCGCGCCGCACGCGCACGCGGTCCAGGCCGAGCGTGTTTTCCTCCGGGTCGAAGCGCCACGAAATCGCCGGCGGCTGCGGCCCCTCGACCAGCGCGCGGTCGAGAATCTGGCGGGCGGCCTGATAATACAGCTCGGTCTGCATCGGCGAGAGCGAGAGCGCCGCGCCGATGTTGTCGAAGCCGCCGGCGGGCGGGTCCTCGGGGAACTTGCTCGCGGGCAGGAACGGCACGCCGTCGAAGCCGAAGAGGTCGCGGATGGTGTTGTTGTATTCCGCGCGGTTCATGCGGCGGAGGACGACGGTGTTCGCACGGCGGGCCAGCTCGGCGCGGGCGAGTTCCGCCGTGGCCCAATCCACGACGCGCGCGGTGTCGGCGGGCTTGGGCTGCGGCTCCTTCTTGGGCGGCATCTCGTGACTGTTGAGCACGTTCACGACCTCGGCCCACTTCTCACGCGCAGCCGCGGAGGAGAAGTCCGCCGACAACATCGTGTCCACGCGGAGATTGCCCTTCTGCTTTTCCGGCCCGTGGCAGCGGAGGCAGTGCTCGGTGAGAAAGGGCTGGGCGATTTTTGCGAAGCCCGCTGTGTCAGCGGCGGGCGCGGCGGCGCTGGCGAACACAGCGAGCAAGCTCAACAGCAGCGGAAGGCGATGGCTCATGGCGGTTCAAAACGGCTGGCGCGGGAGGAAGTAGCCGAGGATGCAGCGTGCGTCGCGGACACAAAGTTGGATGTGATCCAAGGCCCGCACGCCCGCGTCGGCGTAAAGCGGCGTGCCCTCGGCGAAGAAGGCGCGCACGGTGTCGAAGGCGGGCTTGCCCTCGGCTTGGCGCAGCCGGTGGAGGGTCTCGAAGACCGCTTGGTCGAGGTAGCGGGCGCGCAGGCCGGGGCCACTGTTGCGGGCGGGGGTGTTGCCGGTCCCCGCCGCCATGTCCAAGTAGGTGCGGTGGGCGCCGGCAACGAGGTCGAGGTGTTCGGTATCAATGAGGTTTAGGCAGTTGCCCAAGTGGATGACCGCACCGAGCACCGCCGGTTGTCGAATCTTGCCGGTGTCGCGCGCCGCTTCCGCCTGTGCCCAGCGCAATCCCCGGGCGGGACTGTCCTCCCAGAAGTAGAGGCCGCTCCCCAGCCAGTCGTAGAGATTCGAGCTGGGGCGAAGCTGCGCCTCTCCCGCCACGACCCGACGAGCCAAGGCCAAATCACAACCGTGAAAACCAAGGACGAAGGCGCGCGACACCATCAGCGGTATTTCGGCTTGAGTTTGCCGTCCTTGGAGTTGAAGCCCAGCGAGAGGATGAACTTTCGGGCGGCGGCCTTGTTGCGCAGCAGTTTTCGCGCGGCCGCGTTGAGGTCACGCACCTCTTGTTTGATATCAATCGGTTGGCTGCCGGTGGCGTAAAGGTTCATAGGTTTGACGGCTGGCTGAAGCTACTGGCGACGACGCGGGCGACAAGTTTCCTTTTCATGACTCACGTTGCTTTCGGTGCATCGGTCGCCGTGACTTTGCCCTGCGGCAAGTTCGGCTTCACCTCACCGTTGAAGAGCGCGGCGCAGACTTCCTCGGCGGTTTGCACCCTCATGTTCAGCACCTCGGCGGTGTCGAGCGGGAGGTCGGCTTTGGCGGTGTGGAAGAGCCACTTCACGGCGCGGGGAAAACAGGCGGCGATCTTCACCGGATTGCCGTCGGCGAGGCGTTTGAGCGAGGGATCCTGACGGGCGCTCAGTTCGCACAGATCGGCCACGGCGTCGAAAGCCACGCCCGAGTCGCACAGTTTTTTCAGCACCGCGGCCTTCACCTCGGGTGGGACGACCTGGGCGTATTGGCAGTGGCAGTAAAGGATGCGTGGCGCGTCGGGCATGACGGGGACAGCTTGGTCAACGAGTCGCGTGGCGGCAACTGCGCGTTTGCGGAGCGTGCGCGGGTGCGCTGGTGGCGGTGACAAAGCGAAGCGCAACGCTGCGCAACGCTGCGGACGCCACGACTGGCGTGTCCCGCCGGCTCCGTGCGCCGGCTTGCCAGCGCGCTGCGGTTGGTGCTCCGCGCCCAGCCGCGCTCCCTCCGAGCGACGGGAACTCGCGCCCCCGCTTGTGCTTCAATACATCCACCGCACCAGCCGTCCGCCTACGCGTCATGCACATCCCGGCTCCCATCCGTCACCCGCGCGCCCGCTCGTTCAGCGGGTTTCTTTTTCTGCTCGTGGCGTTCGGGTTCTGCGCTGGCACCGGAGCCGCCGCTGAAGAATCGCTCGCCGCCCGCATCGACCACCTCATCTCCGCCAAGGCCGTTGCCGCCAAACAACCGCTTGCCCCGCCCGCGGACGATGCTGAATTCCTCCGACGCGTCTCGCTCGATTTCAGCGGCTCCATTCCCAGCGCCGACGAGACCCGGAAATTTCGCGCCGACAAATCGCCGGACAAACGCACCCGGCTCATCGACCAGCTCATCGCCGCGCCGCGCTTCGCCGAGCAGATGGCCGAGGCCTTTCACATTCAGCTCATGGAACGCAACGGCGACAATGTCGAGTGGCGGCGTTATCTCACCGATTCCTTTCGCGCGAACAAGCCCTGGGACCAGATGGCGCGCGAGATTCTCGGGCCGGATTTCAAGAACGAGAAACTCCGCGGAGCCGGCTACTTCATCACGCGCCGCCTCGAAAAAGTCGGCCAGCAGGACACCGACTATCCCGGCGTCACGCGCGACGCGGGCCGCCTCTTCATGGGCGTGGACCTGCAATGCTGCCAGTGCCACAAGCACCTCACGGTGAAAGATTACAAGCAGGTGGATTTCAACGGCCTCTTCGTCGCGTTCCAGAACACGAAGCTCCAGGCCGCCGCGGGCGACTACAAGACGGCGTGGTTGCAGGAAGGGTTGCTGACCAACAAATACGAGTTCATCTCCGTCCTCAGCAGCGCGAAAGGCGCGACCGGCCCGCGCGTGCCGCTCGGGGTCGAAGTGCCGCTGCCCGACCCGGCGAAAGACGAGCTTTGGGCCGTGCCGCCGGACAAAAAAACGCGTGCGGCCGGCGTGCCGAAGTTCAGTCCGCTCAAGGCGCTCGCGCAGGAAATCGCCTCGCCGGAAAATCCGCTCCTCGCCCGCAATATCGCCAACCGCGTCTGGTGGCAGCTCATGGGCCGCGGTCTCGTCGAACCGCTTGATCTCCAGCACAGCGACAATCCTGCGTCGCATCCAGAGCTTCTCGACCTGCTTGCGAAGGAAATCACCGCGCACAAATTCGACCTCCGCTGGCTCATCCGCGAACTCGCGCTCACGCAGACCTACCAGCGCACCAGCCTGCTCCCCGCCGACGCGAAAAGTCCGCCCGAGGAACTTTTCACCGTCGCCAAGGAACGCCCGCTCTCCGCCGAGCAGCTCGCCCGCGCCTTCCTCGCCGCCATCGGCGAGCACGAGCGCGTCGTCGCCGGCAAAGGCTGGGAAGGCATCGAAGGCAAAAAGCACACGCAGAAAGATTTCGAGAAAGCTTTCCTCAACGCCTTCGCCAACGCCGCCAAGGAGCCGGAACTCAGCGTCAACCCGACCCTACGCGCCGCGCTCTTCCTGCGAAACAACGACCTCGTCCTCTGGTCCCACAAGCCGCGTCCCGGCAATCTACTCGCCCGCATTGCCGCGCTGAAGGAACCCGCGCCAATCGCGGACGAACTCTTCCACAGCATCCTCGCCCGCCCGCCCGCACCGGAGGAGACCTCCGCGCTCGAAAAGTATCTGGCCAAACACACCGCCGACCGCGAGAAGGCGCTCGGGCACTTCGCCTGGGCGATGTTGTCGTCGATGGAGTTTTTTACGAATCACTGAGGCCGACGCGTGAACCTGCTTTCCCCCCTCATTAGCACCCGGCTTCAAGCGGTTGTTGGTTTAGCCCCAACGGGGCGGCTCCATACCAGCCCAGGGCAGAGCGAAGCGCCGCCCTGGGTTGGGCCACCCGAAAGAAACCAAAGCCCTGAAGGGGCGTTTCACGACTCGCGCGTCGCTCGGAATGGGCCGCCCCTTCAGGGCTTTGAGGTCAACTCGCGGCGTGACCTGGGGCGTTGCCCCAGGCTGGTATGGAAGCGCCCCGTTGGGGCTGAACCACCGGTGATCATCACCCGATTTCGCTACGCTGGCCGCCGCCCCCCTTTCGTAGCGCAGGTTTCCAAACCTGCTGTCTCGCCGATTTCCAAATCGGCGGCGCGTGCGAGTTTTGAGGCGCGTCCGACTGCGAACGCCGCGCGGGTTTGGAAACCCGCGACACAGCAGACTTGGAAGTCTGCGCTACACGGACTTCGTTGTCCTCTCCTTGCATCCTCCGCGTCCTTCCGCGACTGATTCCACCCCATGAACCCCCTCTGCAAACCCTGGGAACACACCACTTCGCGCCGCCAGTTCCTCGGTGCGTCCGCCGGCGCGCTCGCGTTCGGCGCGCTCGGCGGACTCGTCTCACCGCAGGCCGCCGAGGCCCTGCGCAAAAAGGAGAAGCAGGTCCTCTTCGTCTGGCTCGACGGCGGCATGAGCCAGCTCGAGAGCTGGGATCCGAAGCCGAACACCGAGTTCGGCGGTCCGTTCCGCACCATCAAGACCACCGTGCCCGGCACGCACTTTTCCGAGCTGATGCCGCAATCCGCCAAGCAGGCCCATCGCCTCTGCATCGTTCGCAATCTCTGCACCAAGGACAACGCGCACTCCTCCGGCGTCGCCCGCATCCAGCGCGGTGATCCGAAGAACCGCGGCGTCGCCTATCCCTACTTTGGCTCCGCCATCGCCAAGCTCATGGGACCGACCGCCTCGAAACTTCCGCCCTACGTCTGGGTGAAGCCCGGCAGCGGCGGGTTCAAGACCGAGGACGCCGGTTTTCTCGGCCCGAAATACGGCTCGCTCGCGTTCGGTGACGGCAAGCCGCCCGAGGATTTGCTCCGCCCCGCCGCGCTCACCGCCGACGAGGACGACGAGCGCAACGAACTGCGCGAAATGCTGAACCAACGCTACGCCGCACAGCGCCGCCCAGCGTTCACCGAAGCCAGCAGCTACGTCTTCGACACCGCGCGCGAGTTGATGAAACGCGCCGAGATTTTCGACACGAGCAAAATGGCCGCGAAAGAACTCGACCGCTACGGCCGCACCGAGATCGGCCAGCACATGCTCATCGCGCGCAACATGCTCGAGGCCGGCGTGCGCTTCGTGAAGGTCAACAGCTACGGCTGGGACACCCACGGCGACAACTTCAACGCCCACGCCTCGCTCGTGCCGAAGTTCGACCGCGCCTTCGCCGCCATCGTCGAGGACCTCGCCGTTAGCGGCCTGCTCGAGCAAACGCTCGTCATCGCGATGAGCGAATTCGGCCGCACCCCGCGCATCAACGGCCACGTTGGCCGCGACCACTGGCCCGAGGCCTGGAGCATTGCGATGGCCGGCTGCGGCCTGAAAGCCGGCGCGGTCGTCGGCGCGACCAACGACAAGGGCACCTTCGTGAAAGACGCCGGTCACGACATCGGCGCGGTCTTCCACACCTGGTTCAACGCCCTCGGCATCGACTCCAAGAAAGTGGAATACAACAACAACAGCCAGCCCCTGCCGCTCGCCCACGACGACATGGCCCCGATCAAGGAGGCGCTCGCGTGACGACTTGGACTCACTTACCCCGTAGCCGCCGACGCGAGGAGGCGGAGGGCCATGTCCAGCGCCGGATCTGCCTCGTCACGTCGGCGGCTACGATTCGTCGCCCGCAGCCGCCCCGCCTACACCCAGCCCTTTAACCCCCAACCCGCTCCCGCCATGCCCGACCAATCCGCCGCCACTTTCGTCCCGCCCAAGGAACTCAAAATGTTCCCCTGCGACCGCCAGCTCGCCATCGCGCGCTTCAGTCCGTGCGGCAATTTCCTCGCCGCCGGCGCGCTCGAGGGCACCGTGCGCCGCTGGAGCGTCGTCGAGAAAAGGAAGCCCGCGCCTGCGCCCGCAGCCGCAGCCGCAGCGGACATCGACCTCCTCGACGATGCCCCGAAAAAAGCCGCTCCCAAACCCGCCAAAGGGGCCAAGCCGCCGCCCGAAGAATCCCCCGTCGAACTGGTGCCCCTGCCGCACCTCACCGGCTGCAACGGCTGGGTGCAAAACCTCGTCTTCCATCCCAAGGAAAAAGTCCTCTACGTCGCCGACACCTGGGGCAAGCTCCTCGCCACCCCCTACGAAGGCGACATGCCCAAGCCCCTCTGGGAAAACGCCGCCGCGCACGACGGCTGGATTCGCCGCCTCGCCGTCTCGCCCGACGGACAGCACCTCGCGACGTGCGGTCGCGACCAGTTCGTCCGCATCTGGACCACCGCCGGCAAGCTCGTCACCGAACACCGCGCGCCCGAGGACGTGTTCGCCGTGACCTTTGCGCCCGAGGGCAAACTCATCGCCTTCGCCGACCTGAAAGGCCGCGTCACGCTCTGGGATTTCGCCGCGAAAAAACCCGTGCGCGAATTCGATGCCTCCGTTTTCCACAAACTCTCGCGCCTGCAAGACGTGGCCGGCCTGCGCCTATTGGCGTTCACTGACGGCGGCAAATCCCTGCTCGTCGGCGGCTGCGAGCCCGCCGGCGGCGGCTTCCTCGAAGGCGCGCCCGCGCTCCTGCGCTTCGACGTCGCGACCGGCAAACCGCAGTCCGACTGGCGCTTCGGCGTGGCCAAGGACGGCTTCGTCCTCGATGTCGCCGCGCATCCCGGCGGCTACCTGATCCTCGTCACCAGCGGCCAGCCCGGCAACGGCAAGGTCATGTTCCTGCGCCCTGGCGAGAAGGAACCGTTCTTCACCCACACCGCGCTGGCCAACTGCCACTCCGTCACGCTGCACCCCGACGCCAGACGCTTCGCCGTCACCGCGATGAACAAAGCCAGCAACGGCAACGGCCGCCAGCTCACCAAGGACGGCGAATACCCCGGCAACACCTCGCCGGTGCATTTGTTTGAGATTCCCACCTGAGGCGCGCGGCCGTTCGGAGCGCGGCTGTGTCGCGGAGACCAGCCGCAGCACGTCGGCAGGTCGCGGGCACATCTCAGTTTATTGCACGCCCACTGGCTCCCATCCCCAGCCCAGCGGGCGAAAGAAAATAGCCCAGCACTTCAGTGCGGGGTCTACGGCGGTAGCGAACCAAGTCCCGTCAGGGACGAAAGAAACCGTGCGCCGTCCCGCCTCTTTGTCCCTGCCGGGACTTTTCGGTTTCCCGACCGTACACCCTGCACTGAAGTGCTGGGCTTCTTTCGGTCGTCCCTGCGGGACTGCGCCAACCCGCGCCGATTGTTGCAGGAAACTGAAGTCCGCCGCCAAGTCGCGAGCGCCTTGGAATTTCGTTTTTATCTCCGCTCCCGTCGCCATCCTCTGCGCAGCTTATCGCCACCCAGGTCCGCGCTGCTCCTGCAGCTCCATGCCGAACCAATGAGCACACCGCCGTCGCCGCGTGCCGCGAAAGGGCGCGGGGATTCGCAGGGCGGCCTATGGTTCGAGCGGACTGACGTTGATGACGTCGCCGGGCTGTAGGAGCGGTTCCGGAGCGTGCGTCGCGAGCTTGTCGGGATTGGGGGCGGAGATGACCTGGGTGCCACGCAGGATTTCGATCGCCTTGAGAGCAGCGTCGGCCTCGGTGGTTTTGGTGGCGGCGTAGAGCTTCATGCCCTCAGTCCAAGGGATCTGCTGCGTTACCCCGGACGCGCAGTCCACGACGGTGACGACAGCGGTCCTGGCAATGGAGCCGGCGATGGAACCGGTGGTGGTCACGACGGTCTTCGCCACAGTCACGCCGCCGGCGACAGTCGCACTGGCGATCTTTCCGCCGGTGGTGATGGCGGTTGTGGCGGTCACACCCACGACCCTGCCGGTGGTGGTGACCAGTTTCGTGCCCGTGGCGCAGCCCGCCAGAACCAGAAGCAGACAGCCGGCGAAAAACCAAAGATCGGGCGAGCGCATGGTCAGGCGAGTTTGCGCGGGCGGATTTCAGAACGCAACGGCGCGGTCAGCATGGGTGAACACCTGATTCTTCATGGAATCCGTGACCGGTAATCTTGGAAACGGCAGTCGGGTTGAACCACGAAAGGCACGAAAGGCACGTAAGGAGAAGGGCGAGCCGAATCGGGAGTTGTCATTGGGCGGGTGAGTTACTCGGATGGGGAGACAACACACTTCCGCCCTTTGTTTTCCGGCTTTTCGTGCCTTTCGTGCCTTTCGTGGTTCAACCTGCCCGCCGTTTCCCGGTTCAAGAGGGTGCAAAACGACTCGGGGAACAGGAACCGCCCCCCGCCCAAGCTCCGCCGTGCAGCGCGCCGTGCGCGTTTTGGAATTTCGTTTTTATCTCCGCCCCTCCCGCTATCCTCCGCGCATGTCATCGCCACCCACGTCCGCGCCGCTCCTGCGGCTCAAGGACGTCACCAAACAGTACGCCTCCGCCGCCGGAACTGAGCGCGTCAGCGTGCTCCTCGGCGTCTCGCTCGACCTCGCGCGGGGCGAGCGTGTCGCCATCGTCGGCCCGTCCGGCTGCGGCAAAAGTACGCTCCTCAACATTATCGGTACCCTCGACCGCGCCACCTCCGGCCAGCTCCTGCTCGACGGCGAAGACCTCGCCCGCCTCGACGACCTCCAGCTCGCGCGCGTCCGCAACCAGCAGGTCGGCTTCGTCTTCCAATCCCACCATCTCCTGCCGCAATGCACCGTGCTGGAAAACGTCCTCGTCCCCACCCTCGCCGATCCCGACCTCGCCCGCCGCCGCGCGGCCGCTGAACGCGCCCAGCCGCTCCTCGCCCGCATCGGTCTCGCCGACCGCCTCCACCACCGCCCCGGCCAGCTCTCCGGTGGCGAACGCCAGCGCGTCGCCGTCGTCCGCGCCCTCATCAACGGCCCCAAACTTCTCCTCGCCGACGAACCCACCGGCGCCCTCGACCGCCACAACGCCGACGCCCTTGCCGCCCTCCTCCTCGACCTCAACCGCGAGCAAAACATCACCCTCATCGTCGTCACCCACGCCCCCGACCTCGCCCGCAAAATGGACCGCGTCTTGGAACTCCGCGACGGCCAGTTGGTCGCGCAGTCCCGCCAGTGAAATGCCAATGCCCTGAAACCCACCGTCCCGCCGGGTTTGCTCGCCGGCAACCTTGCCTCTCCGGCCACGCTCACGAGCCGAGCCGCAGGGGAAAAAATCACCGCCCGCGATCTGGCCGATGAGGCCGTCCGAGATTTGTTAAAAAAGCCGATGCCGCGATGAACGCTGCCGATCGCGCACGGCTCCGGTGCCGCGCCCCTGCCCGGCGACCTGCGCCGGCTGCCGCGCTGAAGGGTCATCGCCCCGTTGCGGCTAGACACCGACACGCCTACTCATCCCCGCAACCTCGCCGGGGACAATTTGTCTCCACCCTTCCGCTCACGCCGCCACCGGCTGCTCCACCTGCGCCAGCACACCGTCCAGCACTCCCGCCGCGCCGGGCAGCACCTCGGCCACGGCGCGCAAGTGCTGCTGCAACCGCCGCACCAGTCCCTCCGCTCCGCGTTCCACCAGCCGCCGGAACCACTGCAAAAACTCCCGGCTCACCGCCGCCTCTTCGCCCCCGCCGAGCCGCACCTGCCGGTCGCCCGTGAGCACCTCGCACAACACCAGCGCCGCGAGCGGCCCCGGCTGCCGCCGCTCCTGCACCTGCCGCCACAACGGCAGCGCGGCCTCCAGTTCACCATTGAACATCAGCGCCTCCGCCCGTTGCGCCAGCAGCGCCGCGTTCTCGGGCAGCGCCCGTCGCGCCTCGCCCGTCCAGTCCAGCGCGAACTCGAGAAACTCCGCCCGCCCCAGCGCAATCTCGCCGCCCAACTGCCACGCGGCCGCATCCGCGGGCCGCTCGTTCACCTGCGTGTGCAGCACCTCGAGCGCCGGGACCGGCTCGCCCTGCGCGACCAGAAACCGCGCGTAATCCAAGCGCACCGGCCCCAGCTTCGACCCCTGCCCGAGCGCCGCCACGAACGCCGCGCGCGCCTCCTCCGTGCGTTCCAGCCCCACCAGGCACGTTGCCAGGCACTGATACGGCCCGGCTCCGAGGATGTCCGGATTGATCGGCGTCAGCGCCTGCCGGTCCCGTTTGGCGATGCACTCGCGGAACTCGACCGCCGCTTCCTCCAGCCGGCCCAACCCCACCAGCGCGAGGCCAAGGAAAAAATGCAGGCTCGCCGTCAGCCCCGGCGTGCGGGCCAGCGGTGAACGCAACACCCGCACCACTTCGGCGAAACCGCCCGCGCCCGTCAACCGCGTCGCCATCTGCGTGAGCAAGGCCTCGCGCAACTCCGGCGGCACATTCTGCGGCGGCAGCTCGGACATCAGCTCGTGCGCCTCGTAGTAGTAATCCAGCCCCGCGTTCAGGTGCCCGCCGCGCGCCAGCTCGAGGCCGAGATTCATCAGGAGATTTGGCTCGTTCGGCATCTCCTCGATCGCGCGCAGCAGCAGGTGCAGATTGCGCGCCAGCTTGTTCCGGCCGCGCACCATCTCGACCGAGTAGCCGTAATGCAGCAGCTCCGTCTTACCGAGTTCCACCGTCGTGCCCCATTCCTCGCACCGCACCACCACGCTGCTGAACACCTGCTCGTGCACACGTCCGACATAGAACAACCCCGGCGCATTGCGGAACAACCGCGGCACAAAACTGCGGCCCTCGTTTTCCCGCCCCACGTCGATCAGCGGAAAGCGAAACGCCATCACGTTCGCCGCGTGCAGTTCCTGTACCAGCGTCTCGCGCCCCTGCGGCGTCAGCTCCTCGTCCGCGTCGATGAACAAAATCCACTCGCCGCGCGCGTGCTCCAGCGCCGCGTTGCGCGCCGCCGAGAAGTCCTCCGTCCACGTGAACGAATGCACTTCCGCCCCGTGTTCACGGGCGATTTCCACCGTGCGATCCGTCGAGCCGGTGTCCACCACCACGATCTGCTGCGCCAGCCCGCGCACCGCGCCGAGGCACTTCGCCAGGAACCGCTCCTCGTTGCGTGCGATCACACACACCGTCAGCCGCGGCTGTGCCAGCCCGCGCGTCAACGCCTCGGGCAACACCGGCAGTTCCAACCGCGCCCGCCCTTTTGCCGCTCCGTTCTTGGTGAATTGCTGCGCCCGTTTCCACTCGGGCGTCAGCGCCCGCGCGTGCTCCACGCATTGCCGCGACAGCTCCGGCTGCAACGCGAGGTGCGCGATCTCCGCCAGCAACAGCCAGCCCTCGGGATGAAACGGCCGCGCCGTGATCGCCTCGACCGCCGCCGTCCACGCCGCCGCCAACTGATTCTTCCGCAGCAACTCCGTCGCCGCGCCGAGCTGCCCGAGGCGGGCCGTCGCCGGCAGCACCAGGGGCTTGCCGCGCCGCGCCCGCCGCGCCCGCGCGGCCTCCATTTCGTTCTGCACGCGCGCCGCCAGATTCTGCAACCGCTGCGCCGCCACGCGCGCCGAGCGTTCCCACGTCCAGTCGCGCCGCACCATTTCGCCCGCGAGCCGGCCTTTCGCCGCCGCCTCGGCGCGATTCGCCGCCACCCAGCGCAGCCGCTCCGCCAGCGCCGGCAGCGACGGTTCGAGCAGCCAGCCCGTATGGACCAGCTTCATCCCGCTCACTTCGCCACCGATGCTGCGCCGCTCCGCCGGCAGCCGATACGCGTGCGTATCATCCGCAAAATCATCCGTCGCACCGCCGGCCGTCACCACCACCGGCAGCCCGCACGCCATCGCCTCGAGCACCGGCAAACCAAAGCCCTCGCCGCGATACGGATGCACCAGGCACTGGCACGCCGTGTACAAGCCAGGCAGTTCCTCGGGCGGAAGCTCCTGGTTCAAATACAAAATCTCCGGCGCGTTCGGCCGCGCCTGCGCCGCGCGAATCCGCGGCTCCAGGGTCTGCCCCGCATACACGCTGTTCCCGCCAAAATCCTTGATCACCAGGCAGACATCATCCGCCGCCATGAAGCTGTGGAGATACGCCTCGAGCAGCACATCCGCGCCCTTGCGCCCGATGGTCCCGCCCACGAACAGGAACTTGAACGCCTTGTTCGTCGCCAGCTGCATCGGCGGTGCGCCCGGCTGGAACCGCTGCGGATCGATGCCCAGCGGCACGATCTTCACCTTCGCCGGATCGACTCCCGAATTCACATACACGCGCCGCACATATTCCGAGTACACCCAGATTTCGTCCGCCTTCTCGGCCCCCTTGACCCAGGCCTCGGGCAGCGTGCCGAATTCCCACGGCTGCATCGCCACCCACGCGCCCTGCGCCGGGCGCGTCCAGTCCGGCGGCCACGCGTGCCGCACGGTGATCTGCACCTTCGGCGAAGGCTTGGTGCGCAGCCGCCGCGCCACCTCCTGCAATCCCGCCGGCATCACTCCGCCCGGGTCGGTGGCCGCGCTGACACAATTCACCTGCAACCGCGGCTGCCGCCCGAGCTGGCGCGTGAACTCGCGGTTCACATGCGACAAACTCCCGTAATCCAGAAACGATCCTTCCCAGTCCACGCACAGCGTCTGCGCCTTCCGCTCGGGAAATTCCGGCGTCACCTCGACGAGCCGCGTGGGGGCCGGGGGCAAAGTCGGCCGGCCCAGTTGGCTTTCAATCTCCGCCAGTCGCTGCACGACCAAATCGGCAACCGCCTCGCGACTGAACTGCTGCACCATGTGGGCGCGGGCGATTTTGCCGACGGCCTTGGCGGCGGCGGGCTGTTGCTGGACGTGGCGCAGCAGTTGGCGCAGATGCCGCTCGCAGGGATTCGCCCAGCGATGTCCGTGGTAATGCCACAGCTCGATTTCCACATCGGTCACGTCCACGAGTTCGTAGTCGAGCAGGTAGGAATTCTCGGCGTTCATGAATTCCGTGTTGCCGCCCCAGTTCGTGGCGATGACCGGCAGTTCCATCAACATCGCCTCGTGCTGCGGCCGGCCCCAGCCTTCGCCCCGGCTCGGCGCGACGAGGCAGTCGGCGGCCTTGTACAGTCGCGGCAGATCCTCCGTCGCGACCTGTTCGGCCAGAATCTCGATGCGTGGCCAGGCCTTGTCCTCCAGCCCGAGCGTCGCCGCGTGGGCGCGGATGCGCTGCCAGATGGCCTCGCGCGGGTCGCCATCCGGCTGCGCGAACAGATACGTCCGCAGATAAAGGCACACGTCGTCCGCCGCGGAAAACTCGCGCAAATAGGCCGCCAGCAGCACGTCCCAGCCCTTGCGCGAGGACCACTCGAAGACGGCGAGGAAATTAAACGCGGCGCGGTTGGGCAGGGGCAGCGCCGGGTGGCGGGCCGGATCAAATTCATTGGAATCCACCGCGCCCGGCATCACCCGCAGCTTCGTCGGCTCGACGCCGCTGCGTGCGAACGTCTCGACATTGAACCGGCTCGGAACCCAGACCTCGTCCATCCGGTTGCAGGCCTGCACCCACTCGGGCGCGATGCGATCGGTCTCGAACATCGAGCGCCCGATATGCCACTGCCCGTCCGGCAACCGGGCAAATCCGTGCGCAGGATTGTGCGAGATCACGATGCCCTTCTCCAGCGAGGCGAAACGGTCACGCGCGGCGAAGAGGCTGTGGCGTTCCGCCGGCGGCAGCCCCGCGACAAATTTTTCCGAGTACAGATTCGTGTGGTGAAACAGCCCGACATTGCAGCGCTCGACCAGCGGGATGAGGAAATTGATCGCCTCGCTGGCATAGCCGCTGGGATTGAAAATCGGCCCGAGCCAGCGCACCGGCAGTCGTAACGCCGGAGCCGTGGCACGGCCCAGCACGGCCTGCATGGCCCACTCGCCATCGCCGAATTCCCGTGCCAGCCGGACCACTTCTTCCAAGCCCGCCGGATCGTTCCCCAGCACGCTCAAGCGCCGGGCGTGCCCGAGAAACTGCCGCGCCACCGCGGTCTGCCGGTTCGTGTAATTGGCCCGCGCATTGATGAGCAGATGATCCATCCGCATGATCCGCGTCCCAATCTGGGTGTAGCGCGGGTCATCGTGCGTGACGGTGCTGTGGCGATTGAACCGCACCCGGGCGCCGGCCGTGCGCAGCCGCTCCGCAAAATCCAAATCCTCGCCCTGATAAAATCCCCGCGCATCGTCCCAGCCCACGCGGTCGATAAGTTCGGTCTTCAGCAGGCACAGGCCGCCGGTGGGATACACGAACGCATCATCCTCGGTGTACTCGAGCAACGTGTGCCCGCGCGGCCCGCCGCAGGTGGCCCAGTCCCAGAACCGTGTGCCGTCGGGGTTCAGCAGTCGCACACATTGCACGTCGTAATCTTCGCCGAATTGTTGCAGGCCCCGGTAGTAGTCGTCGTGGAACAGCATGTCGTCGTCCGCCACCACGCAGTGGTCGAAGCGCGCGCGCCGCACCAACGCATTGCGCATCTCCCCGAGCCGCCCGCCGCGGGCCGCGTCCACCAGCGGCACCACGGTCACGTCGCCCAGCCCCGTCGGCACTTCGCCGGCGACGAGGATTTCGTAAGCCGGCATGTTCAGCGCGCGGATGCTGGCGATGGAGTTGACCAGCTTGGCCGGTTTCTTGCCGTTGGTGATGAGACAGAACGAGTAGCCCGCCTCGCGTTCCCGCGACGGTCCGCCGTGCGGCGTGGGCGCGTGCAGACGCACGGAAGACTCCGTCACTGGCGTAGCCGGCGTGAGTACCGAAACGCTGTCGCCGACCACCAGCGCGGCCCGGAGCTGCGCGACGATGTTTTGCAATTCCGCCTGCCTGGGTGACCCGGCCAGCGCCGCTTCGTAGTGTTGCAACGCCAGCGGCAGATCTTCCCGTTCCAGCGCCGCCATTCCGGCGCGGATCTGTTCTTCCTGCCCGGCCGTCAAGCCGGTCTCCGCCTGGCGACGCTGGTCCAGCGCGGCGAGGTTGGCCCGCGCCAGCGGGTTGCCCGGCTCCACGCACAGCACGCGGTCGAGCGCACGGCGCGTCGCGTCGAGGTCTCCCAGTTCGTAAAAACACTTGGCCGTGGTCAGCAGGATTTCCGTGTCGTTCGGCGTCTGCGCCAGCAACTGCTGGCAGGCCCGCGCGCACTCGCGCCAGTCGCCGCGTTGCACCAGCACCTGCACGAGCAACCGCAACGCCGCCGGCGCATCCGGGTGGAGCTGGAGCGCCGCCCGCGCATTCGACTCGGCTTGTGCCAGCGGATCGCCGATGGCCACGTTCATTCCCGCGCCAGCCGGTTCCCCGCGGGCCACCGCCAGCGAACGACGGAAGAAATCGCGATGCCGCTCGGCCTGCGCGCGCCAGTCGAAGGCAGGCTTCACCGCCGCCGCCGCCGCCGCGCCGAGCTGCACGCGCAAGGCCGGATCGTCACGGAGTTGTTCCACCGCCACGCGAAAGGCGTCCGCCTGCCGCGCCACGATGAGGGCGCTCTCCTGATGCCGGAGATACTCGGGCACCGTGCCGTTGGCGGTCGTGATGATCGCGCGACCCATCGCCGCGGCCTCGAGCAGCGAGTTGTTGTTGCCCTCAAAATCCGAGGCGCAGACGTAGGCGTCGATCGAGTTGTAGAACCCCACCATTTCCGCCGCCGTCAGCAACCGGTCGCTGTAGCCGCAGAAAACCAGCTCGACGCCGGGCAGGCGTCCCAGCGGTTCGATGATGTCCTCGAAGCCCTTGCGCGAACCGGAGCGGCGGTTGCCCGCCCAGCCGAGGCGCAGCCGGCCGTGACCTGACTGATCGGCGCGCGTCTGGGGAACAAAATGCGCTGTGTCCACGCCGTGGCTGAGGAGTTCCACCGCCGGCAGCTCGCGCCGGAAGATTTCCTGCAACTCGCGCGACACCGCGTGAACCCGCTGGAATTTCGTGCGCAGCGTTTGCACCACATTCGCGAAACCGAGCGGCTGCCAGGCGCAGTGCGAGCGGATGCCCGTGACGTATTTGCGCGGATCGCGGATGCGTGCCGGCTCCACGAGATTGAACTCGAGCGGATAAATCAGATCGAACGCGTCCTCGTTGAACTCCAGTCCACGGAAGCCCACCGTGATGTCGAACTCGTCGCTGAGCAGCGTCTGGAGCGTGCGGGCGTGCCGCTCGAAGATCCAGTTCGGCACGTCGGCGAGGATCAGAATGCGGGGCCGGACCGGAACGCGCGGGGCGCGGCTGGCGTCGTCCGAAGGCGTGGGTGAAGGCGGGGCCGCGCCCGGCGCGGTCTGGCCGGTGGCGGGTGTTTGGGCCAACTGCTCGCGGACGGTGGCGGCGGTTTCGTGCTCGCCGAGCTGCTCGAAGCAATGCGCGAGGGCCTGGAGGATGGGGGCGTCGTCGGGCGTTTGCTGGAGGAGTTGGAACGCGGCTTTGGCGGCCTCGGCCCAGCGGGACTGGTCGAGACGCAGCGCGAGGAGCGCCGTGAGCGCGGGCCGGTCGGCGGGGTTGTGCGCGAGGGCGGCGGTGATTTCGGCTTCAAGCGCGGCGGTTTCGGCAACGTCCGGGGACGCGGCGTCCGCCAGCGGGGTTGGGGTGGCGATGATGTTGATGCTGCTGCCGACGGGAATGGCGGCAAGGAGCGCGTCCTTCGTGGCCGGCTGGAGATTGTGCTCGAACTGGAAGCGGTAGCCGGCGGCGGCGAGGTCATCGAGCATGGCGGCCACGGAATCACCCACGCGTTCCAGCGTGTAGTTGCACAGTTCCATCACGAGCAGCGGGCGGGACTCGTGGAGCGTGCGCGCCGCGCCCCGGAGGATTTGGTGTTCGTAGCCATCCACATCCAGCTTGATGAGGTCCACGCGCGGGATGCCCTGCTCGGCGAGGAAGTCATCCAGGCGAAGCACGGGCACCGGCTCGGGCGTCACGTCGCGGTAATTGCCATCCACGGGCCAACTGTGGTTGAAGTCGGCCTGGAGCGTGCCGTTCTCGGCCCCCAGCGCCAGGTGATGCAGCGCCAGGTTGGTGAGCGACGGGTTGAGTTCGGCGTTGCGGCGGAGCTTGTGGAACGCGCCGCTCATGGGCTCGATGGCGAGGACACGACCGGCCGGACCGACGTGTTGCGCGAGATGGAGGGCGTGCGCGCCGATGTTCGCGCCAATGTCCAGAACGGTCATGCCGGGCCGCGTGAGCCGCGCGAGGGCGGCGGTGGTGGCCGGCTCGAAGCAACCGTGGTCGTGCAGGCTGCGGTCGATGAACTCGGTGAGATCGAGGGCGAAGGTGACGCCGTTGCGGGTGGCCTGCGTCAGGGGCGCGGCGGGCGCGGCGGGCGCGGCCGGGGTGGCGGCCGGGGTGGCGGCCGGCGCTCCGGCGACGGCCGCGACGGGGACGAGAACGGCCATTTTGGTGAGCGGGGCGCGGAGGGCGGCAGGGACTGCGGCACCGGTTTTTTTCGCGAGCAGGTATTGCCAGAGCGCGAAGTGGCGCTGGGCGTATTCGGGCCAGGTCCAGTTGGCGACGGCTTGCTGACGGAGGCGTTTTTCGCGGGCGATGCTCTCGAAGATGCGGAACAGTTCGGTGGGTTCGCTCCAGCCGTGGGTGATGCCGCCGGGGGCGTCGAGGTGGAAACCCTGCGTCGTGACGATGGTTTGCACACCGACGGCGAGGGCGTCCATGTAGCCCATCGAGCCTTCGTCGAGGCCGAGGTAAAGGTAGTAATCGAGGCTCGGCATGAGCTTGAGATACTCGGCGCGGTCGAAGGCTTGCCAGTGGTCCACGGTGAAGCCGGCGAGGCGGAGTTGCTTCACGTGCTCGTCCCAGCCCGCGCCCATGATGCGGAACTGAAACTCGTCCGGGGAAATGCAGCGGGCGAGGTCGAGGAGGATGCCTTCGCGTTTGCAACCGCTGGGTTGGACCTTGCTCGTGATGCCGATGACGGTGCGGCGGGGGCGCATCTCGCCGTCGTGGCCGGGGTTGACGAAGCAGAGTTTTTCGCGCGGCAGACCGGCGGCGGCGAGGGCGTCCACGCTTTCGGCGGAGCAGCAGATGCCCATGGCAGCGTTGACGAGTTGCTGGCGGAGGCGCTCGCGTTTCCAGTCGGTGTCGATGTGCGTGACCATGACGGTCTCGGTGGTGGTCTTCCGGCCGTCGTAGTCGTGGTAAATAATGTGGTGATTGATGTCGGCCTGCGGGTCGGGCTGCTTGGAAATGGTGGCGGCGACGCCGAGCGGGCGGAGGTGTTCCTGGAGCTTCAGGGCGAACTTGCCGAGGATCCAAGCGTGGACATCTTCGTAGCAGACAATGTGGACTTTCATGGGGTGTGGTTCAGTTGGCGCGGGCGATGACGGCGGCGTTCCAGTCGTGGTCGGTGAGGGTCTGGTCGAGTTGCGGGAACGCACAGAAATGCAGCGGGCGCAGGCCGGCGGCGGTGAGGAGGCGGGAGATCTCGGAGGGGAAAAAGTAGCGCACGCAGTGCTGCTCACGCGACTCGTCGCCGCGTTGGCCGGGGCGCGAATGGCGGGTGACGATGTCGAGGCTGACGATGTGATTGGCCTCGTCGAGCGTGGGGGTGGAGGTGCGGGAGATGGTCTCGGTGGGTGTCGCGGCGGTCTTGGTGCGGGTGAGGGGACGCTGCGTGAGGACGCCCGGGCCGTGCCAGTAATCGCAGACGAAGAGGCCGCCGGTGTCGAGGTGGCGGCGGGCGTTCTGGAAAAGCGCGAGCACATCGGCATCCGTGGTCTGGTAGCTCAGGACCGCGAACATGCAGGTGACCAAATCAAAGCGGTGGCCGAGGTCGGTGCGGCGGGCGTCGCCCACTTCGAAGCGCGCGTAGTCGGCGTGGCCGTTGAGCGTCGCGCGCTTGCGTTCGGCGCGCTCGATCATCGCGGCGGACTGGTCGAGGCCGGTGACGCGGAAACCACGTTGGGCGAAAGGAATGGCGTGGCCGCCGGTGCCGCAGCCGAGGTCGAGAATGGTGGCGGGGCGGTGGTCCAAGTAGCGGTCGGCGGCGGCCTGGACGAAGTCGCATTCGCCTTCGTAGTCCTTGTCCTGGTAGAGCGCGTCGTAGGCGGAGGCGTATTGCTGGAACATGGGTCAGGCGGCGGTTTCGGTGAGGACTTCGCGGAGATGGTCGCAGACGTAGGCGAGCTGGGCTTCGGTGAGCGTGGGGCCGCTGGGCAGGTAGAACGTGCGGTAGGCGGCTTCATTGGCCACGGGGCAGGCGTCGCGGCGGGTGAGGCCCTTGGCGAGGAAGATTTCCTGCAAGTTGAAGGGGATGAAACCTTCGCGGGTCTCGATGCCGCGCTCGGCGAGGCGCCGGAGAATTTCGCCGCGTCGCAAGGCCAGCGGGCCGCGCAGGCCGACGTGATACATCCAATACACGTTGTGCGCGTAGCCGGCCTGGCCGGGGAGCTGGAGGCAGTCGAGGTCGGCGAGGTGCTCGGCGTAGAAGTGAGCGTGCTGGCGTTTGCGGGCGATGATGGCCCCGATTTTCTCCATCTGCGCACAGCCGATGGCGGCCTGCAGATTGGTCATGCGAAAATTGAAGCCCACGGCGCGGTGCATGAACTTGTTCTGCTCGCCGAAGGCCAGGGACTTGAGGGAACGCATCTCGGCGGCCAGCGCGGCATTGTTCGTCACGCACATGCCGCCCTCGCCGGTGGTGATGATTTTGTTCGCGTAGAAACTGAAGCAGCCGATGTCGCCGAGGGAGCCGGTGCGCCGGCCGTTGAACTCCGCGCCGTGCGACTCAGCACAGTCCTCGATGACGCGGAGGTTGTGCGCGCGGGCGAACTCGAGGACGGGGCCCATGTTCACGGGATGGCCGAAGAGGTGGACGACGAGGATGGCCTTGGTGCGCGGGGTGCGGAGGCGGGCGAGTTGCGTGGGGTCGAGGTTGAAGGTGTCAGGCTCGATGTCCACGGGGACGGGCGTTGCGCCTTGGTGGAGCACGGCGAAGAAGGTCGCCATGTTCGTGAGCGTGGAGGTGAGGACTTCGTCGCCGGGACCAATGTCGAGAGCGGCGAGGGCGACTTGCAGGGCGGTGGTGCCGTTGCTGACAGCGACGCCATGCGAGCAGCCACAGAAATCAGCGAACTCGCGCTCGAAGCGGGAGATGTGCTCGCCGAAGAAACCGGAGATGGCCCCGGTGCTCATGGCCTCGCGGACGAACTCATCCTCGCGCGCGTCCAGCCACGGCGCGGCGACGGGGATGCGTTGGAGAGGGCGGGCGCGCGGGGCGGGTGGGGCGAGGAGAGTGGTCATGGGGTGGCGCAGACTGCCAAGTCTGCTGTGTCGCGGGTTTCTAAACCCGCTGGCCGTTGGGCTGTCCGGAACGTGTCTGCGAAGTCTGGGCTGCTGGAGGTCGAGCGCCCTGCCGATTTGGAAATCGGCGATACAGCAGGTTTGGAAACCTGCGCTACGGCGCGGGGGCCGGTTGGAATCAGCGGCTCCGCCAGGCGATACGTGTCCTTCTCGTAGTCCATGCCGGCGCGGGGGCCGTGGCAAAAGGCGAGGAGCACGGAGTCTTCGAGCGCCTCGAACGCGTGGCTCTCCAGCGGCAGGGAGGTGACGAGGTCGCCGGCGGCGATGGTGCATTCCTCGACGGGCGCGTGCTGGCTTTGGCCGACGTAGCGGAGCCTGCCGCTCAAGACGTAGGTGAACTGCGTGGTGAGCTTGTGGAAGTGATTGCCGCGAATCGCGCCCTTCACGCAGGTGACGGTGGTGAGCGCGTTGACCGGCTGGCCGACGTGGAGGTCGGTGATGACGCCGCGCTCGTCGGTGTGGGCGGGCGGGCGGCGGGAGACGTTCATATTTAGAGAACCTTGAGGTTGGGGATGGGGATGATGAATTTGCCGCCGGCCTCGCGGTAGTCGTTGAGGTTGCGGATGATTTCCTTGGCGAAGTTCCACGCGAGCAGGAGCACGTAGTCGGGTTTGCGCGTCATCAGCTCGGCGTCGGGGATGACGGGCAGGTGCGAGCCGGGCGTGAAGCGGCCGATCTTGAGCGTGGATTTCTCGGTGGCGAAATCGAGCGTCTCGGTGCCGAGGCGGCAGTAGTTCAGGAGCGTCATGCCTTTCGCGGGCGCGCTGACGACGGCGACGGTTTTGCCCTGTTGCTTGAGGGTGCGGAGGAAATTCATCAACTCCTGGCGGTTCTGCGCGACGCGTTGGGCGAAGGCGTTGAGCGTGTCGAGCGAGTGGACGCCGGTCTGTTTTTCCACATCGAGCAGGTGCTGCACTTCGGCGGTCACGGGGTGCCGGCCCTGGCGGGCGACATACACGCGGAAGGAGCCGCCGTGGATGTCGCGCTGTTCCACGTCGAAGACTTCCATGCCGAACTTGCGGAAGAAGGGGATGAGCGGACGGAGCGAGAGATAGGACAGGTGCTCGTGGTAGATGGTGTCGTATTCGAGCTGGCCGACGAGGTTCACAAAATAGGGCGCCTCGAAGATGAACACGCCGCGTTCGTTGAGCAGGTGGTCCACGGCGCGCATGAACCCGGCAAGGTCGTCCACATGGGCGAAGACGTTCGTGCCGGTGATGACGCTGGCCTGGCCCTTGGTTTTGCGGATGTCGGCGGCGACGGACTGGCTGAAGAACTCGTTGAGTGTTTCGACGCCGTTGCGCTCGGCGATGCGGACGATGTTGCTGGCCGGGTCCACGCCGAGGATCCGGGTGCCGTTGGCGCGGAAGGCGGAGAGGAGGACGCCGACGTTGCTGCCGATGTCCACGGCGAGGTCGTCCGCGCCGAGGCCGAAGCGCTGGACAACGGTCTTGGCGAACTCGCTCCAATGCGCTTGGCCGCTGCGGGTGATGCTGGATTCGTAGGGGTAATCCTGGCGGTAGAGCACCTCGGGCGAGACGACCTGGCCGAGCTGCACGAAGCCGCAGCATTGGCAGAGGTTGACGGTGAGCGGGTAGTGGATCTCCGGCTCGGCGAGCTGCTCCCGGCGCAGGAAGCGGTCGGCGGGCGGGGTGAAGCCGAGGTCGAGGAACTGGCTGAGGTCGGTGCTGTTGCAGGCGCGGCAGGTTTTCATGGCGGTCGTTGGTTAGTGGTGCATCGCGCCGGTACGCGAGCCGCTAGGCAAAATGTGACCGGCTGACGGTTCAATTCCCTGTGAAGCGGCTAGCGTGCCACGCCGGGGTGGCGGCGGGACCGGCCGCCGTCGCGCCGGGAAGATGCGGGGCGATGAGGTGGAGCAAACGCTGCCACCACTTTTCCTCCGTGTAGTCGGCGAGGACGCGTTGCCAGCCGGCGAGGGCGATGCGACGGCGCTCGTCCTCGTGGGCGAGGTAGTAGCGGGTCGCGTCCACGCACTCGTCCATCGTGTCGAAGCCGATGACCTCCTCGCCGAGCTTGAAAATTTTCCCCAGGTTGGCGCGGCAGTCGCAAATCTGCATCACGCCGAACGCGGGGAGCATCATCAGGCGGGTGTTCACGGGGCCGCTGGAGTTGTGGAGGTTCCAGCCGATGCGGGCGCGGCGGTAGAGGCCACGGAGTTCCGCGTCGGTGACGAAGCCGGCGGGCCAGCCTTTGCCGCGCAGGATGGCTTGGGGAAATTCGCGTTGGAGGCGTTCCAGGCGCTGGGCGCGGTCGCTCAGGCCATAGACGCGTTCGCAACACATGACGAGGTCCACGTCGCGGGTGCCGGTGCGGAGCCGTTCCGCGGTGAGCGTGCGGTCGATGACGTCCGCGGACACGGGCAGCGGGAGCCAGGCGGCGTGGCGGACGCCCCAGCGCGCGTAGTCGCCGACGCAGGCGATGTTGGCGACACAGCAAAAGTCGAAGGCGGCGGCGACGGGCTGGGACAGGACGGGGGAACTCTCCGGGTCGTCGGCGCAGAGGAAGACGTTGTAGGTGCCGAGCTGGCGGATGAACTCGGGATGCAGCATCGAGCCGCCGGCGGCGATGAGGACGTCCACGCCGCGCAGTTTTTCGGCGAGTTCCCCGTAGCGGCTCAGCAGGTCGGCGCTGCCGGCGCGCCATTTCTGGTCGAGCTTGGGAAAGGGCCACCAGCCGCCCACGCACGGGATGCCGTGGGCCTCGACGCGGTAGCCGAGTCCGCTGAGGCGGGCGGCGAGGTGGGCTTCTTCGGCGACGCGTCCGGCGGAATAGGCGGGATAGACGAAGGCGTAGCGGAGATTGCGGATTGCGGATTGCGGATTGCGGATTGGGGAGAGGAGTTCGATGCGGCTCGAAGGGAGGGGAAGTTCTTCCGCACCTCGGAGGGGAGCAGCTTCCGCGAGGTGGACTTCGGAGCCGATGTTGGTAGGGCGCGCTGTCCTCAGCGCGCCGCCCAGGTCTCGTTGCGTCTGAGTGGCCGACGGCGGGGTGAGGACACCCCGCCCTACCACGGCTGGTTCAGGTCGGTTGGCGCGAGCGGGGACGGCTGGGTCCGCCTCGTTGGCTTGGCGGCGAGGCTCGGGAACCTGCCACACGCCCATCCAGGAGTCTTTGAGGTGGAGGATTTCGGGGACGAGGCCGTGGGCTTGGAAGAAGAGTTCCACGCCGCGCATGACGGCGTCGATCCAGTCAAACTTGCGGCGCAGGCCCGGATGAAAATCGTGCCAGACGATGTAGCCGCCGGGGCGGACGCGGGGGGCGATGAGGAGGCTGTCCTTGAACACGGCTTCGGTGTCGTGCGCGGCATCCACAAAAACCATCGCGAGGTCGCGCAGATCGAGGGGCATCGTCCAGTTGCAGGTGTCGGCGTAAATCTGGTGGATGCCGGGCGTGCCCTGGGCGCGAAAGAACGCGCCAATTTTCTCGCGGGTGAGCAGGTGGGTGATGAGCTGGCCGCTGCTGGCCTGGTATTGCTCGGGGAGGATGTTGACGGTGTGGACGGTGCCGCGGCCGGCGAGGTTGGTGGCGAGTTTGAAAGCGCTGTGGCCGTGCGAGGTGCCGAGGTCGAGGCAGTCGCCGGTGAGATTGGCGGCGAGGGTGGTGAGGACTTCGGCATCGCGGCGGCGGCGGGCGTGGAGGTCGCAGTCGGTTTCCACCACGTCGAGGTCGGTCTCGAGCTGCACGCCGTCGTGGAGCAAGCCGAGGTGCCGTTTGAAATCAGCGATCGAGGCAACGGTGTTGATGCGGAGCGGGACTGGAGCGGCGGGGACGGTCGCGCGCGAGGGATTGGAATTAAAAGCGAGCCGGTCGGCGGCGGGCGAGGAGGTCAGCATAGCGGTTTTGCGAGATGAAGATTTAGCGCGGCCGACGAACGATGCCGGGATTCCGCCGCGCCCGGACGCGGACGCCGTCGCCAGCCACACTCACGGATCGGAACCACGCGCCAGGCAGCGGTCCGACGGGGCGGGTCAAGTTCGCAGGGTTCATCGCGTCGTCTGCGGAGCAGTCAGCGGGCCACGCGGAATTACGGGGGATTTCCGGGGTGAAACCGCGTTCTGACTGGGCGAGCGGGCAGGATTGACCGGCCAGCGGGCACTAATTGCCCGTCCCACGCCGGGCCGTTCAGCGAGGCCACGCGGCCCGCCACGGCTGGGGATTGGCGAGGGACAAAATTGTCGCGAGGTCGAACCACGCGCGCGACCGGTCGCCCACGCGGTTGGCGATCTCGAACGGCGACAGAGTCACCACCTCGGGAACGGTCAGGCCGTCGGTCCAGATTTCGGCAACAGGGCGGGCGCGCCAGACGCGGAAGATCTGCGCGCGGCTGCCGGGTGGGGTGGCATGCGCGGGGATCTCCCCGAGCGGCTGCCAGCAGTCGGATTCGTAGCCGGTCTGCTCGAAGAGCGCGCGGCGGGCGGCGGCAAAACTGGTTTCACCGGGGGACACGAGCGTGACGGGCAATTGCAGCCGGTGCCCGGCGTCGGCGCCGAACGGCGGGCGAAGCACGACCACCTGTCCCGCGGCGGTTTCGGCGAACACGACGGCGTACGCGGGCGGCACCAGCGGCGTAAACGGGCTGGCGCGTCCGCTGGCTCCGCGGCGCTCGGGGGTGGTTGGCGTCGCGGCGTGAACGAGAGCCGGCGCGAGGAATTGAACCGCGCGGGCGGGGGCGGAACGTGCAGCAAATGAGGCGCAGGAGTGAGCCATAAAAAAATCTCGGCGCTGCAGTTGCGGTGGTAGCGACAGAAACAATCCGGCGGCGCGGATGGCACGAGCGGCAAGGGCGGCGCGAAATACGGGCGGGCGGTGACAGCTTCCGTCCGGTTCAGCGAATGATGCCGATGTGGCCGCGGAGATAATTTTGCAGCGGTCCCACGGAACTTCCCGACAGCTCGGACGGCAGCCGTGCGGGAGCGAAAAAGCCCACGTTCCGGGTCGGCGGGATTGCATTCGCCAAGGCCTTGGGCGGCGTGGGGGACACGAGATGGGCTTCGAGCACGATGTTCACCTCGTGGATCATTTCGGCGTCCTCCGGGTCCTGCACGACGTGGTCCAGCGGATCGGAATAAATGCCCAGCAAATAGGTGACGCGGGCAGTGAGGCGGGTGGCGGCGCGGAAGGAGCGGAGCGCGGCCTGGGCGATGTTTTCACCGGCCTCGAGACGGCCGCCGGGCAGGCCCCACGGCCCGGCCGGGCCGCGGCGGTGGAGGACGAGCCGTTGCTGGTCGTCCAGCGCGATCACGCTCACGGTGACGGCGACCCGCGCGGCAGCGGGGAGCGTGAGGCCGCCGAGCGGATTGGCTAACGCGAAGTTCATGGCGGCGCGCGGGGCGGGGAAGGCCGGAAACCGGGGTGATTATTGGAGCAACCGGAGGACGCTTTGCGGCAGTTGGTTGGCCTGGGCGAGCATGGCGGTGCCGGACTGGACGAGAATGTTGTAGCGCGCGAACTGCGTGGATTCCTCGGCGACATCGACGTCGCGGATGCGCGAGCTGGCGGCGGTGAGATTTTCTTTGCTGATGGCCAGTTGTTCGCCGGTGAAATTCAGGCGCGATTGCGAGGCCCCGATGCTGGCGCGGTCGGTCGCGAGCTGGGTGATGGCGGCTTTGACATTGGTCAGCGCGGCGGCGGCGGCGGTGGTGGTCGAGATGGTCGAGGCCGTGGCCGAGGTGTAGGAGGCGGTGCCGAGATTGACGCCCGCCATGCTGAAGGTGGAGCCTTCGGAGTCGATGGAGACGCCGAGACTGGCGGCGGAGAAAAGGCTGACGCCGTTGAAATCTTTGGTGGCGGACGTGGTGACGAAGGCGCTGAGCTGGGTGAATTCCCCGTTGTAGAGTGCCCGGTCGGCATCGCTCTTGGTGATGTCCTGCGACATGATCGCGAGTTCACTCATGCGGTCGAGGGCCTTGCCGATCTTGGTCAGATAGCCGTCCTGCGTCTGGGTAAACGAGACGGCGTTGGCAACATTGGATCGGGCGGCGTTGGTGCGCGACACCTGGGCGTCCAGGCGCGACGACACGGCCACGCCGGCGGCATCGTCGGAGGGGTTGACGATCTTCGAGCCGGAGCTGAGGCGGGCCAGGGAGCGGGCCAGCATGGAGCTGCTGGCGACGAGGTTGGAGGCGGCGCTCTGGGCCGCGGTATTGGTGTTGATGACCATAGGGATTCCTTTCCTTAGCTGAACGTTGCTGCGGGGGTTTTAGACGGTTCCGACTGGGGTTACGGCCCGTGACACGGGGGCCGGTGGGATTGAGGTTGAGGACTGGAGGGACGGGACATTCTTCGGGTTTTCGAGGCGCGGCAAAGCCGTGCGGCCGCGGGTGAGGGCGCCGCGGTTGTTCTTCTGGATTTCGTCATAGACCTCCTGGCGATGCACCGGCACGTCCATCGGGGCCTCGATGCCCAGCTTGACGACGTCGCCCTCGACGCGGATGACCTTGATGACGATGCGACCGTCGATGACGATGCTTTCGTTGGATTTGCGGGAGAGGACCAGCATGGGTTGGTGCGGGTTGAAATTTGACGCGACGGAAATTTACTCCGCGGTCGGCAGCGGATACTGGAGGGCGTAGCGGGCGGCGTTGATGGGGACGATCTGTTTGCCGGCGAGCGTGTGGCGGTTGATGACGATGGGGCCGCGGAGGTTGACGGTGCTGTCGCCGTCGGGGCGCACGGTGACGACACAGAGCACGAGGGCGTCTTCCGCGCTTTCCAGACCCAGGAAGCGCTCATCCTCGGAACTGATGTCCGGCTGGTATTGCGGCAGCACGACAAAGGGCGAGACCACGGGAAAGGCCAGCTCGGGATCGTCGATGAACTGGAGCCAGAAGAAGGGATGAAAATCTTCGTGCGAGACGAGCACGTAGTCCTTGGTGCGCTCGAAGCCGAGCAGGCCCAAGGGCAGTTTGATGCGCAGGTTCGCGGGCAGGGCGACGACTGGTTCTGGCTCGAGGAGTTCGGCTGTTTTCATAGGGATCAATGACTGGTGGCGATGGAAGCAATGACCATGCCAGCGCGTGAAAACGGCCTTCCCGCGTTGGAACAGGGCGAAACTCGACGGACACTCCGCTTTCGGTCGGTGCGGGCGGGCAGTTTCTTCCGCTGGGGTGCGCCAAATGTTCCCCTCCGCGTTTTTGGGGCGGCGCTGGTTTGGAGTTCCGGCTTTAGCCGGAGCGGCCTTGGAAGTAGCGCGAACGGCGAGCTGGAAGGTCCCGCGGAGGTGGACGGTTTGCCGCCTAAAGGCGGAACTCCGTACCACCTTCGCGCTCAAGCCGCCTTCGCGCATTCCGATAGGAGAGAGGTAAACGTCCTGTCCTCGGCGGCCCCCGTAGCCGGTCGATGGTCGGCGTTTCGGTACGCCGCCCTATGTCGCCGATGCCAGCAGTGAACCTCCTCTCGCCGGTGACCGGATCACGCGCTTCTCGCCGTGACCTTCGGCCAGTGGCGAAGCCCTTTCGCTCATGACCGCCGCTCCCGTGGAATCCAAGCGCATCATCGTCGGGGCCGGCCAACTGGCGGTCAGCGCCGAGTCGGGCGACGTCCTGTCGGCCTTTTCCCTCGGCTCCTGTCTGAGCGTCGCCGTGTATGATCCCCTGATTCGCGTCGGTGGTCTGCTCCATGTCCTGCTGCCGGAGTCGAGCCTCTCGCCGACCCGCGCCAGCACTGCGCCGGCCACGTTCGTGGACACCGGCGTGCCCGCGCTCTTCCATGCCCTCTACGCGCTGGGCGCGGAGAAATATCGCACCCTGATCTACGTGGTCGGCGGCGCGCAGATCATCGATGATGCGGGCGTGTTCAACATCGGCCGGCGCAACTACGACGCGCTCACCGTCCTCCTCCACAAACACAACCTCCGCATCCGCGGCGAACACGTCGGCGGCGGCCTCAACCGCTCTGTCGCGCTCCACATTGCCACCGGCAAGGTGCTGGTCCGCACGACCGGCCAGGCGGGAGAAATTGCCTTATGAACGAGCTGGACGACTACATCAACCGCGTCAAGCACCTGCCGCCCGCGCCCCGCGTGCTGCCCCAATTGCTCCAGTTGCTGGGCCAGCCGGAAGTGCCGAGTGAAAAGGTCGTCAACCTGATCACCTACGACCCCGCGCTCACCGCCAGCGTCCTCCAACTCTGCAACAGCGCCTTCTTCGGCCTCGCCACGCCGGTGAGCGATGTCGCCGAAGCGGTCACCCAATTGGGCTTTCAGCAAATCTACCGCCTCGTCGTCGCCGCCAGCAGTTCGCGGACGCTCACGCCGCCGCAAAAAGGCTACGCCATCGACCAGGGCGAACTCTGGAAGCACTCGGTCACCGCGGGCATCGCGGCCCAGTTGCTCGCCCGCGCCCAGGGCGAAAACGAAAACGTCGTCTTCACCGCCGCCCTGCTCCACGACATCGGCAAGGTCGTCCTCTCCGAGGCCCTCGAGAAGCGTTACGCCGACCTCCTGCTCGCCGCCAACGACAGCGCCACGCCCCTGGTCGAGACGGAAAAAAAACTGCTCGGCGTGGACCACGCCCAGGTCGGCGGCCGCCTGCTGGATCGTTGGAAATTTCCGCCCAACCTCGTCTCCGCCGTCTGGTTTCATCATCACCCGCGCGCGGCCGGCGAGCACGCCAAACTGGCGTCCTACATCTACTTCGGCAACGCCATCGCCCATCTCCTCGGCCATACCTACGGCCACAAGGCCATGGCCCTGACCGGCCGCGCCGAGGTGTTGAAAACCCTCGATCTTACCCCCGCTGATCTCGATCGCTACATGCTGCTCACGATGGACGAACTGAGCCGGGTCGAGACGCTTTTCAAGGCCCGGACGTAGGGCGGGCGGAGGCCAGCGCGGCGCAGGCGCATGCCGCGCCGAGCCGGCGGGCGCGTGTCCGTCCGCCGCTCGGAACCACAACCCTGCAAAACCCTCGCACCCCGCGAGGTTTTCGGCGCGTGGGCGGTCCCCGACCGCAGCGGCTTCGCGTACGCGAAAGCGCCAGAAATTCCCAGCACCTTGGCTCCGACGTTGCCGCTGCGGCCGAGACGGCCGCGCTCCTTGGGTGGTGGCTGCGCCGCCCGGTGTTCATCGTGTCTCGGTGGTTCACCCAGATCGGCTGGTCTGAACAGGTCCGGCGCAGTTTCTGGCAACGTTTGGCGCGCGTTGGCGCAGTCCCCGCCGGGGCTTGGTGCGCCACCGCAGCTCGGTGCTCGCCAGAGCGCGCGGATCACCGGTATTGATAGGGGAAATCCTATGAAACGATTCCTCGCTCTCTTGTCCGTCCTTGCGGTCCTGTGCGGCACCACCCCGCCTGCCCAGGCCGCCCAGCGCACGAACGTCCTCTTCCTCATCTCCGATGACTTGAACAACTCGCTCGGTTGCTACGGCGATCCGCGCGCGAAGACGCCGAACCTCGACCGCCTGGCCGCGCGCGGGATGCGCTTTGACCGGGCGTATTGCTCGTTTCCATTGTGCGGGCCGAGCCGCAATTCGATGCTGACGGGCCTGTATCCGAACAGCTCGGGCATTCTCGCGAACGCGCAGATTTTCCGGCAGACCGTCCCGGCGCAGGTGAGTTTGCCGCAGGCCTTCCGGCAGCAGGGCTATTTCGCGGGGCGCATCGGCAAGCTCTATCATTACAACGTGCCCAAATCGATCGGCACGGACGGCCATGACGATCCGGCGTCGTGGGAGCTGGAGCTGAACCCCGCCGGCGTGGACCGCCTCGAGGAAGAGCCGAACATTTTCAGCCTCACGCCCGGCTCGTTCGGCGGCACGCTGAGCTGGTATGCGTCGCCCAAGGACGACGCGCAGCACACGGATGGCAAGATCGCCGCCGATGCCGAGTGGGTGCTCGAACGCTGCGCGAAACAAAAGGACCGCCCGTTCTTTCTTGCGGTCGGTTTCTTCCGTCCGCACACGCCATATGTCGCGCCGAAGGTGCCGTATTACGGCTGGTATCCCGAGGCGGCGATGCCCGTCGTGCAGGGCGTGAAGGAAGACCAGGCCGGCAAACCCGCCGCCGCGCTGGCCAGTTACAAAAAGGAGCAGGACAAGCTTACCGATGATCTGCGGCGGCAGGCGGTGCAGGCGTATTACGCGAGCATCAGCTTCATGGATGCGCAGGTGGGCCGCGTGCTCGGCGCGCTCGACCGGCTCGGGCTGGCGGAGAGCACGATCATCGTTTTCACCAGCGACCACGGCTATCACCTCGGCGAGCACGGGCTGTGGCAGAAGCAGAGTCTCTTCGAGGAAAGCGCCCGCGTGCCGTTGCTCATCGTCGCCCCCGGCCTCACGCCCAAAGGCTCGGTCGCCAAATCCCCGGTCGGTCACATCGATCTCTATCCGACCCTCACCGCGTTGTGCGGCGTGAAAGCGCCGGAAAATCTCCAGGGTCAGAACTTCGCGGCGATGCTCCGCGACCCGGCGGTGGCAGGCCGCGGCTGGGCGATCACGCAGGTCGTGCGGGGCGGTGGCTTTCGACGCTTCGGGGCCAGCCCGGCGGTCGGTGACAATGGGAAACGCTTCTTTGGCTACAGCCTGCGCACGCCGCGCTGGCGCTACACCGAATGGGACGAAGGCGGGCAGGGCCGCGAGCTTTACGACCACGACATCGACCCGAAGGAAACCACCAACCTCGCCACCGGGCCCGCCCACGCGGCCACCGTCGCCGAACTCGCGCAACAACTCCGCGCCGCGGCGAAGGCGACCTTCCCGCCGTCAGGCGTGACGCCGGAGTTGAAGGACGGAATGTGGGCGCCGCAGGTGGTGGACTAGGGACGGGGAAGAAGGTCCAAGGCTAAAGTTCAAAGCTCAAGGGAAGCACCAGAACAGGCGGAACGGCGGGCCTTGGACGGCGGGGGAATAACTGCGGTGCGTCCGCGCGATCGCGCGTGGGTTCTCAGCCGTAACTATTCAGTCGGAGCGGGGGCTTCCAGCCCGCTCAGGCCGTCCGCACAGCAAGCACGAGCGCTCTGTCCACCGCGCGAACTGGTCACTGAAAGGTGAACCGAACGCCGCAGCCTCGCCCACCGTTTCCGCCCTGCGTACGCTGTGAGCGGGCGGGACGCCCGCGGTCCGACTGCATCGTTACGGCTCAATACTGCTGGGTCGCCTCGGACCGGACAAACGGCTCGGTGATCTGGTCGCAGAGGCATTCGACTTTGAAGCGCGTGTCGCCGGCCCCGATTGCCTTGACGATCACCCGCCAGCGCGCCACCGCCTTGCCTTCCAGCACCGGCACCGCGTGCAGCCAGACTTTGCGGTCTTGCGCGGTCACCTGGGTCACGCCGGCGCCGGAGACATATTCCTGATTCGGCGGCACCAGACAGAGCAGGCGGATGTTGGTGATGGGCTGCGTCCCCTGGTTGAGGACCGAGATGTCATAGATCACCTGGTTGCCCACTTCGATCGGATCCTCGAGGTCCACGACCTCGAAATGAATGCTGATCTGCGGCGGTGGCGCCTTCAGGCGCTCCGGCCCGAGGGGTTCGAGAAAGAAGTTGCTGCACAGCTTCGGCGTGATGCACCGATAGCGCTGCCCCTTCGAGGAAAACACAAACTCGTAGGCCTCGAACGGCTGTTTGCCCGCCCAGAGCACGTCGAAGAGCGCCACCGGCTTGCCATTTCTGCGGGTGGACATGAACGGCAGGCGCGTGCCCGGGGGAACCTTCAACTCACGGACCTCGGCGGTGGCCGCGGCGCGATGCAGATCCTCGAGATCACCCTGCCACCCCCACTGGTCGAGGACCGACGCGATGTCCGGCTTCAAGCGGGCATTGCTGAACAGCGCGCGCAGACCCTCGGGCGTGCTGATCGGATCGGCGAAGCGAAAGCCCGGCAGGCCCAACCGGGTCGCCCGATGTTGCTGGGCCTGCGCCGGAGTCACCGTGAGAAAAGCCGCCAGCGCGCAGACCCCGCCGAGGAAGAGGAACATTCTTGATTTCATGATGCGTGAACCAGGGCCGCAGAATAGGAGGCGCGAACGGTGGCGCAAGCGCGCGCTACGCGGGAGCGGGGCAAAAGCTCAAAGCATAAAGCTCAAAGCTCAAGGGAAGGTCCAAGCCGCAAGCGGGTTCAAGAACCAAGCCGCCGCCAATGATCGTACGCACCGTGCCGCACGGCGGCGACAGCGGCCATCGTTCCGAACACCCCCCCCGCAGCTCAAAGCCCCCGCGCGCGTGGTCCTTGGAACTTGGAGTTTCCCTTGAGCTTTAAGCTTTGAGCTTGGAGCTTTTTTCGGCCGCCCGCCTACTTCACGCCGCGCTGCCGTCGCCGCGCCAGCGCCTTCACGCCGGGCACGGCGAACAGCGCGGCCCCGACGATCCCGGCGTCATTGCCCATGGTGGCCGGGACGATCTTGCATTCCACATTTTCGAGGTGACGAAAGAAACGCTCCGGCTCCGCACTCACGCCGCCGCCGATGATGAAGAGATCCGGCGCGAGCATGTACTCCAGCACGGTCAGATAGCGGTCCACGTTGCGGCCCCATTGTTCCCAGGTCCATTTGTTGCGCTCGCGCGCGAGCGTCGAGGCGAACAGCTCGGCGTCCTGCCCGCCGATTTCCAGATGCCCCAGCTCCGTGTCCGGCAGCAACGAGCCGTTGTGCAGCACCGCCGACCCGATGCCCGTGCCCAGCGTGACCAGCACCACCGTCCCGCGCACGCCGCGGCCCGCGCCGTAGCGCGCTTCGGCCAACCCGGCGGCGTCCGCATCATTGCCCACCGCGACCAGCGGCACGCCCAGCACGCGCTGGAGATGATTCACGATCTCGTGTCGCACCCAGCCCGGATCGAGATTGGGCGCGCGCCGCACGACGCCCTGCTTAATCAAACCCGGAAAACCCACGCCCACCGGCCCGCGCCATTTCAGGCGCGCGCTCAACTCCGCCAGCGCCGCGACCACCGCCTTGGGCGTCGCGGGCTGCGGGGTCTTGATGCGGGCGACCGTCGTGGCCAGCGAACCTTTGCGCGTGTCCACCACCGCGGCCTTGATGCTCGTGCCGCCGATATCCACGCCGAGAATGAGATGGGAATCGTTCATGAGAAAACTGGGGCTGCCACGCGCGGATAAGAGCGTTTCCCGGAACCTGGCTCAAGCGCCAACCGGCCCCGAACTCACGGCATCGTTACGGCTGAGCCGTAACCATTCAGTCGGGCTGATTCATCTGCACCACAGAGACACGATGAACACAGAGAAAAACCAGGGGCTTTCTAGTCGATCAGCGGTCACTAATTAGTGACTTCCTGAAGCCGACTCCATCCCTCGTTTTTCTCTGTGTCCATCGTGTCTCTGTGGTTTCAATTCCGGTTTCAACCGAATCGAAACGGCTGAGGCACCGCACGGGAGGACCGAGACTCCCGCAGATTCAAGGCGACCACAGATTTCTTCTCCCCTTATTCCCATCTGTGGAGGAACTTGCAAAACCTCGGCTTCACAGTTCCGGCTTTCCGTCTTTTACCCCTCATCTTTTACCAGATGCTTGGGCCTTGGACGAGGGGACGGGACACAGATGGCAAAAGAGGGTGGGTAAAAGATAAACCAGCAGGGGTTTTGCAAGTGGCTCTCTGGCCGCCCTGAATCTGCGGGAGGCCTTCCCGCCCCGTCCGCTCCCGTCGAGTTTTCGGAAATCCCCCTGCAAAAACGCAGCCGTGCCCGCCCAACGGGCAGCCGATCTGCAGCGACCTTGCCCTCGACTTATGAAACTGAAGCAGTAAAACCCCCGCCATGAAATCCACCCTGCCCTTCGCAAAATCCACACTCCTGCTCGCCCTCACCGCGCTTTTACTCGGCTCGCTCCCGACCCCCCTCGCCGCGGAACCCGCCCCGCCCAAAGGCTTCCGCGCCCTCTTCAACGGCTCCGACCTCACCGGCTGGTACGGCCTGAACCCACACTCCGTCCCGAAGCCGCCGAGCGAAAAACGCGATGCCAATCTCAAACAACAACGCACCGATTTCCCCAACCACTGGCGCGTCGAGAACGGTGAACTCGTCAATTCCGGCACCGGCCCCTACGCCACCACCGACGCCGACTTCGGCGACATCGAACTCCTTATCGAATACAAAACCGTCCCCAAGGCCGACAGCGGCATCTACCTCCGCGGCACGCCGCAGGTGCAAATTTGGGATCAGAACCAGCCCGAGAATCCGAAGAACCCCGACCGTCGTCCGTGGCTCGGCTCCGGCGGCCTCTTCAACAATACGCCCAAGACCCCCGGCCGCGATCCCCTCGTCCTCGCCGACAAACCCTTCGGCCAATGGAACAACTTCCGCATCCGCCAGATCGGTGCCGTCACCTGGGTCTGGCTCAACGACAAACTCGTCGTCGATGGCGCCGTCATGGAGAACTTCTGGGACCGCACGAAACCACTCGCTGTCAAAGGCCCCCTCATGCTCCAAACCCACGGCGGCGAAATCCGCTGGCGCAACCTCTTCGTCCGCGACATCGGCCCCGACGAAGCGAAGCAAATCCTCGCCACGGCCAAACCGCAGAAGTAACTCCCCGCCATGCCCGCCCCGCGTCCCGCCCTCGCGCACCCCGCCGCGGCCCGAACGCCACGCTTCCCCGTCGATCTGCCAAACGCCGAAACAAAAAGCAGTTTTTCACCACTGACCCGCACTAACCGGCACTAATGAAAAACTTTGGAGCTAGCCTCAGTCCCCCTTCCCATTTTTCCCCGCATTTATTAGTGCCGGTTAGTGGTTCACCATCGCGCTTGCCGGCAGCCCTCAGAATCCCGACACTCCGCCCCGAACAGCCAACCGAAATTGCGATGCCGACACATTCGCCAACCGCCTCACCGCCATCCGGCTCACGCTGTTCCCACCCTCAATCCACAACCCTCACCCAACCCATGCGCCTCCTCCGACAACTCACTTCCCTCGCGTCCCTCACCGCGCTCACCCTCGTCACCGTCCCTACCCTCCCCGCCCAAACCCCCGCCGACCTCGGTCGCGCCCTCACCCTCCACGCGCCCTTCGACACCGACTTCAACGCCACCTTCTCCCGCGGCGAGAAAACCTGCTACTACCGCCTCGGCAAGGAAACCGTCCCCGCCCAAGCCAACGACGAAATCAAACTCCTCCCCACCGGCGGCCGCTTCGGTGGCGGCCTGCACTTCACCAAGAAAGGCAAATCCAACCCGCAGTTCAAAGGCCCCGACGTCCTCAACTACAACGACAAAACCTGGAGCGCCACCGTCTCCGTCTGGCTCAAGCTCGACCCGGACAAAGACCTCGCCCCCGGCTACTGCGACCCCGTCCAGATCATCGGCGATGACACCAAGAAAGGCTTCATCTTCCTCGAATGGTCCAAAGACGAAACCCCGCGCCTCTTCCGCTACGCCATCCGCCCGCTGTTCCACATCTGGAATCCCACCGGCGCGCAATGGGCCGACCTCCCCGCGGCCAAACGCCCGGCCGTCGAAGTCGCCCGCGCCCCCTTCTCCCGCGAAGCCTGGACCCACGCCGTCTTCACCCTCGAAAACATCAACGACAAATCCAAAAAGCCCTCCGGCAAACTCTATCTCAACGGCCAACTCCAAGGCGCCATCGAAGGCTGGGACCTCACCTTCGGCTGGGACCCCGCCAAAGTCCTCCTCGTCCTCGGCGCCTCCTATGTTGGTCACATGGACGACCTCGCCGTCTTCAACCGCCCTCTCACCGCCGCCGAAGTAAAACTCCTCCACGGCCTGAAAACCGGCGTCCGCGAACTCTACTGATGCGGCAATGATCCGCCCGTGTAGCCGCCGACGTGAGGAGGCGGATTTCCCGGCATTTCGCATGAGTTCCATCCGCCTTCTCATGTCGGCGGCTACGTTTTCACGCAAGCTCTGAAGGCCGGGCTCCGGCGGCATAGTCACGGGTAAGATGCGCCCGCCCGCATCCGCTTCTGCCCCGCGCCGTTGACGCCACCCAGCGGGCCACCTAGCATCCCGCCATGCAAACACTGCAATTTCACGTGGAGCAGGACGGGGAATGGTTCGTGGCCACTTGCCACGAACCGGAGATGGCCACGCAGGCAGAGTCACTCGACACGCTGCCGGCCATGATTCGTGACTTGGTGCGCTGCCGGTTCGAGGAGGGTGCCCCGCAATTGCGCTGGCCCATTCGGATGCACTTTGCCCAAGACCCCGTGCTGGCCGCCGCATGAAATTGCCGCGCGACCTCTCCGGCGAGGAAGTCTGCCGAGCCTTGAAACGGCTCGGCTTTGTGTTTCAACGGCAGACGGGTTCCCACTGTCACTATGCCAAGGGCGGGTTGCATCCCTGCGTACCGATGCACCGGGAGATTCGCCCCAAGACGTTGCAGTCGATCCTCAAACAAGCGGACATCACATTGGAAGAACTGTTGGAGAATCTCTGACTCAGTTCGCTCGAACAGGGCTGGTATCTCCTCTCGCGTCAGGTTGAAAGGGCGCGGTCCTAATTGTTTTGCCATTCGGAAATTGACACACCACCTGTCCGGTAGTGGCGGAGATGCGTGTCCGAGAGTGCGGCTATGCCTGCACCGCGTCCACTCCCGCCCGCGCCGTTGACGCCGCCTAGCACGCCACCTAACATTCCACCTATGATCGCCACATTAACTGTGCAGTTGGATGCCGAGGTTTTGGATTTCGCCGAGCAGGAAGCGCGGGCGCATCAAATGACGTTGCCGGAGATCGTGCAGCGGCAGTTGGGTGTCATGGCTCAAAACTGGCGCGTCAGCCAGGCCGGTCAGACGCCCGTCACGGATGAATTGCGCGGCACTCTCCGACTCCCGCCGGAAACGAACTACCGTGAGTTGATCGTGGGAGAGCTGCGGAAGAAGTATGGCGAAGGATAAGCTGTTCCTCGATACGGATGTGGCGTTGGACCATCTGGCCGACCGCCAACCCTATGCGGAACACGCCCATCGCCTGCTGGGTCTGGCGGAAGTGCAGGAGGTGGAGGCGTGCCTGTCCTCGCTTTCGTTCAGCCATCTTTATTACCTGCGCCGCAATGGCCGCACGCACGCGGAGACACTGGCCTTGCTCGCCAAGTTGAAGCGGATCACCAAGACCGTCGCGGTCGGCGAAAAAGAGATTCAAGCCGCCCTTGGCTCGGGCTTCGGCGATTTCGAGGACGCCATCCAGTATTTCTCGGCTCAGTCGGAGGGCGGCGTGCAGATAATCATCACACGCAACAAGACAGACTATGCGGCGAGTCGGCTGCCGGTGATGTCCCCCGAGGAATATCTGGCCCAACGACAGGCGGTGTGAGAGCGAAACGGCGCACACGATCGCCAATCAGATCGGCGAGGTGCTCCGGGCTTTGAAGGTGACGCTGGCATGAACGTGAGATACGGTCCGTGACCATGGCTTCTGAGCAACAAGTTCGGGAAATCAAACGCAAATACTCTGGGCGGCTGCTCCAGCAGCTCGGGGTGTGTGGCGTCGGCGTCGAGCGGGGGGAGAACGGGAGTTTTCTGTTAGCCATCCATCTTGACGGCAGTCAGTCGGCGAAGACGGCGGTTATTCCTGACTCGATTGAGGGTTGCCCGGTCCAGCGGGTCTTCAGTGGTCCGTTTGTTAAACAATAGGCAGCGCCGCGCATCGCACCGATGCCGGTCAGTCACTATGTCCTGCAGTTCACCTCGCTCGCCATGCACACCCGCCCACTCGCCGCGCTAATCGCCGCCGTCATTGCCCTCGCCGGTGCTCCCCTCCGCGCCCGCGCCGACTTCCAGGCCGGGGCCGCGGTCATCGACGTCACACCGCCCGGCGACATCCTCCCGGTCTTCGTCAACGGCGGCATGACCAGCCGGTCGGGTGCGAAAATCAAAACCGCGGTCAACGCCCGCGCCATCGTGCTCGCCGATGACAAGACCCGCGTCGCGATTGTGGTCGTGGACAGTTGCATGATGGGGCGCGCGTTGCTGGATGAGGCCAAGGCGCTCGCGGCCAAACGGACGGGCATTGCCGCCGATCGCATCCTCATTTCCGCGACGCACGCGCACAGTGCGCCGGCGTCGATGGGTTGTCTGGGCACGGATGCCGACCCGCGTTACGTGCCGTTCCTGCGCGACAAACTCGTCGAGGCCATCGCCGCGGCGCGGGCCAATCTCGAACCCGCCCGCGTCGGTTTCGCGAAAATCGACGCGGCTGATTTCACCGCGCTGCGGCAGTGGATTCGCCGCCCGGACCGGCTCGCGGAAGATCCCTTCGGCAACAAGAACATCCGCGCCAACATGCACGCTGGCCGCGTTTGGGACGATGTCACCGGTGAGGCCGGACCGAAAGATCCCGACCTTGCGCTCATCTCGATTCAGGCGCGCGACGGGCGTCCACTCGCGGTGCTGGGCAATTTTTCGATGCACTATTTCGGCGACGCGGACATCAGCGCCGATTACTTCGGGCTGTTCGCCGAGGGCTTGAAGACGCGCCTCGCGCCCTCGCCCGTCGCGGGGAAGCCCGCCTTCGTCGGTCTCATGTCGCACGGCTGCAGCGGCGACATTTATCGCGTCGATTACACCATCCCGGAAAAGGACCGCCCCAAGCCCACCATCGACCAATACGCCAACGGCCTGCTCGACCTCGCGCAGAAAGCCCTCACCGGCCTCGCGCATCGCGCCGACGCCGACCTCGCGATGGCCGAGCGCCGCATGGTTTTGAAATATCGCGTGCCCGACCAGCAACGCCTCGAATGGTCGCGCCGCATCATGGCCGGCGTCACCAACCGCCTCGTCAAGACCACGCCGGAAATTTACGCGCGCGAACAGATTCTGCTGCACGAGGCGCAACAGACCGAGATCGTCGTGCAAGCCCTCCGCCTCGGGGACATCGCCATCGCCACCACGCCGTGCGAGACCTACGCGGTCACGGGCTTGAAAATAAAGGCCGCCAGCCCGCTCCCGAACACGATGGTCATCGAGTTGGCCAACGGCGGTGACGGCTACATCCCGCCGCCCGAGCAATATCCCTTCGGCGGCTACAACACCTGGGCCGCGCGCTCCGCCGGTCTCGAAGTCATGGCCGAGCCGAAGATCGCCGAGGCCGCCATCCATCTGCTGGAGCAAGTCGCCGGGAAGCCGCGGCGCGCGTGGAAGCTCACCGACGGCCCCGCCGCGCGCGGCGTGCTCGCGCTCCAGCCCGCGGCCTACTGGCGCTTGAACGAATTCACCGGCCCGCATGCCGCCGACGCCACCGGCCACGCGCACGACGCGACCTACGAACCCGGCATCACGTTCTATCTCGAAGGCCCGCGCTCGGCGGTCTTCTGCGAGGCGGCGGAAAAAAATCGCGCCCCGCATTTTGTCGGCGGACGAGTCCGCGCGCGCCTGCCGTCACTCGGCGACCGTTACTCCGTTTCGCTGTGGCTGTGGAACGGAATGCCGAACACCGCCCGCGACGTGAGCGGCTGGCTCTTCTCGCGTGACCACGACCACGGCCTCGGCGCGGCGGGCGATCACCTCGGCATCGGTGGCACGAACCAGCACACGGGCAAGCTCATCTTCCTCCACGGCGACAGTGCGAAAACTGTCGTCGCTGGCAAAACGGAAATCCCCCGCTGGCAATGGCAGCACGTCGTTCTCGTCCGCGACGGCGACAGCGTGCGTGCCTATCTCAACGGCCAGCTCGAATTGGAAACCACCGCGCCCGCCAATTTCCCCGCCGCCTTCGAGCAATGCTTCTTCGGCGGCCGCAGCGACAACGATTCCAACTGGGAAGGTCGCCTCGACGAGATCGCTGTTTTCAATCGCGCGCTGAACGCGGAAGACGTGACGAAGCTTGGGAGCAAGTGAGGGCGCACGCCAGTTCGTAAGAAAGATTCAGTGATCCGCTTCAGAGGATGCCAGCGGCATCCAAGAGATTAGCCGGTGGTGAAGCGCAGCGGAACCACCGGACAAACGCCTCCCCGAGGGCCTGCGCCCCGGCGGGGCGAGAGAGAGAGGTGAAACCGCTTGAGTGCCGCAAACTTGCCACGGCTCGGCATGAGTCGGTAAGTCTGCGGCCTTCTCGCGCCCCGCCGGGGCGCACGAGTTTCTTGGGAGCCTATCCGGTGGTTCCGCTGCGCTTCACCACCGGCTAATTTCTTTGCGTGCCTCCGGCACGGCTGGAGTTTGGACATTTTCGTCCGGCCGCGACCCGCGCGCCACCGCCGGAGCGCGACCGGTCCCCGGTCGCAGCGCGTGCGCCCACGGGAGGACGCCCGGGAAATACCCCGGCACCTTTGCGAATTCGCTGCCGCTGCGGGCGGGGACCGCCCGCGCTCCTCAAAAAATGTCCAAACTCCAGGCGTGCCTCCGGCACGGGACGCCTCACCGGGGCGTGGTGAGCGACCCAAAGCAGGCATGTCAGATTTCGGAGCAAGCGCCCAGGACTGGGAAAAGGTGGGGACGCGCGCAACGCGTCCCTACCAGGATTTTTGCGCCGCAACTTCTCCGCAACTACCGTTCACCGCCCTTGAAAACGCGGCGCGCGTTTGTCGCTGAAGGCGGCGATGCCTTCGCGGGCGTCGGGGGATTCGAGGCAGCGGAGGTAGGCGTCGGTGTCGAGGCGGTGAGCGGTTTTGGATTGCGGGCCTTCGTCGGCGTGGAGGACGCGTTTGGTTTCGCGGAGGGCGAGAGCGGGCATTTGCAGGAGCTGCGCGGCGAGCTTGCGGGCGCGTTCGAGGAGTTGCGAACCGGCGGCGAGTTCGTTGACGAGGCCCCAGTCGTGGGCCTCGCGCGCGGTGAGCGTGCGGCCGGTGAGGCAGAGTTCGAGCGCGCGGGCCTTGCCGATGAGGGCGGTGAGTTGCGCGAGGCCGTAGCCGGGCGTCCAGCCGAGCTTGATCTCGGGCATGCCAAACGCGGCGGCGTGCGACGCGATACGGAAATCGCACGAGTAGGCGCAGACGCAACCAGCGCCGAGCGCGGGGCCGTTCACCGCGGCGATGAGCGGCTGCGGCAGGGACTCGAAGGCGAGGTAAAGCTGGGCCTGGCGCAGACTGAGCGCGCGCGCGTCGTCGAGCGCGAGGGTGCCGAGTTCCTTCACATCGTCACCCGCGCAGAAGGCCGGGCCGGCGCCGGTGAGGATCACGACGCGGACGTCCTCGGGATGGCCGGTGAGCCACGCGACGAACTGCTCGAGGTCGGTGGTCATCTGCGTGTCCACGGCGTTGAGGGACTTCGGGCGGTTGAGGGTGACGGTGGCGACCTTGGCGGAGACGGCGACGGCGAGTGTGGCGAACGGCGGGAGTTCGCCGGAGTTGGCGCGGATGTTCATGGAGGCTCCGGGGTTGGGGGCGATTTGGCGGAGATTTTGGAGCAGGCGTTCGACTCGCGCGATCGCGCGGGTGTGGCGTCCGCGTCCGAGCAGGCGATCGCCGTGATAGGCCGCGATGTCGAAGGAAACGCGGCGTTTCGCGAGGCCGGTGATGGTGGCCACGCCGCGCACGGTCGCGCCGAGCGGCGCGCCCGCGAGATGCTCGCAACTGACTTCGACGCCGACGGTTTCCTCGCCGGGTTCGAGGTAGGGGCGGAGGGCTTCGCGCGCGGCTCGTTCCATAAGCATGATCATGCTCGGCGTGGAGAACACGGTGACCTGTGTGGCCGTCGCGAGGCCGAGCGTGATGGTATGGATCGGATCCACGATCCACACCAACTCGCCCTGCTGGCCGATCTGCAATCCGGGTTTCATGCGCGGGGAGGTTTTAGTCCGGCGAGGGCGGGGGGTTCAACCTTGATTCCGAACACGACCGTGACACGCGGGAGAAAAACACTGAGAGCCGGTTTGAAAACCCCGGTTGGGAGTTCCGCGTTTACGCGGTTCGGGCGGACTGGACCAGCGGGCCGCGTAAACGCGGAACTCCAGACCCGGTCCCTTCGGCTCAAGCGACTTTTCAAACACGCTCGAAGCGGTACCGTCTGGCACCAATGGAAACGAAGGCCCGGCGCGTGCGGCGCATTCGCCACGAGCGCTCCGGGCAGTTGCTTTCCGCAGGGGCCGACGGCTTAATGCGCGGGCTTCCGTCGCGAAAATGAGCGACGCGGCGCACTAATCATCATGCTGGCCAAACGTGTCATCCCGTGTCTCGACGTCCACGACGGACAGGTCACCCGCGGTGTGCAATTCGGCAAGGCCGAGGCGGGCGAACTGCGCAACGTCGGCGATCCCGTGGCGCTGGCGCTGCGCTACAACGAGCAGGGCGCGGATGAAATGGTCTTCTTCGACATCACCGCCAGCGCGCACGGGCGGGCCTCGATGGTCGAGGTGATTCAGCGCGTGGCGGATCAGTGTTTCATGCCCTTGACCGTGGGCGGCGGCATCCGCGCGGTGGCGGACATGAGCGTGATGCTCAAGGCGGGCGCGGACAAGACGAGCATCAACTCGTCGGCGCTGGCGACGCCGGATCTGATTCGCGCCGGCGCGGAAAAGTTCGGGAGCCAGTGCATCGTGGTGTCGATTGATTGCAAGCGGGTCGCGCCGGGGCGCTGGGAGGTGTTCTCCCACGGCGGGCGCAAGGCGACGGGCCTCGACGCGCTCGAATGGGCGCAGCGCGCGGTCGCGCTCGGGGCGGGCGAGATCGTGCTGAACAGCATCGACGCTGACGGCACCAAGGCGGGCTTCGATCTCGCGATCACGCGGCGCGTGAGCGAGACCGTAGGCGTGCCGGTGGTGGCCAGCGGCGGGGCCGGTTCGGTGGAGCACATGGCGGAGGTTCTCCTCGCCGGCAAAGCGGATGCGGTGCTGGCGGCGAGCATTTTTCATTACGGCACCTACACCGTGCGCCAAGTGAAGGAACATCTGGCGCAGCGGGGGATCCCGGTGCGACTGGCGTAGTCTCGTAGCCGCCGACGTGAGGAGTCGGAGCGTCGGATGGACAGGGCCTTCCGCCTCCTCACGTCGGCGGCTACGGAGTCCGAATTCGCCGCACTTCCGAAAGACAATTCAACTGATTCTAACAATGCAAAACGCGTGGTTGCCGATCGTGCTGCTGGTGGTCTCCAACGTGTTTATGACCGTCGCCTGGTATGGACATCTCAAACACACCCATCGCTCGCTCGGGCTGGTGATCCTGGTGAGCTGGGGCATCGCGTTCTTCGAGTACTGTCTCATGGTCCCGGCCAATCGCTGGGGCAGCCAGACCTATTCCCCCTACCAACTGAAGATCATCCAGGAGGTGGTGACACTCGTGGTGTTCATCGCCTTTGCGTTCTTCTACTTTGGCCAGAAACCCCAGTGGAATCACGTCGCGGCGTTCCTGTGCATCCTCGGTGCGGCGGCGTTCACGTTTCTACCGGGGAGATAGAATGGGCAGGGATAGCCAGTCGTAAGGGTGGGTCACTAATTCGGAGTCTGGCTGTCTCCATTCAGTTAAAACGGGAAGCAAAACCGCAGAGACACGATGAACACAGCGCGGCGGGGCAGCACCCCAAGGAGCGCGGCTGTGTCCGCCGAGGACCAGCCGCAGCGGCCCCGAATCTCCGCACGCACCCGCTGGAATCAGAGGCGTCCCGTGGGTCCACCCCGCTGCGGCTGGTGCTCCGCGCACACAGCCGCGCTCCGGGAATAATCCTCCCGGCGCGCGCGGGTTTTGCAGAGTTGTAGTACAGAAAAAAAACGAGGGACGGGTCCGGCTCCAGGAAATCACCAATCAGTGATGAACAATCGACCAGCAAATCCTGGTTTTTTCTGTGTTCATCGTGTCTCTGTGGTCCAAAAGAATCGGCCCGACTGGATAGTATTAGCTTGGAAGCACCCAAGCCCATCCACTTCGGACTCATGCCCGAGTGAGTAAGTGGAGTCATTACCGATTCGACGTTCCTATCCGTGTCCATCCGTATGCCTCCGTGGTTGAAATACCGCCTTTACAGACTGTGTGAAAACCCGCGTAAGGGACGTAGCTGCCGACGTGAGGAGGCGGATTTCCCATTATTTCGTGCGGGTTCCATCCGCCTCCTCACGTCGGCGGCTACATTTTCACGCAGTCTCTTTAGTCCGGGTCAGCGCGGAAGACCGGGCCCGTTCGAGGGGAACTGCTGGTGCAGGAGGCGCTCGGCCTGCTGACGGAATGCGGCGTGGGCCGGATCGGTGGCGCGGTTGTGGAGCTCGGCGGGTTGCTGGGCGTCGTCGTAGAGTTCGCGGGCGATCGTTTCGCCGGTCTTCCAATCGCGCCATTCCGTGTAGCGACCGCCGGCGAGACGGACACTGACGCCCATGGTCTTGGGTTGTTTATCCGGCTCGCGGTCGTAGTAGGCGGGACGCGGGTGCTGCGTGTAGGCGGCCGATTTCACTGACTTAGTAGGATCGCGGAGGACGGGGACGAGACTGGTGCCTTCGAGTCCGGCGGGAGCAGGGAGACCGCAGAGTTCCACCAGCGTAGGGAAGAGATCGAGTAACTCAGCGAGTGACTGGGTGCGCTTGCCTGCATTGGTGTTACCGGGAGTACTGACAAAGAAGGGAACGCGGGCGTCGTATTCGAAATTGGAGGTTTTGCCGAAGAGTCCGTGCTCGCCGAGATGATAGCCGTGGTCACCGATGAAGGTGATGATGGTGCGGTCGGCGACGCCGCTGCTGTCGAGGGCGTCGAGGACCTTGCCGAGCTGGGCGTCGAGATAGCTGATGTTGGCGAAGTAACCGTGGCGGATTTCGGCGATTTGTTCGGGGGTGAAATTGACTTGGTTCGGCGGGATACCCCGCAGCTCCCGGCCGTCGTGAAAGGCCACCTCAGGCGCGCCGGTGGGACGGGCGGGATCGAGCACGGGGAGCTTTTTGCGGTCGTAGAGATCCCAGTATTTCTTGGGCGCATTGAAGGGCGCGTGGGGTTTCCAGAAACCGACGGCGAGGAAGAAGGGCTGGCTTTTGATCTCAGCGAGGACGCGCACGGCTTCGGCGGCGACACGGCCGTCGTAGTAGGCTTCGTCAGGAACGTCGCGGCATTCGTAGAGCGGGACGGACGTGTAGAGACGCGGCGCGGGCGAGGCGGTGTTGGGCGGGAGCGGGCCGGTGACCAGCGCGTGGTCTTCGCCGTGCGTGGCGTAGTGGAGGAACTCGGGCGCGCTCCACGAACGGGCGTCGCCCTTCTCCTTGGTGTGCCAGTTGTGAAAAATCTTCCCGGCGCAGCGGGTGTGATAACCGTGCTCTTTGAACCAGAGCGGCAGCGTGGTGACGTCCGCGTTCAATTCACGAAAGTGAGTGCCATTATTCCAGATGCGGAGCGTGTCCGGACGGCGGCCGGTGAGCAGCGAGGAGCGCGACGGATTGCAGACCGCCTGCTGGCAATAGGCGCGGTCGAACTGAAGGCTCCGCCGCGCGAGCCGATCCAGATTCGGCGTAATAGCCGGCGAACCATAAGTGGCAAGCTCCGGCCGGTAGTCATCCGCCATGATGAAGAGAACATTGGGCCGGGGCGCACCCGGCGGCGCGGCGGCGCGTGCAACGGACGAGCCAATCCATAGGCAGGCGAGGGTGACGAGTAAGGTGTGCATGGGACGGAATACTGCGACGGATGCGGCGGGTGGCGAGGGTTTTTGTTGCGACAGACGCCCCACATCGGACTACCCAGTAGGTGCCGAGGCAAGAAGACTCCCTCATTTTCTGCTCCCAGGCATCGCTGCGCAACCAGCATCCCGCACTGGTTGCCAATGAATTTGCCTCCGGCCCTCGAGAAGTCTGATTTTACATCCAGTCCGACCAAACGTAAAAACTGCCTCCACGCTTTCCAACTCCAAGGTCCCAGCCTAAAGGACGATCTCCACGAATACGTATCCGAAACGAACTGGCCCTAAACTACAGATCGAGCTGGGCCAGCAATTCCTCGACCGTAAGTTTGTGGTGCGCGGCCACGGGCTTCAAGACACCTCCCAGCAAGGTGCCCGTCTTCAGCGGGCGATGATTGGGAACCGTGACATGATGTGTCCCTCCAACGGTGGTGGTCAGGCGGATGTGTGACCCATCCTGCCGCACGCGCTCGTAGCCCAGAATGCGCAGGGCGCGGATGAGGTCGGAGGCGTTGATGTTGCGCGGGGTTTTCACACCGCCAGCGCCTCGTCGCGGACAAAGTGGAGCCGGATGATCTGCGGCATCGCGCCGGGCACGCCATCGCCAAAATGGCAATGCACCGCGTCGCGGACCATCGCGCGCAGTTCTTCGACCGTGTCCCCTTGTGTCGCAATGGCATGACCGAGGGCCGTGGCGACATAGCCGCCGTCCGTCTCGTCCTCGCGCACTTCAAAGATGATCTCGTTCATGGATAACTTATCGCACAGACCTTCCCAAACGGGCAAGTCTTCCGCGCGCTCAATCCGGCGGAGATGAACCTCGTCATCGCCACCAACCTGTCCAAGCCCTACACCCGCGAGGTCGGCGGCCTCACCGTCACCTTCACCGGCCTTGATGACTTGGTCCTGTAAATGTCACTCGATCCGCTCGGTATCGCTTCCACTAAACCGTTCCCCGATCTCCAGCGCCAAGTGCTGGGATACCTTGGCGTGTAACTCGTCGATGAGTTCGGGCTGCATGAACTGGTAGTCGTCGGGAATATGCAGAGTGACAATACGCCTGCCTTCGAGCGCTTCGGGGACCTTCTGCCGGAGGCGGTTCAGGTGGGACTTCTCCATGAGGAAGATTATGTCGGCCTAACCGATATGCCCTTCGGTGACGACGATGCGGGCGTTGGGCTGCGTGCCGGCGGAGCGCACCTGAAGGCCGGGAAGGCCGCCGAAGATGCGTTCGGCGGTGAGGCTCCGAATCCGGTTACGGCTGCAGATGAAGAGGAGTTTCAGGAAGTGGGTCCCAGATTGGCCTGTTGACATTGCAAGGTGCGAGTAAGTCCTACGGACCAAAACGCAGCGAATCCAAGACGAATCTGCGGCGGCGGAAGTTTAAGGTACATCACCTTCTGGCCCCATGTTTCTGAGCTTCTCTTGCAGTTGCTCCTCCGTGATGCCGATTTCTTCCTCAAGGATTTTCCGGAACTCGCGAATTATTAAGTAGGGAACACCGATGCGGAAGCGTAATTCATCTAGACGCTGGAGCAGCGCATCCCGATGCGCCATATGGTAGTGCATCGGATCGTGGTTCTCCAGGGCGGTATGAGCAAGTTCGTTCCGTGCGGCGAGCGCTCCCTGCAGCCCCTTCTTGATTTTATTGTTGGTCAATCCACCTCCCTCCTTAAGGATGTAGATCAAGCCGCCAAGTGTCTGATTATAGAGAAAATTCTCTAACGTGTGGTATTTCGCTCTATCAAATGCAATTGCTATGCGGCCTTGAATATGCGCCGCAAGTAGCAGGAGTTTCAACTCGCGTTCGAGTTTGTGAGCATAGTAGCTAGTCCTCCCGAACTCGCGGCAAATCTCGTCATCGGGCCAAGGCCAAGGTTCTAGGGTGCGGACGTTCATGGGAAACACGTTAGATTGACCAACATGTATTTTCTGAAGAAGTAAAGGTAAGGTCGCCCGTCGCAATGATCAGCCGGCTGATTACAATTTTCAAGCGGATCATTTGTCGCGCGAACCTAACATCCACCACATTTCGGCGAATTCGGTTCCAGTCACATTTTTTTCCGTAATCCCGCGTCCCCAACTAACAATCCCTTCACTTTCAACCCCTTCCGGTAGGTCCGGAGGACATATTGGTTGGCATCGGTTTGGTTGAGGAATTTAAGGGTGGCGGCGTCCCTTTCAAGCGTGGTTATGGGGATGCGGCGGGCGATGCTCGGGGTATTCATGGACTTCAGTATTCCTCGCTCATCTGCTTATCCCCGTGGTCCGGGTTGGGAATGAGTTTGCGGTTCTTGGAGTCCACCACGAAGGCGAGATAATCCACGGGAGTCTGGCCCAGCAGGTTCAGTCGTGCTTTCATGGCAAGCTCAGGTCCTTTTTGACCTGCGACCAGGGAATGCGCGGCTGTTTGCCGTGGGCTTTCTTGGCGCGATTAATGATGCGGGCGTCCTCGGTGTCCGCCCCGGTGGCGCGCAGCTGATGGAGCAGGGGCGAGTTGGCCACCGGCGGGCGGCAGGCAGTGGCGGCGGAATTCATAACGCTTCGGCGAATTCTTCGACGCTGACCCCAGCCTGTTTGAGTGCGACGCGCAGGGTGCCCAGTGCGACTTCCCGGTGCATCGGGATGACGCAGCCGCGCGCGCCTTCGGGCGTGGTCTTCTTCATCACCACATGGCTGCCGCGCTGACGGTCCACTTGGAATCCAAGGCGTTGCAAGGCTTTCACGGCTTGGGTGCCCGAAACGATGGGCGGCTTAGGCATGAGCCAGATCGAAGCTCCGGATGGCCGTCGCCCGCTTCACCGTCTGGGGAAACGACTCCAGGTAGAGTTCAGTGGCTTCGCGGAGGTTGGCGAGGGCTTCTGCCTCGGTCTTGCCCTGGCTGGCGGTGCCGGTTTCCGGGCACTCGGCCACCAGCCAGTCGGTGTCGGAGTCGGGGTAGATGATGGCGGTGAGTTGCATAGGTTGATGTTAGATGATTCGGGTCATGGGGCCAACAGTCATTTGCCGCAATCTCAATATTCCTCGCTCATCTGCTTGTCCCCGTGGTCCGGGTTGGGGATGAGTTTGCGATTCTTGGAGTCCACCACGAAGTCGAGATATTCGAGCGGTATCTGACCGAGCAGGTTCGGCACCTGCTCGCCGACGTCCACGACGTTGAATTCCCCGTAACGGCCCTGAACTTCCAGCCGCACGGACTCATAGACATTGCGTTGCTTGGGGCCGTTGGTGGTCTGGGAAACAACCTCGTCCACCTTCTCCAAGCCAAGGGCCTTGATGGACGCTGGACTGGAGATAGAGGCGCGTCGCCCCGGTGTCCACGAGCGCCTCGACTTCCACTGTGCGGGGCGTGGCCGTGGAGAGTTGACGGTGAGCGGCCACCAAGTCGCCCTGATTGGTCAGTTTGATTTTGACGGTAACTTTTCCCATGGGTGGAAGGTGGCGGCGTGGGGGGCGTGATTCAAGGCGGAAGTTATCTCGGAATGGCTCAGGGCGTATCTCAGTTTCGCGCCGCCGATTCCCCATCTCATTAGCACCTGGCTTTAGCCGGGTGTCTGGGAAGGCGAATCGCGCCAACCGCTTAAGCGGTTTCTCCGGTCTTGCTGCCGTGGCTTGGACCTATGCCAAAGCCGTTAAAACGGCTCCGCGATTCTCTTCCCGAGCAACACCCGGCTGAAGCCGGGTGCTAATGAGAAGGGCAAGAAACTGAGATGCGCCCTCGGCTCGTCTTCGGAGATAGATGGGTAGCAGAATGACCGGTGATTTTGCATACTACAATTTGCAGAATCGACGGTTGCGGCTCGTGGGGAGGTCGAAAAGTGAGGTTGAACTCGAATTCCCAAGTTGGGGGAGCGTACCTGCTATCGGGTGTGGCTGGGTACGCCATTGCAGTCAGCACCGGCGCGGGGGCACCCGCCGAGATCATTTGTTCGATCTCGGTCCATGCGGGTTTCCCGCGAGGGCGCGGAAAACGGCACCCGGGGCCCGTACATTGCCTTTTTGCTACTTCACTTTGACCGCCAAAAAGCCCCAAATTCGGCTCGGACGGAAGATTCCGCAGGATTGGGGTGTCAGCAAGGAGATTGAGAACCCGGTTCCGCGAGTTGTGCCACAATGACCATCTCGATTTTCTGGTGGCAATAAAAGCCCCCGGCCATGGAATGGTCGGGGGTGGAGGGTCGCTGTTCTTGACCCGGAAGCAGTGGACTTGCGGAGGTTCGCCTTCGACGGCTTGACCGGCCAACCGCTAATGATCGGAGGAGTCCAAACAGCCTCCAGATTGACCGGGGCCAGCTGGGAGCCGAGTTCCCGTTGCAAGATCGGCATCGATCTGGTTCGTTCCAAGGCAGGTCAGTGAAAAGAACCGAGCTCCTTGAGGCTGGCATAGCCGGGGTTGCCGATGATGATGTGGTCGAGAACTTCCATCTTCAGCAACTGCCCGGCGCGGATGAGGTCACGGGTGACCTTGATGTCGGCTTCGGACGGTTGGGGTTCGCCGGAGGGGTGATTGTGCAGGAG
>CAMAUZ010000002.1 GCA_945861535.1 Akkermansia muciniphila | reverse complement strand
ACCAGCCCGGAGGTGGCCGGGAAGTTGTTCATCAGCCCGCGCACGGCGGAGAAACATCGGGCGAACCTGATGCGCAAGCTGAGCCTGCGATCACAGACCGATTTGGTGCGCTTCGCCATCCGCCGCGGGTTGCTCACGGCGTGAGCCGGTTGCGGCGCGGCGGGGCCGGCTTCTGCTCCCTATTTTTCTGCCGCCACCGGTTCATGCCTTCGTCGCATTCAGCGCCGCGATGGCCTCCGACAACAACCCCAGCGCCTCGCTCCGCGGCACCGCCCCCACCAGCCGCTTCTCGTGCTGACTGTTCACCACCGGCACATTCCGCAGTTCGCTCGCCAGCAGCGTTGGCAACGCCTCGAGCAACGACTGCGACGGCGTGAGGCACAGGGGCGGCGGCCGCATCACATCCGCCGCGATCACGGCCGCCAGCTCCTGACCCGCGTTCAGGAAATCCTTCAAATCATGCAGCCCCACCACACCCACCAGTCGCCCCGCGTCATCGACCACCGGCAGAAAATTGTACGCTGAAGTCAGGAACCGCTCGCCAATCTCCGGCAGCGTCGTCGTCTCCCGCACGGGCGGCACCGGCTCGCGCATCAGCTCGCCCACCGTCCGTCGCGTCGCCGCGCCCACCTGCTGATTGTCCCGGTCCTCCGCCAGGCCCTTCGCCCGCAGCGGTGCGGTGTAAATCGAGTCCCGATGCAGCCGGCTCGCCACCAGCGAACTGATCGCGCACGCCAGCATCAGCGGCGGCACGAGCGAGTAGTTCAGCGAAATCTCGAACACCATGATCAACGCCAGCAGCGGCGAATGCACCGTCGCCGCCAGCACGCTCCCCATGCCCACCAGCGCAAACGCCCCGGTCGGCAGCGCCGTCCCCCAGCCGGCATGGTGAATGATCGCGCCGAACATGCTCCCCGCCGCCGCCCCGAGAAACAGCGTCGGCGTGAACACCCCGCCCACCGTCCCCGACCCCACGCTGGCCAGCGTCGCCACAAACTTTGCCAGCAACAGCACCGCCAGAAACACCAGCGGCAGCCGCTCGTGCAAGATGCGCGTCGTCACTCCCGCCCCGTTTCCCCACACCTCCGGGCAGCCCACCGCAATCATCCCCACCACCAGCCCGCCGACCATCAACCGCGCATAACCCGGCACCGGCAGCCGCTTGAACGCCGCCTCGCTCCACTGCAGCGATTTCAGGAACAACGCCCCCAGCACGCCCGAAACCAAGCCCAGCAACAGAAACCACGGCAACTGCGACAGCCGTGTGAAATCAAAATCCGGCACCCGATACCACGGCGTCATTCCGAAAAAACTCCGCGACAACACCGACGCCACCACCGACGCGAACACCAGCGGTCCGAACAGGTGCATCGAGAAATTGCCCAGCACCACCTGCGCCGCGAACACCGCCCCGCCGATCGGCGCATTGTACGCCGCGCCGATTCCGGCGGCCGCCCCGCACGCCACCAGCAGCCGCAGCCGATACGGCTGCCAGCCCGCCAACTTTCCCCAGCCCGACGCCAGCGTCGCCGTCATCTGCGTGATCGACCCCTCGCGCCCGATCGATGCCCCCGTCCCCAAACTCAGCAGCGACGAAAGCGATTTCACCAAGCCCACGCGAAACGGCAGCCGCCCGTCGCCCGCCACCACCACCTCGAGCAGGTTCGTCGAAAACCGTTCCCCAAAAGCCCGCAGCCCCCGATGCAACACCAGCCCCGCCACCAGCGCGCCCAACGTCGGCGTCGCGATGCGCTGCCACCCCGGCAGATGCTCCGCGATCTCGGTCAAATCCCCGGTCGAACCGAGCACCAGATATTTCACCGATTCCAGCGCGAGATAGAAAATCAGATTCGTCACCGCCCCCAGCACTCCCACCACGCCCGCCAGCAGCAGATGCACCGCCTCCTCGCTGAAGAAAATCCGCTCCCGCACCGCCAGCGCCCGCCGCCATTCCCGTCGCAGCAGCACGCGCCCCGCGCGCAACACCTGCTCGACCGACCTGCGCCCTGATTGCACGCGCACACGCTGGACGCCCCGGAACCCGCTTGCGAGCCTCGAGTGCGGTGGCAGGGACGCGCGCGTTACTGCGGGGTTGTGACTTTTTCTTCGAACCGCCCGCAGCGGAGAGGGCGGGGAAGCTCAAAGAATAAAGCTCAAAGCTCAAGGGAAGCACCAAGCCTCAGGCTCCAAAATGCTGCGCTACCGCTCGGTCATCCCGTGCTCGGAGTGAGCAGGCTTTCGCCAGCCTGCCTTCCGGCGCGGTTTCCCATCGCCCTTCCCGCCGTGATTCATGGAGGCGCTTGTTCCTTGGATCTTCCCTTGAGCTTTGAGCTTTAGGCTTTGAGCTTCGCTTCCGCCCCCGAAATTCCTTGTTCCCCATCCGCGCCCCGGATAGCCATTCACGCATGTCCAAAACACCACTCGTTCCCCCCACTTCCACCGTCGCGTCCCTGAACCGCCGCGGTTTCATTCAACGCTCGCTCCTGGCCACCAGCCTCGCCGCGATGTCCGGTCCCGCCCTGCTGCGCGGACAAAACCTCAACGGCAAACTCGACATCGCCGTCATCGGCGCCGGCGGGAAAGGCTCGAGCGACACCGACGAAGCCGCCAAGGCCGGCGGCAACATTGTCGCCCTCTGCGACGTGGACAAAAACACGCTCGCCAAACGCGGCGAGAAATACCCCCAGGCCAAGCAATACCGCGATTACCGCAAGCTCATCGAAGAGATGGGCAAGAGCTTCGACGCCGTCATCGTCGCCACGCCTGACCACGTCCACGCGCCCGCCGCGGCGATGGCCATGAAGCTCGGCAAACACGCCTTTGTGCAAAAGCCGCTCACGCACTCCGTCTTCGAGGCGCGCTACCTCCGCCAGCTCGCCAAGGAAAAGAAAGTCGCCACGCAGATGGGCAACCAGGGCAGTGCCGGCAGCGGTCTGCGCCGCGCCGTCGAGGTCATCCAGGCCGGCCTGATCGGCAACGTCCGGCAGCTCCACGTCTGGAGCAATCGCCCCATCTGGCCCCAAGGCCAGGACCGTCCCGCCGGCGAACTCCCCGTGCCCGACAACCTCGACTGGGACCTCTGGGTCGGCCCCGCGCCGATGCGGCCCTACAACAAGGGCTATCATCCCTTCGGCTGGCGCGGCGTGCAGGACTTCGGCACCGGCGCGCTCGGCGACATGGCCTGTCACACCGTCAACATGCCCTTCCGCGCGCTCAAGCTCGGCTACCCGACCAGCATCGAGGCCAAGTCCACCGGCATTAACAAAGAGAGCTGGCCGCTCAGTTCGCAGATTCGCTTCGAGTTCCCCGAACGCGAGGGCCTCGTCCCCGTGTCCTTCACTTGGTATGACGGCAAGCCCGGCGCGCCCGAGACCAACCGCCCGTCCGCCGAGCTCACCGAAGACATCGTCGAGAAGATGAAAAAGCTTCCCGGCAGCGGCTGCCTCCTCATCGGCGACAAAGGCCGCATCTTCTCGCCCGACGACTACGGCTCCTCTTTCCTCGTCCGCATGAACGACGAGAAGGAATTGAAAGCCGCCACCGAGCACGACGCCGTCAAGGCCATCCCCGCGAAATTCACCGCCTCGCCCGGTCACTACGTCGAGTGGGTCCAGGCCTGCCGCGGCGGCGACGCGGCGTACTCGAACTTCGACATCGCGGCCTACCTCACCGAGATCATCCTCCTCGGCTGCGTCGCCCTGCGCGTCGGCAAAAAACTCGAATGGGACGGCCCGGCCATGAAAGCCACCAACGCCCCCGAAGCCGCCCAATACGTGAAACGCGAATACCGCAAGGGCTTCGAAATCTAGCCCGCCCCCGTTTCCCCCTCCCCAAGGATGGCGGCCGCACCCAACTGCGCCGCCATCCTTTTTAATTCTGCGGCACGTTCCCCAACGGGGCGCGGACGGCCCGTCCCCGCACCCACCGGAGCGCGGCTGTGTCCGCCGAGGACCAGCCGCAGCGGCGCCGAAACCGCGCTGGCACCCTTTGTAATCAGAGGCGTCCCCTGCGGCCAACCTGCTGCGGCTGGTGCTCCGCGCACACAGCCGCGCTCCGGGGGCTTACTCGAGCACGAGAATGTCGGCGGCGGCGAGGGTGGGGAGGGTGACGAGGACGGTGTCGCCGTCGCGGCGGAGGGTGAGGTTGGGGTGGAAGCAGGACCAGGCTTTGCGCGCGTTGGGGAGGTTGGCGATGCGGAGTTCCACGTTTTTGCGGTCGCCGTCTTTTTGTTGGGCGAGGTTGACGAGCGTGAGGAGCGTGGACTTGGGCGAGCTGAGGCGATTGATCGCGATGCCGCGGGCGCTGGCTTGGGTGTCAGGGGTGATCTTGGCGTGCGTCAGCGGTTCGAGAATCACGGCGGTGGCGGTGGCATCGTAGTCGATTCCTTCCACCATCCACGGGCTGGTCTGCGTGCCGCCTTTGCCCATCGGCGTGAAAGGCATGGCGGGCTGGAGATAGGCTTGGCCCGGCAGCGCGCCGACGTAGTAGGCGCGGCCTTTGCCGGTGGTGTTGGCAAGGTAGGCGGGCTGCCCGCCGGCGAATTTCCCGAGCACGGTGGCGGACGCGGTGGGTGAGAATTCCTCGCGGCTGCACAGGACTTTCAGCGTGCGTCCATCGGTGAGTTTGAGGTGGTCGAGGGGCTTCTCGAAGAGCAGTTCGAGCCGCGCGCGGAGCGGGCCCTTGTAGCGGGTGTGGGACGTGGCGGGGCCGCGGCCGAGGACGGCGTCGAGCGTGGTGAGGGGTTCGTCGAACTCATCTTTGCGCGCGGCTCCGGCGGTGGCGAAGAGCGTGCCGCCGGCGGTGACCCACGACTGGATGGCGGTGGCGGCGTGGCGCTCGAGGTTGCGGCCGCAGACGTAGAGGGCGGCGTAGTTTTTGAGCAGGCCCTCGGCGCAGTCGGCCTCGGTGATCATATCGACGCGATGCCCGGCATTGCGGAGCGCATACCAGAGAGCTTTGCGTTCTTCCTGCGAGATGTTGGTTTCCTCGCTGCCGGGCACGACGGAACCCTGGCTCTTGCCGTTGAGTTCCCACACGTCGCTGGCTTCGCTGAGGAGCAGCGCGATTTTGGCCGGCTCGGTGCGCGCGGGGAGCAGATGATTTTCGAGCAGGCCGGCCATGCCGGAAATGGTGCGCAGCGTTTTCCAAATCGGCATGCCGCCGCGGTAGGTCACGTAGTTCTCGGTGCTGAAGGCGTCGGGGCTGGCCCAGAAGAAATCGAGGTCCTTCACGTTCTGGCCCCACTCGAGCACGGCGCATTGGAGGAGATACTCGGGCGTGTTTCCGGGCCAGTGCGGCATGCAGTAATACATCATCGGCTGGTTGTGATAGCTCGCGCCTTTGCGCAGGTAGGCGGCCTCGAAATCGACGACGAGCCGTGAGCCTTCGGGCTGGCAATAGGTGTAATCCTCGGTCCACGCGAGGGTCATGGCGTGGTGCTTGAAGGACTCGATGAAGGAGGATTGGTGCATCCAGTAGAAGGGGTGCATGCCGCCCATGTTGGCCGTGGTGTGGACGTCGCTGCCCAGCTCCTGGCGGATGGCGACGGTCTTGTCGGCGAACGCGGCGATGCCCTGCGCGGTGCGGAATTCCGTGCTGTGCCAGTAGAGGCGCTTGAGCTTGGCGAGGCTCGCGGGGTTGTCCTGCTCGGCCTTGGGCAGCACGCCGATCTGCACGGCGACGTTGGCGGACATGGCGGCGAGCGGCTTCACGTCGTCCCAGGTCGCGAGGCCGAGGCGGGCAGGGGTTTCGCCGCGCTTTTTCAAATACTCGCGGAAAGCCTCGACCTTGGCGGCGTTCTTCACATCCACGGCGGGCAGGCCGATTTCATCGCCGTAGGAGACGTAGTGAAACTGGTCCTGCACGCCGCCTTCGCGCACCCACTTGAGGATGACGGCGGGGTCCTGCGTGTGGTGGTAGCTCAACGAGCGCTCGATGATGGAGCCGCGCGGCTTGGCGAGTTCGAGCATTGGCGGCACGGCCTTCGGATTGAGATTCGAGGGCAGGGTGTTCAGGCCGATGGCTTCGCGGAAGGCGAGCTCGATAGGCAGGTCGGCGTCGCCCGAGCCGATGGAGCCGGTGCCGGCGAAGAGGCGGAGCTTCTTGGGAATCGGGCCGAGCCGCGGCGTGGCGTCGAGGGCGCGCGTCACGTCGCGATAAACGTCGCGGAGCGTGAGCGTGTTCGCGACGCCGTCGGCGCGGTGGAGGTCGGGCTGAACGAGCAGCGTGAGGGCGACTTCGTCCGCGCCTAGCTCGAAGGACTTCACGATCTTCGCGGCGCTGGGAGCGGTCGCGAGGTCCACGGCGAAGGGTTCGCTGAGGCCGGCGGGCTTGCGGGTGGTGCCGGGTTTCGCGTCGGGCGGCAGCGCGCGGAGGGAATAGGGCGACGAACTTTCGGTGTTCATCGTCGGGCCGAGATCGTACCATGGCGAGGTCTCGCCCGGCGCGATGGGCGTGGGCCAGTCGCCGTTCTTGCCGCCCGCGAGCGGCTGGCCGGCGGCGTCGTAAAATTTCACGAGGTCGCGATATTGCGCCACGTAGTAGTCGTTGGGCCGGTGCCCCCAGTGATTCCACACGATCTTGATGGGCGTGGTGGCGGACTTGGGATTGCGGAAGCGAAAGTAAACGTGGTTGGCGCGGCGCAGTTCATCGAGGAGCGGGTAGCGCGGGAACTTCGGCGCGGAGAGCGGCGCGAGGTCGGTGGTGAGGAGGATGGCGTCGATGGAGCGCGCGCCGCGGGGTTCGGGATTTTTGGTTTTGGCGAGGGTCAGGCGGTAGCGGCCTTTTTCCAATTTGGCCTCGTAGCCTTCGGCGGCGTCATGGTCGAGGCCCCAGTTCCAATAGAGATCGCCGGTGGTGAGCTTCGAGGTGAAGCAATAATGCTTGGGCGATTCGCGGAGGCCGTAGGTGTGCTCGAAGACAGGCGCGCCACCGGCGGCGGGCGTGAGGCGCAGGGCAAAGGCGTAGTTGAAGAAGGGCGGGCATTCGTATTTCGCCCAGACTTTGTAAGTGGCGGCGACGGGGACTTCGATTTCGGTGGAGACTTCGGCGGGTGTGTCCGAGGCGTCGGTCATGGCGTTGCGGAGGCGGCTGGCCCAGACGCCGCCGAAGATCATGTTTTGGTAGAGGTCGTGGCCCCAGCGGCCGACCTGCCACGCGGGGCCGGGGCCGAAGTGCTCCTGGTCAACGCCGAGCAGGTCTTCGGCTTCGATGATGATGCGGGTGGGTTCGGGGGCGGGGACCGCGGGCGTGGGCGCGGGCGCGGCGGCGTGGGCGAAGCGGGCGAGGAGCGGAAGCGCGACGAAGAGGAGGAGGGAGGGGAGTTTCATAGGGTAAAGAGTCGGAGCCTGACGGGGAGGGGAGGTGAGAATTCACGACGGCGACGAGCGGGCGGGGCGGCTCGCACGAGCGGTCGTTCGCGACTCAGGAATGCGTTGAAACCACTAACCGGCACTAACTGGCACTAATAAGAAGAACGGTCGCCAGCGGCTCAACCGTGCGGCTGGGATTGGTTTTTTTCCATTAGTGCAGGTTAGTGCCGGTTAGTGGTTTTAAGTCTCGTGTCCGGGGAAAACGCCGAATCCGGGCGGATTCAGTTGAGCTTTTCCGACGGCCCAACGCCGCGGGGCCGCTCAGAGCACATGCCCTTCGGCGACCGCGGTGCAGGTGGCGTCGGAGCCGATGCTGCCGAGGGAATAAGTGCCGCTGCCGGGACAGACGGGCATCTGCTTCATGTAGAGGAACGGGCCGATGAGATCGGCTTCGGTGGGTGCCGCGCCGGTGGTTTTGCCTTTTTCCACGCCCCAGATTTGTTTGGCCGATTCGATGGTGCTCAGGTTCTTGAGGCACGCATTGCGCTGGGTGTAGAGGCGGGCGCGGTTGAAATAAATGAGGGAGATGGACGCCAGCAGCGCGATCAGGCCGGTGACGATCATCATTTCGATCATCGTAAAACCGGCGCTTGTTCTTCGGACAGGTCGTTTCATCGACGGTATCGCTTTGCGTTCGGGCGTGGTCAGTCCGGCCCCCCGGTTTCCCGGCCGGGGTGAGCGGCGAGGTTCCGAATGTCAGCGGCCAGGGTTAGCCCAACGCAGGCCCGTTCGCCGGGGCGCTGCTCTTGGCAGTCCAACCTTCCCGAGGTATCGGCAGGCGGGCCGTGGGGCTTGAAGGATTTGGCAATGGAGAGGCTGCCGCGCGCAGGGTCGGCACGGCGGCTCGTGGCGAGGGGCATCAAACGTGGGGCGCTCGGCCGGGCCGGCAGTCGCCCGTTCAAGAGTCGCAAGCCCGTTTGATACCGCATAAACAAGCTTGCCCAGCCGCGGCAGGAAACGAAGGATGCCGCCCGCCAGCGCGAAGTCACCCACCAGAGCTGCAGCTTTGGGGCGACCCCGACTGGCCCCAGCAAATCCAACCCACATCGCGCATGTACACCTTGAACCGCCGCCGTTTCGCCCAGCTTGCCGCCCTGTCACTGCCCGCCGCCGGAGCGTGGCTCAACCCGTCCTCCGTCCTGGCCGCCGCGCCCACTGCGTCCGCCGGCAAGCCCAACTCCAAAGTCGCCGGCGTCCACATCGGCATCAACGCCCCTTACAGCTTTGGCAACGCCGCCATGTCCGCCGAGGACATCCTCAAGACCTGTGTCCAGCTCGGCCTGAGCGCCATCGAACTGCGCACGCAGCCCATCGAGGCCCAGTTCGGCGCGCCCGCCAACCTCACCAGCCCCAAGGCGAAAGTCCTCCCCGCCGGGGCCGCCGGGGATCACGCCAAGCAGCTTCGCACCTGGCGCGAGACCGTGGACATGGGGAAGGCCCGCGCCTTTCGCGCGCACTGGGAGAGCACCGGTGTTTTCATTGAAGTCATCAAGGTGGACGGCATTTTCAAAATGACCGAAAGCGAGCTGGACTACGCCTTCACCCTCGCCAAAGCCCTCGGCGCGCGCGGCATCTCCACCGAGATCGGCAAGGACGACGACCACAAGGGCGTCGGGAAATTTGCCGACAGGCACAAGATTCATCTCGCCCTGCACGGCCACGCCAGCACCGGTCCCGCTCAGTGGGAGAAAGCCTTCGCGCATGGCGAATTCGTCGGGGCCAACGTGGACCTCGGGCATTTCGTCGCCGGCGATCACGGCTCACCGGTCGAGTTCATCAAGAAGCACCACGGCCGCATCACGCACGTCCATGTGAAGGACCGCAAGAAAGGCAACGGCGCGAACATGCCGTTCGGTCAGGGCGATACTCCGATTGCCGAGGTGCTGCGCCTGATCCGCGACAACAAGTGGCCGATACAGGCGACCATCGAGTTCGAATACAAGGTGCCCGCCGACTCGGACCGCATGACGGAGCTGGCCAAATCCATCAAGTTCTGCCGGGAGGCCTTGAGCTGAGACTGCGCGCCGCAGGCTCAGACATCCTGACCTGGCAGGGTGTCTGGGCTTGTGGACTTCGGGGGGCGGGATCTGGGCGTGCCAACGTCCCCCTCCGCCTACCGAGCACGCTGGCGCCGTTGCGGCGCGTGGGTTCTCTCCGTGTTGACGGCTACAGCGCTGGGTCGGACACGCCGTGACCAACCTGAATCTGAAGCCGGCTGAATCTGAACCCCAGTCCCCAAAAACTGATTTGGCAAAGGAAATGGGGGCAGAGGAATGGGGACGGGGAAGTTTTTTGTTTTCATTCCTTTGCCGCCATTCCTTTGCCAAATCGCCTTTGTCAAATCGCCTTTGTCAAATCGCCCTTGCCCCGTCCCGTGATCCCATCGGCACCGCGCCGCTCACTGAGTAGGTTGGCCCCATGCAGCGCCGTTGCGGCGCCCCGGTTCTCCTCAGGTCAACGGCTGTCGGCGTGCGGCGGACTCCTCCCCCTGGGGGAAGCCGGCACGCCGACAGCGAACGGACCGCTCAGGGTTTGCCGGGATAATTGGCCGTGACAAACTCGATGCACTGCTTCACGTCCGGCACCGAGTTGTCCCAGTTGAACTCGTACTCGATGGAGATGTTGCCCTTGAAACCCTGGGCCTTCAGTTCGGCGAGGATCTCTTTGCACTGCCCGACGCCGGTGCCCAAAATCTGATCGTGCTGCCCGGTCCCGAGCGCCGCCCGGTCCTTCATGTGCAGGCTGATGATGCGGCCCTTGAGAATCTTGATGGCGTCCAGCGGCTTCAGCCCGGATGTCTGCCAGTGCCCCGTGTCCGCGCACGCCCCGATGCGCGCGTCGCGATCCTTCACCAGGTCGCGAACGTATTCGGGATTCCAAATCTTGTAGCCCGGATCCTCGACCGGCTTGCCATCCGCACCTTTCTTCATGCGCTTGGCGTGCTCGTGGAAGCCGACGCGAATGTCATATTCTTTCACCATTTTTTCGATGGTATCCAAGGCGTCCACCGACTCGGTCGTCACCGCGTACAGCTCCATCTTCTTGGCGAACTCGAAAATTTTGCGCGCCGCCGCCTCATCCTTGGGAATGCCCACGACGCCGTAGTTGACGGCACGGACCTTGTGCTGGGCGAGCTTCTCCTTGACGCGTTGCACGATCGGGTCCGGCGAGTTGTGGTCCCACTTCACGTTCGGTTCCTCGCGCGTGAGTTTCTGGCCCGGATAAAACTCGATGACCTTGCCGCCCGCCGCGGCCGTCTTCTCGATCGCCTCGAAGACGCTGAAGCGATTGAAGGTGTAGGCCTGACAGCCCACGGCGATGCCGTTGGAACGGCTTTCGTCGGGGATTTCCACCGCGCTGGCGGTGGCGACGGTGAAGGCGGCGAGGGCAAGGGCGGCGGATCGATTCAACAACTGGCGCAGAGTGCTCATAAACAAGTCCTGGGATGACCCGCGCGACACGCACGGGCGAAGTTTCGGTATTCGGCTGGCGATAGCAACGGCCCCCATCCCGGGTGTCAACGAAATCCCGCCGCGCGCGCGGGGCAACCCAGCGGAGTGCGCCCGTCCTCGGGCGCAGGCCGGTGGAGCGCGAGGGAACGCCCGGCGATGCCACCGGTCCGCACGCGCGCACGTTGCTGCGGCCAGGGACGTCCGCCCGCCGCCGCTGTCGCCATCGCCGCTCGACAGGGGCGTGCGCGGATTCTATAAGGCCGTTCACACATTATGAAAAAACACGCAGGTTTCTTCGCGGCTTTGACCTTGTTCACCACCTCCGTTCTCCACGCCGCGGAGGCGGGCAAGGCGGTGCCGCTCTTCGACGGCAAGACGTTTGCCGGCTGGATTGGCGACACGAACAAAACGTTTCGCATCACGGATGGCTGCGTGGTGGGCGGGAGCCTGAAGGCCGCGGTGCCGCGCAATGAGTTTCTCTGCACGACGCGGGACTACACGAACTTCGTGCTGCGCGTGGAGTTCAAGCTGCTGGGCGGACCGAAGGCCAATGCGGGCGTGCAGATTCGCACCAAGCGGATTCCCAATCATCACGAGGTCAGCGGATATCAGGCGGACATGGGTGATCCGAGCTGGTGGGGCTGTCTCTACGACGAATCGCGCCGCAACAAGGTGCTGGCGAAGTCGGACACCGTCGCGGTGAACAAGGTGCTCAAGCGCGATGATTGGAATCAATATGTCATCCGCTGCGAGGGGCGGCGCATTCAGCTTTTTCTGAATGATCTCAAGACGGTGGATTACACGGAGGCGGACGAAACGATCCCGCTGTCGGGCGTCATCGCGGTGCAAATCCATGGCGGCCCGCCGAGCGAGGCGTGGTATCGGAATATTACGGTTGAAGAGCTGCCGTAGGGGTGGTGGCAATGAGTGACGCGGCGTGCGGAGGACGGCACGCCGGAGTGCGCCCGTCCTCGGGCGCAGCAAGGTGGCGGGGCTGGTGGCTGGAACGCATCGGAGCGCTTGCCTGTAGCGCAGGTTTCCAAACCTGCTGTATCGCCGATTTCCAAATCGGCAGGGCCGCGGATTTTCGGGCGCGTGCGACAAGCTGGAGCGTTGTGAGCGACCGGACCGCTCGCGGGTTTGGAAACCCGCGATACAGCAGACTTGGAAGTCTGCGCTACAGGGAGGGGCGCACTCCGGCACCGGCGTGTTCCGCCAGCGAAGCCGGGTTACTTCACCGCCGGCGCGACGCAGCGGAAGCGGGGCCACGACGGGGCGTCTTCGTGGAAGAAGCTGCCTTTGATGTAGGGGCTGGCGCGGTGGTAGCGGTCTTTCAAATCGCCGTCCTGGGACACGGCGAGTGCCCAGAATTCAAAGCCGTCCATTTTCCACGGACCCGGCTCGCGGAAGGGTTGCTTGGGATTTTCCGGGTTGGGTTTGGTGAGCGTGGTCATGCGGTCGCGTGGCACGCCGAGGCCGAGCCAGGGGACGCGGATTTCGGCGGTGTAGCCGGTGTCGATGTCGGTTTCGTCGTTGATGGTGGAGGGCTTGCCGTCGGCCTTGGGCTTGAGTTGGACGCCGGTCGCGAGGGTGTAGGCGCCTTCGTCGCGGATGAATTCCTCATGCAGAAACATCACGCCGTAAAAGGTCATGGTCGAGCGGTTCACCGGCCACGCGGGGTCGGTCGAGACGCACCAGACATCGTTGAACTGGTTGTTCGCGTTGTGGTGCAGCTCCCAGAAAAACCGCATGTCGCCCATGCTGAGGAAGAACTCGGCGACATCGACTTTTACGCCTTCCTTGTAGATTTCGAGGCCCTGGCGGCGGTTGGTGGGCGGGCCTTGTTTTTCATCCTTGCCGAGCGCGACGAGGTTCCGGTCAAAAGTCTCGTAGGCGATGTAGAGGTAGTGGTCATCCCAAGAATATTTTACGGTCATCGGCGCGCTCTCGGAGCGGCGGGAAGGCTTGCTGGAGTGGACGAAATCGACGGTGTAGGTCTTGGCGTTTTGCCAGCAGGCGTCGTCGAGTTTGCCGTCGATGATCGGGGCGGCGGTGGCTTTGGGGAGCGGCTCGGCGGGGAGGAAGACCGGGGCGTTGGTGGCGGCCGGGGCGGCGGGTGCGGCGGAGGAAACTGAGGCGGTGCCGGCGAGCAGAGCGCCGAGCATCAGGAGCGGAGTGAGACGAGGGAGTTGCATGGGAGAGAAGGGATGGGTGGGTGAGTGAGTTGGGATTGGGATGCGGCGCGCGATTCGCGGGAATCAGAAGAAAATTCGCTGGATCGTCCAGATTATTCCGGTGCCGGCGATGGCGATGGAGACGGGCACGGTGACGCGTTGAAAATACCATGGCCGTTGCTGACACCACGCGGTGGCGGCGAACGCGGCGAGGACCACCGCGAGCTGGCCGATCTCGACGCCGAGGTTGAAGCCGAGCAGCGCCGGGAGCCGCTGGCCGGCGGGCAGGCCGGCTTCGTGAATGAGGCTGGCGAACCCGAGGCCGTGGAAGAGTCCGAAGGCGAAGACCGCCGCCCAGCGCCACGACTTGACCTCGCGCGCATAGAGATTCTCGACGGCGACCACGGTGATCGAGAGCGCGATGATGGGTTCCACGACGGCGGGGGATAATTTCACGATGCCAAACACCGACAGCGCCAGCGTGAGCGAGTGGGCGATGGTGAACGCAGTCACTTGGAGCAGCAGGGGCTTTAGCCGCGGGCTGAGGAAAAACAGGCCGAGCACAAACAGGATGTGATCGAGGCCCGACGGGATGATGTGCGTGATGCCGGCGGAGACGAACGGAAGAAAGCCGGAGGGATTTTCTGCAACGGTTTCGGGGGCCGATGGGTTTTCGTTTGCGCGGTTGGTGGAGCTTGCGGAAGCCGCCCCGCCGGGCAGTTCCACGCGCGCGGTCTGACCGCGGGCGAGGAGAAACTGCCGCGCATCGCCGTCTGCGGACCGGTAGAAATGAAGCGAGAAAGTCGCGTCGAAATTCCCCACGTCGAAGAGGCGGAAACTCAGTTCCGCGGTGCGCGCGGCGGCAGGCAGGGGGAAGTTGAGGGTGAGCGGGATGACGGCAGGTTGGAGCACGCCGGCAGCGTCTTTGGTGGTCAGTTCCGGGCGCTCGGGCGGCCAGTCGGCGGTGGTGGCGGCTGGGGCGTGCTGGCCATCAAGCAGCACACGCGTGCTGGCGATGACGTGCTGGGCGATCGTTCGGGTGTGTTCGGCGAACTCGTCGGGCGTGCGGAAACGAACTTTGTCCGCGCCGGCGTTGAGCACGACTTGGAGGAGATCGGCCTGGTTTAGCTCGAAGGTGACTTCGAGCCGGTTGGTGACGACGGCCGCGTGGATCCGGGTGAGGGAACTGGTGTGCGCACGGGCGGGCGGCACGGCACTTAGCAGGAGCAAGAGTGTCACGAACAGGTGAAAACACCGCTGGCCCATGCCGTTAGGCTTGACTCCCGGCCCGTTTGAAATTGCAATCGCCGCTCGCGTTAACACGACCGCACACGACGAACCAACAATCGCAGTTTTACCAAACATTTTTATGGGCGCAGCATTTGCAGAAATCCCGACGATCCAGTTTGAAGGTCCGCAATCCAAGAACCCGCTGGCCTTCAAGCACTACAATGCCGACGAGGTCGTCGAGGGCAAGACCATGCGCGACCACCTGCGCTTCTCGGTGGTGTACTGGCACACCATGCGCGGCGCGGGCGCGGACATGTTCGGCTGGGGCACGGCCCAGCGCGCGTGGGAATTGGGTGAAGGCACCGTGGCGCAGGCGCAGCACCGCGCGCGGTGCTTCTTCGAGTTCGTCGAGAAACTCGGCGCGCCCTATTACGCCTTCCACGACCGCGATGTCGCCCCGCACGGCGCGACCCTCAAGGAATCCAACAAGAATCTCGATGCCGTAGTGAAGGTGCTGAAACAGGAGCAGAAACGCACCGGCACCAAGCTCCTCTGGGGTACGGCGCAGCTCTTCGTTCATCCGCGCTACATGCACGGCGCGGCCACGAGCTGCAACGCCGATGTCTTCGCCTACGCCGCCGCGCAGGTGAAGAAGGCGCTCGAAGTCAGTCACGAACTCGGGGCCGAGGGCTACACGTTCTGGGGCGGCCGCGAAGGCTACTCGACGCTCTGGAACACCAACATGGACCGCGAACTCGAGCACCTCGCCAAGTTCCTCCACATGGCCGTCGATTACGCGCATGAGATTGGTTTCAAAGGTCAGTTCTACATCGAACCCAAGCCCAAAGAACCCACCAAGCACCAGTATGACGCCGACGCCGCCGCGTGCCTGAATTTCCTCCGCGAATACGACCTGCTCGGACATCTCAAGCTCAACCTCGAGACCAACCACGCCACGCTCGCCGGGCACACGATGCAGCACGAACTCGAGGTCGCCGGTGCCGCCGGTTCCCTCGGCAGCATCGATGCCAACACGGGCGATCTCATGCTCGGCTGGGACACCGATCAGTTCCCGACGGATATCTATCTCACCACGCAGTGCATGTTGAGCATCATGAAATACGGCGGCCTGACCACGGGCGGCGTGAATTTCGATGCCAAGGTCCGCCGCGAAAGCTTCGAGCCGGTCGATCTCTTCCACGCGCACATCGGCGGCATGGATGCCTTCGCCCGCGGCCTCAAAGTCGCCGCCGCCATCCGCGCCGACGGCCGCCTCGCCGACTTCGTCAAGAACCGCTATCGCACCTGGGACAGCGGCATCGGGAAAGAAATCGAGGAAGGCAAAGCCAGCTTCAAGAGTCTCGAGACTTACATCCTGAAAAAGGGTGATCCGAAGCTCGAGAGCGGCCGGCAGGAGTTCCTGGAGAACTTGATCAACGAGTTCATCTGACAGTTTATATGACTTCACCCGGTTGACGTTTGCGCCCGCGAACCTAGCCTGACTTACATGAAGCGAACCTTCCATGTCACCTTGTTGGAACATGCGGAGGGCGTGTCTGTGAGTTGCCCGGAACTGCCCGGCTGCCACTCCCAAGGCGCTAACATGGAGGAGGCATTGGAAAATATTCGCGACGCCATCCAAGGCTACCTTGATCTCTACGGCCAACCGACCTTGCGCTGCGAGGTGCGAGAGATGGAAGTTACCACCGCGTAGTCCATGCCGAAGCTGCCGGGAGTCAACCATCTGCGGGCAGTGAAGGCGCTGGAAAAGGCCGGGTTCCACATTGATCGACAGGGGAAGCACATCTTCATGTCCAGTGGATCGCTGAAGGTGGTCGTGCCCCGCAACAACCCCGTGGACGCCTACACCATGGCCGCCATTGTGCGGGACGCGGGAATGTCCATCGAACAGTTCAAAGCACTGCTATAGGAGCCGGTTTAGAATGGGGTTCAATCTTCTGGCCTGACGATTGACGGGGCATTCCTGCGAGTCTTATGGGCGGTGAGATGCCGCCTGGATCGCGAGACGAGAAGTCTCCCCGCATTTCCAAAGACGCGCTTACTTGGTTTTATCCGCTGCTCCGAGGTTCAACAGCAAGCCACACTTGGTTTGGGAGAGTTCCGGCCCCCGCACCCGCCGAAACCGGCCACCTGCGCCACGTTCGTTTCGTCGCGGACACGGTTGCGGCGGACGAATGGACTGCTGGGATCGCACCTATGAGCAAAAGAAGCGCTGCAACAGTCGCGCCCGCCCGAATGGGTAATTGAGATAGCGACCGCCGTCATCCGATAATCCATCAGACACCGTAGTCTCTGGGAACTCTCAATCATCTGTTCGCCAGCAACCACGGCCTGGGCCGGGCGCATCCGGCGGTTGGATCCGGAGTTCTTTCTCTAGCTATCCCGCCAGCAATCGCCGAGCTATCGGCGGATCGGCTGATCGGACAGTCGCGTGCCCGCCAATGAGATAGTCGGGCTGCTGCCCGGCGAATTGTTTGTCCGCCGCAATGTCGCCAATCTGGTGGTGACCACCGATCTCAACTGTCTGTCGGCGATGCAGTTCGCGGTCGATAGTCTCAGGGTGCGCCACATCACAATATTGTCCCAGGACCGGGCACTGCGCTCGGGCAAACCTCCCGAAGTTGGTGGTGAGCGCCCGCGAGCAGTTGTTCTCCGGTCGGGACACCGACGTGGGAAAGCATTGGGCAGGTGTGATCGGCACGCTGCGGCCCCGGAGTGCGTCCGTCCTCGGCTGCAGCGACGTCCGCTTGGGCGAGGGCGCGAGAATTAATCTGAACCTTACCGCCCGCCACGTCGCTGCGCCCATGGGAGGGCGCAGCAAGGAGGAGCGCGGTGAGGCGCGGGTGATTCGGAACGCCAGTGCGTCCGGACGTTGCTGCGGCCGAGACAGCCGCGCTCCGCAGGCGCGGCGCGGGCATTTGCCGCTTGCCGGAAAAAATCACGACTCCTATTTTCCGCCGATGAAGCGTTTGATTTTCCTCTGGCTGGTGACGTTTTTCCTCAGCCAGCTTTCCCCCCGACTGGCCGCGCAGTCCGATCCCGCCCGGGCTGCGGCCGAGGCGGCGGACCGGCAGGAGGCGCAGGAGCGGGCCTTGCGATTGAAGGCGATCATCGAGGATGTGGTGGCCGCGCAGTCCGCTCAGCAGAAGCGCATGCTGGCGCTGATCGAGGACATGAAGGTGCTGCGCGATGACACCGCCGAGGCCGTCGGGAAGTGCGCCACGACCGCGGATTTCAAGAAGCTCGACGAGAAGATCGCGGCGCTCGAAAAGGCGCGCACGGCGGACCGGGAGCTGATTCTCGGCGAGATCGCCAAGCTGGCCAAAACGCTTGCGGCCGCGCCTGCTCCCGCCCCCGCGCCGCATACGCCGCCACATGTGGGGGCCATCACCGAGCGCAAGCCGCCCTCCGTCGGAACGCCCGCGACCAAGCCCAAGCCCCCGGAAATCAAGGTGACCGAGCCGGCTCCCAAGCTCGAGAAAGGCGTCGAGCATGTGGTGAACAAAGGCGAGTTTTTCTCGACCATCCTGACCGCCTACAACGCTGAGTTCAAAAAGCTCGGCAAAAAGCAGGTGACGCAGAAACAGGTGCTCGCCGCCAATCCCGGCCTGAATCCGAACAACATCCGCATCGGGCAGAAGATCTTCATTCCGGTGCTGGATTGAGCGCGCGGCTCGGCGCTGTCCTCGCGGTGCGTCTCCCTTTCCCATGATGAAACTGCTTCGTCGCCTGCATCTTTACCTCGGCTGTTTTTTCGCGCCGCTGCTGCTGTTTTACATCCTCACCGGCTGGTATCAGACGCTGAATCCGAACCGCCTCAAGTCCCCGAGCGAGGCGGAGACGTTGCTGCAAAAATTTCGCGTCGTGCATTCGGACCAGATTTTCCCGACCGAAAACGAATTGGACAAACCGTCGTCGCCGAAGAAATACCGCGCGCTGGTGGTGGTGATGTCGATCGCCTCGACGGTGATGATTTTGATCGGCCTGGTGCTGGCCTTCAAAACGCTGCGGCAACAATGGCCGGTGTGGCTGTCGCTCGTGCTGGGCGTGGTACTGCCGGCGTTTTTGTTGTGGCTGGGGCAGGGGCGGTAGCGTCGAGCGGTTTCGGAAATCGGCGGGAGAACTCGCCACAAAGAGGCACAGAAGGCGCAAAATTAGGCCGCCGTCTTACCGCATTGTTTTTTTGTCTCGGGCCGGATCCATGCTCTCGGCGACGTTGGCCACCGCGTCCGCCAGCGCGCTCCACTCGTCGGCCGTCGTTTCTCGGCCGCTGCTGAAACGCAGCGCGCGCGCCGCTTCGTTGGCGGGATAACCCATGGCGGCGAGGACGTGCGACGGTTCCTCCTTGCCGCTGGAGCAGGCCGAGCCGGTCGAGACGGCGAAGCCGGCCTTGTCGAGTTTCACAACCCACCGTACGCGGCAATCGGCATCGGGCATCACGGCGGAGACGGTGTTCCACAAACGATCTGCACCCGCGCCGATGATTTGCACGCCGGGGACTTTCTTGCGCAGTAGCGCTTCGAAATTCGTGCGGAGGCGGAGGCGTGCGGCCAGCGTGTCGGGCGTGAGTTGCGCGGCGCGTTCGGTGAGTGCGGCGAGCATGGCGAGCACGGCGGCGACGCTTTCGGTGCCGGCGCGGCGGCCTTCCTCCTGCGGCCCGCCGAGCAGCAGCGGGTGAAGGCGTCCGTGCGCCGGGCATTTCAGGAAGCCGACGCCTTTCGGCCCGCCGAATTTGTGCGCGCAGCCGCTGACGAAATCGCAGTCGCCGAGGCCGGTGGCCGGGAGTTTACCGAGCCATTGCGCGGCATCGCAGAGAAAGGGGATTTCGCGTTCGCGACACAGCGCCAACGTTTCGCGCCAGGGCTGGAGGACGCCCGTTTCATTGTTCGCTGCCATGATTGCGAGCGCGCCGGGACGAGTTTTCGCGAGCTGTTTTTTCAGCCACGCGAGGTTGATCACGCCGTCGCGGGTGACGGGGATCAGTCGCAGGCGCTGGCCGAAATAAAACTGGGCGGCCTCGCGCAGGCACGGGTGCTCAATGGCGGAAATCCAAAGCTCTTCGTGCGCCGCGAGCGTGCGGGCGAGGTGATGCACGGCGGTGTTGTTCGACTCGGTCGCGCCGGAGGTCCAGACGAGATCGAGCGCGTGGCAGCCGAGCAGCGCGGCGAGCTGTTCGCGGGCGTTGGTGAGCGCTGCGTCTGCGCGCGCGCCGAGGCGGTGCGGACTGGAGGGGTTGCCGATGAACTGCGCGCTGGCCTGCACCCACGCGTCGCGCGCGGCGGGCGAGAGCGGGGTGGTGGCGTTGTGATCGAAGTAAATCACGCCGGGAGGCAAAAGTCCCGCAGGTCATCTACGGTTGGGAAGCGGGGTGCGAGCGACGAGTCATCATCTGGAGATTCCATGCATCGGCCTCCTCGAAGGTTTTGAAACGGAACACGCCCTTGGGAATGAAAGGACGGGTGCCGCGGAGGTTGCGCATGAGTTTCAGAAACCCCTTGGCGGTTCCCAAGTTGACCTTGGGTTTGCCTTTGCGCCCGAAAATCTTCATCGGCAGTTCATCGCCACGTTGCATGGAGGCAATCGACCATCAATCCCCTTTCATTTCGAGGCTTAATTTGGTTTCTTCCGCGCGCACATGAACACCGGCAAGCCCGCCACGCTGCATTACAAGCGCTCGCACTTCTCCACCCACCTGCCGGTGGATTATCTCTACAGCCCGTCGCACGCGTGGCTGGCGCGGCGCGCGGACGGCTCGTGGCGCGTGGGCCTCACCAAGTTCGCCACGCGGATGCTCGGCGAAATGGTGGATCACGGCTTCGAGCTGGAGCCGGGGGCGGTGATCGAGCCGGGGCAGATCGTGGGCTGGATCGAGGGCTTCAAGGCGATCTCGGATTTGTATGCGATCGCCAGCGGGCACTTTCGCGGCGGCAATCCGTTGCTGAAGGAAAAGATCGGCGTCGTGAACAAGGACCCGTTCGGCGATGGCTGGGTCTATCAGATCGAAGGCCAGCCCGATCCGCGCTGCATGGACGTGACCGCCTACCGCGCCGTGCTCGATAAGACGATCGACAAGATTCTGGAGAAGCAGAAGGGCGACGAGGGCGACGGGGAAAAGTAATTTGTAATTAGTGAGCCACTTGCAAAACCCCTGCTTGCTTATCTTTTACCCACCATATTTTACCATCTGTATCCTGTCCCCTCGTCCAAGTCCCAAGCATCTGGTAAAAGATCAGGGGTAAAAGATGGAAAGCCGGAACGGCGAAGCCGACGTTTTGCAAATGCCTTTAGTGATTAGTAATTAGTCCGCAGCGCCTGTGAATCTCATCGCCAATGGCCAATCGCCACAGAGTAATCGCTCATCACGAGTTACTGATTACTAACTACTTTTCCCCACTACTATGTCCCAAGCCCGCTACATCATGATCGGTGGTTTCCTCGGTGCGGGGAAAACCACGGCCGTCGCCAAACTCGCCGAGCGCCTGCATTTGCAGGGGCGGCGTGTGGGTCTCATCACCAATGACCAGGGGAGCGAACTGGTGGATACGGCGATGCTGCGGTCGCGGGGTTTTGCGACCGAAGAAATTCCCGGCGGCTGTTTCTGCTGCCGCTTCAATTCGCTCGTGGACGCGGCGAACAAGCTCACGGACAGCACGCGGCCCGATGTGTTCATCGCCGAGCCGGTGGGCAGTTGCACCGACTTGGTGGCGACGGTGACTTATCCATTGCGGCGGTTGTATGGCGCGAGTTTCTCGATTGCACCGCTCAGCGTGCTCGTGGACCCGGTGCGGGCGCGGCGGGTGTTCGGACTGGCCGAGGGCGGAAAGTTTTCCGAGAAGGTCACTTACATTTATCGCAAGCAACTCGAGGAGGCGGATCTCATTGTCATCAACAAATGCGAGCTGTTGGAAGCCGGCCCGCTCGCGGAACTGACGGCGAAACTCGCCGCGGAGTTTCCCAAGGCGGAAGTCCTCGGGGTGTCCGGCCGCACGGGCGCGGGGCTCGACGAGTGGTTCGCGCGCCTCGCGACCGCCGAGCAACCGCCGGGCGACGCGATGACGGTGGATTACGCGGTCTATGCCGAGGGCGAGGCGTTGCTGGGGTGGCTGAATTGCACCGTCGCACTGAGTGCGCCCGCACCCTTCGAGGGGAACGCGGTCATCCGCGCGCTGGCACGGCGCACGCAGGAATTGCTCAATGCCGGCGGCGCTGAGATCGCGCATCTCAAGATGACTCTCAGCCCGAACGAAGGCTTGGGTGACATCGCGGTGATCAATCTTGTTCGCAGCGATTTTGTGCCCGAGCTGTCACAGGAATTGCCGGAAGAAATCACCAGCGGACAAGTCATCATCAATTGCCGCGCCGAGGCTGCGCCCGAGACCTTGCGTGCCGCCGTGGAACGCGCGCTCGCCGAGGTTGGCGAGGAGTTTCCCGGATTGTCTTTGCAGCTCGAACACGCGGAACACTTCCGTCCCGGCAAACCACAACCGACGCATCGGGATTTGAAACGGGGATAGGAATCGGCAGAGGGTGGGAACGTGGAACAGGAAACCACTAACCGGCACTAACCAGCACTAATAAAACAAAACCCAGCCGCAGGAGGGTGATAGAGTCAGACCAGACTTCTTATTAGTGCCAGTTAGTGCCGGTTAGTGGTGCCAACTCGTATTCCCTTACAAGCGCGGATTCCCCGGCTTGTTCGGTGCCTGCCACGCGTGCGCGCCTTTGACCTTTACCTTGCGCTTGAAAACCTTGTCACCGCACGTCGCGTAAATGGTGTCGTTGTTCTCCCCGCCAAAGGTGAGGTTCGACAGCTTCCCATTCGGCGTCGGGATGATGAAATTCACGCGGCCCGCCTGGTCGCACACTTGGAGACCCATTCGGGTCGCAACATACAACCGCCCGTCACGATCCACGCGCATGCCGTCCGCGCCGCTGTCGTCGGCGGTGTCGGGCACATGCAGATGATAGTAACGCTGCTTGTGTTTCAGCGTGCCGTCCGCGGCGATTTGATAGCTGTAAACCCAGTGCGTCCGGCTGTCCGCCACATACAACAAACTCTGATCCGGCGAGAGCGTGAGACCATTGGCAAACTTCAATCCCGTATCCACCACCAGTTTTTCGCCGTTGGACCGGATGAGCCACACCCGACCCGTGTTCGTGTTGGCGCCGCTCCAATTCGGCTCGGTGACATAGATCAGACCATCCTGTCGTACCACAATGTCATTCGCGCGAATCCCCTCGGCGACCACCGTCGCCTTCCCGCCCGCGTCATAAGCCACGATCTTCTCGGTTCCCATCATCACTACAAAGAGCCGCCCATCGGGACCGAACGCCTGGCCGTTGCTCCGTTTGGAATCCGCGAGGAACTCCGTGACCGCGCCGTTCAGGCCGATCTTGTAGGTCTTGCTGTTGGGAATGTCGTTGAAGAACACCTCACCCTTCGCGTTGGCGGCCGGGCCTTCCGTGAATTTGTAACCTTCGGCGACGAGCTGCCAGTCCTCTCCCGGCAGCAACACTTCCTTGAGCTGCGGCGAACCCAGGCCGGCCTTCGGCAACGCCGGCCAGTCCTTCCACAGCCAGCGCAGCGCATCCGGAAAAACGGCCGTGCCGTGCTTGCCGTTGTGGCCGCCGTCGCCCCACGCGTGCTCTACCTCATAACCCGCGAACTTCAGCGCGCGTTCCATTTCCTCGTTCGCCTTCCACCAGTCACCGCCGTAAATGTTTTGGTCCGCCGAACCATCCTGCAAATATACGCGGATCGGCTTCGGCTCCACCTTGCGCACCAGCGTTGGGTACACATTTCCCCCGCGCAGTCCGACATAGGTGCCGATGGCGCTGAACACGCGTGTGAACGCGTCGGGCCGCTCCCACGCCGCGGTGAACGCCGCGATCGCCCCGCTGCTCGCTCCCCCAATTGCGCGGTCCGTGCCGTTGGTGGTGAACTTCACCCCGTGCTTCGTCGCGATGAACGGCAGCAGTTCGTCGAGCAGGAATTTCGCGTACTCCCCGCCGAGACCGTCGTATTCGTAACTGCGATTGAAGCGGTCAATCGCATTGGTCGAGGTCGCCTTCACCCGTCCGTGCTGTACGAACACTCCCACCAGCGTCGGGATCTCCTTCTTATGAATAAGATTGTCGAACACCACCGGCGCGCTGAATCCACCGCCGTCCTGCAACACCATCACCGGCGCGGGTTTCGTGCGGTCCAATTGCGACGGCAGATACACCGTGTAATCGCGCGTCGTGCCGGGGAAGACTTTGCTCTGGTCGAACGTGCCCTTGAGCGTCTCGCCCTTTGGCACGCCCGGCTGCGGGAGCGAGTCGGGGCCGGGCTTGTAGTCATCCGCAGCGCGGGCCGACGCGCTGAAAATGGTCAGCACCGCCAACAGGGTAAGTGAGTGCGACAGCCGGAGCGAAAGACGAGGGAATATTTGCATCGCGCGTTTCTGCCACGGTTCCCCCGCGGAGGAAATACGTTTCTGCCGCCCCGGTTCGCTGCTCTCGGCAATTCCCACGGGGTTGTGTCCTCCAGTTCAGGATGGGAGGAACGAGCTACCCTGGGCAGGCATCGGCAGGATTTCTCACCCCCACCGGGGTTGCGGCATCTCCCCATCGTCGGGCCGCAACCCCGCGGGGGATTCCGCGTCGGAATTACCGAATGGCAGCAGGCTTACGGCAGAACCATGATGCACGAGGGACTCGGGATAGTGATAGGTTCGCCTACGGCTGTGAGTCCGCCGGTCTGCGGATCGACGCGGAAGACGACGACGTTTTTGCCTGGCATGTTGGCGCAGAGGAGGAATTTGCCATCCGCGGCGAGGGCCAGATTCTGCGGACCTTTCCCCAGACTAGGGATTATGCCGAGCAGAGTAAGCCGGCCGTCGTCGCCCAGTCGGTAGGTCGCGATGCTGTCGTGGCCGCGATTGGTGCCGTAGAGAAAGCGACCGTTCGCCGTGATCTTCAGGTCGGCGCAGTAACTCTTCCCCTTAAAGTCAGCGGGTAGCGTCGGGATAGTCTGGCGCTCGATGAGAGTACCGGTGGCGGTGGTGTAGTCGAAGAGAGTGACTGAGTTCTTGAGTTCGTTGATGGCGTAGAGATGCCGGCCGTTTGGATGAAAAGCCAGATGCCGCGGGCCGGCACCGGGCGGGGCTTTGACAAACGCTGGCTCGTTGGGAGTGAGTTTCGCCGTGGCGGCGTCGAGGCGATAGCCCAGTACTTGATCGATGCCGAGGTCGGCGGCGAAGGCGAAGCGGTTGTCGGGGCTGACAACGAAGCTATGGGCGTTGGGGCCTTTCTGGCGCGGCAGATCGACGCTGGCGCCGGCGTGTTGGAAGAAGGAGACCATCTCGCCGAGTGAGCCTTCAGCCCGCACGGGAAGTGAGCCGACATTGCCCGTGGTGTAGTTGGCCACGAGAACGGTTTTGCCGGTGGCATCGACGGCGAGATAGCAGCTCGCGGTGCCGCGGGTGGACTGGCGGTTCAGCAGTTTCAGCCCGCCCGTGCGGCCTTCGAGGGCGTAGGCGGCGACTTCCTCGGGGTTCTTGCCACCGAAGGTTTTGGCGTGGATCGAGTAGAGATATTTCTGGTCCGGCGAGACGGCGAGAAAGAAGGGATGCTCGACGCCGGCGGTGCGTTGCAATGGTTTCAGGCGGCCGTTCTCGGAGTCGAAGGTGAAGGCGTGGATGCCGCCATTGGTGCCAGGGGCGAAGGCGGAGATGAAGATGAGCGGATCGGCGGCGTGGGTGGCCGGAGCGGCGGTGGTGAGAAGGGCGGTTAGCATAAGTGGGAGGAGAGGGCGCATAGGTTTCGGGTGGTTGGCAAGTTAGGTGTTAGGTGACTGGGTGTGAGTTTTGGGTTGGCGATAGCTTCAGGTAGGGGGGAGGGCAGAAAAATGGGAAGGGAGAAGAGCGGTTCAAGCGGGGGTGGTGTTGGCCTGAGTCCGGGAGGTTCAATCAACTCAGGCGACTTTAACTTTCACCACCACTTTGAAGACTTCGCCGGGCTGGTCCCAGACGAGAGTCGGGGCGTGGGCGTCTTCGGGGAAGAAGATCGTGAAGTGACCGGCGCCGAGGTGGAGCGGGGTGACTTCGGGGATGACCTTGAAGAGGGCGGCCTCTTTCTTTTCGTCGTAGGCCATGGTGGTTTCGCGCATCGCGGCCAGCGGGGCCCAGAGGATGGTCTCGCGGCCGGAGTGGACAAATTGCACGTCGATGTAGCGGCGATGGGCTTCGAAGAGGGCGGCCTCGACAGGCTTGGTGGTGTATTTCTGAACGAGCGCAAAAACATTGTCGCCATCCAGCTCGTGGCGACCGAGGGCCTGGGTGCCATCGACGTGGCGCAGGAAGGCGAAGGCCTGGGCGAAGCGGGGCGACAAGGCTTCGTAACGGAGGGAATTCTTCAGCGTGTCTAGGATCATAGGTTGTGCGTTTTGATTCGGGTGGCGTGGTTAATGAATGATTCCGGATGCGCAAGCAATCTCGCAGTGCATCGAGGTTGGTTGCAGGTGCGTCGCGAATCTGCTGAATTCGCCGGGCAGGAACTCTTACCCCGTGGGGCAGGCCGACCTGACCTCCGACCAGCGCCACCGCCTGCGCCTTTTGGCGGAACAAATTGAACAAGCCTATGCGCCGCAAGACCACGACTGACCTTGTATTCGACGGGGAAGAACTCATCCGCCGGCTGGAGCGATTCGCCAAGCATGTCTGCGGGGAAAAGCCCCTGACCCTGCGCACCGCGCGCCTGGCGTTGCCCCCGCCCGAGAAGCCGCTTCGGCCCAGCGAAGTCGCCGCGTTGCGTGCGAAACTGGGCGTCACTCAGGCGGTGTTCGCCGCGCTGCTGAACGTCCCCAAGCCCACCGCCATTAGCTGGGAATCTGGCGCGCGCAAACCCAGCGGGGCCGCCTTGAAGCTGTTGCGGCTGGCGACCCGGCACCCGGAGTTGCTGGCCGTGTGACTCCCACGGTGGCTACCTTCTCCGGAGTCCGTGCGCGGGATGCAGTTTGTGGTGGCGGACCACCGTGCTGCGAATGTCACCGGCGATTTCCCGAAAGAGGAAATGATAGGTAGACCGTCGCAAATTGACTCGCCGCCGGTTGCGACCCTCGAAGTGGAAACGGCCAGGGTTGGCGGCGGCCAGCTTGATGAACGAATTCAACTCGTCCCAAAATTCATCACCCAACCGGTCATTGATGTTGTCGTAGTGGCGTAAAATCCGCGTGACATCCCGCTGAACGTCGGGGTGGTAAGCCACCTTCATATCCCCCGGTCCCGCCGGACGCGACGAACTAGTTCGTCGTGCGAAATCGCCGTCACCTGACCAGACTCCAACTCCCGCTCGCGTCGCTCGATCTCGTCATCGGTGACGTCCGTGCCGGAGGGCGGCAAGGTGTCGAGCAGTTGTACGGCCAGCGAGGCGCGATCGCGGTCCGGAAGAGACAGGGCGGCAGTCGCAATTTCGGCGAGTTTCATGGCGGGACGATAGGGATTGCGACGCCGGAGGGCAACTGAGGTTCCAAAAAATGCCCGGTAAGCGTTGAACTTGGAAACGGCAGTTCAACCACGGTGCCAGCAGGCGAAAGGGCCGTCGCGCTCACTAACCGCCAAAGTCCATAGCAACTCCCGGCTTCTCTGCGTTTCTTCCCATCTCTGCGGTGTTCTGAGTGGGCTGCCGGGCAGACGTCCGGCCGCGGAGGGGCAGGGGCGGAGCAGAACACCGCAGAGATGGGAAGAAACGCAGAGGGTCGCGGGTGGAGGTCCGACCCGAAACTGGGTGGGGCGGAAGCGGTGCCGGCTTGCCCTCGTTGAATATCTTCTCGGGGGGGGGGCGGTGCGTCGCGCGCACGGAGCGCGCCTGTGTCCCGCGCCGGGCAGGATCAGCCGCAGCGGTTGCGACGGGAGGGACGCGCAAGGATGAATCTTGGGCCGCGCCGTTTTCGGACGCGCTGCGGCTGGTCGCCGCGACACAGCCGCGCTCCGGGGGGCGGTGCGTCGCGCGCACGGAGCGCGGCTGTGTCCGGCGCCGGGCGGGATCAGCCGCAGCGGCTGCGAGGGGAGGGACGCGCACGGAAAAATCTTGGGCCGCGCGGTTTTCGGACGTGCTGCGGCTGGTCGCTGCGACACAGCCGCGCTCCGGGGGACGGTGCGTCGCGCGCACGGAGCGCGCCTGTGTCCCGCGCCGGGCAGGATCAGCCGCAGCGGTTGCGACGGGAGGGACGCGCAAGGATGAATCTTGGGCCGCGCAGTTTTCGGACGTGCTGCCGCTGGTCGCTGCGACACAGCCGCGCTCCGTGGGGAACGGTGCGTCGATCACCCCGCCGGCTTGCCCGCTGGCGGGAAGGGGCTGGGGGCGAGCTTGACGCGCGGGAAACGGGATTTGGCGGCGCGGGCGCGCGGTTTGGCGGACGCGTGGTCGGGCGCGGCGGCGGCGGCGAGCAGTTCGTGCTGGCTGCGATGGCGCGCGGCGCCGCGGCGGACAGGCACGCGCTGCCAGGTGCCGTCGGCTTGCAGTAGGCGCGCCTTCACGTTGTCGGCGAGGGGGAGTTCGAGGAGTTCCTGGCGGACGCGTTCGCGGAGGTTGCCGTCTTCGATGGGGAAGACGGCCTCGATGCGGCGGAAGAAATTGCGCGGCATCCAGTCAGCGCTGCCGACGAAGACTTCCGGCTGGCAGGCGTTCTCGAAATAGAAGATGCGGCTGTGCTCAAGAAAGCGGTCCACGATGCTCCGCACCGTGATGTTTTCGCTCAGGCCGGGAACCTGCGGCCGCAGGCAGCAGGTGCCGCGCACGATGAGGTCGATCTTCACGCCGGCCTGCGAGGCTTCGTAGAGCGCCGTGATGGCCTGCGGATCGACGAGGGAATTCATCTTGGCGATGATGCGCGCGGGCAGGCCCTGGCGCGCGTGGGTGGCTTCGCGCTGGATCAGGACGAGGATGCGCTCGTGCAGGTCGAAGGGCGCGACCAGCAGCTTGCGCAGGGGCTGGAACTGGCACACGCCGGTGAGCAGGTTGAAAAGGTTGGTGGCGTCTTCACCGAACTCCCGCTGGCAGGTGAGCAGTCCGACATCGGTGTAAATGCGGGCGGTCGTGGGGTTGTAATTGCCGGTGCTCAGGTGGACGTAGCGGCGGATGCCGTCCTCGTCGCGGCGGATGACCTGGCAGATCTTGCAGTGGATTTTGTAGCCCACGAGGCCGTACACGACATGCACGCCGGCTTCCTCGAGGCGGCGCGCCCACAGGATGTTGTTGGCTTCGTCGAAGCGGGCTTTTAGCTCAACGACAGCCGCGACCTGCTTGCCGTTTTTCACCGCGGTCATCAGCGCGCCGACGATGCGCGGATCGCCACCGGTGCGGTAGAGGGTTTGCTTGATCGCGAGCACCTGGGGATCGACGGCGGCCTGTTCGAGCAACTCGACGACGCTGTTGAAATTCTCGTACGGGTGATGAAGCAAAATATCGCGCTGACGGATCGCGGCGAAGACATCGGGCTGGTCGCGCAGGGCCGCAGGGGCGGGGGCCACGAGCGGCGGATCGCGCAGCTCGGGCGCGGGGCTGTCCTCGTAGATGGCCATGAGGCGCGCGGGGTTGAGCGGGCCGTCGATCACGTAGGCGTCGGCCTCGGTGAGGTTGAGGTATTCGAGGAGCTGCTGGCGGATGGCGGGCGGACAGTCGCATTCGATTTCGAGGCGGACGGCATCGCCTTTGCGGCGGTTGTGGAGTTCGGCTTCGACGGCCTTCAGGAGGTTGTCCATGTCCTCTTCGTCAATGTAGAGCTCGCTGTTGCGGGTGACGCGGAAGTCCCAGTAACCGACGAGGCGCGTGCCGGGGAAAATGTCGCCGAGATAATGTCCGACGACGTGCGAGAGGAACAGGTGGGCGCGCGAACCGTCGGCGCGCGGGAGCTTGAGCAGGCGCGGCAGCAGGCGCGGGACCTGCACGACGGCGAGCTGCTGGCGCAGCCCGCCGGCGTGGGTGGTCTCGAGCTGCACGACAATGTTCAGCGATTTGTTCAGCAGTTGCGGGAACGGATGCGACGGATCGATGCCCAGCGGCGTGAGGACGGGGCGGATTTCCGATTGGTAGAAATGCTCGACCCAGGCGAGGTCAGCGGCGGTCAAGTCCGGGAAGGCGAGGAAGTGTATGCCGCGGTCGGCGAGTGCGGGGACCAGTTCGTTCCGCCAGCAGGCGAACTGCTGCTCGACCATCTGGCGGACGCGGCGCGTCACCGCGGTCAGCGTTTCCTGCGGCGTGCGGCCATCGACGCTGCGGGACACGGTGCCGCCCTCGATTTCCTGCTTCAGATCGGCGACGCGGACTTCGAAGAATTCGTCGAGATTGGAGCCGGTGATGCAGAAAAATTTGAGGCGCTCGAGGAGCGGATGGCCCGGGTCGTGCGCCTCGTCGAGCACGCGCTGGTTGAACTCCAGCCAGCTTAGCTCGCGGTTGAAAAAGTGCGTTTGATTGTGAGTGGCAGCCTTGGCTTCCATAGCATCGGGAGGCGGAGTTTAGCCCGTGCGCGAGCGAAGGCGAGTGACATTTCGGTGACGGGAGATCGTGGGGCGCAGCGTAGTTTCTTGCTCGCGGCTTGGCGTCCGCGCCAGCCGGGTGGGGCAGGCATCCTTGCCTGCCAGTTGGCGGGGCATCCCTGCCCCGTGAACCGGCAGGCACGGATGCCTGCCCCACACGCACCGCGCACGGCGCGTTTGACTGGTCGGCCCCCGTCGCTATCGTCGCGCGCATGATGCTTCCTTCGCCGCGTGCGAATCCATTCGTCGCGTCGCTCCCCACTTTCCTCTCCGCCCTCGCCTGCCTCTTCACCGTCACGGCGAGTCTCGCCGCACCGGGAACCACCGAGGAACAAATCACCCGCGGCCGGGCGCTGTATTTTCAGCACTGCATCATCTGCCATCAGTCGGCCGGCCAAGGCGTGCCCGGGTCGTATCCGCCACTGGCGGAGTCGGACTTCGTGCGCACCAATGGCGACCGCGCCATTCGGACCATCGTCGAGGGCATGTCCGGTCCGATCGTGGTGAATGGCAAAGCCTACAACGGCGTGATGCCGCCGGTGGTGCTTGATGACGCCAAGGTCGCCGACGTGATGACCTTCCTGCTGCACGCCTTCAAGAATGGCGGCGGCCAGATCACCGCTGAGAAGGTGAAGGCCATCCGCGCCAAATCTCGTTTCGCCACGTACGAGGCGCTGGTCGCCGCCAGCGCCTATCCGCCGCTGCCCGCCGCGCCCGCAGGATTCACGCTGCAAGAAACCGCGCGCCTCACCGCGCCCGTCACGCGCCTCACCAGCGATGGCCGTGGAAAATCCCTCTACCTTGCCGGCGGCACCACCGTCTCGAAACTTGATCTCCTCACCAAAAAAGTGACGCCGCTGATCGCGCTCGAGAACCTCGGCCTCGACATCAAGCGCGGGGACATCGGCATCGGGGGCTTTGCGCTCGATGCGCAGAAGCGCCTCTATCTCGTCGTGAGCCAGCGCGTCGCGCCCGAGGGCAAGTTCATCGTGACGAACGAAATCACCTTCTACCGTACGAGCGCGACGAACAAAGAGGGCGACCCGATTGAGCCGCGCGTGTGGTTTCGCACGAGCTATCCGTGGGGGATCGGACCGTACAATCACGGCGTCGGTAATCTCGCGTTCGGGCCGGATGGTTTCCTCTACGTCAGCAGCGGCTCGCGCACGGATGGCAATGAAACCGGCACGGATCCCGTGCATTTCGCCACGACCGGCGAGACGCCGCTGACCGCGTGCCTCTGGCGGCTCGATCCGAAATCCGACGCGCCGGAGTTCAAGGTTTACTCCGCCGGCCACCGCAACGCCTATGGCTTCTGCTGGAACGACCGCGGCGAACTGTTCGCCACCGACAATGGCCCCGATGCCGACGCGCCCGAGGAATTGAACCGCGTCATTCCCGGCAAACACTACGGCTTCCCCTACCGTTTCTCCGACTGGTCGAAGAAGGCCTATCCCTACACGCCGGACGCGCCCGCGGGTCTCGATTTCGCGCTGCCGGTCGCCAATCGCGGCCCCGCGGCCGGCGGCTCGACCGCGACGCCGATGGCGACTTTCGATCCGCATTCGTCGCCCGCGGGCATCGTGCATCTGGGCAACGATTTTCCCGGTGCGTTTCGCGACAGTCTGCTCGTGGTGCGGTTTGGAAATCTGCTCCAGCAGAAGAAGGACGTCGGGTTTGACCTGCTCCGCGTGCGCACGGAACCCACGGCGGACGGCGGCCTCGCGGCGGAGGTGACGACGGTGCTCGCGCCGCTGGGGCGTCCGCTGGATGTGCATGTCTCGGGCAAGGGGCGCGTGTTCATCCTCGAATACACGCGCTCGATCGACAACAGCCGCAACTCCGGCTGGCTGCCGGGGCGCATCCTCGAATTGGCGGTGAAAAAGTAATGATACCTACTGGAGTAGCGGGGCGGGAACTTCGGTCGGAGGGGCGCGCCTGTCCTCAGCGCGCCATTGCGGCATTTGCACGCTCCCGCGGCGGGCTGAGGACAGACGCGCCCTACCCACCGTGGAGCTGCGGCTCCGCCAGTCGGGGGTTCGGGTTGAAGTGTGGTTGACCAAGGTTTCCCAACTCGCCCCCGCCACCCGTGCCGACCTGCGTCATCTTCAATCCGACCGCCCGCGGCGACAAGGCGCGGCACCTCCGCGAGGGTCTCGCCCGCCTCGCGCCGGACTGTGTCTGCAAACCCACCGACTGCGCCGGTGCCGCCGTGCGCCTCGCGTCCGAGGCCGTGGCTGAGGGCTTCGACACCATCGTCGCGGCCGGCGGCGATGGGACGGTGAACGAAGTTGTCACCGGCATCGCGCGCGTGCCGGACGGGCTGCGGCGCGCGCGTCTCGCGATCTTGCCGCTCGGAACCATCAACGTGATCGCGCGTGAATTGCGCATCCCTTTCGCGCTGAAACCCGCGTGGAACGTGGTCGCCACCGGTGCCGAGCGCGCGGTCGATCTTGCCGAAATTGAATTTGCGGGCGCGCAAGGACGCGAGCGACGCGCCGTCGTGCAGCTCGCCGGAGCGGGCCTTGATGCCCGCGCGATTGAGCTGGTGAGCTGGTCGTTGAAGAAAAAGTTCGGACCGCTCGCGTACATCTGGGCGGGCGGGCGGGCCATGCGCGAGCGGCATCCGGCGATCACTGTCACCGCCGCGGACGGGATGCGGAGCCGCCGCGCCGAGTTGGTGCTGATCGGCAGCGGGCAGTTTTATGGCGGCTCGTTGCGCGTCTTTCCGCAGGCGCGCATGGAGGATGGACGGTTTGATCTGTGTCTGATCGAGCGCGTTACCTGGATGGCGCTGCTGCGCTTTGTGTGGGGCATTGCGACGGGACGGCTAGAACGCCAGACCGGCTTTTCCCATTGGCAAAGCGCTGCGTTCACGTTGGCGAGTGAAGAGCGGGTGCCGCTCGAAATCGAGGGCGACGCAGTCGGACAGCTTCCCGCCAGTTGCCGGGTGCTTCCGCGGGCGTTGCGCATTCTCGCGCCCGCGACCCCGGGCTTGTAGGAGTCGAGGTGACGAGACTCTAACCTCCTTCTGCGAGAGGGCCGCGCTAAGTCGTAGTTACGGCTTAGGGGCGCATCTCAGTTTCTTGCAGCGACGCGGCACGGTTTTGGCCGTCCCGCAGGGACGACCGAAAATAGCCCAGCACTTCAGTGCTGGGTTGCCGGCCGGGGAAACGGAAAGTCCCGCAGGGACCAAAGAAGCGCGACGACGCACCCTTTCTTTCGTTGCTTCCGGGACTTGGTTCGCTACCGCCCCCGACCCAGCACTGAAGTGCTGGGCTATTGTCTTTCGCCCGCTGGGCTGAGGATAGGAACCACAGGGCATGCAGGAAACGGAGATGCACCCATCCCGCCGCGGCAGTCCTGGTTCTTGTCCCTTCCCTTGAGCTTTAAACTTTATCCTTTGAGCTTCGCCGTTTCGCAGTTTGCGCTTGTTTAGTACGCACGCGTTTGTTCCAAAGTGTGCGTCCCGATTTTCACAAAAAAACACCGCACCGCTTCATGAACACCCCGCTCAACCGCCGGCAATTCGTCTCCCGCTCCGCGTCCGCCTCCGCCGCCGTGGCGACCTTCAGCATCCTGCCCGCCGTGCGCGGGCAGGACAGTCCGGGCAATCGCATCGTCGCGGGCGTCATCGGATTGTCGCGCGGCATGGCGCATGTCGCGGGGCATCTGGCGGTGAAGGGCGTCGAGGTCGGCTACGTGTGCGACGTGGACACACGGCGCGCGGCCAACGGGGCCAAGCGGGTCACGGACACGCTCGTCAGCAAGCAGCTCCAGCAGCCGGCGGTGAAGGCCGTGGACGATTTCCGGCGCATCCTCGACGACAAGAGCGTCGATGTGATCTCCATTGCGATGCCGAACTTCTGGCACACGCCCGCCGCCATTCTCGCCATGCAGGCGGGCAAGCATGTGTACGTGGAAAAACCCGGCAGCCACAACTGCCGCGAGACCGAGCTGATCGTGGCCGCGGCGATCAAATACAAACGCAAGGTGCAGATGGGCAACCAGCGCCGCAGTTATCCGCTGGTCATCGAGGGCATCCAGCGCCTGCGCGCCGGGGACATCGGGCCGGTGCGGTATTCGCGCAGCTATTACAGCGGCGGACGGCCCTCGATTAACAAGGGCAAGCCCGCGCCGGTGCCCGAGTGGTTGAACTGGCCGCTCTGGCAAGGCCCGGCGCCGGAGCAGCCGTTCAAGGACAATCTCCTCCATTACAACTGGCACTGGCACTGGCACTACGGCGGCGGCGAGCTGGCCAACAACGGCATCCACGCGCTCGACGTGTGCCGCTGGGGGCTGGGTGTTGATTTCCCGCGCCGCGTGAGTTTTGTCGGCGGCCGCTATCATCACGACGACGATCAGGAAACGCCCGACACCGGCGTGGCGGTGTTCGACTTCGGCCACTGCGGCGCGTCGTGGGATGTCAGCAGTTGCAACCCGCGCAAGGGCGAGACGCTGCCATTTGTGTCCTTCTACGGCGACAAAGGGTCGATGACGATGAACGGTGGCAACGAGTACACGATCTACGACCTCAACGGCAAACCGCTCGACAAAGAAAAGAAGAGCGCCCCGGCCAGCGACGTGCCGCATTTCCAAAATCTCGCCGACGCGATTCGCGAGGACAAAAAACTCAACTCGGACATCGCCGACGTACAGAAAGGCGCGCTGATGTGCCACCTCGGCAACATCGCCTATCGCACCGGCCGCACGCTCGACATCGACCCGAAGAACGGCCACATCCGCAACGATCCCGCCGCGGAAAAACTCTGGGGCCGCGAGTATCGCCCCGGCTGGGAGCCGAAGGTTTAGCCCGTGCGCGCCCCCGTTGTTTCAGTCACGTCGCCCGCCCAGCGCCCTCGTTCATGGATTCCCGCGAAGCCTTCATCGCGCTGAACCTGATCGAGGGCGTCGGCCCGGTGCGGGTGCGGCAGTTGCTCGAACACTTCGGCGACGCGCCGTCCATTCTCCGCGCCTCCAAGGCCAATCTCCTGCAAGTCCGCGGCATCGGTGAAGACACCGCCGCCAGCATCGCCGGGTGGGAAAACTCGGTGGACCTCAGCGGCGAGTTGCAGAGCATCCGCGAGTACGGCTGTTCGGTGGTGATTGCCGAGGATGCGGAATATCCCGAGCTGCTCCGGCAGATTTACGATCCGCCCATTGTCCTCTACGTCCGCGGGTCGCTCAGTGCGCGCGACAAAAATCCGGTCGCCGTGGTCGGTTCGCGCCAGGTGACGAGCTACGGCATCGAGACCGCGCGGCGCTTCGCCTACCAGCTCGCCTACGCCGGCGTGACCGTCGTCAGCGGCGGCGCGCGCGGCATCGACACCGCGGCGCATCTGGGCGCGCTGGCCGCCAAGGGCCGCACGATCGCGGTGCTCGGTACGGGGATAAATCTCGTGTTTCCGGCAGAGAACGCCGAGCTGTTCGAGCGCATCGCGGCCACGGGCGCGGTGATGACGCAGTTTCCCTTCAACCGGCCGGCGGACAAACAGAGCTTCCCGATTCGCAACCGCATCGTCGCGGGCATGACCCTGGGCACCGTGGTCATCGAGGCCAACCTCACCAGCGGCGCGCTCATCACGGCGAACATGGCGGTGGAAAACGGGCGGCAGGTGTTCGCCGTACCCGGCCGCATTGATTCCCCGCGCAGCAAAGGCTGCCACGAGCTGATCAAAAAAGGCGCCAAGCTCTGTGAAAGCGCCGAGGACATTCTGAGCGAATTCGAGTACCTGTTTCCGCCCGCCAACCACACCGCCGCCGCAACCCCCTGCGTAGGCGAAACAGCGGCTCCGTCCGCGCCCAGCCTGTCGGAGAACGAACAGAAAGTTTACGCCGCGATCCCCGCCGCCGAGGAAATTTCCATCGACGAAATCACCCGCGCCAGCGGCCTGCCGAGCAGCGCCGTGTCCGTCGCGTTGCTGAGCCTCGAGATGAAACGGCTGACGAAGCAGCTCCCGGGGAAGGTGTTTGTTCGCGCGCGATGAGCGATCAGACGCCGGATAGAACATCCCCCTTGCAACCGACCTGCCCAGGCACTATCACCCGACCCACTTGAAGCGCGCCCGCCCATTGATCGCCGTGCTCTTGCTGCTCGGGTTCGCAGCGAGCAACCCGGCTGTGCTGCCCGCCCTCCTGACGGCCAGCGCGTGGCTGGATGGCGACCATGCCGTCAGCGTGAGCGCCTCACCGGGGCATTTGGAGGTCGTGCTTTCCCACCACGACGAGGACGCGCACCAGCATCAGCATGGCTGGGCCGCAGAGGTGCTGGTTTCTTTGGCGGAAACTTCTCCGCCCGAAAGTGACCATGTCATTAGCTTCGAGTTGTCCAGTCCGGTGGCCACGAAACACTGCAACACCGCCCTCCCGGTCGCGACCCCGGGCGACACGCTTTACCCACCGACCGCGCAACTCGGCACGTTGACCACCTGGCCCGCGATTCCTCCGGTGGCCGCGGCGCGACCGCCGCCGGTCTCCGAACTTCTGCTATCCCTCCGTACCACCGTTCTGGTGGTTTGATTTCCTTCGTCCTTCCGGCTGCCTCTTCGTGAGACCAGTCGGCTTCTCCTTTACGCGGCTGTCTTTTGGGATGGCCGATCGGTCCCCACATTGTCCGGCAAACTCAGAATTCTTTTGAACTTATGAACTTTGATATGCAGAAAAATTTCTCCCTTTTCGTCTGCGGTGCGCTCGCCATCGGCCGCAATTCCGAAGTCGCCGCCGGCATTGGTCCACATTTGCACCTCCGCACCCGCCACAGCCTCAACTCTCCCAGCGTCGTCCCGCCCGCGCAGGACTAAAACCAACTGCGTCCGCATAAAATCCACCCATCCGCCATGAAGTTTGTTGCCTTCCTTCTCGCCAACCTGCTGCTCGCTTTGACCGCCTCGGCGCACGGCATCTCCGACGCCGATCAGCGGGGAATACTCGCTGGCGGCAACCTCGAATACCTCAAGCTCGGGGCCAGCCACATGCTCACGGGCTACGACCACCTGCTGTTTCTGTTCGGCGTGATGTTTTTCCTGACCCGCTTCGGCGACATCGTGAAGTTCATCACCGCCTTCACGCTCGGGCACTGCCTCACGCTGGTCTTCGCCACGCTGCTGCACCTCAAGGCCAACTTCTATCTGATCGACGCCGTGATCGCCCTGACCGTCTGCTACAAGGCGTTCGATAATCTCGACGGGTTTAGAAAGCACATTGGCGTCGAGCCGCCCAACTTGCTCGGGGCCGTCGGGCTGTTCGGGTTGATTCACGGCTTCGGCCTCTCGACCCGGCTGCAACAGCTTCCGCTCGGGCACGATGGCCTCGTACTGCGTATCCTGTCCTTCAATGTCGGCGTCGAAGTCGGCCAGATCCTCGCGTTGACGGCCATGTGGGTGGTCTTGTCGAGCTGGCGCAAGACCAGTTCGTTCCAGAAATTCAGCAAGGTTGCCAACGTCGCGCTGCTGTTCGCGGGGGTTCTCCTGCTGCTCCTGCAATTGCACGGCTATCAGCACACGCAGTTCGCCGACGATTTTCCGCTCAACAAGGACGAGCACTACCACCTTCACCAGGACATGAACCGCTCGCGCGACCCGGAGCCGCAACCAGGCGCGACCGCCGAGATTTCGCCTCAAAACCAATCAGAACCACAACCAAACAAACAAAAACAACCATGAACAGAACCATCCTCATCGCGCTGGGCCTCACCGCCGTCGTCGCGCTCACCACCATCCCCGCCTGCGCCCAAGCCGCGAAGGAAAAGGGGAGCGAACCTCACAGCCACTTCATAAAGATCCCCGCCACCGTCGAGGGTATCTGGCAGGAGATTCACAAGCAGCAGACGCGGCTCGTGAGCACCGTCGCCAGGAAGGACCTGGGCGAGGCGCACGACCACGCGTTCGCCATCCGCGACCTCGTGAAAGCCCTGCCCGCCAAAGTCGCGCCCGAGCACAAGTCCGCCGCCGAGGCCGGCGCCAAGGAAATCACCAAGCTGGCCGCCGCGATTGACAAGTCGGGAGCCGCGCGGGCGCAGAAGACCACTGAGGCTGGCGTGAAGCAAATGGGCGAGGCCGTGCTGGCATTGGAAGCCAAGCTGAAACCCGCCGGGGGAAAAAAATGAGCCAGCATCCCTACCCAGTCACGCCGTCGCCCAGCCGCCAGCGGAACCGCAGGCAGCAATAGCAACACCCCAACACCCATGACCTCCTTCCAAGAGTATCTCACGCAGGGCCACGCCTGGCTGTTCATCCCGACCGCGGTCGTGCTCGGCGCGCTGCATGGCTTGGAGCCGGGGCACAGCAAGACGGTGATGGCCGCGTTCATCATTTCCATCCGGGGCACGGTCCGGCAGGCCGCGTTGCTGGGCTTGTCCGCCACGCTTTCGCACACGGCCATCATCTGGGTGCTGGCGTTGGTCGGGCTGCGCTACGCGGGCCGCTTCAATGTCGAAGAGGCGGAACCATATTTTGCGCTGGCCACCGGGCTCATGGTCATGGCGATGGCCGGATGGATGTTCTGGCGCATTCGCCGCGAGCAATCCCAGGCAAAGCCCGAGGCCGAACGCGGGCCGCACGGCGGCACCCTGCTCAAGCTGGACCGCGGCGACGTGGAAATCGCCGTCTTCGAGGCAGGCGTGCCGCCGCACTTCGAGCTGCATTTCCGCGACGGCCAGGGAAAGTCCGTGGCCCCGCTGGCGGCGGAGTCCGTCACGCTCGCCACGCTGCGGCCCGACGGTGCCCGGCAGACCTTCGCCTTCGTGACGCGCGGCGACTTCATCGCGTCCGCGACGGACATTCCCGAACCGCACGAGTTCGCCGTGGAACTCCGCCTGCCCCGCGCGGGCGGAACGCAAATCCTGCAAACCCAGTTCACCGAGGCGCACCATCACGATCACGACCATGACCACGGTCACGACGACGCCCACGCCCGCGAGCACGCCGCTGAATTGGAAAAGCGTTTCGCCAACCGCCGCGTGACAACGTGGCAAATCGTCCTCTTCGGCCTGACGGGCGGTCTGCTGCCCTGTCCCTCCGCCTTCGCGGTCCTGCTGGTCTGCATGCAAATGAAGGAGTTCACCCTCGGCTTCGCCATCGTCCTCGCGTTCAGCCTCGGGCTGGCGCTCACGCTTGTCGCCGTGGGCACGCTAGCCGCCCTGTCCGTGAAGCACGCGACCCAGCGGCTGGCCTGGCTTGGCCCACTCACGCGCAAACTGCCCTACGCTAGTTGCGGACTGCTCGCCGTCATCGGTCTGCTGGTGGCCATCCAAGGCATCCGCCACCTCGCTCATTAAATCCACCCCGCTGGCATGACTGACCGCCTCCTCGCATTCTACCTCCGCCAGCGCGCCGTCGTCTTTGCCAAAGCTAGGTTCAACTGACAAAGTGGCGGCGGCAACGCCCCGACACGCCATTCTGCGTCTGCTGCGCCGCTTTGGGTGAACGCAGCGCGCGTCGTTCGCGCCGATGGTTTCGCCTTCCCTGAATTTGGTGGGTAGGGCGCGGCTGTCCTCAGCGCGCCGGTGGGACGTTCGCACGGTTCGCGGCGCGCTGAGGACAGCCGCGCCCTACCCACTGCGGATCACCTCCCCACTGCGTGGGCAAAACTGGTGGGCGAAACTCCCGAGAACTTCGGAGGACACCGCATCAAACCGCCGATCGCGTGCGCTGCGGACGGAACGACACCGCTTCCGGCTGCCGCGGTGCGGCCGCGCCGGCACCGGCGCGATCATTCGCGTCGGGCGCGTGCAACCGCGCTTCCAGAGCCATCTCCTCGACCGTGCGCTGGATGATCGTGAGGCTGACGTTGGCCTTGGCCAGCTCGTATTTGGTCTCCTGAATTTCCTCCTGCAAACTCGCCATCCGACCGCGCACATATACGAGCGCGACCAGGCCCGTGACTGCCATCACGCCGCACGCGATCGCGAGGATCGCCAGCAAGGCCGACAGGTTATAGCGCGGCTCGCCCCCGAACGACAGGCCCGCCAGCCGGTCAGTTCCCCCCCCGCGCTCCGTTTTGCCCGCCGCCAACGACTGAGGATTTTCCGCGCCTGCTTCCCCCGTCGTCGTCGGCAGCGGCTTCGGCGGAGTGCCACCCGGCGCGGGCGGCGACGGAAAGGCGGCCGTCTCCGGCGCCCGCACCTCGCGCACTCCGGGCGGCGGCGGAAACGTCTTGATCATGGCGTTGGTACCGGGATTGGCCGGCGCCGGTTTGCTGGCCACCGGACCCGGAGCCGCCCCCGTGCCCACCAGCAGCGCCCGGGCTTGCGAATGCCCCTGCTCGGCGGCTTTCTGCAGCCACTGCTGCGCCTGGGCCGGATCGGCGCTCACCCCGCGCCCGCTTTGGAACGCCAGCCCAAGCTGATACTGCGCGCTCGCATCGCCTTTCTCCGCCGCCAGCCGATACCACTTGAGCGACTCCGCAGCGTCGGCCTTGACGCCTTCGCCCTTGCCAAAGGCCTGCCCGAGCGCGGCCATCGCGCGGGGATGCCCGCCCGCGGCCGACTTCTGAAACCACTGCACCGCCGACGCCTGATCCTTCTCAAGGCCTTCGCCGCTGAAATACGCCGTCCCGAGGAAATATTGCGCCTCCGCATAGCCGGCCTCGGCGGACCGCCGCACCCACTTGATCGCGTCCGGCAAATCCTTCGCCACGCCGTCGCCGTCGCGGTGCATCATGCCGAGGAAAAACTGCGCGACCATGTCGCCGTTGTACGCCGCGCGCAGCAGCCAGCTCGCCGCTTCCGCCGGATTTCTCTCGACCCCTTTGCCCTCGCGGAGCGCCAGCCCGAGATACGCCTGCGCCTGCACATCCTTCTGCTCGGCGGCCCGGCGGAACCACTTCACCGCCTCGATTTCATCCTTCCCGACACCCTCGCCCTCCGCGTAGCAAACCCCGAGATTGTACTGCGCCTCCGGCAGGCCCTGATCCGCCGCCAGCCGGAACCAACGCGCCGCCTTCTTGCGATCCTGCGGCACGCCCTTGCCTTCGTCGTGCAACATCCCGATGGCGAACTGCGACAGCGCATCCTTTTGTTCCGCGGCCTTGCGAAACCACTGCACCGCCAGCGGGAGATTCTGCGGCATCCCCTGACCGGTCAGGCAGGCATTGCCCAAAACGCGCTGCGCCACCGCATCCCCGCGTTCGGCTCCCTGCCGGATTTCATCCATCGTCTTCGTCGCCCAATTCACCGCCGATGCGCCCCCCGGCGGCGCCTGTGCCACGCCCCGCTCCGGCGACAACGCCGCACCCAGCGCGACGACCAAGATCCAAATCCAACGCCCCGGCAATCGACGGCAGCAAGTGAAACGCTTCATGTTTGATGGGAATGTATCGCCGCCACCACTGGCCTTTCTCGCCCGACGGCTTAACGCGGCGGGATAGTGGGTGCGCCCCCGAACACCGTCAAGGGCACTTCTCCCGCGCGCCCGCCGCCGCGTTCCCCGGCGCTGGCGGAAGAATCAGCCCCGCTTCCGGCCTGGGACGCCCCGCTCCGCAAAACCGCGGCGGGTGCCCCGTGGTGATTGTCCCATTGTGGGACACACTGCCGCACGAATGGAGACGGTGGTGGTGCTTCCCGGTGGATCCTGTGGCGGGCGGACGGCCCAACCCGTGCCGTCGCTTCGTGCGCAACCTGAGCGTCGCCACCCTCCCGTAAATGGCCGGCTGTCGCCGCGCAATCCAGCGCCGGAAGCACGGCGGCCAATTCGCTGCGGCCCGCCACTTCGTCCCGCCCCGACTCCCAACCAACACCGTTCACCCCGGTTCGCCCCGAGCGGCTCGCGGTTTTCTAACGGCAATGCAGGCAACCCATTTGGCGTTTCCTCAGCACCCGCCCACCACGGACCAGCGCCACCATTTCGCCCTGACATCGGCGTGTTCGCCAGTCGCGCTGCGTGGCGGAAAATGTGCTGGCATCATGATTGCTTCCCAAGGTTTTGCGGTTCGCGAAAGCCAAACAGTGAACGCTATGCAGTCTTAAGTTAATAAATTCGTAAACCGGCTTTCGCCCAGTTCACGCCGCAGAGCAAAGGAAGTTAAAACCGTATGAAAATCACCACCCATCGCCAGTCGGGGTTCACCCTCGTGGAAATCATGATCGTCGTCGCCATCATCGGCCTGCTGGCCGCCATCGCGATTCCGAACTTCGTCAAGGCCCGCACGACCGCCCAGGTCAACTCGTGCATCGCCAACCTCAAACAACTCGACGGCGCGGCCCAGCAATGGGCGCTCGAGAACAAGAAGTCCGGCACGGACACCGTGAGCGCCGCGCTGATCACCGATTACATCAAGGGTAGCACGGTGCCGACGTGTCCGGCGGGCGGCAATTACAACACGGCCTTCACCGTGAGCAGCGCGCCCACCTGCACCACCGGCGGCGCACACACGCTGTAGTCTTCCCGGTCGGTCAGTCGGACCCTGCCGGGCCGAAGGGAGCGATCCTTCCGGCCCGGTGCTTTTCCGGGGCCGGCGGTGCGGGATCACGTCACGGAGCTGGCACTCATGATTGAAAAAGGTAGGACTACCTTGCTCAGGTCCGCCCGCTGATTCCACCGACGTGTTCCACGCGACGCGCGGGTAATCTGCGAATCGCAGCGCCCTTCAGCGGCTCACGCCTTGAACTCCACATCGCACATCTGCCGGTCGCGCTCGGCGAAAACTTCGGGCCGGTTCTTCACCAACTCCAGCGCCGCCAGCCTGAGCCAGTAGCCGGCTTCCCAACTGCCTGCGGGCGGACGTTCCCGGTAGCCCGGCACCACTGGGAGATCGAACTGCAAGTCGGGCGAGGTTTCGCGCGCGGCCGCGGGGCGGTTCGCAGGTGAGTCAGGCGAGTCTTTGGAGGACGCGTTCATAAAGTTCACGGGCCTGCGCACCGGAGGCTAGATGACAAACGGTGCGGTGGACTTGGCCTGCCAGCGCTCTTCCTCGGTTCGGATGCCGTGCGGAAACCATTGGCGCAACTGCCGGCTGCGCGCGGTCATCGTGTCCAGCGAGACGAGCGGTGGCAAAGGGTCGAAGCCATCGCTCTCGGGGAGGTGCAAATCCAGACTCGGCAGCGGCGCATCACGGATGACGCAGGATGCGGACGAAGGTGTCGTAAATTTCACGGGTTCCATATTTGAGGAAGAGCGTTTCATAGCGCGGGTCGAGCAGGTTCAGTTCGTTACGACGCACCAGCATTTCCACATCCTCGGCATCTTTGGACGTGCGATGCGGCAGCGCCTGCTTCAGCACATGGAGCTTCAGGGCGAGGACGTGGTCCAAGCAGGGAATGCGGGCCGGAACTCCGCCGAAGTCGCGCAGCTCCGCCGCCTGCCACATTCGGTCATAGGTCGCGTCATCCACGAACATAAGATCCAGTCCATCGCCTGCGGACGGCTGGCTGAATTGAGCGAAGGACTTCGTCTGGGCGAACAGCTTCAGCCCCGCCGCTACCAGTCGCCCCAGCCAAGTCTCCCGGTCCGCCGCGCGAACGAGGAAATCCACGTCGAACGTCGCCCGCGTGTGACCATGGGCACCGACCGCATAGCCGCCGATGATCAGGAACGGCAGCGGTGGCTCCTGTGCGGCCAGCTTGATGAAATCGGTGATGTCCACGGGGACGGGCTAATTATTTTCCAACAGCCCTTCCTTGTGCCCGAGGTTCTTCACCGGGGCGAAGATCGCCAGCACCTCGGCGAGGAGCTGTTGGTCGAGCGGCTCGGCGGCCCACTTGGCCCAGTTGCGGATGTTGTTCGGATTCGCGCTGCCGCTGACGGTCGTGGCGATGTCGGGGTTCGCGAGGCTGAACTGGAGCGCGAGCTTGGCGATGTCCACACCCTTGCTGGCGCAGTGCGCGGCGGCGGCGCGGGCGGCGGCTTTCACGGACTCGGGTTCCTTGAGCCACGCGGGCAGCGGCGCGTTGGTGAGCAGGCGTGCGCTGAACGGCCCGGCGTTCATCACGCCCACGCCCTTGGCCTTGAGATACGGCACGGCCTCGTCGGCAAAGCGCGTGTTCTGGAGCGTGTATTGGTTGTAGGAGAGCACGCAATCCACGTCGGTCTGGTCGAGGATGAATTTGAAAATCTTCATCGGATAGCCGCTGAAGCCGATGAAGCGCACCTTGCCGGACTGCTGAATCTTGCGCAGCGCCGGGAGGGTTTCGTCCACAATCTGCTGCATCGGCACGAACTCGATGTCGTGGCAGAGGATGATGTCAAGGTGGTCGGTGCCGAGCCGGTGCAGGCTCACGTCCACGCTCTCGGCGACGCGCTTCGCGGAGAAATCAAAGTGCGACAGGTCGTAGCGGCCGAGCTTGGTGCAGAGCGTGTAGCTGTCGCGCGGCACGCCCTTGAGCGCGATGCCGAGCAGCACCTCGCTCATGCCGCGGCCATAGAACGGCGAGGTGTCGATGAAGTTCAGCCCGCACTCGAGCGCGACGCGGACGCTGGCTAGGGCCTCGTCAATTTTCACACTGCGGAACTCCGCGCCGAGCGACGACGCGCCGAAGCTGAGGATGGGGAGTTGGAGGCCGGTGCGGCCGAGGGGGCGGGTTTGCATGGTGGCAGGCTGGGTCAGGTGTCTTGCAGATTGGTCTTCGGTCAACGCGGGCAGTTTGGGGCAACCGGAGCGAGAAAAGACAGGCGGTTTTTCCAGCGGTTTGCCAATGCAGTTGAGCGGTGCCCGGAAAGCAGGACGGTGTCGCCGCCAGTTAGCCCTTAAACGGATTCGCCACGATAACACCGCCATAGTCCTGACCGTCGTTCAAGTCCTCGGACGCAATCTCAGCGCAACCGACGCTCTTGGCGGTGGCGACGATGAGCGCGTCCCAGTACCGGAGTTGCTCGCGCTGATGGATGGCGATGGCGTCCATGACCAATTCCAGCGTAATGCCCAGCGTAATGCCTGCGACCGACAGGCCGGCCCGCAGTGCGTTGATGATCTCCACGGCTTCGCTGGCAGGCATGAGCTTCCGCTTGATGACAACGGTGTGGAAGAATTCGCCGAGCACCTGGGTGGAGATTGCGCCATCACGCTGGCGCATGGCAGCAGTCAACAGTGCTTGGGCTTTGGCTTGTTTGATCGGATCGCTCGTGTCGTAGGCATAGACGATCACGTTGGTGTCCAAGAAACGGCTAACGCTCATACAACTCGTCGCGGGTGACGTAGCCCTTGCCACCCAGCGGGCGGCTCAACGTTTGAAACGTGCGGACGAGCCGGGCCGCGGCTTCGTCATTCGTGTCGCGGCTTTCGTTGGCATCCTGACCGCCAAGAGTGCTGACGAAGGAGACGAACAACCGCTCGACGGTGGTGTGGTTCTTCCGCGCGACGGTTTGAACCCGGTTCGCAGCCGCGTCATCAAGGGTGATGGAGAGCGTTGTCATGTGGTGATCGTACGAAGCGGGCGCAAGTTTGGCAAATTGCGAGCGCGCAGCCTTCCGCGGTGCGCGCCGGATTTACACCACGACGAGTTCCGATTGTCCCTTGCTGAGCGCAAAGCACACGAGCGTCGCCTCGCCGTCGCGGCACCAGGTGCCGGGCTGGAGCTTGAGCGGCGCGGCGACTTCGGTGAGCGGTTTGGCTTCGGCGGCGACGCGGAGTTGCGGGGGCTGCTGTGCGCGGGCGGCGATGCGCAAGGTGAAGTCGGGACAGGCGTAGGGCGCGCGGAGTTTCACGGTGTTGCCGGCGCGTTCGAGGCGCGTGAGTTCCTTTGCGGCCCAGTAGCGGGCCACCTCGCTGTTTTTCATCCAGAGCAAGTTGTCGAAGCGAGCCTGCAGACGCTTCACCACGTCTTGCAGAATCTTGAAACCGATCTCGTAGCCGTTGAAGTAAATGCCCGTCCAGTGGCCGAACATCAGCGCCGGCTCGCCGCTTTGGATGACCTCCACCATGCGTCCGCTCTTGCCGTCGGCCGTGATGAATTTGTCCGCGCCGCCGGGGTTCGTGCAGTCCCAGCCGGCGGTCCAATCGCCCGTGCAGCCGGGCACATAGACCACGCAGCGCGGGTCGGGGCCGTCGAGGCCCGAGGCGTATTGCACCACGGGCGCGACGCTGCGGCCCGGCTCGGTGAAGAGGTCGGTGAAGTAATGCGGAATCTCCGTGCCGCACACGTCGCGGCACGCCTGCAAGGTCGCCTGCGCCATCTGCGGGCGCGCCTTCTTGCCGAAGCCGCCGGGCGTGGTGATGCCGTCGGCGGGCAGGCCGGCGTCCTTCAAGATTTGCAGCGCGTAGGCGAGGTAGGCGCCGATTTCGTCGGTGCTCTTGCCAGTGGTCCACTCCCAGTTCTCCATGAACTTCGGCGTGAGCTCGGGATACGGATGGCCGGTCTTCAAATCAATCACGCGCGTGTGCGTGACCATCTCGGGCGTGATGTCCCAGTGGGGCGCCATCTCTTCGCGGACAAGCTTGAGGCTGTCGGCCAGTTCGCGGCGCGTCCAGCCGGGCAGCTCGCGGTCGAGCCGGCCCACGCACGCGGGGAAGGGCACGATGCTGAACTTGCCGCGCACCCCCGCGCCGACGGCCCAGTCGTTGAAGGCGCGGAGAAACTTGTCGGGAATCTCGACGGGCCAGTCGCGCCAGTTGCGGCGATAAACTTCCTTCGCGCCGAGATACACCTCGTTGAACTGCGGCATCGCGAAGCGGTTCAAGTTCACCAGGCACGTCGAGTCATCAATGATCAGGCCCACCGGCACGCGGCTGCGCGGGTTGATGACCGTGACGCCCTCCGCGCGTGGCGGACGCTCGCCGCTCGGCGCGACCTGGGCGAGCGCGTCCAGGCGAGGCAACGTCAGGGCCGCGCCGACGAGACCAACGGCGCCGGATTGGAGGAAACGGCGGCGAGAGAGGGCTTTTGTGCTCATGGGTTCGGCGGGTGGTGGTTGATTGACTGGGTCGTGTCTATTGAGTTGAACCGGGAAATAAGACCACGGAGACACGATGAACACAGAGCGGCAAAGCCGCAACCAAAGCGGAGCGCAACCGGTCTCCGGTCGCAGTGCGTGAAATGGAAAGGAAGCGACGGAAAATTTCGACGACCTCCACACTCCATCCGCGCCGCGATGAGGGACGCCAGGTCCTTGTCCCGAAGGGACGCCGGAGGAGATTAGCCGGGGGCAAGTCCGCCTCAGCGGACGCCGCCCCCGGAAACCGTGCCATTTGGCTCTGTGCCCCAACGGGGCATCGGAGAAAATGGCCCGAGGCGACGGGCGGCGGCGGAAATGCTGCGGGGATGTCGCCGCCAAAAACTTCTTCGATGCCCCGCTGGGGCCTGGCCCGTTCGGCGGCGCAACCGGGGGCCGCGCCCGCTGTGCGGGCTTGCCCCCGGCTAATTTCCTGCGGAGTCCCTCCGGGACAAAGAGCAAAGCGTTGGCGACAATTCTTCAGGCCGCGGCCGACGCTCCGGCAGGGGCAATATCCTCGCGGCGTGCGAGGATTTTGCAGAGTTGCAGTACGGAGAAAAACGAGGGACGACGTCGGTGTCAGGAAGTCACCAATCGGTGAACGATGATCGACCAGCGCAACCCTGATTTTCTCTGTGTTCATCGTGTGTCTGTGGTCAAAATAATCCGTCCGACTGAAAAAATACGGCCCCGAGCGCGAGGGCGTGGCCAGCGGCAAGGCCATCAACTCGTCCTGCAGCCCAGCGTCAGCAGCACATTCGCCCACAGCGCCTGATCGCCGGTCTGAATGGTGAGGACGTGATCGGGCGACTCGACGTGTTTGTAGAAATCCCATTTGAGAATCGGCTCGAGCTTGATCGTCGCGCCGGATTCCTTGAGCACCTTGCGATACTCCTTCCACACCGGCGGATCGCCCTGCTGCGCGTAGGGATCATCAGCGGGGATGCCCATGGTGTTCACGAAATCCACGGGCACCGCGCTGAGGAGCGCGCGCAGGACCTGCGCGACGGTGACGCAACCGGGCGAGAGATTGAGGCAGACGAGTTCCGCGTTCGGCCCCTTCTTCGACGAGGCCGGATAATTGCCGTCGGCGATCAGGATTTTCGCGTGATGTCCCGCGCGTGCGCAGGCGCGGAGGATGTCGGGGTGGATGAGTTGGGTTTTGAGCATGGTGGTGATTTGGTTTTTATCGAGCGGATGCAGTGGAGTCGGGGTCGTCGGGGATCGTGCTGAGATAGGCGTCGAGGGCGTTGATGAGTGGAGGCAGGTCCTCCTGGGCTGCTTTCCAGACAACGTTCAAATTCACGTCGTCGTAGTCGTGAATGAGAATGTTCCGCATGGCCGTGACCAGCCGCCACGGAATGCCGGGAAACTGCTGGCGGGCTGCCGGTGACAGGCGCCGCGCGGCCTCACCCATGATTTCAAACTTCCGATTGACCGCCTCGTATTTCTCCTCGTTGGCGAGAAATTGTTCCTTCGACACTCCGTCCACGAACCGCCGGACCGCGCGGGCGGCGTTCCGGATATCTTCAAGATAAGCGTTATCCTTCGACATAGATGGGCGTGGCCGTCGAAAGGATTGCGTGCTTGCGGAATCGGTTCTTGCTTCGCTCGATGGCCCAGCGGCTGACCAGGTCCACCCGCCGGCCGAAAATTTCCTCCAGCCTGAACTGCATGTCCGCCCAGCCCAGCAGCGAGCAATCCTCATCGGACTTCAGAGTGCAGAGCAGATCGACGTCGCTGTCCGGGCGGAAGTCATCGCGCAGGGCGGAGCCGAACAATTCGAGCCGCGCAATCCCGCGTGCGTGGCAGAATTGCCTCACGGCTTCGGCATCAAATTGGAGCTTCATATCGCAAGGAGAAGGTAAGCATTTGCCATCGGGATTCACTTTCACGCGGCCAGCAACTCACGACGAGCCTGCGCCATTTTCTCCACAAACCCCGGCTCGCCCGCCCGCTGCTGCTGCCGCCAAGCCTCGCCCTCCGCCTGCAATGCTTGACCGGCCGCATCCAACTCGGCCCGGTTGGCGAGATAGAAAGTGATGACGCCATAGACCTGCTCCAGTGAGAGCGTGGGGAAACACTCGCGAGCGATGGCCTCCGGCGAGAGACCGCCGCGGAAGGCCGCCACGACCGAGTCCAACGAGACCCTGCTGCTCCGCACGCGCCAGCCCGCGCCATGCGGTTCCACGTATTCATTCGGTTTCATGTCGAGGCTGGAAACTAGCGGTTCAAGCATCCGATTCAATCGGGCTTTTGGCGGGCCGTCAGTCGCGGTGCCGACGGGGCGCGGCGTTCACGCCGCTTCAGCGTCCGCACGTCACCGCCGGTTCGGATGCACCCGGAGCGGCCCACGTTGAAGCGGCATAAATGCCGCGCCCCTGCTGCCGCGCGCCAACGGCAAAGACATCATTTACCGACCCTGCGGAGCAGCGCCGGTCAGCCGCCGAAAACTCTCGATGGTCTTCGCCGCCGCCATGTCCGCATCGGGCAGCGGCAGAATCTCCGCCGACAAATAGCCCGCGTAGCCGATGTCGCGCAGCGCGGCGATGATCGGCGCGGCGTTCGTGTGCCCGAAGCCGATGGCGTGACGATTCGAGTCAGCGAAGTGAACGTGCCCGACGCGCGGGCCCGTGGCGCGCAGCGACGCGGCAAGATCAGCCTCCTCGATGTTCATGTGATAGAGGTCGCAGAGCAGGCGGACGTTCGCGAGACCGTGCGTGCCGAGGAAGGCCACGGCGTCGGCGTTGCGATTGAAGAGATTGGTTTCGTAGCGGTTCAGCGGTTCGTAGAGGAGCACCTGCTGCTGCGCGGCGGCACGTTCCGAAAGCGCACGCAACTCCTCCGCCAGCCACGCCAGTGCCTGCTCGCGCGACACCGCGCCTTCCCAGCGGCCCTGCATCGACCCGATGATCGCGGGCGCGCCGAGTGCGCCCGCGAGACCGATGATCGCGCCGATGAACTCGCGGGCCTGCGCGCGCACCGCGGCATCGGGATCGGTCAGGCGCAGCTTGTGTTTCACCCAGCCCGCGCCGGTGCCCACGGCGGCGACCTGGAGCGAATGTTTCGCCATCAGTTCGCGCACCGTCGCGACCGGCACGGCGTCCGCAGCCGGCGGGAAAATTTCGACGGCATCGAAGCCATGCCGCGCGGCCGCGGCGAAGCCGGCGGCGAGGTCATCCCAAAAAACGAACGGACCGCCACGGGCTTCTGGGACAAGAGAAAGGGTGATGGCTGATTTCATGCGCGGGCCAAGGTCCAACATCCCGCGCGGAAGTTTCAACTTGGAAACGGCAGCCGAGGTGAACCTCGAACGACACGAAGGGCACGAAAAGCCCGCAAACAAGGGGCGGAATCGTGGTTGGTCGCCTCCCCGATTAGTTCACCCGCCAGATGATAACCCCCGCTTCCACCAGCCCTTCGCCGTGGCCATGCAGCGGAAACCGATGAAACGACCACAGCGACACCATGAACACAGTGCGGCGGAGCCGCCACCCACAGAGCGCGGCGCACGAGGATTTTGGCGCGCGGGCGGTCCCCGCCCGCAGCGGCTCCGCACACGCGAAAGCGCCGGAAAACCCAAACGCCCTAGCTCTGGTGTTGCCGCTGCGGCCGGGACGGCCGCGCTCCTCCCGTTCCCGATTCGTCTCCTTCCCATTCCCCTGCCCCAAATTCCCCTGCCAAACTCGGCTGTGTCCCCCGACCCCGGCGGCGGGCGCCGCCAGCCAATTCATCCCTCTCCCCTTGCGCCCGCCGCACGACAGCGGTCCGAAAATTCCGGGCGCTTCTCCCGCTTATCGTGATTCCCTTTTGCCCGGGGCTGTCCCTACTGTCTCTCCGAATAAACCACCGCCCGACCCATGAACTTTCTCTCGCTCATCGAAGCCAAGCGTGATGGCCTGCCGCTCACCGACGCGCAGATTCGCCAGACCGTCGCCGCCTGCACCGCCGGCGAAATCCCCGACTACCAACTGGCCGCCTTCCTCATGGCCGTCTTCTTCCGCGGCCTGTCCACCGAGGAAACCCGCGCCCTCACCCTCGCCATGCGCGATTCCGGCGAGACGCTGAAATTTCCCAACGACGGCCGCCCCGTCGTGGACAAACACTCCACCGGCGGCATCGGCGACAAGGTCTCGCTCCCGCTCGCGCCGCTGCTCGCGTGCCTCGGCCTGCGCGTCCCGATGATCTCCGGCCGCGGGCTCGGCATCACCGGCGGCACCCTCGACAAGCTCGAGTCCATCCCCGGTTTCACCACGCAGCTTGCGCCCGAACGCCTCGTCCGCCAGGTCCAGCAAATCGGTGTCGCCATGGGCGGCCAGACCGAGACGATGATCCCGGCGGACAAAAAGTTTTACGCCCTGCGCGACGTCACCGCCACGGTCCCGAGCATCCCGCTCATCACCGCTTCCATCCTCTCCAAAAAACTCGCCGAGGGCCTCCAAGCCCTCGTCGTGGATGTGAAATTTGGCACCGCCGCCTTCATGCCCAACCACGGCCAGGCCCGCGCCCTTGCGCTCTCGCTCGTCAATCTCGCCCGCGAATGCGGCGTCCCCACGCGCGCCCTCATCACCGGCATGAGCACGCCGCTCGGGCGCGCCTGCGGCAACTGGCTCGAAGTCCGCGAAGCCGTCGCCTGCCTCGAGGACCGCGGCCCCGCCGATCTCCGCCAGCTCGTCCTCGAATGCGCCGCCCAACTCCTCGTGCTCTCCGGCAAAGTCCGCAGCCTCGACACCGCCCGCGAACAGGCCGCCGGCTGTCTCGCCTACGGTCGCGCGCGGGAAAAATGGGATGAACTCCTCGTCGCCCAAGGCGCCGACCTCGCCGCATTCAAACGCAAACTTCAGGCCGGTCAGACCGCGCCGGTCCTGCTCGAACACAAAGCCGTCACCACCGGTTTCGTCACCGCCTGCGACGCGCGCATCATCGGCGAAATCGTCCGCGACCTCGGCGGTGGGCGCCTCACCAAAGACACCGTCATCAATCCCGACGTCGGCATTGAAATCCTCGCCCCGCCCGGCACCCGCGTGCGCACCGGCGATGTCCTCGCGCTCATCCACGCCGCAGACACCGTGTCCGCCGCCGCTGCCAACACGCGCCTCGCCGCCGCCTTCGCCATTCGCGACGTGGCCTCGGGGATGCCGCAGTTGATCGCCGAAGTGATCGGGTGAAGCGGAGTGCGGATGGTAGGGCGCGTCTGTCCGCAGCGCGCCGTTGGCCCTACGAACACGCAACCGGCGCGCTGGGGACAGACGCGCCCAACCCAGAGCCGGTCTGGTTCGACGCGGCCGTCCGCCTCCTCACGTCGGCGGCTACGAGGCACGGTTATTTCCAGCGCCAACTCCGGTTAATAGAAATTTTCCGTCCCATTTTTCTGCCCCTTTATTTTTCTGCCCGCTCCCCGCCCCGCTCACTCGATCGGGATCGTCGTGGCCGGCGGCGCGCGCCGGACATCAATCATCCCGTCATCGCAAAACGGGCACAGCATCCGGCCGATGCCGTTGCAGCCAAAACATTTTCCCGACCCGACACAGACCGGGCAGTAGTTGTGATTCACCGTGCGGCCGGTGCCCTTGCACGACGGGCATTTCCCGTCGTTATGATCACACACGACGCAGCCGCGCATATAGCTTTTGCCGTCACAGATCGTGCAGGGCGTGACGCCGCCGGGCAGCTTGGCGGCCTGGGCGCGCAACGTGAGATAGAGCGCCCGATTCGTTGTGATGAGCTGCAGCCATGCGCCCCCTTTCGATTGTTGGAACATCTGCCGGCTGGCGATCATTTTGGCACCGGCCTGGGCCTTGGCGGCGAGGTCGGCTTCGGCGGCCCGGAGCTGCTCCTGGCGTTCGCGCAACTGCCGGTCATGCGTCACGAACTGGCTGGCGCGGGCGGCCTCGAGGACGGCCTGCTGCTGCGCCTGCGCGACCAGCGATTCGCTCGTGGTGTAGCCGGGCGCGGCCGTTTCGGGCTGCGTGTAAATGAGGATGAACGCCAGCGCACAGGCCGTCGCGATACTGATCATCTGCCAGCGGAAACTCATGTTATCGGTGGGTTTTTAGTTCGCGGCGATGGCACGCACGCACGTCCGGGGCGCCGGCCCAAAACGAGGCGCTCATTCCCGGTACACGACCTTGAGGCTTTTGCCCTTGGTGCCGGAGCTGGCGAGGATGTCCATCGCGTTGGGATCGTAGCTGACGATGCTGGTCCCGCTCTTGCCGTTCTCCAGCAGGATGCCGCCGCCACCGATCAGCGAGCCTTTGAAGTACTGGATCTGACCGGCCTGTTTGTTTTCGAGTTCCATGAAGCTGGGGCTGAACACCACGCCGCAGATGTTGACCGGGCCATGTATGCCAACGTTGTACATCAGCGCCGGCAGGTCGTCGTACGGTGTGAAATTGGCGAAGCCGCGGCTGGTGAGATCGACGTTGGCGGGATTCTTGGCCGGGTTGGAATAGACCGGCGGATAACCGGTGGTGTAGGTGGAGGGATTGCCGGGGACGAGGCCGCTCAGGTTGGCGGGGTTGATGTTCATGGCCGCCGTGTTGACGATCTTGTCACTGGCGTCGTAGTCGGAACTGAAGTTGAAGACGAGGGTGCCGCGGATGTTGATGCCGAACGGGAGGGTCTTGTCGCTGAGGCTGGGCAGGCCCGACTTGGCGATGTCCACCGCGACCACGCCCTCGAGGACCACGCCGGTTTTCATCACGTTCACGAACGCGGTGAGATTGGTGAAGTGATTGCCCGACGCCTTGGCCGCGGCGATGAAGCGGTTGAAGTCAAACAATTGGTCGGCCGAGCCGTCATCCGTGTAGTCCGGAATCTGATTGGCAGTGCTGCGGTTGGTCATTGAGAGACTGGCCGTGAACGGCTGGCCTCCACGCCGCATCTGTCCGGGGACGATGCGGCAGGCATTGGTGTTCGCCCGGCCGTTGGCGAGGATGCCGCCGTCCACCATGGTGGTGCCGCTGCTGCTGCCATCCACCACCACGTTGCCGTCCTGCGCGACGCTTTTGGAGGTGCCCGTGGAGGTGCTGCCGGGGTTGTCGGAGATGATCGCCGCACCCCAGCCGAAGGCCATTTCCAAGTGCATCGCGTTGGTCTGCGTGATGCTCCCGACTTTGGCGGTCGAGACAATCCGTGCCTTGCTGGGCGCCGCGGAATTGGTCGTCCAGATCTGCACGGTGGCCGTCTGGTTGGTGAAAGGCGCGGCCACCAGGCGCTCGAAGACCAGTTGCTGCGCCGTGCTGAGGTCGTTGTTCTTGGTGAACAAGTTGGGCGCGGCCTGCAACCGCGAGAGGAGATTGCCGCCAGAATTGGTGAAGGCGTTCTCCAGCGCGGCGCAGCCAATGACCGTCCCGGCCTCCGCGTAGGCGTAGGCCGCGGCGCTGTCATGCCGCCGGTGGGTGAGATTGGGGTTCTGCACGGAATAGGCGTACAGCGTGGCGATCGACCCGGTGATGACCACGGCGAAGAGGAAGTAGGCGATGACCGAGCCGGCTTCCGACCGGCGATTCTGGGAGGATGGATTCATGGGCGAAAACGGGCGCCGGCTCAGTCCGGCCGGTTGCGGCGGACCGCCTGGGTGCGGATCTCGATGGTCTGGCTGCGGGCGCCGGCACCACTGTCGAGCATCCCGTAGTTGATGAGCACGGAGGCCTGATTGGTGATGGTGAACACAGGCACGCCGGGGAGCTTGCGGAGGTTGGCATTGATCAACGTCGTGCTGGCGGTCGAATTGGTGTTCGGCCGGTAGATGAGCTTGTTGTCCGCCATCGTCGTGTCGCTGCCGTCGCCGTTCTGGAATTGAAACAACTCCCAGTGATTGCGGTCGTTCCCGCGCAGACCGTCGGCGTCGCTGTCGGTGTTCACGTCGTCATCGAAGGCGAGGATCAACGTGTTGCCCGACGCGTCGTTGGTGACAAACGTCGCCAGGCGCACCCGCGAGACCATGTAGTCCGCCGCGTACCCGGCCTTTTGATTCAGCAGATTCTGCCGCGTGATGCCCGCCAGCGAACGCCCCGCGAAATCGGAGAACACGAAGAAGCCGCTCATCACGAACATCGCGATGGCCGTGGCGACCAGCAGTTCGGGCTGGGTGAAGGCGGCCCGCGCGCGGCGGACGACGAAGCGGCGGGAGTGGTGACTGGCGCGGGACGGGTTCACGGCTGACCTCCCGAGAACTTGTTGAGCACGGTCTGGAGCTGCGCCTTCACAGGCGAGCCGAGCGAATTGAAACTCGCGCTCACGGTCACGAGATGCCCGCTGGCGACCGGTTCGATGCGGGTGATGAGCGTGCCGGGCACCTGATACTGCGTGCCGCCTTTGTCCAGCGAGATGCTGACGACGTTGCTCGTGACGGTCGCGCCGGCGACGAACGGCGCGAGGGGCGGGTTGTAGTCGTAGGTCCGCACCTCCTCGAGCCGGCCCTGCACCAGCGCCATCGCGGAGGTCAGCTCGGCGAGGCGGCGCGAGGATTTGTCCAACACGAACACGGCGTTCATCCCCGCCAGCACCAGCCCGAGCAACAGACCCGAGGCGATCAACACTTCCAGCAGAGTGAAGGCCGAGCGGGCGGCAGGGCGCAGACGTTGCAGGTTCATGATCTCAATCGGTGGCGGTCCTCGTAATCGGGAGACCGTTCTGGTCCGAAAGGGCTATCGGCGGTCGGCCGGGAGACATGAGCCGGAACTCCGCACGCGGCGCTAACTTTGGAGTGCGGTGACTGGTCACCGCTTTCCCGAGGCGACTTGCCGCCGTCGAACCTCCGCGCGCTTCCCCCGTAGCGCAGACTTCCAAGTCTGCTGTGTCGCAGGTTTCCAAACCTGCGAGTCGCTCGGCCACCCGCGACTCCTCGACTTGTCACCCGCGCCCGAAACGTCGAGCGGCTGCCGATTTGGAAATCGGCGACACAGCAGACTTGGAAGTCTGCGCTACGGGAGCCGTGCGCGGATGCGCTCCCATCCGTGTCCATCCGTGTCCATCCGTGGTTAAAAAACTCGGCCCTCCGGCCGGCGTGCGCCGACGCCCGCGCGGTCGCTACTCCCGAAACACAATCCGCGCGCAACGCCCTTTGGCACCCGAGACCGCCAGCGCGTTCACCGTCGCCGGGTCGTAGCTCACGATCGTCGTGGCGGCGCGGAGATTCTCGACATACACCCCGCCCCCGGAAATCAGCGCGCCGCGAATGTACTGCGTCTGGCCGTCGGCCTTGGTTTCCAACTCGATCAGGCTCGGGCCATAGACCACGCCGCAGATGTTCAGGTCGCCGTGGAGGTCCATCGCCGAGGCGTTGTAGAGCAGCGCGGGAAGGTCGTCGCCGGCCGCGAAATTGGCAAAGCCCGCGCCGCTGATGTTCACATTGGCCGGCCGCCGCGCGGGATTCGTGAACACCGGCGGATAGCCCGTGGTGTACGTCTCCGGATTGTTCGGCGACACGCCGCTGAGATTGGCCGCGTTGATGTAGAGCGGGGCCGTGATGACGAGCTTGTCCGCGGCCGTGAACTCCGCGCTGAAATTGAACAGCAATGTCCCGCGCACGTTGATGCCCGCCGGCAGATTCGTCGTGCTCAACGCCGTCGGATCGCTCTTCACAATGTCCACGGCGATCACGCCCTCGAGCACCGCCCCGCCCGCCCCGGCGGCCACGAAATCCGCAAGGCTGGCGTAGTGCGTGCCGCAGGCGTTGGCCACGGCAAGGTAGCGATTGAAATCGAAGAGCTGGTCGGTCGCGCCGTTGACCGTGTAATCGGGCAGTTCCGCCGCGGTGTGGAGATGGCTCATCGACAACGCTGGCGGCACCGCCTGGCCCGCGCGCAGATTGCTCACGCCCGCCTTCGCCAAAACCTGGATGCCTCTCGTGTTCACGCGCCCGTTGGCCAGCACGCCCCCGTCCACCACGAGCGGCCCGAGCCCGCCGCCCGTGCATACAACGTTGCCCGCAACCGCCGCCGCCTTGGTGACCGCCGTCGAGCTGTCGCCCGGTGCATCACTCAGGATCGCCGCGCCCCAGCCGAAGCCCAATTCAGCATGCATCACCGCCGTCTGCCGCACGGTGCCGAGCTGCGTCAGCGCCATGATTTTCGCGCCCGCCACCGCCGCCGAGTTGGTGAGATGAATCCTCACCGTGATGCTCTGATTGGTGAACGGGGCCGTCACGACCCGCTCATAAACCACCTCGGTCGAGGAGCTGAGCGTCGCGTTCAGGGCATAGGAAGGCACATGGCTCATCAATGCGTCGCCCAGGGTGCCGCTGGTATTGGTCGCCGCCCGTTCGAGATCAGCCCAGCACCGCGCCGCTCTCCACCACCTGATACGCCGCCACCAAATCCTGCCGCCGCTGCGCCAGATTCAGGTTGTGTACCGAGTAGCCGAACAGCGCGGCGATCGACCCGATGATCACCACCGCGAGGAGAAAGTAGGCGATCACCGAGCCGCGTTCGCCACCCGCGCCCCGCCCTCGCGTGGCGTGGCTACGGATACAAAAAGTCTTGGCGTTGGGATGGATTGGAAAACCCCGCATGAAATACCTTGGCAAATCCATCGGCAGAACGCCGCGCTGACTTGAAAGGGAAAGCCGGGAAGCCGCTCCGTACTCGCGCCCGTGCCGGAGCGCGGCATTTATGCCGCTTCAGCGTGCTGCGTGCGGCGAGGTGCGAACACGCTGCGACATTCGGACACTGAAGCGGCCTGAAGGCCGCGCCCCTGCGCGCGCCCGTGCCGGAGCGCGGCACCATCACCGCGTCGCCGCCTCCCGCTGCAACGCGATCAAACACCGCGCTCCAAACGCTCCCGGCCAGCGCGACAGCCAGCGGTCGCACCGTTGCAACAGCCCCAGCGCGCCCGCCGGATACATCGCCGGCTTGCTGAACCCGCCCGACAGCAGATACGCAAACGCCGCGAACACCTCCGCGTGCCGGATGCGCCAGCCCGGCGGCCACGGCGGCGTCTCGCCACGGAAGAACAGCCGCGTCGCGTTCCCCTGCGCCGCGTAATAATTCTTCGGCACCGGCGGCGTGGCCGAGCGGTCAATCGCCGCGCGGATCGCCACCGGCTCGTGATGCAGCAGCCCATACACCGGATAGCTCGCGAGGCTGATGAACGGCTCGAACAAAATCACCCGCCCGCGCGGCCCCAGCACCCGCTTCGCCTCCTCCAAAAACAGCGCGGGTTTTTGCAGATGATGAAACACGTCGAAGAGAATCAGATGCGACAGGCTCGCGTCGCGGAACGGCAGCTCGTAGCCGTCGCACGTCAGGTCCAGCCACGGATTCGGAAACAAATCCGTCGCGATGGCCGCCGGCAGCCGCGACTTGAGATTCCCCACGCCCGAGCCGATTTCCACGATGCGCCCCGGGATCGTCGGGTCGATCTGCGCCACGATCCGCTCGTAAAAACCCACGTAAATCTCCCGCAACAACGGCTTGCCCTGCCACGCCTTCAAGTTCGCATGGATCTCGACCTGATGCTGCGCGAGCGGGGTGCTCATGGTAGCAGCGGATTCCAAACCTTGGCGAAACCCAGCCCGCGAAAATCCTTCAGATTAGTCGTCGCAAACCGGGTGACGTCGAAATGTCGTAACGTCGCGGCGAGCCGGACATCAATAATCCTGCGAAAAGCAAGGTTGGGAGTCGCCGCCCAGCGCCACACGGTCTCCATGACCGGCGCGTTTTCGACCAAGCGCCAGTGGGGATTTTGCCGGTAGCCGTGGCAATGGACCGCTGCCTGCGCGGGCTTCATCGGACGGGGCAAAATCTTCTCGTTGCAAAGTTTCAGGAAGAGTTCCACCAGCATCAATTCACAGATCACCACTTCGTCATTCGCGGCGAGTGATGCGATGAATTCCGCCGCGACCTGATGCTGTGGTGAGTCGCTGTTCGCGGCGTGAACGGCGATGTTGGTGTCAAACGAGAGCATGAATCGGAAGTCGTGCGCCTACCGGTGACAGAGGTCCGTCCACTCCGATTCCGGGGCCAGAAACTTGCCCATTGCCTTGGGTGCCGGCGGACGCCACACGGTTGCATCGGCTGCGGCGGCGCGCGGTTTGCGCGGCAGGTTCTTCCTTTTGCTTTTGGCAGCGGCCGGCGCTGGTTGATTCACCGTCCGGAGCCGCATGGCGACGAATCGCAGCAACTTCTCCAGTTCTTCTCGCGGGAGTGCGTCGGTGGCGGTTTCGATTTCGGCCAGTGTGCTCATTGCAAAAGATTATCGGCGGCACCCACGGCGGGCAAGACGCGGCTCCTCGTGGCGACAACCGATTCCGTCGGCATTTCTCCGCGCTGAAACCTTCGCCCGCTCATGCGATGAACTTCATCCGCCGCGCCGCGAACACCACCATCTTCAGCAGCAGCCAGCCGTGGCTCCAGCGCTGGATGTTTGTCTCGCCATACGTCCGCGCCTGGTAGCGGATCGGCAGGTCCACGATGTGCAGGTTCAGCTTCGCCGCGCCGAAGAGCAGGTCGAAATCACCGAACGGATCGAAGTCGCCGAAGTAGGCGCGGTTGCGTGCGAGGGCCTCGTAATCGGCCCGGAACAGCACCTTCGTCCCGCACAACGTGTCCTTCACCGACTGGCCCAGCAGCCAGGTGAACGCGATGCCGAAGAGCTTGTTCGCGATCATGTTCAGGAACTGCATCGCCTCCTCTTCCATCGGATACACCAGCCGCACGCCGTTCACGAACTCGCCCTGCCCCGAGCGCGCCACTTCGTAGAATTTCGGCAATTGCTCCGGCGGCATCGTCAGGTCCGCGTCGAGGATGAACAGCAGATCGCCCGTCGCCGCCGCGAAGGCCTCGCGCACCGCGCCGCCTTTGCCCTTGCTCTGCTGCTTCAGGATTTTGATTTTCCGCTGCGGATACTTCGCCGCCACGCGCTGGATTTCCTCCCAGGTGTTGTCCTTCGAATGGCCCTCGATGAAAATGATCTCCGTCCCCAGGCCCATCTCCGGCGTGCGCTGCACGGCCGCCTCGATGTTGCCCGCCTCGTTGCGCGCGGGAATCACGACCGAACAGGTGAACTCGCGCCGCACCGCCGCCAGCGGCCGCGGTCGCGCCGTGAGCACGACCGACAGGCAAAAGGGAGCGAGCACCGGGGCCAGCCAACGGTTCAGCAGCGTGTCGAGCAACGGCGTGCGCACCGGCCACAGGATGCGCGTCTGCTGCGTGACGACCTCCCACCCCGCCAGCCGCAGCAGGTTCTTCATGTCGGAGGCCGAGAGCCAGTTCTGCAACATGGTCGGCGCCTTGAAGCCGAGTCGCGCCGCCACATCGAGCACCGGCCGCCAGAGGTTGTTGAAGAAGCTCACCACCAGTCGCGTGCGCGGATGCGACACCGCGCGCAACCGCTCCAGAACGAGCTGCACGTCCGGCAGATCGTTCACCAGATCCGACAACAGAATGTAATCAAACGCCTCGCCGGTCGTGAACGCCTCGGCGCTGGCCTCGACGAACTCGAGCTGCGGATGCCGCTGCCGCGCCATCTCGACCGTCGCTGGACTGAAGTCCACGCCCACGCCGCGCTCCGGCCGCACCGCCGCGAGCAAATCCCCGAGGCCGCACCCCACCTCGAGCACCCGCTGGCCGGGCGGCACGAGGTAGGAGAAAAAACGGTTCACCAGCCGATGGTAGAATCTCCCGCTTTCGAGCGCGCGGTAGGGCGCGCGGTGTTCGTAGAATTCCTGGCGAGGAGTCATGCGTTTTGACCGATATACCAAGTGACTGCCTGATGACGAGCTTCAAAAATATCGCCGCCACCACCGCGCGCCCGCCTGCGTGGCTGCGCTGGATTTTCCCGCTCAACCGGCGCGGACCAAAACCGTTGGCGGAGAAAATGGAGCCAGTGTTGCATCGGGATTCCGGCGCAAAGCTTGAGGAAAATGCCGCCCCGGAGCGCCGAGCCTTGCTCGGCAGCGACGGCTCCGACTCCGTCATGCCGAGCAAGGCTCGGCGCTCCAATCCACCCGCCAGCACGTCGCCGGCCCCGGGCGACTGGCTCACGCCCCGCCGTTTCACCGCGCTCCTCGCCGTTCTGATCGGCGTCCTGTTCGCGAGCGTGCTCGTCGGCTCGCAATCGTTCTTCTTCCGCGACTTCGGCTATTTCGGCTATCCGCTGGCGCAGTTTCATCGCGAGGCCTTCTGGCGCGGCGAATGGCCGCTGTGGAATCCGCTGAACAACTTCGGCATCCCGTTTCTCGCGCAATGGAACACGCTCACGCTCTACCCGCCGTCGCTGATCTACCTCCTGCTGCCGCTGCCGTGGTCGCTCAATGTCTTCTGCCTCGCGCACCTGCTGCTTGCGGGCGCGGGCATGTACGCCCTCGCCGCGCACTGGACCGCGCGCCCGCTGGCAGCGGCCGTCGCGGGCCTGGCCTTCGCCTTCAACGGCCTGACGCTGCACTGCCTGATGTGGCCGAACAACCTCGCCGCGCTCGGCTGGATGCCGTGGCTCGTCCTCCTCGCCAGCCGCGCGGTGAATGAAGGCGGTCGCACGTTGCTCCTCGCCGCGCTCGTCGGTGCGCTGCAAATGCTCTCCGGCGCGCCCGAGGTCATCCTCCTCACCTGGGCGCTGATCGGCGCGCTGTGGGTGGCCGCGGCGCTGTCGCGCCGAGCGCGGCCTTCAGGCCGCAGAGGTGTGGAATCGCAAGGCCCGCACGAAGAACCCAAGCCGTCCCCTTCCCCACAGCCCGCGCCGCTGACCGCTGCCGGTGCTGCCTCCGACGTCGATTGCCAGCCCGCGCCGCTGCGGCCTGAAGACCGCGCTCCTGACGAATCGGGCGCCCGCCATGCGCTCGTGGTCGCAGCCCGCGGATTCCTTCTCGTCTGCCTGGTCGCGCTCCTCAGCGCCGCGCAACTGCTCCCCTTCCTCGAACTCCTCGGCGCGTCCCAGCGCGGCACCGGCGGCTATGCGGGAAGCGAATGGCCCATGCCCGCATGGGGCTGGGCGAACCTGCTCGTGCCGCTCTTTCGCGCGTTCCCGTCGCATCACGGCGTGTTCGCGCAGACCACGCAGCACTGGACCAGTTCGTATTACGCTGGCATCGGCGTTCTGGTGCTCGCGCTCTGGGCCATCGTGCGCGTGCGCGACCGGAGGGCGTGGGTGCTCGCCACGCTGACCGCCGCGAGCCTGCTCCTCGCGCTCGGCGACGCCGGGCTGCTCTACGGCTGGGTCCACCGCGTTTTCCCCGCCATCGAGGTGATGCGCTATCCGGTGAAATTCGTGCTGCTCGCCAATTTCACGCTGCCGTTGCTGGCGGCGATCGGCGTTGCACATCTGTTGAAAAATCCCGACAGCCAATCCGGCGCTGGCGTGCTCGCCGCCCCGCGCTCCCTACTCGCCATCGGCACCGCAGCGCTCGCTCTCATCGCCGTCATTCTCGCCGTCGCCCGCTTTTATCCGCTCGCAGACGACGTGTGGTCCGCGACGTGGAAGAGCGGCCTCAGCCGCGCCGTCCTGCTCGGATTGATTCTCGCCGCGTGCGTGGCGCTGCGGCGCGCCTGCGACGCGGCCAGCGCGGCGGAGCGCGGCGTTCACGCCGCTTCGACGTGCGAACTGCGAGCGGGCCAGGCTATTCCCACACCGCTCGACGAAGGAGGCCGAAGCGGCCTGAAGGCCGCGCTCCTGGGCGCTTGGTCGCCGTCTGTGCCGTTCCACGCCAAGCTCGCCCAAGCCCTACCCCTCTTGCTCCTTCTCCTCCTGCTCCTCGACATCCTCACCCACATGCCGTGGCAGAACCCGACGGCCGCCGCGTGGGTCTATGCGCCGCGCGAGGTCGCGCTCGATCCGCGTCCGCGCCACGGCGAATCGCGCGCGATGGTGAGCCGCGCCGCGCTGCTGGAACTGCACACCAGCTCGATCAACGACCCGTCCCGCGACTACCTCTTCAAACGCGTCGCGCTCTACGACAATTGCAACCTGCTCGACGCCCTGCCCAAGGCCGACGGCGTCTTCTCGCTCTACCTCCGTCCGCAAGCCGACATCCACCGACTGCTCTACGGCAGCACCAACGCGCCGCCCGCGGGGCTGCTCGATTTCCTCGGCATCGCGCATCTCACCGCGCCTGGCAAATTCGTCGAGTGGACCGCGCGCCCCGGCTGGCTGCCCACGGTCACCGGCGGACAACGCATCCAGTTCGTCCCCGACGAGCAAACCCTCGCCGCGCTCGCGAACCCCGCCTTCGACAGCCGCCAAACGGTCTTTCTCGCGCCGACCGCGCGCGACACCATCACCACGAACAACCCCGCCAGCGTGCGTTTTCTCGGTCAGCAATGGAGCGCCACCACCGTGAATCTCGAAGTCGAAGCCACCGCGCCCACGGTCGTCGTGCTCGCGCAATCCTTTCATCCCAACTGGCGCGCGACGGTGAACGACCGCGCGGTCCCCGTGCAGCGCGCCAACCACGCCTTCCAGGCCGTCCCCGTGCCCGCCGGCCGCAGCCGCCTCGCGCTCACCTACCGCGACGACCGTTTCCTCGCCGGCCTCGGGATCTCGGGCATCACCCTCGCCGCGTGTGCGGCCGGGTGGATTGTTGCGGGTCGGCGACGGCGCACGCCAGACCTGTAGCGCAGGCTTCCAAGCCTGCTGTGTCGCCGACTTCCAAGTCGGCAGGGCGTTGGAAAGTCCGAGCGCCCCAGTCGATTCCGCCGTACGCAGATTTGGAAATCTGCGACACAGCAGGCTTGGAAGCCTGCGCTACAGACGCGGGCGCGGCCGCACGGTGGGCTGACGGAGCACGGCAGGCCGAGGGCTATATGGAGTGCGCCGGCAAGCGGAGCGCGACGGCGCTTTCGACCGTCCGCAAAGCTGGATACCGCACGCCATTCGAAAGCGGCGTCGCGCTCCGCTTGCCGCCGCACTCCATAGGTTCCGGTCAAGTTCCCCCGCCAACTCCCGATAGTTCAGAGATGTTGTTGCTTCGCCTGTACTCTGTCGCGCCGCGCCCGACTTCCCGCCGCGCGTGGCCCCCCGCGTCTGCGGCTCGCCCATGACCGTCACCACGCATCCCGCATCCGCCCGCGCCGTCGCGCCCGCGCTTGAGCTGCCCGCGGGCCTGACGCCGCTGCGGTTTGTCGGCCTGCTCGCGCTGCTGGTGGCGGTGGCGTATCCGAGAATCCTGCTCGGCTGGGAGACGTTTTACATCCGCGACTTCGCCTACTTCGGCTATCCGTTGGCGCATTATCATCGCGAATGTTTCTGGCGCGGCGAAATCCCGCAGTGGAATCCGCTGAGCATGATGGGCCTGCCGTTCGCCGCGCAGTGGAACACGCTCGTGTTCTATCCCGGCTCGCTGATCTACCTGCTGCTGCCGCTGCCGTGGTCGCTGAATCTCTTCTGTCTGCTGCACCAGGTCCTCGCCGGCGCGGGCATGTATTTGCTGGCGCAACGGTGGACCGGCAGCCGCCTCGCCGGGGCGGTCGCCGGCATGGCTTTCGCCTTCAACGGCCTCACGCTGAACTGCCTGATGTGGCCGAACAACATCGCCGCGCTCGGCTGGATGCCCTTCGTGATTCTTTTCGGCGAACGCGCGTTCCGCGGCGATGGCCGGGCTGTGATCGTGGCCGCGCTGATCGGCGCGACGCAGATGCTCACGGGCGCGCCGGAAGTGATCCTGTTCACCTGGTGCGTGCTCGGTTTGTTCGCCATCGGCTGGAGCTGGGAGGAACGCCGCGCGGGCCGTGCGATGTGGACACCGCTGGCTCGCCTCACGCTCGTGGGCGTGATCGTCGCGGGCCTCGCGTCGCTGCAACTGCTGCCGTTTCTCGAATTGATCCGCCACTCGCACCGCAGCACCGGCCAGGCCGATGCGGCGATGTGGTCCATGCCCGCATGGGGCTGGGCGAATCTGGTCGTGCCGCGGTTTCGCTCGTTCGCCAGCGCGGTCGGCGTGTGTTTTCAGGCCGGGCAGGACTGGACGACTTCGTATTACCCCGGCATCGGCGTGCTGGCGCTGGCGCTGCTTGGCGCGGCGCTCGTGCGCCAATGGCGGACGTGGCTGCTCGGCGGCCTGCTTGCGTTGAGCCTGCTGCTCGCGCTCGGCGACAACAGCTTCGTGTATCCGCTGCTGCGCAAAGTTTTTCCGCCCATCGGTTTCTTCCGGTTCCCCGTGAAGTTCGTGGTGCTCGCGACGTTTTGTTTTCCGCTGCTTGCGGCGTTTGCGGTGGCGCATCTGACCGAGCCGGGGCGGATGCCGGAGCGCACGCTGCGTCGCGCGCTGCTGGGCGTCGGCGTCGCGCTGGGAGTGGCGGTGGTCGTGATCGTGGCGTGCTCGTACGCGCTGCCGTTGCGGGGCGAGGCGTTCACGGCGAGCTGGCAGCACGGGGTGGGGCGCGTGCTTTTTCTCGTGGCGATTTTGGAACTCGTGCTGGCCTTGCGTCGTCCGTCGCCGCATGTGCAGCGATTGGGTTTGGCGCTGGCCCTGGCGCTCGCCGTGGCGGGCGACGGCCTGACGCACACGGGACAACAGAATCCGGGCATCAACCCGGACCTCTACGCGCCCGGATTACTGCGCGAACATTGGAAGCAGTCGGGGCTGGACCTCGCTAGCACGCCGGACCCACTCGGCGCGTCGGTCACGGCCGACGGGCAGCCCGCGCTCCTGGTGCCCCGCGAGATCGCGCCCGGCGGGCTGCGCGCGTGGACGCCCGCGCCTGCCTACGAGGTGCTGCTCAAGCGCATGGTGCCGGATGCGGGCAACGATTATCTCTGCCACCGCCTCGCGCAGTTCGCCGACAGCCATCTGCTCGACAACGTGCCCTTCGCCGACGGCTTCTATTCCCTCTATTTGAAGGAGCACCATCAGGTCTGGTCCGTGCTGTACTTCTCGCCGACCAATCGCAATCTCGGCGCGCTACTCGACTTCATCGGCGTCGCAGCGATGCCGTCGGCGACGAACATTTTCCATTGGCAGGCGCGGCCGACCGCGCTACCGCTCGTGACACTCGGACAGCGGCCGGTCTTTGCGGATGCGGACGCGACGTTGCACGGTCTGCGGGCGACCAATTTCAACCCGCGCGAAGTGGTGTTTCTGCCGGAGGAAACGCGGAGTGCGGTGTCGGCGCAGATCACGCCAGACTCAGCGGCCACGCCGAGCGGGGGCAACGCGCGCCTCGTCGCACAGCGTTTCTCCGCCGAGCGGATCGAACTCGAAGTCGAGACCTCCGTACCGACGATGCTCGTGGTGGCGCAATCGTTCTATCCCGGCTGGCGCGCGAAGATTGATGGGAAGCCCGCCCCTGTGCTCCGTGCCAACCACGCGTTCCAAGCCGTCGTCCTGCCCGCTGGCGCGCGCCGCGTGACGCTCGTTTATCAGGACGAAGCTTTCCGCGCGGGCTTGGCGATGACGGCGCTCACGGGCTTCGCGTGTGCGGGGTGGCTGGGGCGTGCGCGGCGCGTGAAAGTGGGGAGTGCAACAAAGTCTGCGGCGTGACTGTGGGTCAGGCATCCCTGCCTGACGGTTCGGGCGGCATCCCTGCCGCCCGCTGCAACCCACGGCGGCCGCCAAGCGCGAGTGGGAACACGGGGCAAGGATGCCCCGTGAACCGTCAGGCAAGGATGCCTGACCCACAGGAACATGGGCGCTCCAGCAGCGCGGGAATTCCATAGAAAATCCGCACGCACCTCCCTACCGTCCCGGCCCATGTCCACCGTGTCCGGCCTTGGCCGCCGAATGCTCCGCACCCTGTTCACCGCGACGGCGCTCGCGACGTTGCTCGCAGGGGCAGCGTCGGCGTGGGGCGCGGAGGACACGCTCGCCGCGATCAAGGCGCGGGGCGTGCTCAAGTGGGGCGCGGATGCGGAGGGCGGCGCGCCGTTTGTTTTTCCCGATCCGCAGCAGCCCGAGAAGCTCATCGGCTTCGAGACGGAGCTGGCCGTCACGCTCGCGGCGAAGCTCGGCGTGAAGGCGGAGATGGTGCAGAACCAGTGGGATCAGCTCACGCCCGCGCTGTTGCGGGGCAACTTCGACCTCATCCTCAACGGCCTCGAACTCACGCCGGAGAACCAGCAGCGCATCGCGATGTCGCGGCCCTACTTTGTGTATGCGCAGCAGATCGTGACGCGGAAGGAGACTGCAGGCCTGACGCGGCTCGAGGACCTGAAGGACAAGGCGGTCGGCGTGCTGTCGTCCTCGGTCGCGCAACGGCTCGCCGAGGAGGCGGGCATTGCCGGGTTGAAGATTTATCCCGGCAACGTCGAGAGCTTCCGCGATCTCAAGGCGCTGCGCATCGAGGCCGTGGTGCTCGATCTGCCCATCGCGATTCATTACGCGAAGCCGGACGCGACGCTGAAACTTGCCGGCCCGGCCTTCGCGCCCGGCTATTACGCCATCGGCGTACGCAAAGGGGACGCGGCGCTGCTCGCCGCGCTGAATCAGGCCATCGAACAGCTCGCGGCGGACCAAACGCTCCAACGCATCTACGAGAAATACGGCGTGTGGGATGAGCGCCAGAGCGGGCTGAAGGATTTCCAGGCCGAGGTCGTGGAGCAAAAGGCGGCGATCTCAACGCTGCGCGAATGGCCGAAATATCTGCCGCTGCTCCTGCGCGGCGCACTGACGACGGTCGAGCTTTCAGTGCTCGCGATGGCGCTGGCGGTCGTGGCGGGGCTGGGGCTGGCGCTGGCACGGCTGTTCGGTGTCGCGCCGCTGCGCTGGCTGGCGACGGCTTACATCGAGGTGATTCGCGGGACGCCGCTGTTGATCCAGCTTTTCCTGATTTACTACGGGCTGCCCGAGGTGGGCATCCGGCTGAATGCGTTCGCCGCCGCGGTGCTCGGCCTCGGCCTCAACTACGCGGCGAACGAGGCGGAGAATTACCGCGCGGGCATTCAGGCGATTCCCCACGGGCAGATGGAGGCCGCGCTGGCGCTGGGTTTGAACCGCTGGCAGGCGCTGCGGCACGTCGTGCTGCCGCAGGCGTTGCGGCTGGTCATCCCGCCGGTCACGAACGACTTCATCGCGCTGTTCAAGGACTCGTCGATCGTGTCCGTGATCACGATGGTCGAGCTGACGAAGGTCTATGGGATGCTCGCGATGTCCACGTACGACTACATCGGACTGGGCGTGATGACGGCCGGGATTTATTTCGCGCTGAGTTATCCCGCTTCGATATTTGCCAGCCGGCTGGAGAAAAAACTGGGCCATGATTGCCGTTGAACGCCTCGTAAAATCGTATCGCGCCACGCGCGTGCTGCACGGCATCGACCACGCGCAGGCGCGCGGCGAGACGGTCGTGCTCATCGGCCCGAGCGGCTGCGGCAAGAGCACGTTCCTGCGCTGCCTGAACCAGCTCGAGATCGCCGACTCGGGACGCATCACCATCGGCGACATTACGGTCGAGGGCGGGCACGCGCCACGCACGCGCGAGGAGCGCGAGCGGCAGGGGCAGTTGCGGCGGCGCGCCGGGATGGTGTTTCAGCAGTTCAACCTCTTCCCGCATCTCACCGTGCTACAGAACGTGACGGCCGGGCCGACGATCGTGAAGGGCGCGAACCGCGCCGAGGCGGAAGCCACCGCGCGCGAATTGCTGGCCAAGGTCGGCCTTGCAGACAAGGCCGGCGCGCATCCCGGGCAGCTCTCCGGCGGTCAGCAACAACGGGTCGCCATCGCCCGCGCGCTGGCGATGCAGCCCGAGGTGATGCTCTTCGATGAGCCGACCAGCGCGCTGGATCCCGAGTTGCGCGACGAGGTCCTCGGCGTCATGCGCCGGCTCGCCGAGGAGGGCATGACGATGATCGTCGTGACGCACGAAATGCAGTTCGCACGCGACGTGGCGGATCGTGTGGTGTTCTTCGACCGCGGCCTGGTCGCCGAGGCGGGGACGCCGGAACAAATCTTCCTCGCGCCGCAAAACGAGCGGACGCGGGAGTTTTTGCGAAAGACGAGTACGCGGTGACGAGCGGAGTTACCCACGGCGACGAGGATGCCAGAAGGCGGGCGGGGCCGCGAAGGAGCTGGGGCTTCACTACCCATCCCGAGGCGCTGGGAAATGCGGATTTACGGGAGTTTTAGCGCATCGCGACGCCGAAATCGGTGGAAGCCCGCGCTCCGACTGAAGAGTTACGGCTAAGTTTTGGAGCCGTTTCGCCCGCGCCGTCCGCTTCCAGAGGAAGCGACAGGGTTTCCCAGCGGTATTTGCGGTTCCGATCTTGCCGGCACTCCCGGCGCATCAGTGTGCCGCAAGAGTTTCGATCCGAATCGCAGGATCAAATTGGCCGAAATCCGAATGCGCAGCGTTTCGCGCAAGAAGCCGCTCTCGCGGTTGGCATAGGTGAAGGTCTCCACGGCTCCGAGGAACTCCCGATAGGTCGTGACCTCGGCGAGGTCGTTGATCAACCGCAAGTCGTTCGCCAGTGTGCGTCGGTGGAAGGCCCACAAGATTCCGAGAAACGGTATCGTCCAGGGCGGGACACAGCGGACAAAGAGGTGACGGCCAAACGCCTGGCGGTTGATCCGCCACATGGCGCAATATTTGTCCCGAAAGGCCAGCGGGTGGGGCACCACTGCCGGATGAACCTCGGGTTCCGCAGCCGGCTGGCTGATCGCGGCCGCAGAAACGCACGCCGGGGGTGACATCCGTTTAGCTGCAACTTCCGGAACCGAGTGCGAATCACGGTCGGTCCGATTGCCCAGCTCGTCTTTCGGTCGAATCCGGTCTGGCCCCGCCATCGGCTTGACCAGCGAGCCAATCCCCTTGGGTCCGCGGCGGCTGGTAGCGGTGCCAGTCTGCCGAAGGTTCGCATCAGTCGCGAGCGACCCGGACACGTGGCCGGGGTCGGCGGAGGAAGAATCGTGCGTTGGCATCGAGTGTGTGATTGCGCCGCGATCGTGCTCTGGAATGCGAACCAGAGCTACGGCTTTTCCTTCTTCTCCCCCGCCGGTTTGGCTTCTTTGCCGCGCTCGACGCGGTTGTCTTCCACCACCGCCTCGCCGCCGGAAACGGTGAAGCCGGTTTTGTCGCGGTCGCTCTCGAAGACATTTCCCGTGATGACGGCCTTGCCGACGGGTTGGTCAAGCTTGATGCCCACCGTGCCGTAGTGGGCGATGCGATTGTTACGGGCCGTGACGGTCGCCTTGTCGGCGGCCAGGGCGTTGCGCCAGCCGCGCACTGTGTTCCCGGTGAAAACGATGTCCGCGCCGGGCAGACCCCAGACCGCGAACTGCGGCGGGCCGCCGCCTTCGCGCAGCGCCGGGCACTCGAAGCGATTGCGCATCGCGCGGACGACGCCCTCGGTGCGGATGCCCGCGACGCCGCTGCCGCGAATCGTGTTGTCGGTGAACTCGGCCTCCGCGCCTTTGAACACCATCACGATCGGCGGCATCCCGCCGTCGCGTGACAGTTCATTGCCGACGAGCCGCACCTTCCAGCCGCTCTGAATCCCAATGGCCACATTCGCATTGTCCACGATGCGATTGTTCAGCACCTCCGCCCGCCCCTTCTCCGTTCCCGCGAAGCCGAGGCCCGTGGCCAGATTGTGATGCACATAATTTCCGATCAGGACGGTCTCGGTGTCGCCCTGCTGCCCGATGCCCGCCGAGGCGTTCTCGTAGCACTCGTTGTTCGCGATAAGCGGCCGCGACCCAGCTTCGCTGCCGATGCCCGCCGCCTGGTTGCGATAGCATTGGTTGCCCACGATCACCGGCCGGGCGCGGTCACGGGAACCAATGCCCGCGCGGGTGTTCTCATAGCAGCGGTTGTTGCGAATGAGGGGCGTGCTCTCCTCCTCGCAGCCGATGCCGGCCATGTCGTTGCGGTAGCAGTCGTTGTCCTCAATGACCGGGCTCGTGTCCGCGCCGGTGCGAATCCCAATGCCCGCGCGCCGGTTGCGATAGCACTGGTTGCCGCGAACAATCGGCCGCGCACCTTCGCTGATGCCGATGCCCGCCCGAATGTTTTCGTAGCAGACATTGCGCAGCACGAGCGGGCTGGCCCCTTCGTGACCGATGCCAGCGTAAAAGTTTTGAAAGCAGACATTCTCCTCGATCAGCGCGGTCGAGCCGCGCATCGAGCCGATCCCGCCGCCCATGTTGCGATAGCAGACATTGCGCACGACGCGCGGCGAACAGCGCCTGCCCTCGGCCCCCGTGATCGCGATGCCCGTGTAGCCGATGCGATGCACGATGTTGTTTTGAATGGTGCAGTTGACCGCGACCACACCGACGCCCGCGACGCCCGGCTGGCCGATGTGCTCGTGCGCCTGCTCGTTGCCGTAGGTCGCGTGGTGCCGCGTCCACTCGGCATCGTCGTACACGCCCACGTTGGTCACGGTGAAACCATCGAGCACCGCACCCTCGGCCATCGCCACGCCCGCGCCCGCGCCCTGTTTCCCGCCACCGTCAATGATCGTCGCCTCGGCGCGCGCCAGTCCGAGCTTGCCCCGCGTGTCGTCACCCGCGCTCTGGAGCGTCACGTTTTCCTTTAGGCGAATCCGTTCCCGATAAGTGCCTGCCGCCACCAACACCGTGTCGCCCGCCGCCGCCGCATTGACCGCCGCCTGAATCGTCGCGTGCTCGGCGGGGACGTGGAGGGTTTTGGCGAGCGCGGGTGACGCAGCACCAACCAGCAGGGTGAGGACCGCGAGAAAGCCGAGGCGGCGAGAGCTGGAGAGAATCGGGGTTTTCATGCGAGTTGACGGTTTGACGCACGGGTGAGGAATGAGAACCGGTTCTTTCCCAAAGTTTTTTCGAGGCAATTCTTCTGACCCCGCAGGCTTGGATGAATCCGCGGGGGCGCCCTTCCGGGTACCACAGCCGTCCTCGGCTGCGAGTTGGCGGGGCGTCCCGCCCCATGCGCCCATCTCCGTCACCGCTTCGTGCCGGAGGCACGACGCGGAGGCACGCCCGGGAGCACGGCCGGGACCGAAAGAAAAGGTTCAAACTCGAGGCGGGGCATCCCGCCCCGGTCGCCGGGTTCCGGCGGCGAGACGCCGCCGAACTCGCAGGCGAGGACGCCTGCGCGACCGAGCGTTGCGCCGCTCCGCCGTCGCTATCTGCTTGGTGATCCTTCGATTCGCTCTCCGTTCATCGCCCGCACTTCCAAGCCTTTCTGGGTGATCGCAAGACTCACCGTCCCGCTGTCGCTGGTGAACAGGACCGGCACGCCCGCTTGCTTGAGGCGCTCGCGTAGTTTCACCCCAGCGCGGCGACTGACCGGAAACTCGGTGTCATGGATGATCACAACGCGCGGCTGAATTGCCGCCAGCAATTGCGGACTCAGCGGCTCGCCTTGCGCCGGCAGACCGGCAACAACGATGTCCGCGCGCAACTCGCTCGCGCTCGCGCGTTCGAGCAGCGCACGTTGCCCGAGGCGGCCGAGATCGGAGAGCAGCAGCACGCGCGTCCCGCGAATCTTGCGGCGCAGCACTACGGCGTTGTCGTCGCCTTGCGCGAAGCGGTCCTCTGCCGCGGGATGCAGCACGTCCCATTCTTGCACCCGCCCGCCGCGCGCGATCCTATCGATCCGCGGCGCTTCATTAGTGAATGCCGCGAGCGCCTGCCGATACGCGGGCGAGCGGCTCGGCGATTCGCTCACGACGACGCGCTCCACGGCGAACAGTTCTGCCAGATTCGTCGCACCCCCGACGTGCCGCTGGTCGCCATGCGAGAGCACCATGGCCGGAAGACGGTTCACCCCACAGGCGCGCAGGAAGGGCTTCAAGACCTGCGTCACCGACGACTCGGTGCCGCAATCGACGAGCACGTCTTCTTTCGTTCCCGGCGCATCCACGTACACCGCCGTCGCGCCCGCCAGCACGGTGATCTCGAAGCGGTCCTGCTCCGCATTCCATTCCCAAACGCAAAAAAAAACGACCACCGCCAGCCCCGCGCCGACCCACCAGCGCCGCCGCGCGTCCGCCAGCCAGCCGGCTGTCACGGCCAGCAGCGCGGAGTAGAAGAGAAGGAATTGCGCCGCCGTCGGCGACCGCACGTAGTAGAAAGCGCTGGGCAGCGTGATCGTCCAGTCGCTCGCGCGAATCATCAGGTGCATCCAAAACCACGCGCTGTGATTGAACCATTCCGCGACCCACGGCAGCGCCGCGCCGGTGGCGAGGCTGCCCAGATTGCACATCAGCGCGAGACTGCTGAGCGGCACGACGAGCAGATTCGCCAGCAGACTGACCGGCGTGACCATGTGGAAATACCACGCGATCAGCGGCAGCGATCCCAGCCACGCCGCGAGCGAGGTCGCGAGGCTGGCCGTGACCCACAGCACCGGCGGCTCGACCCAGCGCCGCCAGCGCGGCAGTGCGTCGTGGGGGATCAGCGGATCGTGCCGCAGCAGGCGCTGCCGGATTTTTTCAAATGGCGGCAGCAGGAGGCCGATGCTCAACACCACAAAAAACGAAAGCTGGAAACTCGCCTGAAACAATTGCTGCGGTTCCCAGAGCAGGATGATGAACCCGGAGGCCGCGAGCGAATTGAGCAGGTTGCCCGGCCGGTGCAGCATCCAGCCCGCGATGATCACGGTCATCATGATGGTCGAGCGGATCGCCGAGGACTGCCAGCCGGTGGCGTGCGTGTAGAACCAGATCAGCGGAATCACGATCCAGCCGCACGCGCCGCGCGGCAGTTGCAGCACGCGCAACAGGCTCACGAGAATCCCCGCGATCAGCGCGATGTGCAGCCCACTGATGGCAAAGATGTGCATTGTCCCCGAGCGCATGAACGGCTCGGTCACCTCGTCGGTGAGCGCCGTTTTCCAGCCCAGCGCCATCGCCCATAACAGCCGCAACTCGGCATCCTCGACCGGCAGTCCGCGCGCCAATGTGGCCATCGCCCACTTCTGGAAACGATCCGCCAGCGGCGGTCGCGCGGCGTGGTCGGTGCCCTCGGCGAACTGCCAGTCTTTGCTCTCCGCGACAACGAGCTGTCGGTGAATTCCCTGCCACGCCAGATGCCGCCGGTAGTCGAACAAGCCCTCCGCCACGGGGCCGCGCGGCACGCGCAGCACGCCGTGCAACACCACCGCGCGCCCGGTGAAAAACTCCGCTCCGAGCACGCCCGGCGTGTTGACGAGCACCTGCCCAAACGCCGGTTCGCGGTTCGTGCCGCGCTGCAATTCGGTCGCCTCGAGGATCGCGAGCGTGCGGACCGTTTCATCGCCGCGCCGCACCACGATGCTTTGGCGCGGGGCTTCGGCCAGCGTGCCGTGCAGCGTGACCAGTTCGTCGCGGCCGTCATTGAGCACGCGCAGGTCGGCGGGGGAAATGACCGCGGTTTGCAGCTCGAGATTGGTCCAGCCGCAGAGCACCAGAAACGGCCAGAGCAACCACGGGCGAAATTTTTCCACGCGGAGACCGGCCCAGCCCAGCGCGAGCGTAACCAGCAGCAGCGGACCGAGCGCCAGGGGCAAGAGCTGCCAGAACGCGAGCACTAGTCCCGCGCTGTAAGCCAATGCCAGTCGCGCCAGCGGATGCTCCATGCGCCCTCACCATTGCTTTCGGAGTCGCCCGACCGCCCAGACGCCCAGCACGCCGAACGTCGCGCCGCTCGTGTCGATCAGCACATCAAGCAGCGACGGATCGCGCGACGGCACCAGCGCCTGGTGCATTTCATCGCTGACCGCGTAGGCCGCCGCGCAGCCGATCGCGAAGGCCGCCTCCTCCCAATCCCACGGCCGCGAATCAGCCTTCATCGGTCGCCGGCGGGCGCGCCACACGAGGATTCCGAGCGCGGCGTATTCGGAGAGATGGCCGCATTTGCGAATGAAATACTGAATCTCGCGAATTGTTTCCTCCGCGATCGAGGGATTGAACCACCGCAGGAACGGTCCGAGAAAACGCGACGTGCGATGCGACGCCCCGAAGTCCGTCGAGGCGAGGAAAATGGCCGCCATCACGGCGCACACGGGCAGCCAGTAGCGGGTGAAATAACCAAGCTTGGACACGCGGCGATGAAATGCGCGGCGTGCTAACGGAGGCAAGCCGCGAATGCGGGGATTTTTCCCGGAGCGCGGCCTTCAGGCCGCAGAGACGTCCCCATGCAACGGGCGCGCCCGAACGATCCAGCGCCCCCTCCCGCTCCACGCCTCTGCGGCGTAAACGCCGCGCTCCCGGCGGCGATGCCGCGTCGCTCGCCGAAGCTTCCCTTTTCCGCGACGACCCGCTAACACCGCGCGCGATATGAACACCATTGATCTGAAAGGCCGCGCGGCCATCGTCACGGGCGGCGCGCGCGGCATCGGTTACGCCATTGCAGAACGCCTGCTCGCTTCGGGCGCGCGCGTGAGTTTGTGGGATCTCGACGCCGCCGCGCTCGCCTCGGCGGCCACCACGCTCGCCAGCGCGGGCGAAGTCCACACGCACGTCCTGAATCTCACCCAACCCGACGAGGTCGCCGCCGCCGCCGCCGCCACGCAGGCCCGCTTCGGACGTCTCGACATTCTCGTGAACAACGCCGGCATCGCCGGAGCCACGAAGAAAACCTGGGAACTCACCCCCGACGAATGGCTGCACGTCGTGAAGGTCGATCTCTTCGGCGTTTTCCTCACCTGCCATGCGGTGGTGCCGTTGATGCTGCCCAACCGCTACGGGCGCATCGTCAACATCGCGTCCATCGCGGGCAAGGAGGGCAATCCGAACGCGTCGCACTACAGCGCCGCCAAGGCCGGCGTGATCGCGCTCACCAAATCCCTCGGCAAGGAGCTCGCGCAAAACGGCATCCTCGTAAACTGCGTCACGCCCGCCGTCATCGAGACCGACATCCTCAAGCAGATCACGCAGCAGCACGTGGACTACATGCTCTCGAAAATCCCCATGGGCCGCTTTGGCAAAAAGGAGGAGGCCGCCGCGCTGGTCGCGTGGCTGTGCTCGGAGGACTGCTCCTTCAGCACCGGCGCGACGTTCGATCTCTCCGGCGGTCGCGCGACGTATTGATCCCGACGCTCTTCACAAACAGCGTTCTCCTCACCGCCATGGATCGCGCCGCCGCCATCGAACAAATTCGCTCCGCCTGCAACAACCTCTCGAAGGAGATGATGCGCCTCAATCCCGCCGTCTCCGCGCTGGGCGACAAGGAGGTGCAGGATGAGTTGTACAAGACCATCTACGAACTGACCAAGCAGCTCGAGATCGTGAAGAAGCGCATCGGCAAACTCCACTCCGGTCAGGACACGCCGCTGACGTGATGCCGTGATGTAGCCGCCGACGTGAGAAGGCGGAGGCCCGCGCCCAGCGCCCGATCCGCCCACCTTTGTAGGAGTCGAGGTAACGAGACTCTGACCTTTCCAGCGCGAGCAGCGGCCTGAGTCTCGGGGGCTGACTTGGATAAGGCGTGTGGCACCGGAACTCGGTTGCAAGACGCGGCTCGGGTTGGTTTTGGGCGGGCCTCTCGCGAAAGGAGGTTAGAGTCTCCTTACGTCGTCTCCTACAAGCGCACTCGCGGGCGGGCCGCCCGCGCTCCTGCGCGCTCCTCCGGGGCAAAACCGTTGAACCCACCGCAGCCGCTTGTTAGCGTCCGCGCCATGCGAATTCTCTCGGGCATCCAACCCTCCGGCGCGCTGCATCTCGGCAATTATTTCGGGATGATGCGCCCGGCCATCGAACTGCAGGAGCAGGGCGAGGCGTTTTATTTCATCGCCAATTACCACTCGATGACTTCGCTCTACGATGCCGCCGAGCGCCGCAAGAACACCCTCGATGTCGCCCTCGATTTCCTCGCCTGCGGCCTCGATCCGCAGAAGTCCGTCTTTTGGCGCCAGTCCGATGTGCCCGAGGTCACCGAGCTGGCCTGGATGCTCTCGACGCTCACGCCGATGGGCCTGCTCGAGCGCTGCCACAGCTACAAGGACAAGGTCGCCAAGGGCATCTCGCCCAATCACGGCCTCTTCGCCTATCCGGTGCTCATGGCGGCGGACATTCTCATCTTCGACTCGAATGTCGTGCCGGTGGGCCGCGATCAGAAGCAGCACGTCGAGGTCACGCGCGACATCGCCATCAAGTTCAACGAGCAATACGGCAACACCTTCGTCGTCCCCGAGCCGCGCATCCGCGACGACGTCGCCGCCGTGCCGGGCATCGACGGCCAGAAAATGAGCAAGAGCTACGGCAACACCATCGAGATCTTCGGTGAGGAAAAAGCCACGCGGAAACGCATCATGGGCATCGTCATGGACAGCCGCACGCCGCAGGAACCCAAACCCGACGCCGACAAAAATCTCGCGATCCAGTTGCTCAAGGTCATCCGTCCCGAGCTCGGCGCCGAGTATGAGGAAAAGCTGCGCGCCGGCGGCCTCGGCTACGGCGACCTGAAGAAGAAACTGTTCGAGACCTACTGGGAATATTTTGCACCCGCCCGCGTCCGCCGCGCCGAACTGGCCGCCAATCTCGATCATGTCCACGGCGTGCTCCGCGCCGGGGCCACCCGCGCGCGTGCCCTCGCGACGACGGTGCTTCAGCGTGCGAAACTGGCCAGCGGGCTGGAGTAAGCACTGCGGCGGTGGAGCCGCCAGCGGCGTGCGCCCATCCGCGGGCGAAGCGAGTTGGAGCGCGTTGCGATGTTCCCCATTCCGACCGTCCCGGACGGGCGGGCGTCGCTGCGGCCGGGGACGGCCGCTCTCCTGAGTGCGCCCGTCCGCGGGCGCAGCAAGGTGGAGCGCGCTGCGATGTTCCCCATTCCGACCGTCCCGGGCGAGCGGACGTCGCGGCGGCCGGGGACGACCGCTCTCCGTGGCCGTTGTTTTGCGGCCGCGCCCGTACCCGGCCACGCCAAATCTGTTTTCGGCAGCGGACGCGCCGACCCCACCCGCTCCGCCGTCGCTGTCCCTGCAGCAGGAGGATTACCGGCCCAGCCGCCCAGGCGCCTGACGCCGCGCCTGAGCGCGCAAAAAACCCTGACGAACTGAACCCGGCGCCACGCAAATGCTGTGACGGTCCTTTGACCCCGCCCCGCGAACAACCGGGGAAATCCCCGGTTCCGACTCCAAAAAACAGGCGAGTATAGGAAGTCGGGCCATTGAGATGGGCCTGAAACTGAGATTTCCCGAGCAGCCAATATTTGCCTCCGCCAGTCCCATCCGGAGCTTGGCAATTGGCCATTCCCTTGAGCTTTGAGCTTTAAGCTTTGAGCTTTCCCCCCCGCCCGCTATCGCTTGTCCGTGCCGCCGGTTTATTTCGATTACAACGCCACCACGCCGCTCGATCCGGCGGTGCGGGAGGCAATGCTGCCGTTTTTGGGGGACATCTGGGGCAACCCGTCGAGCGTTCACCAAATCGGCCGGCGCGCGCGCGCCTTGCTGGACGACGCCCGGGACCGGGTCGCGACCGTGCTCGGGGCCAAACCGAGCGAGGTGGTCTTCACCAGCGGCGGCACGGAGAGCAACAACCTCGCGATTTTCGGCTCCGCGCGGCATTTGCGCGCCAAGGGCCGGCATCTGATCACCTCGACCATCGAGCACCACGCGGTGTTGCAGTGTTTTCAATATCTGGAGCGGCACGAGGGATTCACGGTGACGTATCTGCCGGTGGACGCCGCCGGGCAGGTGTCCGTGAGCGCCGTCGAGCGCGCGCTGCGCCCGGACACGACGCTCGTCTCGGTGATGGCCGCCAACAACGAACTGGGCACGCTCCAGCCAGTCGCCGAGATCGGGGCGCTGTGCCGGGCACGCGGCGTGGTGTTTCATACCGACGCGGTGCAGGTCTTTGGCAAGCTCCCGTTCACCGGCATCGGGCAGTTCCATGCCGACCTTGTGTCAATCTGCGCGCACAAGTTTCACGGTCCCAAAGGCGCCGGGGCACTGTATATACGCTCGCCGTTGCTGCCGGACCCGATCGTCTTTGGCGGGGCGCATGAGAACGAACGGCGGGCGGGCACGGAGAATTTGCCCGCGATCATCGGCTTCACCGAGGCGACAGAGCGTTTTCTGCGGTCGCCGGTGTTCCCCTCCGAGCGGATGTGGAGTCTAACCCGCCGACTGCACGAACTGATCGCGCTCCTTCCCGGGGTCACCATTCGCGGTTCCCAAGCCGATCGGCTGCCAAACACCATGGCTTTATCGGTGACGGGCTGCGACAGCATCGTTTTGATGGCGGGATTGGACCTTAAAAACATCTGCGCCTCGAGCGGATCGGCCTGTTCGGCGGGATCGCTCGAACCGTCCCATGTTCTGCTCGCTTTGGGGGTGGCGGCTGCCGAGGCCAATTCGCTCATCCGCTTCTCGTTGGGTCGCGATTCCACCGCCGATGAGGTCGAGCGGGTCGGCCGGGTCTTGCCGGAGATCATCGCGCAGATTCGCCGGTCTGAATGAAGCCCCCAGGTTCGTGTGAATGACTTGTGAACAACGCGAACAACTCCGGGAACCGGAAGCTTTCCCAAACGGCTGGGCATTTTCTTGGCGCGAAAAATCCGGCGCAAGTGCTTGTGCTTACCTTGACACCGCCGGTTGTTTTCGTTATCCACAACCCTTAATAATACGGTTAGATTCAAGTCTTCCAGAAGTCTATTAAGAGAGTATGAAGGTCACCATTGCCAAAGAGCAGTTAATCAACGGGCTTCAGGCGGTTCAAAACATTGTGGGGTCACGAACGACCCTCCCGATCCTGTCGAATGTTCTGCTCAAGGCGGAAGGTTCGAAGCTGGAGTTCACCACCACCGACCTGGATGTCACGATTTCGTGTTCGGTCGAGGCAAAGGTCGAAACGCCGGGGTCAACCACCCTGCCGGTCAAACGCTTCTTCGGCATCATCCGGGAACTGCCGACCGCCGAGATTGAGATCGAGGTGGATGAGAAGAACCTGTGCTCGCTCCGAGCCGGCCCGTCGTTTTACAAAATCCATGGCATTGCCGCCGAGGAGTTCCCGCCGCTGGCGCAGTTCAAGGAGAACAAGAAGGTCACGCTGCCGCAGGAAAAGGTGAAAGCCATGCTGCGGAAGACCTCGTACGCCATTTCCGCGGATGACACGCGGTACGTGCTCAACGGCATCTTCATCAGCCTTCGCGAGGACAAGGTAACGATGGTCGCCACAGACGGCCGGCGGCTGGCGTTGGCGGAAGAAGAAGCGGGGCTGGGCAAGGATTTGACCGGCGAGTTCATCGTGCCGACCAAGGCGATCAACGAACTGACCCGGCTGCTGCTGCCCAAGGGCGACGTGGAGATCAAGTTCACCGACAATCAGGTTGCGTTCACGATGGGCGGCGAGGGCATTTTCAACGTGCTGCTCATTTCCAAGCTCGTGGAAGGCAACTATCCGAACTATCGGCAGGTCATTCCTGCGGAGTCGAAGGAACGCATCGCCTTGGCGCGCGAGGAGTTTTTGGCGGCCTTGCGGCGCGCCGAGTTCATGACCAGCGACAAGGCCAACTCGGTGAAGCTCAGCTTTACCAAGAACAACCTGACGATCATGGCCAACACGCCCGAGGTGGGCGAAGGTCGCGAAAGCATCGCGGTCAATTACAAGGGCAAAGACTTCGCGGTGGCGTTCAATCCGACCTACATCATGGACCCGCTGCGGGCGTTGGAAAACGACGAGGTCTTCCTCGAGTTGACCGACGAACTCAGCCCCGGTGTGATCAAGGTCAACGGCCCGTTCCTCTACGTGCTGATGCCAATGCGGATGAGTTGAGCGGCCGTCGTGCCGTCAGGCACGGGGCAGGGCAGGGCTTGGGGCTGACCGGGTTGCCCGCAGGGACAGCGCGGTTTTGGTGAGCCGTAAATGGGCGAACTGGGACTTGGCTCCCGGTGATTTTGCGGCGGAAGCAGACGATCAGATCGAACGGTTGGAGGAGGAGTTTCCGCTTTGTGCGGGGGTGGCCTTTCAGGATGCCCGTAAACGGGTGCTGGCCGCCGGGCAGAGTGTGCTACAGACCAAGGCAGGCGGGATTTGCGAAGTATTCCCTGATGGCCGCAAGGTTTTCCTGAAAAAGACGGAACCTCCGGTCAAAGTTCAACCCGGCCTCAAGATCAGTTTGCGGTGATTGCTCCCACGCCGCGCCTGTGGAGGTTTGCCGGGCCGAATGCCTCAGGCTGGAGTGTCTTGAAATCCTGCCGCCGAAGCTCGTGCTCGAGTTCGACGGGCCGGCTACGGTTTGGCTCCGACCGGCTGCTTCCACTTTTCATCGAAATAGCCCGCGCGGATTGCTTCCTCGGCAAAGGGAGGCGAGGTCGGCAGCCATGTTTCCGCACCCGGACCGATCTTTATCACCGCCCAATCGCCGTGCCGAGGAAACAGCAGGTAGTTGAACGCGGCGAACTCCTTCTCGTGGAAGGTGTGGCCGCTGTTAATGACGATGTAGTGGTCGCCCGCGCCGGGGAACGGGCTGGAGCCGATGAGGACGGGCGCGTGATCTTTCGCGGCGTGGCTGTCCGTGCCGAGCTTCACCGTGTCGCGTGTCCAGGTGACCGGCAGCTTGGGTAGCGCCTTGGCGATCCACGGGTTGCTGCCGGGGTCGCCGAAGAGGATGAGGTTTTTACTGCGCACGTCGGCCTCGGTGACTTCGGTGTCGTTCTTCACCGGCAAGTCGCCGCGCATGTAACGGGCGAACTCGTAGGAGAAGCGCCGCAAGTTCGCGACCGCCCACGCGCCCACGGCGGGGTTCCACGGCGTGCCCGTGCCGCGCACGCAGAGGAACGGCGAGGCGAACGCGTCGTCGATCGGCCCCTGCACGCCGGGGCGTTTGCCGGCGAGCGCGACGGACGCACGCGGGCCGGCGAACTTCCATTGGCCCTGCTCCAACGTGAAGACCAGCGGCTGCGGCTCGCCTGCTGCCCGCTTCGGCAAGGTGACTTCCGCCCCGGCGATGCGGACCTTCGCGGTAGACGACTCCAGCATTGGCGGGTGAATAGAAAACTGCGTGATGTTCTTCGCCAGGCTAACCTCCACCGAGCCATCGTCTGCGGCCTTCGCGACAATCTCCGCCCGCTCGTAGTGCTCGCCGAGTGCGAGCAATTCCAGCCAGTGGCAGCGGTTGTATTTCAACGTCCACGTCACGAAGCGCAGGTCGCGCTTCGCATGGTCGAGGCCCTTGGTGACGTGTTCGCCGATGCGCCGCATCTGTTCGCGATGCGTCACCGGATCAATCGTGTGGCCGGTGCCGGGCGAGATGAGATTCACCATTTTTAGGCCTTCCTTCGCCATGACTTCCTGCATGTGGACGTGCGATTGGAAGAACACATCTTTGTCGCCGATGGCGCCAATGGCGGGCACGACGGCGGCGTTGGCCGCGTAGTCGATCGAGTCGAGCATGTGCAACCCGCGCTCCTGATGCGGGGGCAGCGGGCCGACCTTGATGAAGCTGGCAATCGGCGTCTCGGAGAAGCGATGCGTGTCCACGTAACCGCAGTAAGGCCCGAGCGCGACGAAGCGGCTCGGGTGCTTCAGCCCGAGATGCCACGTGCCCGACGCGCCCATGCTCATGCCGCGCAGCACGATGCGGTCGCGGTCGATCTTGTAATTGCGACACACCGATTCGATGGCTTCGAACACGTCCGTCTCGCCCGCCCAGCGGTAGCAGTTCTCCACGCGGCCCAGCGGGTGCAACTCGATGAAGTCCACGTCCGGCGCGGTTTTCGCGGCGTCATCGCCCTCGTCAAAGCGCGCGCCAAAACGCAGTTCGCTCATGCCCACGGGCTTCGAGCTGCCGTGCAACACGACGTCGAGACGAATGGGTTTCGTGCCGTCGTAGCTCGCGGGGATGATGACGCCATAGGGCTGCGTGGAGCCGTCCACGGCGGAGATGAAGCCGCGGACGACTTTGCCTTTGCGTGCGGCCCAAGGCTGCGTGTTGGCCGACAAGGCGTCGGCACGCTGCTGGCCGCGCGTGAGGGCTTTCTTGAGCAGGGCGAGGTCGTTAGTGGTGAGCTTGGTTTCGTAGCGCAGCGCCCAAGTGATGCCTTTGTGAAACACATCCGCGTCGGCGAAGCGATCGGCCTTCGCGGGTTCCAAGAGCGGATCAAAGCCCGCACGCAGGCGGGTCAGTTTCTCCTGCAACTGTTTCGCCGCGGAGACAATCAACGGCTGATCCTCGCCGGCCGGTGCGGTGAGTGCGGCGGGTGCAGAGAGTGTGTTCGCCGAACTCGTCGCCACCACTCCCGCGGCGTGCAACACAAACTCCAGCGCCGCGACCGTGTCCTCATAAGTCGTCGCGTTTCCGCCCGTCTCGCGATGCAGCAGCAGCGTTTTGCGTCCGGCCTGCTTCAGTTTCTCCGCGAGCCGCAGCACGCTCTGCGGAGGCACCAACGTGTCGCGCCCGCCGGTGGTGAAGGAGACGGGCATCGTAAATTTCTCCGGCCACAGCTCGGCACTGCGCTTCTTATACTCTTCCGGCGCCTGCGCCTTCGTGCCGCCGAAGGATGCGGCGATGGCGTCCTGAAACTTGTCGTATTCCACATGGTTCGCTGTGCCGTTCAGGCTGCACACACCCGCGACCAACTCCGGGTGCAAGGCCGCGAAGGTCAGCACCGCCGTCCCGCCCATCGAGCCGCCCACGAGGAACACGCGCCCGACTTTGTGCCGCTGCCGCAGCTCGGCGATGAGTTGTACGGTGTCCGCTTCGGCCAGCGGCCCCATCCACGAGGTCTTCGCCCGATAATCCGGCGAAACGAAAATCATCCCGAACCGCGCCGCCATCTCGCGCGCACCCTTGCACTCGCCCCGCCCGTCGCGGATGAACTGCCAGCGATCCGAGCCGTGCCCATGGAAGGCGAGCAGGACATCGTGCTGCACGGCGGCATTGAAGCCCGGCGGCAGCAACTCGACGTAGCGTTGCATTGAGCCGTCGGCCTTCGCGCGAAACTCCAGGTCCAGCGGAGCCTGCGCCAACGCGGCGTGGTTCAGCGCGACGAGGAAGGTGGCGACGGAGAAGCTAAGCCAGCGGACGAGGGCAAGAGTGGCGGTCGTGGTTGTCATGATTTTGAGTGGTTCCCCGGCTGGCTTACCGCCGCGGGATGATTGGGAGGACGAGATGGGATGGTTGCGCGGCCGTGTGCATCAGCTTTTGCGTGGCGACGATGGAGTTGGTCTCGAGGCCAATGTTGTCCGCGCCCGTGTTGAGGTTGCGCAGGTAGTAGGGGAAGTAGCTGCTGGAAATCTCGACGCGGATGCGATGGCCCTGCGCGAAGGCATTGGCCGTGGTCCGCCAGAATTCGATGGTGTATTCGAGCACCTGGTTGGGTTCGATTACGCTGAGTTGGTCGGGGTTGAAGGCTCCCGCACGCGCGGGGTCGCGATGCCGGGCGCGCATGACGCCCTCGCAGAGCATCGCGGCAAAACCATCGGGCCGCACATCAATCAGCCGCACCATCCAGTCCGTGTCGCGGGCCGAGGTGGCGGCGTAAAGCTTGGCCGTGATCGGGCCGGTGACCTCGACCTCCGCCTCCAAGGGCGGCGTGGTATAGACCAGCACATCGGGACCGCTCGATGACTTGCGCGTGTCGGCAGCCCCGTCTTCCAAGTGGCCCCCGGTGAACGGCGAGCGCGTCGGCTGGGCGGGATCGTAGGTGTAAGTGTCGAACGGCGCGGCCCCCGACGGGGCGGGCGGCACCGTGCTCAAAACGCCATCGCCGCCGGCGGAGTTCGCCTTGCCGCCGCTGTGCAGAAAATACTTCGTCCAGCGGGTCTGCGGCAGCGGCCAGTCCTGCTCGGCGTGCCAGCGGTTGCGGCCCATCACGAAGACATGGACCGGCGGATCGCTCATCACGCCGTTGTCGCGGCCCTTGAGCCAGTGGTCGAACCAGCGGCAGACGTAGCCGTCCCAGTTGATCACGGCCTCGGTGCCGTAGTCGAACGCGCCCACCTTGCGGTTCTGGTTGAAGATGTGCGGCCACGGGCCGATGACCATGCGCGGCCGGCGGGCGTCGGGCGTCGCGCCGTGTTGTTTCATCGCCAGGTAGTTCATCGGCGAGCCGTTGAAATCGGCATCGAACCAGCCGGTCACGGCGAGCGACGGCACCTTCACCTTCGCGTAGGACTGCGGCGTCTGGTAGGCGATGCCGCGCCAATACGGGTCGCTCGCCGTGTGGCCGCGAATCCACTTCTCGAACCACGGTGCATCGAGCGCACCACGTCGTTCGTTGAGCTTGAGATAGGGCAATTGCATGTAGTCGTTCAGCCGCCGGTCATTGGCCCCGAAGCCGCCGTAAGGCCCCGGGCCAATGGTCTGTGCCACGCGCCCGGCCACGCCCCCCGCCCAGTCCAGCATCACCCCCACGAGCACGCCGTTTTGGTAAGGCAGGTTGTAGAACTGATCGGGCGGCGCAACCTCCGGCACGATTGCCTTCAACGACGGCGGTGACTGCGTGGCCGTCCACCACTGCGTCCAGCCCATGTAGGACAAGCCCATCATGCCCACCTTGCCATCACACCACGGCTGCGCTGCCAGCCACTCGACGAGGTCATGGCCATCCAGCTTGTGCGTTGGATCGAATGGATCCCATTCCCCCTCCGAGTCGAAGCGCCCGCGCGAGTCCGCCACCGCCACCACGTAGCCGCGCTTCGCAAACCAACTGCCGCGCGCCAGATAGCCGGGATTGTTGCTGTAAGGCGTGATGATCAGGATCGCGGGGAATTTTCCCGCGGCCCGCGGCTGGAACACATCCACCGAAAGCCGCACCCCGTCACGCATCCGCGCCTTGTGCCCGCGCGTGGCCTTCACCTCGAACTGCTCAGCCGAAAACACTCCCGGATTGGGAGCCTGGTTAGTCGGCGGTGCTTCGGCGGCCAAACCGTTCGCACCCGCGACAAGCAACGTGAGGCACAGGCGCAAGGGGATTTTCATAGTCGTGTTTGGGGATGTTTCGGTCGCAGGGGTTCAGCGCTTCCCGCCCGGCTCCGGCGTGCGCAAGAAGGCAATGAGGTCGGCCATGTCCTGTTTGGTGAGGCCGGCTTCGAGGCCCTCGGGCATGAGCGAGAGGTTGCCACCGCGCAACGAGGCAATCTGGTTGCGCGTAACGGTGCGGGCCGTGCCGTCGGGCAGCTTCATGGTGATGCTGTTGCCGGTTTCGGCCACGACCAGCCCGTAGATTTCCTCGCCGGTCCCGAGCACGCAGGTGTAGGCGTGGAAGCCCGGCTGGATGTCAATGTTCGGGTCGAGAATGTTCAGGAGCAGCTTCTCCGGCGGATGGATGACGACGGAAAGCAAATCGGGGCCGACCTCCTTGCCCTCCGCGCCGCGCTTGTGGCACACGGCGCACGCACGCAGGTAAATCTCGCGCCCCTTCGCGGCTTGGCCGGCTAGCTTCAGCGCCGCACTGAAGTTCTCGACCACCTTCGCACGGCTCGGCGTGGCGGCGGCGTCGAACACCTTGCCTGCGAGCGTGCGGACGCGCCCGGAGTCGTGGCGCAACAGCCGCGCGCGGCGCGCGGGGTCAATCGCCGCCGCGCCCAGTTCCTCCTTCTCGATGCGTTGCAAAAGATTCAGCGCCCACGGCTCGCGCGCGAGCCATTCGTCGAGCAGCACCTGCCGCGCGGCCGGGCCAAGGGCGGGCCATGCCTTCGCGAAGCGCGCCGGGACATCCGCCGCGCCCGTGGCCGCGAGGGCGCGGATGGCGGGCGGCTGGGCGTCGGCAGGGGATTGCGGCGTGAGCCAGCCAGCGAGCAGGTTGCTCGCCTCCACTCGCCGCACGGGGTCGCGGCTCAAGAGGCTCGCCGCCGCGATGCGGTCGGCGGCGGGCAGTGAAGCCTGCGTGGCGGACTCGCGGGCCTGCGCCAGCAGCGCGTCGCCGTTGGCGAGGAGTTGGGACAACTCATCCGAGCCGGTGCCGCGCAATTCCGCGAGTGACAACTTGCGCTGCGCCAGAGCGTCGAGCAGGCGGCTAAATGCGCCGACCTGCTCCGGCGAGAAGCGGCCCGCCGAGGTCAGCACCGGCTGCACCAGGCGCGCGAGGGCAACCCGGTCGTTCAGTCCGAGCGCAAGATTGAGCAACGGTTCCAGCAATGCCGGCAGCGCGGAACCGCCGGCCTTCGCGACCGCCTCCACCATCGCCCGCGCGTGCGGCAGGGCGGAACTCATCACGGCGGCGGTGAGGAAATGGTCCGAGTGGTTGGCGACCGCAAGCTGGCCGAGCGCGGCCCCGGCGCGCGGGTCGCTCCACTGGCCCAGCGCGTAGGCGAGTTGCAGGCGGACCTTCGCGTCGCCGTCGCTCACGAGCCGCGCGGCGGCGGCAACCACGGACGGCGTGCCGCGCGGCTCGGCGAGGCGCAGCGCATTTTCACGGACGCCGGGATGCGCGTCGGCCAGTGCGCGCTCGACGAGTTCCGCCGACAACGCGCCCAGCCCATCCAGCGCACAGAGCGCATGCAGGCGGGCGCGGGGGTTCCCGCTGTTCACCGCCAGCGCTTCCAGATGCGGAATGGCGGCGCGGTCGTTGCGCCAGAGGAGAAGCTGCTGCGCCTTGTCGCGCTGCCAGCCATTCGGCGAATCGAGCGCGGCCACGAGTCCCGCCGCTTCGAGGCGGTCGAGGGTAGGCAACTGCCTCGCGGGGGCATTCGCCGGCACGACGCGGTAGATGCGCCCGCGGTCGTCGCCGAGACGGAAGTGCGGCTGCAACTCGTCCTTGCCGTTTTGCGGCAGCCACTGCGGGTGCTCAATCATGTAGCGATACATGTCGGCCACCCAGAGTGCGCCATCGGGTCCCGTGCGCGTCATCACCGGGCGGCACCAGCGGTCCTCGCTCGCGAAGAAGTCGCGCGTCGCCTCGCCCGGCGCGCGGTGCGCCGTGAAGCTCACGCCGTCGTCCGTGAGGACATTGTGCTGCACCAGATTGTGAAACGGCTCGCAGGTGAACGCGTGCGACTCGGCGTTGCGCGCGAAGAGCAGCTCGTCCCGGTAAATCATCCCGGCGCACGCGGAGGTGAAGTGGCCCGCCTCGTTGAAGCTGTGGAAGCGTTTCTCCTGCGGGCTGGCCGGCCAGACCTTGGGACTCAACGGCACGACCACCATCCGGGTCGGGTTCGGTGCCGCGACGTGCGGGTTGCGCCGCAGGTAATGGTCCGTGAGCACGAAATGCCAGAGCGGCCGGATGTTCTGCGTGCCGAACCACCGGCCCCAGTCATCGCGATTGCGGCCGAACTGCGAGGGGCCGCTCTGCGCTTCGAGTTCGCCCGTGTCGGGGCGGAAGCGGAAGTCGCGGCTGCCCACCTGAAACTCCGCGCCGGTGCGGACGGACTTGAGCTTCGTCGCGGCGGCGTAGCCCGCGTGGTGCGAGCCGGCGGCACAGTAAATCCAGTTGTCGAGTCCCCAGCGCAGGCCGTTGACGCGGAGCTGCTGGTTACCCTCGGAGAAGCCCTGGAACAGCGGCTCGCGCACGTCGGCCTTGCCGTCGCCGTCGCTGTCCTTGAGAAACAAAATCTCCGGCGCGGCGGTGACAATCGCGCCGTCGCGCCAGGTGATGATGCCGGTGGGAAAGTTCAGCCCGTCGGCGAAGAGCGTGGCGTGGTCGTAGCGCCCATCGCCGTCGGTGTCGGAGAGGATGCGCACGCGCCCGCCGGGCTTGCCCTTGCCATCCATGCCGAGCGGATAGTCCGCCATCTCGACCACCCACAGGCGTCCGCGCTCGTCCCAGTCGAACGCCACGGGGTCGAGCACGAGCGGCTCGGCGGCGACCAGCTCCACGCGAAAGCCGGCGGGCACGTGGATTTTCTTCAGCGACTCCAAGGGCGCAAGCGGCTCGCTCGCCGGCCTGGGCTGGGGCGGGGCGGCAGCCTGCGCGACGACCGAAGACTGGCCGGACACCTTCCACAGCGCGGCGATTTCGGCGGGCGCGAGGGCACGATTGAAGACGGCGATTTCATCGAGCTTGCCCTGCAAGTCGTGGCCGAAAACCAAGTTCGGCTTGGCTGTCTGCGCCGGCAGCAGCGCGCTGAGTTCCGGCTTTTCCCCGCCATCCCAATGCACGCGCACCGCATTGCCGTCGCGCACCAGCACGGCGAAGTGCCAGTCGTCCGCGCGCAGCCCGAGCTGCGAGGCCGCGCCGTTGAGCACCAGTTGCACGCGATGGTCCTTGGCCTGCCGGGTCGTCAGCGATTCGCCGCCGGGGCCCGTCACGAGCGTGCCGGTGCGCTCCGTCGCGCCGCTGGCTTCGCCGAGCCAGAACCACAGCGCGATGGAATAACTCGTGCCCAACCCGCCGAGGTCGGCCCGAAGGTCGCCGCCGGCGAGATGCACCGCGCGGTTGATTTGATTGGGGCCGGAGAAGGCGGAGGCGGTCAGCTTCTCGCCCGCGCCAATGCCCGTGCCGCTGCCGACGCCGGGCAGATACCAGCCGAAGCCTTTGCTGATACTGGCGGGCGGTCCGCCGGCCACGGCATTCGCGGCGGTCGTTCCCTCGATGGCGTTGAGCCGCCAGTAGGCTGCTGGCTTCGCGGCCAAAACCGCCTTGGCATAGGCCCCATGTTCGTCGCGCAGCACGCGGCGCTTCCGCCCGGTGACTTCCTCCAGCGCACCGAGCATCGCCTCGACAATCTTCGTCTCGGCCTGCACTTCCAGCCCCGCCGAGCGCGCGGGCCAGGTGTTGTAGCCGCCGAGCGGATGAATCTCCGGCGGCGGGATGTAGCCTTCCTCGCCGTTGGCCAGCTCGATGTTGAAGTGCGCGCCCAGCGGAGCCTGCGCCTTGAGTTTCAAACCGGTGATGGCGTAGGTCTCGGTTTCCAGCGCGCTGATGGTCAAGTCGCCGATGCGGATGGCCTGCAGCAGGACGGTGGTCTTCTGCTTCTCGTGGAGGAGGATTGCCTCGTGCGCATAAATGTCGGGGAGCTTCGTGGGCAACTTGCCTTGCAGCGCCGCGACCCGCTGTTTCGCCCACGCCAGCCGTTCCGCATCCGGCACGCGATAGTTTAACGGCACGGCCTTCTGCACCATGCCGAGCGGCACATGGTGGTGCCAGACGATGCGCTGGTAAGCCTCCAAGCCCCTTTGCGCGAGGGCCTCCGAGTAGGTTTGGAGCGTCAGTTCCGGCTTTCGCGGTGAACCAAAGTCCATCCACATGAGGTCGCCGCTGGTGCCCTGGGAAAGCATCGCCACGAACGGACCCTCGCTCGACGCCTGACCGAGCAGCTTGGCGATGTGCCGGCTGAACGCGCCGTAGCAGTCCGCCGACAGGAGCGGGGACCCGAAGTAATGCTGGGAGTAATTCCCCATCAGCGCGAGCGGCTTGCCCTCCGGCGTCTGCACGGCGAGCACGCTCAAGCCCGGATCCACCGGGCCCGACGGCCCAATGATGTCTGGACTTAGGTAGCCCGGCTGCATCATCGCGCGCACCGTCCGGTTGCCGAACGGGTCAACGAGCATCGTTTCCGGCCGGCGAATCCACACGCGGTTGTGCGTGTGCTCCCAGTCATCCACCGAAGCCCAGCCGATACGCGCCGGCTGGAGATTCTTCAGCGCCGCGACGATGGCCTCGGCTAATTTCGCAGGCAGCCAGGTCGTGTAATCAGGATCGGCGCGGCTGCCCAGGCAGCCCATCACCGACCCGCCGCTGTGCGTGTGCGTGGCCGAAATCATCATCCGCTCGGGGCCGAGTCCCGTGGCCTTGGCCGCGATGTCCTTGGCCCGGTCCACCACGTCGCGAGGCATCAGGCAGATGTCCACCACGCACAGGGCGAGCTTGGTGGAGCCGTCATCGAGCGCGAGACAGCGCGCATGAAGCCGGTCCACCGCCTGCGTCGCCAGCCGCTCCGTGAACATGCCGTTGGCAATCACCGGAAACTTCAGCGGCGTGATGTCCACCACGGCCGCGCCCGCGCGGAACGGCTGGTCGGCGGCGGAGAGCGGCGCGGCGGCAAGCACCGCATTCCCGGCGACCACGAGGAGCGTCGTCCACGCGCAAGGCAGCGGAGTCCGTGCGGCCCTATGGAGTGCGGCGGCAGAGCGCAGCGGCGACGCCACTTTCGGAGTCACTGCGAGGCGCAGAGTCTCCGGCACTTCCCACGCGGAGTTGGGTTGGCTCGCTGATTCGCTCCTCGCAGCAAGCGTCGTCGCCGCTGCGCTCTGCCGAAACAGACCAAGGCGCAGCAGCCAGTTGGATACGAAAGATTGGTTCATGGGAGTAGGCTGTCAGTGAACCCGCTCATAATCGCGCGGGAAAAGAAACCGGATACCCGCGATTACCGCCAACCCCGCCAGCACGTAGGCCAGCGCGGTGTAAGTGAGCAGGTTGTTGATGCCGACGCTTTGCTTCAGCGCGCCACCGGCCAGCGTCGCGAAGCCGGAGATGACCGCGCCGAACAAGTTCAACACGCCCACGGCCGAGGCCCGCGCATCGGCGGGGACGATCTCGAACGAGGAGGGAAAAATGTTGCCCATGAAAAAGCCGCTGAAGAGGCCGAAGCCCATCGCGGCAACGCGCGTGGCGACGAGCGTGTCGCTGTTGCCGAGGTAGTGCAGGAACGGCGCGCAGCCCAGCAGGCTCGCGGTGAGGAGCCAAAGGCGCGCGGCCTTCGTGCGGCGGTAGAGCACGTCCGCCAGCACACCGCCCGAAAGCATGCCGACGAGCGTCGCGCCCTGGAGGAAGACGGTGGCGTTGAAGGCGGCGTCGGTGAGATTGAGCGCGAACTTCTCCTTCAAGAAATTCGGCAGCCAGCCGTAGAGCAGCCACAGGCCGAAGACGAAGACGGGGAAGACCACGCAAAGCAGCCAGTAGGTCGGCGTCCGCACCAACCCGGCGAGGGTGTTGGCACCGCCGCCTTTCTTGGTTTCGACCTGCGCCTCCTCGTTGACGCCGCGCAGGAAGGCAAAGTAGGGCACCGCGAAAATCAGGCCAGCCGCGCCGAGGATAAAGAACGCGCCGCGCCAGTTGCGGTGGGCGGCGAGCCAGCTCAGGAGCCAGCCGCCGGTCTCCAGCGCGGGCTGGGATTGTCCCTGCTGGGCCATCCAACCACCAAACCATCCGCCCCCGATGACGCCGCAAATCTGCGCGGTCGAAAGCGCGGCGATGGCGCGCGAGCGCGTGGCGGGCGGGAAGGCATTCGCCGTGAGCGCGATGGCGGCGGGCATGAAGAGCGCCTCGGAAATGCCCATGAGCGCGCGCAGCGCCAGCACCATGTTCGGCGAGGTCGCGAGGCCGGTCGCAATGGTGACCAGACTCCACAGGGCGAGGCTCCAGATGATGAGCCGGCGCTTGGAAACCCGGTCGCCAATCTGTCCCGCGAAGAAACTGCCGACGCCATAGACCCACAGGAAATACGCGCCGACGAATCCGAGCTGCCGGTCCGTGAAACCAAGGTCGGCCTTGAGCACCGGGAACATGGAGAACACCGCCTGCCGGTCGCAGTAATTCAGGAAGTAGGCGAACCACATGAAGGCCACGAGCAGCAGGGCCTGGCGCGTGGGGGCCGGAGGGGTGGAAGGGGTGGTTGGCATGGGGCGCGCGAGGAAGCTCAAAGCTCAAAGTTCAAAGCTCAAGGGAAGGAACAAGTATCAAGGTTCACGACGGGGGTTTGGGTCGCGGAATGGACCGCGATTCTGCACTCGCGGAAGGGGGACGGCGAAGAGGTTGACGTCGGAAAAGGCAGGCGTGGCAATAAAGACAATGTCTTGCAAGTCGGGCATGGCCTGTAGTTCAGCAGATGATGGCTTCAATGGCTATCACTCCGCGAGGGCCGGATGGCAGCTCGCGCGGGCACCCTCAAATTGTTTTGGTAAAAGATGGGGGGTAAAAGATGAAGACATCAGAACTTTCCCATCTCTTACCATCACTTCAGTGTCGAGAAGGTGATCGATTCCTGCGTGATGTTCGCCCAATGGAGCGCTTTGAGTGTCGTGTGCTGGATGAGCTTTCTTGCCTGCGCCTCAAACTCATCGAGCCGATCCAGCAGCCCCGTGATTTTGAAAGCGACTTCCGGCGCAACCATTCTCATGCGCTGATCCGCAAGATGCCCCGCCTTCCCATCACTGGAACCGGCAGGAGAACCGGCGCTTCACCACCGAGAAAATGTGTTACCGCCTCCTCGTACAATCCTATCTCTAGTCCCGCACCCCAATCGGCGACCAGCGGCAGGAGCTGATCTCGAAACATGTCTGCACCGGCAACCCGCGCGTCCCAGCGCTGTTCGCAGATCGCTGGATTTCGCAGATCAACGAGTCGCTTCGGGCAGTTCACGAATTCATGACCGACCGACTCGGGTCGGACATTGACCACCTTGCCGTCTCCGAGGTCCAGCAGAAGGAGGTAGTTCAGCGTTTGCCCACGATGGCGCGGATGGATGGTCTCTGCAGCTTTGAACTCGAACAGGCCGCTGCTGTTGACGAGAGCATCAACGTGGTAGGCCTTGGAGAAGGTGCCGTGAGTCACGGTGACCACCAATTCCAAGGCCACATTCTTCATGCGATTCGCGAGTTCCTTCTTGTAAATCTGTTCGTCAAAAAAGCGGCCAAACTCGTTATGGATGCCGAACACATGGTGCATGACCTCGCTGGCGAGGTGCTTGAACTCGTCTTGCGTGATGCGCTGGGTGGCGATGGGACAGTGGATTGGCATGGCTGCGGGAATCTTTGGTAAAAGATGGGGGGTAAAAGATAAAGACATCGGCTGGTTCCCATCTTTTACCCCCCATTTTTTACCATCAATTCATTACAGCGGTAAGTCCCGCGCCCGTTCACGCAAGGATCGGGCGCACGACTTCGCCCGCCACGTCTGTAAGTCGGAAGTCGCGGCCGGCGTAGCGGTAGGTGAGGCGTTCGTGGTCGATGCCGAGGAGGTGCAGCATCGTGGCGTGGAGGTCGTGGGTATGAACGGCGCCGGTGCCGGGGCGGATGCCGTGTTCGTCGGACTGGCCGTGAACGAGGCCGCCTTTGACACCGCCGCCGGCCATCCACGAGGTGAAGACGAGGTTGTGGTGTTCGCGCCCAGCGTGGCTGGCCTGCGCGTTGAAGGGCGTGCGGCCGAACTCGGTGGTCCACACGACGAGCGTGCGGTCGAGCATGCCGCGTTGCTTGAGGTCGGCGATGAGGCCGGCGATGGGCTGGTCAATGGCTTTGGCGAGTTTTTCGTGGTCACCCATGTTGCCGTGGGAATCCCAGTTGGCGCTGGAACCGACGTCGATGAGTTCGAGGAAGCGCACGCGGCGTTCGGCAAGGCGGCGCGCGACGAGGCATTGCCAGCCGAAGCCGGTGTTCGCGCCGCGCGTGAGGCCGTAGAGCTTGAGGGTTGCGTCGGATTCGCGCGAGAGGTCGAAGGCTTCGGGGGCTTCGCGTTGCATTCCAAAAGCGGTCTCGAAGGAGCGGATGCGGGCGTCGAGCGCGGCGTCGGCGGCGCGGGTTTCGAGATGGGAGCGGTTGAGTTTGCCGAGGAGCGCGAGTTCCATCGCCTGCAATTCCTCGGCGGGCGCGTTGGGCTTCAGGTTCGGGAGTGGTTCCTTGCCGGGGACGACGTGCGTGCCCTGGTGACAGGCGGGGAGAAAATCGCTGCCCCAGGTTTGCGCGCCGCCATAGGGAGCCGCGGGCGCGAGGACCATGAAGGACGGGAGGTTGCGATTTTCCGTGCCGAGTCCGTAGCTGACCCACGCGCCGACGCTCGGGCGGATGGCCTGTGCGGAGCCGCTGTGCGCGGCGAGCGTGCCCTTGTCATGGCCGTCGCTGTCGCAGTGCATGGCGTTGAGCAGGCAGATGTCGTCGATCACGCCGCCGAGGTACGGGAAGAGGTCGCTAACCCAGGCGCCGCTGCGGCCGTATTGCTTGAAACTCCAGCGGGGCTTGATGAGGAAGCGTTCGAATTTGCCGGGCTTGTTCAACCAGCGCGACGCGGTGATGGATTTGCCGTGGTCGCGGATGAGCTGCGGCTTGTGGTCGAACGTGTCCACGTGCGACACGCCGCCGGTCGAGTAGATGAAAATCACGCGGTCGGCCTTGGCGGGAAAATGTCCGGTGCGCGGCGCGAGCGGGTCGGTTGCGGCGGAAGCGGTGGCGTGGAGTTCGTGCCACAGACCGGCGAGGGCGAGCGCGCCGAAGCCGCCGGAAGCGCGGCGGAGGAAGTCGCGGCGGGAGGGAAAGGCGGAGTTCATGAGCAGGGGGAAGTGGGGGAAAAGAAGGGGGAACGTTCAACGTTCAACTTCCAACGCTCAACGTTCAGAGCTTCGCGCTTGGGTGTCGCGGCGCGCGCGCGGCGGGCTTTGAACGTTGAGCGTTGAGCGTTGGACGTTGAACGTTTCATTCCGAAAATTGCGGTGGGTGTCGTTGGCTGTCAGTCCACATACAAGAAGGCATTGCTCGTCAGCAGCACACGCGTGAGGCCGGCCCAGGCGAGTTCGGCGGCGGCGGCGGGAGGCTTTTCTAGGCCGGTGAGTTTGGTGCGGTAGGCGTTGAGAAAGGCGAGGGCGTCGGTGGTTTCCACGCTGGAGGGGACGCGGGCGTGGGCCAGTTCGAAGGCGAGTCGCACGCGGGCGGTGTCGTCGCCGGGCGTGGCGAGGAGACGGCGGGCGAAGGCTTCGGACTGCGTTTGCACGAAGGGCGAGTTCATCAGGTAAAGCGTCTGCGTGGGCGTGGTGGTGGGCAGACGTTCGGCGACGCTCAGGTTCGGATCGGCGGCGTCGAAGAGCGCGAGGAACGGATGACGGCGCGTGCGCTGGAGCATGAGGTAGAGGCTGCGGTGGTCGGAGTGGTAAACTTCGTGGAAGGGCTTGTGGATGGTGTAGCCCCATTTTTGCACGTCGGGAAACGGGTGCGGGCCGGGCACGGCGCGGTCGAGGCGGCCGCTCACGGCGAGCATGGCGTCGCGGATGGATTCGGCGTCGAGCGGACGGCGGGCGTGTCGCCAGAGCCAGCGGTTGGTCGGGTCTTGCTTGAGATTCGCGGCATGGTCGTCGCTCGCAAGCTGGTAGGTCTGCGAACGCAGGATGAGCCGGTGCAGCGCCTTGATGGACCAGCCTGAGGCGATGAATTCGGACGTCAGCCAGTCGAGCAATTCGGGGTGCGTGGGCGGATCGCCGCGCAGGCCGAAGTCGCTCGGCGTCGGGACGAGGCCCTGGCCGAAATGCCACTGCCAGACGCGGTTCACGAACACGCGGGCGGTGAGCGGGTTGGTCGGGCGCGTGAGCCAGTCGGCGAGTTCGAGGCGGCCGCTGTTGGTCGAGCCGGCAGGAAGTTTGTCGCCGCCGAGGATTTCGAGAAAGCGGCGCGGCACTTCGTCGCCGAGCTTGTCGGGTTCGCCGCGCAACTGGATGCGGACGTTGACGGGCTTGTCTTCGCTGACGCCGTAGGCCACGGGGTAAAGGTCTTTCATCGCCTCGGCGTCGCGGAGCTTGGTCGCGGCGACGATGTCGGCATCGAGCTTTTTGAGGCGATCGACGAGGTCGACAGGAGGCGCGGCGGGAGTGACGACGGGCGCGCTGCCGGGCGCGGCGAACGCCGTGTCTTGCAGGCCGATATTGTCGAGATCGCGCGCGGGCGCGGGGCCGCGGACGTGCCCGAGGGCGTCGCAGATGAACGTGTCGGCGATGCCGTCCCAGGTCGGGCCGAGCGCCTTGTTTTCAAACGGGGTGAGATCGCCGGGCGCGCCGACCACGCCCGAGTAGGTCTTCTTCGCGTAGTCGAGCGTGAGGCGCAGCGTCTGCCATGCGCCAGCCGCGGGCTTGCGGACGACCTCCCATTTCGCACCGTCGCGGATGGCGATTTCCGAGGCGGTGACGCTGACTTCGACGGCGAGCGACTGGACCACGCCGCGCCCGAGGTAGAAGCGATACGCGCCCGTCTTGTCGGTCGGAGCGACGGTGCGGAAATCGACGGTGAAATGAATCTGCTTGCCCGCAGTGCCTTTGAGTTGGCGGGCGAAAACGTAGCGCACGCCGTCGCGCGCGTCGCCGCTGCCCACGCGCACGCCGCGCGTGCCGGCGGGGTGGATGTGCGTGAAGGGGCTTTGCGCCGCGGCGAGAATCTGATTCGGACCGGCGGCGAACCACGGCGTGGCGGGCGGTTTCCCGAGGCTCTGCGATTCGAAGCCGAGGTCGGGGCCGCCGCCGATGGATTTGCCGTCGAGGGCGGCGCGGTCGGCCTTGAGCTTCGCGAGCTGGCCGTCAACTCGGGCGAGTTCGGCCGCTTTCACTTTGTCGAGTCGCGCCGCTTCGTCGCGCGAGACGAGCGGGGGAAAATCAGAGGGACGCTTCTGTTCCTCGCCACCGGGGAAGGCCCACTTGGTGCTCTGGAAAATGCCGTAGAGCGCGTAGTAATCGGCCGCGGTCACGGGGTCGTATTTGTGATCGTGACAGCGCGCGCAGCCGAGCGAGAGCCCGAGCAGCGAGCGGCCCACGGAGTCAATCGCGTCGGCAAAATCGAGGTGCTGGTAGTCGGGCGACGGGCGGTAGCCATACCGCTTGCCGATGGCGAGGAAGCCGGTGGCAGTGATGCGGCGGGCGTAGTCGGCCGGCGAACCCTGCGCCGCGAGGATGTCGCCGGCGATTTGCTCGCGGATGAACTCGTTGAAGGGCTGGTCGGCGTTGAGGGCGTTGACGACCCAGTCGCGATACTTCACGGCCTCGCGCACGGGGTAGTCAGCACCGTCGCCCGCGGTGTCGGCGTAACGCGCGACGTCGAGCCAGTGGCGGCCCCAGCGCTCGCCGTAAGCGGGGCTGGCGAGGAGGCGGTCGATGGCGGCGGCGATCGCTCGTTCTCTCTGTCCCTCCGTCCCTCCGTCTCGCGGTCTAGATGGAGAGACGGAGAGAGGGGGAGACGGGGAGAGGTCGCGCTCGAACGCTGCGAGTTCATCGGGCGTCGGCGGCAGGCCGGTGAGATCGAAGGTCATGCGGCGGATGAGCGTGCGCGCGTCGGCGGGGGGATTGGGCTGGAGACCCTGCTGGTGCAGGCGGGCGAGCACGAAGCGGTCGAGCGATTGCTGGCTCGTGGCGTTGGCGGGGAGCGATGGCGGTTGGGGTTTGGTGAGGGGCTGGAAGGCCCAGTGCTTGCGGCCGGCGGCCATGTCCACGCCGGATTTCGCGACCGTGATTCCCTCGCGTGGATCCGGTGCGCCGAGCTTCACCCACTGTTCGAGCGCGGCGATTTCCTCAGCCGCGAGAGCGCGCTTGGGCGGCATTTGGAAATCTTTGTCGGTGCGACGGACCGCGAGAATCAGCCGGCTTTTCTCGGGATCGCCGGGGACGATCGCCGGGCCGTGCTCGCCGCCTTTTTGCCAGCCGGCCTTCGTGTCGAGACGCAGGCCGCCTTCCTGCCTTTTTTCACCGTGGCATTTCTGGCAGTGCTCGATGAAGAGCGGGCGGATTTTGGATTCGAAAAAGGCGGGGCCGTCGGGGCTGGCAGCGAGGAGTTCGACGGAGCCGACGAGCAGGACGGACAGAGCAAGTGAGCCACGGATGAAACGCGGATGAAACATTGGCTCCTTTACGCGACGCGATGTTTCCTCACTTCCTCTTCATTCAACTCCAGCCCCAGCCCCGGCGCGTCGGGCACGGGGAGGAAGCCATTCTTCATGCGGACGTGACCCTTGGTGAGGAACTCGCGGAGGCTCGTGTTCTCCTGCACGACGAACTCGGCGATGAGCGCGTTGGGAATCGCGTTGAGCCAGTGCAGCGCGGCGTGAACGTTGATGTAGGTGCTGAAGCCGTGGTTGGCCACCTTGAGGCCGCGGTCGGCGGCGAGGCTCGCGATTTTCATCGCCTCGGTGAAACCGCCGCAGCGCGTGAGGTCCACCTGCGCGATGTCCACGCGGCCCTTGTCCATCAGGTCGAGGAACGATTGCCGACCGCTCTCCTGCTCGCCGGCGGCGATGTGGACGGGGCTGGCGGCGGTGAGCTTGGCGTAGCCTTCGTAGTCATCGGGCGGGAGCGGCTCCTCAAGCCAGAAGATGCCGAACTCGGCGAAGGCTTTCGCGCGTTGAATGGCCGTGCGCGCGTCCCACACGAGGCCGGCGTCGATCATCACGTCGCCATCCGCGCCGAAGCCTTTGCGCGCCTGGCGCACCAAATCCACGTCGGTCTTCGCGTCGGTGCCCATCGGTGCCCAGCCGAATTTCACGGCATTAAATCCTTTCGCGCGGATGCGCTTGGCGAGTTCGCCGGTGGCCTTGGGCGTCGCGCCGAAGAGCGAGCTGGCGTAGCAGCGGATTTGTTTTTGAAAACCGCCGCCGAGGAGTTTCCAGACCGGCAGGCCGAGCGCCTTGCCCTTGATGTCCCAGAGCGCGAGGTCGATGCCGCTCATCGCGTGCAGGCCGATGCCGCGCCGGCTCGAGTAGATCGTGCGGTGATACATCAGGTGCCAGAGCCGCTCGGTCTCGAACGGGTCCTGGCCGATGAGCAGGTGTTTCAGTCCGGTGCTGATCGTGTGCGAGAACGGCCCCTCGATGACGGCCTTCGCCGCGAGCGGCGCGGAATCGACCTCGCCGATGCCCGTGATGCCGGCGTCGGTCGAGACCTTGATGATGAGCGCGTCCTGCCCGCTGTCGCACTGTTCGCGGACGACTTTTTGGGAGACGTAGATGGCTTCGACGTTGGTGATTTTCATGGTGACCCGACAGGTATAAGACGACGCACGCCGTGCAACAAGCACGGTCTGTGGGCGGGTTGAATGACCGGGCACGGGCGCGAACATGACGTGCCAGCAGGTCGCCCGCGAGATGGAGCATCACAACTTGGACGCAATCCCCGCCGCCGGATTCCGCGTGCGCCCCCACCGGGGCACGCAGTTCCGCCAGTGGGCCATCGGGCGCTGGAACGAGTATTTGGTGAAGGGCTTCACCATGGAGGATGAGCGGCTCAAAATGGCCACGATATAGCAACGCGTGGATGGCAAACGGAGCAGGTCATTCGCAAAGAACCCAACAGCGAACGTTGCACCGCAGGCAGCCGGGCGGCGAGGGTGGCGACGAGTTCCTCGGCGTTGAGGTCGGGATGATAGCCGAGCTGGCTGGCGAATCCGCCATCGGTCAGGGCGGCCGCATGGGCCTCGAGGGTTCGTCGTAGCTGCATGCCCAAACGCACCGGATTTTCCGCGCCCTCGCGGAAAACCCGCGTGGCACGAGAGCGTGCGGAGTTTCCATGCCGGGTGAGCGGAGCCGGAGGCCGGATGCGAGGGCGCATCCGGCAACGCGCGGGGGCGCGTGTGGTCCCCGCTGATTGCGGATTACTTCGCCACGATGAAGCAGCGGGAGGGGGTGGCGTGGGCTTCATCGACGCCGAGGATTTGGTAGCCGTGGTCGCGGAGGAAGCTGCCGACGTGGAGCATGAGGCGGATGTCGTGGACTTCCATGAGGATGGCGGGTTTGTGGCGGGAGAAGAATTCGCGGCCGCCTTGCAGGACGAGCCATTCGGCGCCTTCGACGTCGATTTTGAGGACTTTGGGAATCTCGCCGGGGCGCTGGGTGAGGAGGGTGTCGATGCGGACGGTGGGGACGGTTTCGCGGCGGAAGTGCGCGTAGGCGTCGGCGGGGCGCGGCGGGAGCGCGGCGTCGAGGTGGCTGCAACTGCTGTCGCCGCTGTCGATGTCGGCGCTGAAGACGAACTCGGCGGTGCCGTCCGCGGCGGCGACGGCCTGGGGGATGACGGTGATGAGTTTGGCGAGGTCGCGGTTGCGTTCGAGGTTGAGCGCGAGGCTTTCGCGGTTGAAGGGGTTTGGCTCGAAGGCGACGACTTTGCCGGCGCTGCCGACGAGTGCGGCGAAGCCGAGGGTGTGGTAGCCGAAGTGCGCGCCGATGTCCCAGATGGTCGCGCCCGCGAGCGGGACGGCGGCGGTGAGGCGTGTGAAGAGGTCGCGGTCGTAGGTGCCTTCGAGCATTTCGCGCCAACTGCCCCCAAGTTCGGCGGCGAGGAGGAATTCGCGGTCCTTAAGGGCACCGGTCTGGATGCGCACCCACGCGGGCGGGATGCGGCGCGGGCCGTGGCGATTGGCGAAGCGCTGGCGCGCGGCTTGGAAAGCCGAGGCGGGCGAGGTGCGCCAGATTTTTTGGAAGAGGGTTTCGCTCATGGGTGGCGGGGTGGGGGCAGGAACTAGGGCATTGAAACCACAGAGACACGATGGACACAGAGGAAGACGAATGGCTGCAACCGCTCCCAGCGTTCAGCCGTCAGTGAATTGGAACTGATCTTCCCAAGCTTGGTTTTCTCTGTACTACAACTCTGCAAAATCCTCGCGCGCCGCGAGGATCTTGCCGTTGCACTGGCAACAACCAGGCAACCGAAAAATTGGCGCTGACGACTGGTCCTTGGTCCCGGAGGGACGCCGCAGGAAATTAGCCGGGGGCAAGCCCGCGCCAGCGGGCGCGGCCCCCGGTTCCCACGCCTAACCGTCCATGCCCCAGCGGGGCATCGGAGAATTTCTTGGCGTCGCCCGTCCCGCAGCATCCCCGTCACCACCCGTCGCCTCGGGCAGATCGGCCAACCTCCCGGGCCATTTCTTCGATGCCCCGCTGGGGCACGGAACAAATCGGCACGGTTTCCGGGGGCGGCGTCCGCTGGCGCGGACTTGCCCCCGGCTAATCTCCTCCGGCGTCCCTCCGGGACGGGAAACGGGCGACCACGCACCGACCAAGGGAAATCCCCGGGGCGGGACTGGCGTTCCCAAGTAGTTCGGTTGCGGCTTCTCCGCACTGTGTTCATCGTGTCTCTGTGGTCCATCGGGATTCTCCGAATGAAAACTTACGGGTTAGGTGGCTGGTGATCGCGCGGGTAGCGTCGTGGGGTGGAAGGAGGTGAGAGTCTCCTTACGTCGTCTCCTACAAATGCGGTTCATCGCGATCACTTGCGGTGGGCGGCGTGGAGCCAGGTGGCGAGGTGGCGGGTGTTGGTGTCGAGGTTGAAGTGGTCGCGGACGCTTTGCCAGCCGTGGGCGGCGCGGGCGCGGGCGAGGTCCGCGTGGGTGAGGACGGCCTTGATTTCTCGGGCGAGGGCGGGGCGGGTGACTTCGGGCAGGAGGGTGCCGGCGGCACCGTTGTCGAGGATGGCGCGAGCGGCGCCGACGTCGGCGGAGATGACGGGGACTTGGAAGGCGAGGGCTTCGAGGAGGACGATGCCGAAGGTTTCGAGGGTCGAGGGGAAGATGAAGAGGTCGGCCTCTTCCCAGCGGTGTCGCCATTCCGCGGATTGCGCGAGGACGCCGTGGTGGATGAACACGCCGGGTTCTTCGCGGATGGTCGAGTGGGTGACGAGGTGGAGGTCGCAACTGCCGGCGAAGTGCATGCGGAAGGTTTCGGAGAGCACGAGGCCGCCTTTTCGCCGGAAATCGCCGCCGACGAAGAGGAGTTGCGGGCGGTGGTGGACGGGGCGTTGCGGGTCGCGGCGCGGCGGGATTTCGAGCGAGGGCGGGAGGATGGCGATGCGGTCGGGCGCGAGGCGGTAGTCGGTGAGCAGGGATTGGCGCACGGGTTCGGACCATGCGAGGAGTTTGTGGGCGTTGCGGAAGAGGGTGCGCTCGCGGCCGCGGATGGGCGAGAGGGTCATCGGCAGGAGGGCGCGGCTGACGGCGTTGGGCGCGAACCAGCGGCTGCGGGCGAGCTGCGCGAAGGTGGCGTCGAGGCAGACGAAGAGCGGGAGTCCCGGCGCGAGGTCGGCGAGGGCGAGGGCGACGCTCTGGGTGTTGACGACGACGGCATCGACGCGGTGCTGGCGGCGAATCTCATCGAGCTGGTGGCGGACATGGCGGCTGACGAGGCGTCGCCAGCGGGCGGAGTGGAGGTCGAGGCCGAAGCGGCGGAGGCCGGGGACGGTGCGGTCGGCCTGGGCGCGGAGGGATTCGGGGATCGGCGTGGCGTTGAGCACGCGCGGGTGGATGCCCAGCTCCGGATGTTGCTCGAGATGCGCCACGAAGGGGAGCAGGTAGGAGGCGTGTCCCAGCGTGTTTTCGTTGATGAAGACGACGTGCATCGGTCAGGCGTGGGTCGCGGTGGCGGCGGTCGAGGGGAAGGGGATTTTGAAACCACGGATGGACACGGATGGACACGGATGGGGGGCGGGGATCGGCTGAATTGAGGCGTCCGGCATTGGCGAGCGGTTTCGGGTAGAGGTACGGACGCGCGGCAACGCGTCCCTACCTGGATTTTGAAGAAGGTTCATTTCAACTGCTGCGGACAGTTTGATACAGGCTTTGGTAGAGGGGGACGATTTTTTCCGGGGCGAAGGTGGTGACGGCGCGGGCGCGGGCGCGCTGGCCGACGGCGCGGCGCGCGGCGGGGTCGCGCTGCCACTCGGCGAGTACCGATGTCATTGCGCCGGGGGATTCGGCGTCCACGGTGGTGCCGCCGTCGCCGATGATCCAGCGGGTGACGGGAAAATGGTGCGCGACGACGGGCAGTCCGCTGGCGAGGGCTTCGAGGAAGACAATGCCGAACGGCTCGCGCAGCGCGGCGTGCGCGAAGGCGTCGGCGCAGGCGTAGAGGTGCGGCATTTCATCGGCGGGGACATTCGGCGCGAAGGTGACGCGCGCACCGAGTGTCCTGCGGGTGCGGGCTTCGAGGGCGGCGCGATTGGCGGGTGAGTCTTGGCCGGCGAGGATGAGGTGGACGTTGTTCGCGTCGGGCAGGCGGGCGATTTCGCTGACGATCCAGTCGAGGCGCTTGTTGCTTTGCGGCGAGAAGTCGCCGACGGCGAGGACATGGAAAGAGCCGGTGTGGAGACGGTACGGGAACATCGCGGCTAGCGCGGCGCCGCGGCCCGGGCCTTGGAAGTCGGTGGGATTAACGAGGTGCGGTATGACGTGCCAGCCGCGGGTGTTGACCCCGGCGGCCTGGGCTTGTTCGAGATAGTAGGGAGCGAGGACTTGGACGTGGTCGAATTTGCTGCACCACGGCGGGCCGAGGAGGAGGCCGTCTTTGTAGATGACGCGTGCGCCGTGGGTGGTGGTGGTGCGTTGGAGAATCCACGCGAGCGCGGGGTCGGCGGCGTGGACGATGTCGTGCGGATGCTCGCGGAGCCAGCGGATGAGGCTGCGGGCGAAGGTGCGTTGTTCGAGGAGATAGCGGTGGTGCCACGAAAGCCAGGCGCGGGTGATAGGGGTTTCGCGCGGGAGATTCTTGAGACGGACGAACGGGCACGCGGCGTAAGTGTCGGGGCCGCCGCCGAGGAGGGTGACGGCGGTGCCGGCGTGGTGGAGGGCATCGGCGACGGTGGCGGCCCAGGTTTCGTTGCCCCGGCGGATGTGGCCGAGGCCGGAGCAGGCGATGGCAACGCGGGGGGTCATGTGTGGGCGAGGGATTGGAACCACGAAAGACACGAAAGACACGAAAAGGGGAGGCGTGTGGATGAACCGGAGGGCCAGGCGTTACCACTCGCGCGGCGAGAACGACGGGGCTGCGGTGGGTAGGGCGCGTCTGTCCTCAGCGCGCCGGTGGGGCGTTCGCACGGTTCGGCGGCGCGCTGGGGACAGACGCGCCCTACCATTCTAGGAAGTCCGGCGTGGGCCGTCCGCCTCCTCACGTCGGCGGCTACGCGGGCGGGCCGCCCGCGCTCCAGGGCTGGTGGCGCGGGTTTCATGCGGCGGGGGGCGCGGGGCGGGCGAAGAGGGTTTCGAGCCAGCCGCGCCAGGCGCCGAGTTTGAGGGGCTGGTGTTGCCAGGATTGGCGGAAGTAGGCGTGGGCGCGGTCGGGTGCGCCGTCGTGCTGGGCGCGGCGGCCGAGCTGCCAGAGCCAGTTGGCGAGGGCGCGGTGGTAGCGGCGGCGTCCGGTGGGGTCGGTGGCGGCGCTGAGATTGTCGTGGATGATTTGGAGATATTGCTCGCGGGCGGAGATGCTGAAGCCTGCGTGGCGGTTCTGGCCGTGCATCCGGGCGCGGTAGGTGGGCTGCGCGACGGGGACGAATTCGTGGCGTTGCGCGAGGCGGAGGGCGAGGTCGAAGTCTTCGCCGTAGCGGATGGTTTCGCGGAAGCCGTCGAGGGCCTGCAATGCGGCGCGGGGAATCAGGGCGGTAAAGATACTGCCTTGGTAGCGGAGGGCGATGTCGTCGAGGAGGCTGCCGCCGTGGGTCGCGAGCGTGGCGGTGAAGGCGGGCGCGGCGGTGAGGTCGGGGCCGTGGACGGTTTGGATGCCGAAGGGGATTTTGCCGGGCGCATGGTGCGCGGCGGCGAGCAGGGCGTTGAGGGCGTTGGGCGGGAGCGTGTCGTCGGCGTCGAGGAATTGAATCCACTCGCCGCGGGCGGCGCGCCAGCCGGTGTTGCGCGCGGCGGAGGGACCGGCATTGGGCTGGCGGAGGAGACGGAGGCGGGGTTCGCGAATCTGCTCGACGACCGCGGCAGTGCGGTCGGTGGAGCCGTCATCGACGACGAGGATTTCGGCGACGTACTCGCCTTGGGCGACGGCGCTGGCGATGGCTTCGGCGATGAATTTTTCGTGGTTGAACGCGGGGATGACGACGCTGACAAGGGCGGCGGCGGCGCTGCGGGGAGCAGGCGCGGAGGCCGGTGGGACGGGGCTGGATTGGGGGGCGGCGTTCATCAGCGGGTGGGGAGCGGGAGAGGGCGGCCCCACCAGCGGACCATGACGGCGCGGAGTTTTTCGGCGTTGCGCGAGAGGATGAGGTTCACGTCTTTGCCATCCTCAAGGAGGTCGTAGGCCCAGGCGGGGGTGATGGGGAGGAGGCGGTGTTCGTGAAATTCCCAGCCGGTGAGGCCGAGTTCGCCGAGGCGCGCGACGAGGGCCGTGCCGGAGGAACCGGCGGCGCGCAGGGCTTCGGGGAAGACTTCGATCATGAGAAGCGCGTCGGGGTGGCGGTCGAGGGTGTGGGTCATGCCGGCGAGGACGCTCATCTCGAAGCCTTGGACATCGATCTTGATGAGGCGGATTGCGCCGACTGGGAGGTCGGCGAGGGTGTCGTCGAGGCGGACGATGGGGACTTCGACGGTGCTGGCGGCGGTGTTGCCCGTGGTGGCGGTAGTGACGCGGTGGTCGCCGAAGTTGGTGGGATGCAGCGTGAGTCGGCAGGTGCCGGGGGCGGCGCCGACGGCTTGGCGGTGGGTGGTGACTTGGGGCGAGGGGCCGTTGGTGCGGAGGTTTTCGGTGAGGAGCTCGAAGTTGTGCGGCTCGGGTTCGAAGGCGATGACGCGTCCGCGGGGGCCGACGCAGTCGCGCAGGGCGAGGGTGTGGAGCCCGAGGTTCGCGCCGACGTCGATGCAGGTGGCGCCGGAGAGTTCCATGGCGGTGAAGAGGCGCTGGACGTGGGCTTCGTATTCGCCGGTGGTGTAGAGGAGGTAGCCGATGATGTCGTCGCGCAAATCGACGCGCAGGGTCCACGGGCCGACGCGGGCTGGCACGCAGGGGTGGAAGCGCTTGAGCAGCGGCAGGAGGAGCCGGCGTTGGCAGAACCGCTGGAGGCGCGCGAAAGGCATATCAGGGTTCATCGGACCGGACGGGGGCGGACATGAGAGCAGGGATTTGGCAGGGGAATTTGGGGCAGGGGAATGGGAATTGGCGGAGGAACGAGGGGGAAGGAAGGGGAACGTCCAACGCTCAACGTTCAACGTTGAACGTTCAAAGTCGGAAGTTGAGCGTTGAAGGTTGTCGTTCGCATTCGGGTTCAGGGTTTCCTTTGGTGACGGGCGGGAGTGGGGCATTGCGTTGGTGGATTTTCCACTGTTGCGACGCTAGGCAGCGGCGGGGTGAGGGTCAAGGGAGCGGTAGAATTCAAGGCCGCGGCGGGCGACTTTTTCCCAGGTGAAATTTTGCTCGATGTGGCGGCGGGCGGCGGCGCCCATGCGCTGGGTGAGGGCGGGTTGTTGCAGGAAAAGTTCGACGCGGGCGCGGAGGGTTTCGGCGTGGTGCGGGGGGACGATGAAGCCGGTTTCGGAGTCGAGGACGAGTTCGGGGAGGCTGGCGGTCTGGGTGACGATGACGGGTTTGGCGCAGGCCATGGCTTCGAGGGTGACGAGGCCGAGGAGTTCGGATTTGTCGTCGTCGGGATTGAAGCTGGGGAGGGAGGGCTGGAGGACGACATTGGCGCCGGCGTATTGGCGGCGGAGTTCGGGATCGTCGGCGTTGAAGATGAAGAGGACGTCTTTGCCGGAGGCGGCGCGCTGGAGTTGTTTCGCGTAGGCGTCGTCGTAGGGGCGGCCGACGACGTGGAGCGGGGTTTCGGGGCCGAGGGCGTGGATGAGTTCGAGGACGCCTTTGTGCGGGAGGAGGCGGCCGACGAAGAGGGCGTAGCCGTGGGGCGGTTCGGTCGCGGGCGTGAACTCGGTGAGGTTGACGCCGCCGTAGAGGAGGGTGCGGGGTTGGGGCCAGTCGTCGAAGAAGCGCGCGGCGTGGCGGGAGAGCAGTGCGAGGCCGTGGGCGCGGCGGTTGAGGTCGAGGGCGCGGTGGAGTTTGCGGAGATAGGTGCTCCAGCAGGTGCCGCCGCCGCCGACGTCGGTGAGGACGATTTTTTGTCCGCGCATTTTTGCCGCGCAGATGAGGAGATCAGTGGCGGGCGTGGGGAAAACCATCGCGTGCAGGACGTCGAACGGGGCGGTGGCGCGGAGGCCGGCGCGGGTTAGGGGGAAGAGGCGGCGTTGGTGGAAGTGGCGGATGGGGAAGGTCTCGATGGTGAGGCGTCCGAGGGTTTCGCGGGTGGGCGTGGGGTCGAAGAGGGCGAGCGTGGTGGGGGTGAGTTCGGCGAGGGCGCGGGCGTACTCGAGCGCGTAGCGTTCGCCGCCGCCGACGGTGCGATCGCGGGCAAAGTAGGAGGCGGGGAGGATGAGGACGCGGGGTTGGGCGGCGCTCATGGGCGGGGGAGGGACCGCAGAGACGCGATGGCCGCACGGCGGCAGGGCCGCAACCGACGTGGAGCGCGTGGGGCGGCAAGGGTGGATGCAAAACTCTGACAGCCTCCGCAGTGAGTACGTGATGTGCGCGCTTCCGCCCTTTCCCTCTCTGCGTTCCTTCCGATCTCTGCGGTGTTTTCAGGAAACGCTCCGATCGGGGTGGCGCGGAGTGGAACACCGCAGAGATCGGATGGAACGCAGAGAGGGAAGGAGCCGAGGGAAATGCCCCACACTCGCGCGGCAGACGCCCGGTGCCCACGGCGGGACGCTGCGACTCGTGAGTGCGGCAGAGTTGGGCAGGGGAATTTGGGGCAAGGGAATGGAGGCAAAGGAATGGGGACAGGGGATTCACTCCTGCTTATTCCATTGCCTCCATTCCTTTGCCAGTTGTTCTCCCGGATCGTGAGCGGGTGCGGTTTCATGTCGGCCTCAGCGGGGTTTGATGAGGTCGGGGAGGCGGAGGAGGAAGGCGGCTTCGGCCCGGGGAAAATCGGGGGTGTCGAAGATGATGATTTCGAGGACTTGCTGGCCGAAGTGGCGTTCGCCGCGGAGGACGTTGCGGAGGCGGTCGCGGGTTTTCCAATCGCCCATTGGAGCGTGTTCGGCAGTGGCTGCGGGTGCGCCAGTGGCGGACATGGGGGTGGCGGCGGTGGCAGTCGCGGAGGTGCTGATTTTGTTTTGCCAGAGGCAGTAGAAGACGTGGGCGATGTGGTTTTGATCGCGGAAGGTGAAGGTCTCGAAGGGGATTCGCAGCGCGCCAACGGGATATTCGCGGCGGCCGTGGGCGGCGATTTTGGTCATGCCGCTGCTGGGCAGGCAGACTTCGGGGTTGTGAACTTGCGTGGTTTTGGCGCGGGAATTTCCGGGCAGCCAGCGGAAGAAATAGGCGAGCCAGTGCGGGCCGTCGGGGTCATTCCACGAGGCGCCCTCGGCTTCGTTGTAGAGCAACATGCGGCGGACGGGGTCGGAGAATTCCTCGGTTTTGAATCCCGGCATTTGCTGCGGCCACGCGACGGACCACGCGGGCTGCGAGGCGACGCCGTGTTCGTTGCGACGATACCAGGCTTCGGTGCCGAGTTGCACGAGGGCGAGCCACGCGAGGATGCCGAGGAGAATGGGGCGGGGGATGGTGCGTGGAGGGACGCCCGCGGATGGGGGTGGCGCGGGAGGAGCGGGTTCGGCCGCGACTGCGGCTGGGCGACGGCCGAGCGCGAGGGCGAGGGCGATGATGCCGCCGTAACAGGCGAACATGAGGGCGAGGCCGGTGTGGTCGTGCCAGCGGTCGAGGGCGCGGAGGCCTTCCCGGTGGCTGATCCACGCGAGGAAAAAAGCGCGGGCGAGATTGCAAAGAAAGGCCCACAGGACTGCGCCGCCGAGGAGTCCGAGGCGCCGGGAGCGGGTGAATTGAAAAAGCTCGCCAAGAAAGAGCGAGACCATGAGGGCGGACTGAAAGGACTGGATGCCGCTGCACGCTTCATTCACGCCGACCATGCCGGGGCCGATTTCGATGACGTTGCCGCGCTGGATGGCGGGGACGTGGCAGAGGTTCAATCCCTCGACGGCGACGAAACTGACGACGTGCATGAGGCTCAGCACGAGCGGGTCTTCGATCACGGTCGGCCACGGGACGGCGAGGAGTGGAAAGGTGCTGGGAAAAGCAAAGTGCCGGAGCCAGGCGCGGCCGCCGGCCCAGGTGAGGGCGAGGGCGGTGAGGCCGGCGACGGCGAGGGCGAAGGCCCAGTTCAGCAAGCGCCAGTCGTGGTTGGCTTCGTGGATGATGCTCACGGGTAGCAGCGCGAACAGCAGCGCGCCCGCGATGGCGAGGCAGAGCGACGACGATGGTGGAGCCGACGGCGCGGGGCGGGTTTCCCAGCGATTCCAGAAGAGGTAGAGGGCGAGGAGGGGGACGGCCCAGCCGTAGTTGTATTGTGGCGCGGAGGTCCACACGGTGTGGACTTGGAGAAAGAGGAGCGCCCACAGCGCGCCCGCAGCGAGCAGGAGCCAGCCGGGCAGTTGCGGAAACGGGAGCGCCATCCGCGGGACTGTATTGGTCCACGTGGCGGTCGTGCAATTGTCTAACTTTTTTATGCTCACCGCGTTGGTTTGGTTCGCTGGGGGACCACGCCGGATCATGGCGGGCGGGCGGGGCGCGGTGGTGCGGCGCTTGGTTGGGCTATCGGTGCGAAAGCGGGGTCGCTGAAATAAAAAGCGGGGCGGCAGGAAGGCGGCAGAATTCAGAAGCTAGAAAAGGCGGTTGGAACCACGAAAGACACGAAATGCACGAAAGAGGAAGCGCCGGCGGAAATGTAAGGTCTTCGGTGGGGTGAGTTCATTCGGCTCCGCCCGCCCGCGATCTGGTTCTCTGGTTTCGTGTTTTTCGTGGTTCGCCGTGAGTGCCGTTTCCAAGCTGAACCCGATTCCGACCGCTCCGGTCGCAGAAAAGCAAAAAGGACGCAGGTGAAACCTGCGTCCTTGAAGAAGGGAGGGATCGTGTGGCTCAGGCCTTTTTCGCCGACGTGCGGCGGCGCAGCGCAGCCAGCCCCGCGCAGACGAGGACGCCGAACGCGCCGTAAACCCGGGGTTCGGGCACCGCCGAGGCGCCGTAATTGTAGGTCACGGTCACTTCGCCACGCGCCTGGGTGTCGAACACCGAGATGGCCGAGCCGCCGCCGGTGGCCCTGGATTTGCCGATGGCCGTCAGCGGCAGATCGATCGTGCCCAAGCCAGTGAAGAGGGCTTTGTCGGCGTCGGAACTGAAGACCGTCTTGTTTACCTTGGTGGCGCTCAGTCCGGCGTAGGTCACGCCGGAGGTGCCGGCGAAATCGGTCACGCTGTCATACACGGAGGCCGTGAAGGTGTTGGCGACTGTGGGCGTGGTGACCACCAACCGGTTGGCGAGGTCCAGGCTGCCGGGGCGGAAGAGCTGCAACGCGGCGGACAGGTTGAGCGTGATGTCGTTGCCCGCCGACGGGCTGGTGTTCTCGGACTGGGCCGAGCCTTGCACCGTGCCGGAGAGGCGAAAGGTGATGCTGTTGAGGGTTCCGAGCGATGGGTCGAACCGTGGCAGCGTCACCGACGAGGTCCAGTCGGGAATCTGAAATTCGCCGAGGGGGGCCGGGTAGCTGGCCGAAAAGGAGAGCAAATCGGCCCGGGCCGAGAAGGTCGCCAAAGTCCCGCCGACGAGGACGAGGCCGAGAAGTTTGTGTGCGAGAGTGTTGGTTTTCATCCGGTGTTGTTTCTGTTTCTTGTGTTTGAACGATCCGCCTGCCCTTTCAGGTTGGAACAGAGTAGCACCTCTCCCGGCTGATTCAACCGCGGTGATGTTTTTTCTTGCAGACCTCGCTGTCCGGCAGGCCGAACGTCACCATCGGCTGGACCGCGACCCGCCAGGCCGATGGCGGCGCGCGCCGCCTGCACCGCACCCACGGCTGATGCGCGCGCTGCGACCTCTGGGTCTTCCCCTTCGCCGCCGTGGGCCTCGGCCGCCCGGCTTGTGGCGGCGGGATCAAGAAGCGACGCACGGTGGAGAAAGGGAGGAAGCTCCAAGGATAAAGCTCAAAGCTCAAGGGAAGAGCCAAACAGGTTCAAGAACCAAGGTGGACAGGGCGGTGGCGCACGTGACGCCAACGGCGGAAACAGGCGACGCGGTCCGGTTGACCGCTGGGACGGGAGTTTCACTGCGCCCGGCATGGTTTCCGCAGCTCGGTCCTGGAGCTTGGTGTTTCCCTTGAGCTTTAATCTTTGAGCTTTGAGCTTCGCCCCCAACTCTCCCGTCGCCGCGCACCGAAACCTTGATAACCCGGTTTCCCCTGTTAGCGTCGCCGCTCTTTAACCGCTGCTGCGATGGACTATAAAAACACACTCAACCTGCCTAAAACCGACTTCCCCATGAAGGCGGACCTCGTCTTGCGCGAACCGCAACGACTCGAAAAATGGCAGGCCACCGGCCTCTACGACACCATCCGTGCGGCGCGCACCGGGGCGGAGAAATTTGTCCTGCACGACGGCCCGCCCTTCGCCAATGGCGATGTCCACATCGGCACCGCGCTCAACAAAATTCTCAAGGACATCATCATCAAATACAAAACCCTGCGCGGGTTTGATGCTCCTTACGTTCCCGGCTGGGACTGCCACGGATTGCCCATCGAATTCAAGGTCAGTCAGGAGATGCGCAAGGTCGGCAACACCGCCGCCGATCCCGCGACCATCCGCACCGCGTGCGAGGCTTACGCGCGCAAATACATCGACATCCAGCGCACGCAATTCCAACGCCTCGGCGTGCTCGGCGATTGGGCGAATCCTTACCTCACGCTCAACAAAGAATACGAAGCCGACGAACTGCGCCTCTTCGCGGACCTGGTCGAGCAGGGCTTCGTCTATCGCGGGAAGAAGCCCGTGTATTGGAGCATCCCGTGCCGCACCGCGCTGGCCGAAGCGGAGGTGGAATACGCCGATCACGTCAGCCAGAGCGTGTATGTGCGCTACCGCCTGCAGGGCGAGCCGAACACTTACGTCATCATCTGGACCACCACGCCGTGGACCTTGCCCGCGAACCTCGCCGTCGCCTTCAATCCGAGCTTCTTCTACTCCTACGTGCAGGCCGACGAGGCGACGTATCTGGTCTGCGATGCGCTGTTGGAAGCGGTTTCCAAAAAGTGCGGCTGGAGCAGTTACCAGATCATCCGCACGGCCAGCGCTGAAGAGCTCGCGACGCTGGTTTACGAACATCCCTTCTGCCCGCGCACGGGACGGCTTTTTCCCGCCGGCTTCGTCGAGAACAGCACGGGCACGGGCTTCGTTCACATCGCGCCCGGCCACGGCATGGAGGACTATCAACTCGGCCGCCAGGTCGGCCTGCCCATCTATTCGCCCGTCGATGACAACGGCTGTCTCACGCCGACGGATGACCTCCCGCGCGACCAGCAACTGCCCGCTGAAATGGTCGGCAAATCGATCCTCGAAAAACACGGCCAGAGCGACGCGAACAACGCCGTCCTCCACGAACTCCGCGTCCGCACGGCGCTGCTGCATCAGGAGAATTATCACCACAGCTACCCGCACTGCTGGCGCAGCAAGACGCCTGTGATCTTCCGCGCGATGGACCAGTGGTTCATCAAGATCGACCACGAGCGCGATGGAAAAACTTTTCGCGAGACCGCCCTCGCCGAGATCGACCGCGTCCACTGGATTCCCGACTGGGGCAAGAACCGCATCGAAGGCGCGGTGAAGACCCGCCCCGACTGGTGCATCTCTCGCCAGCGCTCGTGGGGCGTGCCGATCCCGGCGTTTTACGATGCGTCCGGCAATCCGCTCCTCGACGCGCGCATCGTCCGCTCCGTCGCCGCGCTCATCGAGCAGCACGGCTCGAATGTGTGGTTCGAGAAAACCGCCGCCGAACTGTGGGCGCTCGTCCAACCCGCCGACTGGACCGGCCCCACCGCCGTCGCCAAATCCGCCGACACGCTCGACGTGTGGATTGACTCGGGCAGCTCGAGCCGCGCCGTGCTGATGCGGCGGGAGGAACTCCAACACGCGGTAGGGACGGGCTTCCGCGCTTCCGCCGAGATTCCCGCCGACCAATCAGCCAAGGCCGCGCAGCAGCGCGGCCCTACCGAGAAATGGCAGGCCGACGTTTATCTCGAAGGATCCGACCAGCATCGCGGCTGGTTCCAGTCCTCGCTGCTCCTCTCGCTCGCCGGCAACGGTGGGGCCCCGTACAAAACCGTGCTCACCCACGGCTTCATGGTCAAAGCCAGCAAGGTCGATCCGAAGCAAAAGGAAAAAGTCTCCAAGTCCGCGCAGGCCACCTACGAAAAACCCGAGACCGCCGATCGCTACGTGAACCAATTCGGCGCGGATGTTGTGCGCCTCTGGGTTGCGTCCCAGGACTATCGCGGCGACATCTGGGTCGGCGACGACCGCATTGAAAAAGTCGCCGAGACCTATCGCCTCCTGCGCAACACCCTGCGCTACCAGCTCTCGAATCTCTACGACTTCGACCCCGCCAAGCACACCGTCGCCGACGCCGACCTGACCGGCCTTGACCGCTGGATTCTCGGGCGCTTCGCCGAGCTTGAGACGGACATCATCAAGGCCTACGACGCCTACGAATTTCACGTCGTCTATCAGCGCCTGAGCCAGTTCGCCGCGGTCGAACTCAGCTCGATGTACCACGACGCTGTCAAAGACCGGCTCTACACCGACCCCGCCCACTCGCCGCGCCGCCGCTCGACGCAGACCGCGCTGCACCGCCTCGTCATTGGCCTCAGCCAGATGCTCGCGCCGCTGCTCGCGTTTACCGCCGACGAGGCGTGGGATTTCATCCCCGGCAAACCCGCGCCCTCCGTCCACGCCTCGACCTGGCAACCCCGTCCTTTCCATCGTTCGGCGGCCGAACAATCCGCGTGGGAAGGCCTCTTCCTCCTCCGCGTGCAGGTTCTCCCCCATCTCGAAAAAGCGCGGCAGGCCAAGGAAATCGGCAAAGCCCTCGACGCCCAGGCCATCCTCAACGGCTCCGGCCCGCTCTTCACCGACGGCAAAACCCACGCCGAAGCCCTGCGCGAACTCCTCAACATTTCGCAGCTCGAAATCCACGCCAATCCCGACAGTGACGCTGTCGCCACGAGCACCGTGATCCTCAAAGCCGCCGGCCAGAAATGCGAACGCTGCTGGCACTGGGAACTCGCCGTCGGCCTCACCCCCGCGCACCCGACGCTGTGCCCGCGCTGCGTCGAGGCGGTGAGCGCATACCCGGCGTGAGGCGGCGGAATGAAACTGCCCGATGCTGCGCCGCTTTTTTGACCGCACACCCATTGCCCAAATTATGAGCACCATCAATGAACTGGACGCCGTCGCGCTGACCTGTGACCTGGCTAGACATGGGTTGATGCGCGGCGATGTGGGCACCGCCGTGCTGGTGCATGGGAATGGCGTGGCCTTTGAAGTGGAATTTGTCGGCTACGACGGTCACACCGTCGCGCTACTGACGTTGGAGCGTGCCCAAGTGCGGCCGCTCCAGACCCGCGACATTCCCCACGCCCGCGAACTGCAAGCGGCCTGATTGCTGGCGTGAACCACCGGTGGGTAGGGCGCGGTGTCCTCACCGCGCCGCCGAATGCCGAGGCGATGCCAGTGTGGCCGACGGCGGGGTGAGGACACCCCGCCCTACCACCCTCGGCAGAGCGCGGTCCGAAAAAATCCGCAGCCCCACGAGAAATTCCCCCGGCACCCTCCCGCGATTGCCGCCCGCCACCGGAAAATCCCTGAGAACCGCCGCTTCCTTCCGGGGATTTTTCTGACGCGCGGCATTTCCAATTCAGCCTACCCATCCAGCGTCCGCCGGGTTCACTCGAACCGATACGCCCGCACCGCGCCCCCCGTCAGCACGACCAGCAGTCCGGGGCCGTCCTTGCCGGGGACAATGGCAAATGCGCCGAGGCCTTTGTCGGCCGGCAGAGCGGCCAGCCGTTCGCCGGCGGCGCTCGCCACCACCAGTTCACCGCTCGCTTCGAGAAAGGCCCAGTCCTTCACGCCATCCCCATCCAGATCGCCACTCGAAAAAGTCGCGCTCCGCCACGAACCGTTGTTTTTGGTGACCGGTGTGGACCACGCCACCTGCCCGGTTTCATTGAACGCGATGGCCGTGTCCTCGCCCACGGCGACGGCCTGAATTGTGCCGGCGGCGTCCACCGCGGTCGCGGCCATCTGCGAACAATATTTTCCCAGCGGCCGGATCGTCTGGAGCAATTCCCCGAGCGCGTCGTAAACGCGCACGGTCCCGCCCGCCTCGGTGGCGAAGACGCGCGCCGGACGACCCTTGGCCGCGGGAACGACTGCCTGATTCCACACGTTGGCCAGACTCATCACTGACCACAGCGTCTTGCCCTCGGCGGAGACCGCGTGCAGGCCGCCGCCGCCGTTAAGGCCAACGATCAGTTCGTCGGTGCCGTCGCCGTCGAGATCGCCCCAGTGCGCGCCGTCCACCCCGAGCTTGCAGGGAAAAGCCCACAATTCCTTCCCGGTCGAATCCATCACCCGCACCTGCGGGCCCCAGTTGGAATAACCCAACAACCGCGCACCGCCGGTCTGGTGCCGGCCCATCTCGATCGTCGCGAAGCGGTCGGGCAGCGTCACCGTGGCGAGCTCCTTGCCCTCGCTCGTCAGCACCTGCAACTGGCGATCCGCGAGCACGAGGATTTCCGTCCGGCCATCGCCATCCCAGTCGCCCACGCACAACGCCTGCGCGCGCGGCACCGCCTTCGTCCACAGCTTTTCGCTGCGGCGAACCTTGGTCGGCTCTTTCAATCCACTGGTGGCCGGAGCGGACGCGGTCGTGGTCTCATCGGCTGGCGGCGTCGGCGCGGCTTTCGGCGCGCCCTCAAAATCTTTCCCCAGCGCCCGCGCGCGCAGCGCGGCCAGATCGTGGTAGCCGATCGCCACCGACTGGATGACGCCTTTGCGATCCACGAAAAACGTCGTGGGAATGGACCGCACATCGCTGAACGGCGGGACCAGCTTGTCCGCGGTCGCGATGGGATAATTAATTCCCTTCTGCTCGACGAACGGCTTGAGCACCGTCGCCGCCTCCGAACTGATGCCGACGATTTCCACCTCGTCGCGCGAGGTTTGCTTATACAACTCGATGAAGTGCGGAATCTCCTTCACGCAGGGCGGACACCACGTCGCCCAGAAATCCAACACCACGCGTTTGCCGCGGAGGTCGGCGAGCGAAAGCTTCCGCCCGTCGAGCGTCGTCACCGTGAGGTCCGGCGCCGCCACGCCTTCCCACTCGGTCAATGCCGCGCCGCCGCCGCCGGCCTTCATGCTCTTCTGCACCTGCTGGAAGAGCTGATAATATCCGACTGCGAGTACCAGGCTCGCAACGATGCCCACCACCGAGAGGCCGATTCCCCATCTCGCCATGCCGCCCGGCCCGCGCCGTTGTCGCAGGTGCAGCACGCCCAGTCCAAGCCCCACCATGCCGAGCACGCCCCCGATCAGGACCAAGCTCAGGATCAGCGCGAGAATGCCGAGAACCAGGCTCGCGACGGCCAGGCTCGGTCGGTTCAGGGTGGGCGCTGTTTCGGGCGCGGGAGGCAGGGGTGAGTTCATGGTGCGGGCTTGGGTGAAGTTTCAGCGGTGTTAGCCGACGGCCCTCTGATCGTCAACGGAATCGCCGGGAGCGCCGTCGCGACGTCCGCCGGTCCGGCGAGTTGCTGGTAACTCCAACCCTCGCTTGATCGCCCACGCTCCTGCGGCGTGAGCGGCGCGCGACGCCTGAATTCGGCCCCGGGCGCTTTGCTTCGTGCGTGCATTTGGGCGCGGGTGGGGGCAGCGTCGCGGCATGAAACACCTGCTCGTAGTTCTCCTCCTGGCCGTGGCGCGCATTGCGGTCGCCGCGGATGAAGATGGTTTTGTGCCTTTGTTCAACGGCCGCGATCTGACCGGCTGGGTGAATGCGAATTGTGCGCCCGAGACGTGGAGCGTGCGCGAGGGAAAAATCTTCTGCACCGGGCAGCCCGTCGGCGCGCTGCGCACGACGCGGCAGTACGAGAACTTCATCCTCGAGGTCGAGTGGCGGCATCTCCAGAGCGGCGGCAACTCGGGCGTGTTCATCTGGGGCACGCCGATCTCGGCGCCGGGTGTGCCGTTCCTGCGCGGCATCGAGGTGCAGGTGCTCGATCACGGGTACGCCACGAATTACGAGAAACAGAACGGCAAGAAATCCGACTGGTTCACCACGCACGGCGATGTCTTCCCGATTCATGGCGCGACCATGATTCCGCTGGGCAGACACAAGGGCAGCCGCAGCTTTCCGTCCGAGGACCGCAGCAAGGGCGTGGGCGAGTGGAATCATTATCGCATCGTTTGTAACAACGGTTCGCTCCGCCTGCATGTGAACGGCAAGGAGGTCTCCGGCGGCGATGACTGCAATTATCGCAAGGGCTATCTCGCGCTGGAATCTGAGGGTGCCCCGATCGAGTTCCGCAATGTGCGCATCAAGGAAACGCCGTCGGGCAATCCCGCGCCGGAGCTGGTCGCGCCGCTCGATCCGGGCTGGCAGAATTTGTTCACCGGCCTCGATCTGCGCGGCTGGCGCACGAACGCGGCCACGGCCACGCGCTGGACCGCGGGCGGGCGGATTGGTTTGAAAGAGGGCGCGGCGAACAGCGACGCGACGCTCTGGACGGCGAAGGAATATGGCGATGCGGAGTTGCTCTTTGATTGCAGTCCGGCGAAACCGGCGGCGGGGAAAGAGATCGTGCCGCCCGCGGTGTTCGTGCGCGGCCAGGAGGGCAAGGGCGCCGAGGTGAAGCTCACGAGTGTGGTGCCTGGACGGTATCAGCGCGTGGTCGTCCATCTTCAAGGGCGCGAGTTGGTGGTGAAGATCAACGACAAGGAAACGCAGAAGGAGACGCTGCCCGCCGGGACGCCCGCCCGCGGCGCCTTCGGCCTGCGCGATACCGGCGCGGGGATGTCATTGATGAATCTGCACGCGCGGGATTTGTGAGGCGAGCGGGAGCCTTCCTTGTGGTAGGGCCGCGTTGCGCGCGGCTCTGACTTGGTCCCATTCGGACGCAGGAGGATTGGCGCGGGCGGCGGTTGCACGCGGGCGTGCCGGCCCTTTGGCTCTGACTTCCCGCCTGACGGTTCGGCGGCGTGCTGAGGGCAGACGCGCCCTCCCGGCGGTGCTGGCTGGCTCGAGGCGTTGCCCAACTACGGAGCGCGGCGTGCCCCTTCTGCTTTCCCGTCTCGGAACCTATCCAAAGTCACGACTTGTCATGGCATAACTTGTCAAGTCACGACTTGACAAGTCATGACTTGATTATGAACCTCCTCGTCATGAGCACTGAATTCGTCGGGCGGCAGCGGGAACTGGCCGCGCTGGAAGCGGCGTGGCAAGCCGAGGGAGGCGCGCTGTGGCCGGTCTATGGCCGTCGCCGGGTCGGGAAGAGCGAGCTGATCGTTCACTTCATGCGCGGCAAGCCGGGCCTTTATTACGTGGGCAAACAGGCCCCGGGCGCGCTGCAAATGCGGGAGTTTCTCGAAGCTGCCGCCGAGGCGCTTGGCGAACCGCTGCTGGCGACTTACCCGGCGGCTGACTGGTCCGCCGCGTTCCGGGCGGTCGAGGACCGCTGGCGCGGTCCGGGGAAGTTCATCCTCTCGCTCGACGAGTTTCAATGGATGGCGGGCGCCAGTCCGGAGCTGCCCTCGGTCATTCAAGCGTGTTGGGACCAGCGTTGGAAGTCGGGCAAGATCATGCTCATTCTTTGCGGCTCCTACCTCGGTTTCATGGAGCGGGAGGTGCTCGGAAAGAAAAGTCCGCTCTTCGGCCGGCGCACCGGGCAGATGCTTCTGAAGCCGTTTGGCTACGGGGAGGCGGCGCAGTTTCATCCGCGCTGGTCACGGGTGGACCAGGCCCGGGCCTACTTCATCTGTGGCGGGCTGCCGTTCTACCTGCGGTGTTTTTCGCCGGCGCTGTCGGTGGAGCAGAATCTCGCCGCGGCGATGTTCGATGAGCTGGGGCCGTTGTTCCGCGAGCCTGAGTTTTTGCTGCGGGAGGAGCTTCGCGAGGTCGCCAACTATCACTCGATCCTCATGGCGCTGGCGGCCGGGCAGGTGACAAACGCGGGGTTGTCCGGGGCCACCGGGATCGGTGACCGCGCGCTGCAGTTTTATCTGACCACCTTGATGGAGCTGGGCTATGTGCTGCGCCGTTACCCGCTGACCGGCGCGCCACCGCAGACGCGACAGGTGCGTTATTCGCTCGAGGATCCGCTGCTCCGCTTTTGGTTTCGGTTTGTGTTTCCGCACACGAGCCAGATCGCGCTGCTCGGCCCGCAGCGCGCCGTGCAGCAGTTCGTGCGTCCCCAGATGGATGCGTTCTTCGGGCATGCGTTTGAGCGGCTGTGCCGTGAGGCGCTGCCGTTGCTTTATGCCCGGGAAGGTGTCAGCGCCGCCTGCGAGATCGGAGAATACTGGGACAAGGACGCGCAGATCGACATCGTGGGTCTGCGGCAGGACGGCTGGACCGACTTGGGCGAATGCAAATGGGGTGCGGTGCGTTCGCCCACGGAGATGCGCGGGGAACTGGCCGCGCGGCTAGGCCATTTTCCCAACACGCGTCAGGCCACCCTGGGCCAGCGTTTCTTCACCCGCGCGCCGGTGAAGGTGACGGAGACCAAGGGCGGCAACCAGCGGTGGCACAGTCTGGATGATCTGTACGAAGCAGCGGGGGAGTGAAGGGGGAATAAGGCTGGCGAGTTGGGAACCGACTGCGCCGGAGTGTTTACGCCACAGTCATGCCGCCGTTTACCGCGAGGTTTTGCCCGGTGACGAATGAGGCCTGCTCGCTGGCCAGGAAGACCACCGCGCCGCCGACATCTTCCGGCACGCCCCAGCGGGCGGCGGGGATGAGAGCTTTGTAGCCATCCTTCACGGCCTGCGGATCGTTCGCGTGGCGGTCGACGGGAATCCAGCCGGGCGAGATCATGTTCACGGTGATGCCGAAGGGGGCGAGTTCGGTGGCCATGCTGCGGGTCCAACCGTTTTGTCCGCCCTTGGCCGCGACGTAGGCGCTGAAGTTGGGCACGCCGCGTTGGAAGACTTCCGAGCCGATGTTGATGATGCGGCCCCAGCGCTGCGCCTTCATGTGGGCGAGGGTGGCGCGGGTGAGGAGGTAAGGACTCTTGATGAAGAAATCGAGCATGGATTGGTAGAAGGCCCAGTCGTATTGCTCGATCGGCTTCTGCGGCTGGGCGCAGGTGGCGTTGCATACGACGATGTCGATGGGGCCGAGCTTCTTGGTGGCCTGCGCGATCATGGCTTCGACGCTGTCCTGATCCGTCACGTCCGCTTGCGCAAGGAGGCCGGTGTAGCCCTTGGCGGTGAATTCGCGGAACGTCGCCTCCGCCGCGGCGCGGCTGTTGGCGTAATTGATGACGACCTTCGCGCCGGCCGCGCCGAGGGCCATGGCCATGGCCTTGCCGAGGCCTTTGCTGCTGCCGGTGACGAGCGCGACGCGGCCGTCGAGACGGAACGCGGGCGCGGGTGCGGGCGGGGTTTTAGCGGAGGAGGTTTTGGTTTTGCTCATGGTCGGTGCGGGGTGGTGGAAATTTTTAGCGTGCGAACTGTGGGCAAAACGACGTTGCAGTGTCAACGGGTGGCAGGGGTTGTGCGGACGAGTGGGAGGCCGTCGGCGCGCGGCTGAGGAGCGCGGCGTTCACGCCGCAGAGACGTCCGCATGGAACGAGGGGTTCCAGATAAACCAGCGCGCCCTTCCCTCTCCGCGTTTCTGCGGCGTGAACGCCGCGCTCCGTCGGCGAGCGGGCGGACGTCTTCGCGCGCTTCGGTCAGGCCAGAATCGGTAACAGCACCTCGCCATGTACGTCGGTCAGACGCATGTCGCGACCGCTGAACCGATAGGTGAGCTGCGTGTGTTCGAGGCCGAGCAGATGCAGCAGCGTCGCGTGGAGATCGTGGATGGTGACCTTGTATTCCGGCAGCGCCTTGTAGCCGTATTCGTCGGTCGCGCCGTAAATGGTGCCGCCTTTCACGCCGCCGCCCGCGAGCCAGATTGTGAAGCCGAAGGGATTGTGATCGCGCCCGTTGCTGCCCTGCGCGAAGGGCGTGCGCCCGAACTCGCCCGCCCAGATGACCAGCGTGCTGTCGAGCAGGCCGCGGCCTTTGAGGTCGGTGAGCAGGCCGGCGATGGGCTGATCGACGAAGAGCGAGTTTTTCTCATGGCCGTTTTTAAGGTCGCCGTGCTGGTCCCAGCGGTCGCCCGCGCCGCTCGGGCAGGTCAGTTCGATGAAGCGCACGCCGCGCTCGACCATGCGGCGGGCCAGCAGGCATTGGGTGCCGAAGGTGCGCGTGCCGGGGGTTTTCGAGTTGAGGCCGTACAACTCTTTCGTCACGTCGGTTTCGCCGGCGAGGTTCATCAGTTCGGGGACGGCGAGCTGCATCTGGCCGGCGAGTTCGTAGTTGGCGATGGCGCTCTCGAGGGCGTCGATTTTGCCAAAGCGCTCCAGCACGCCGGCGTCGAGTTTGCGCATCAAGGCGAGCTTGGCGGCCTGCAGCTCCGGCTTGGGTTCGGACGGCGTGACGTTCGCGACGGCCTGGCCGCTGGGCTTGAACACCGAGCCTTGATAGCTGGCGGGCAGGAAGCCGCTGTTGAAATTGTCGAGGCCGCCCGGCGGGATCAGCCCGCCATTGAGGACGATAAAACCGGGGAGATCGGCGTTGGGACTGCCGAGGCCGTAGCCGATCCACGCGCCCATGCTGGGGCGGCCTTGGAGACCGCTGCCGGTGTGGAGAAAGTAATTGGCGTTCGTGTGCTCGGAAAAATTGCTCGTCATCGAGCGCACCACGGCCAGGTCATCCACGCACCGTGCGACGTGGGGAAAAAGGTCGCTGACGGGAATGCCGCTCTGGCCATACTGCCGGAAGGCCCATGGGCTTTTGAGCGTGTTGCCGATGTTGTTGAACTGCGTCGGCTCGATCTTGTCGCCAAATTTCTTCCCGCTCTCCAAGTCCAGCCGCGGCTTGGGATCGAACGTGTCCACCTGCGACGGGCCGCCGTCCATGTAGAGAAAGATGACGTTGCGCGCCTTGGCGGCGAAGTGCGGGCGGCGCGGTGCGAGCGGACGGACCGTCGTCGTCGCGCCGGACTGGATGGCCGCGCCAAAGGATTTGTCGGCCAGCAGCGCCAGCAGGGACAGGCCACCAAAACCGCTCGCGCACTGCGTGAGCATCGCACGCCGTGTGAGCGGGCGGGGGGAGAAGTTTTTGCAGTGTGACATGGCCGAACTTAGTAACCCGGCAACTTAGGGGCAAGGAGCGGGAGGGATCAAACTGGCAAGGAAACTAGGCAAGGCCTATTCGTCCTTTTTCTTGGCAGCGCCGCCGAGGGTGACTTCGATGCCGAAGTCGCGGGCGAGGACTTGGTGCGCCTGGCCGGCCCAGTGGGTGGTGAGGAAGTTTTTGCAGACCTTTTTGTAGGAATTGATGGCGGCGTTTTTGTCCCCTTTGGTTTCCTGGACTTTGCCGGAGCGGAAGAGGGCTTCGGCGGCACGGTCGGGGAAGAAGTTCATGACGGTGACGAGGGTCTGGAGGGAGGCGTCGTACTGCTTAAGCGAGGCCTGGCATTGGGAGATGCGGAAGAGACTCTCGGGTTCGCGCTGGGATTGTTGGAAGGCGGCGATGGCATCCGGCAGCATGCCGGCCTTGTGGCAGATTTCGGCCAGGCGCCAGTTCAGGCCGGCGGCGTTCTTCGGGTAGCGCTCGATCATCGCGCGGTAGCGGCTGACGGCTTCCTTGGTGTTGCCTTCGTGATTGAAGCTCTCGGCGACGCGACCGTCGCCCGCATAGCGGTCCTTGGCCTGCTGATAGTAGTGGCGGGCCTGGCTGGCTTTGCCGATGCCGAGGAGGTAGTCGGCGAATTCGAATTTGATGCCGTCGTCGTCGGGATATTTGGTGAGGAGTGACTCATAGCGTTTGCCGGCCAGCTCGTTGGTTCCGACCGCGGAGAAGTTACGGGCCATGTAGAGATTGATGGATTTGAAGCCGGGATGGTCTTTGGCTTCCGCGACTTTCTGGTCCAGAAAGCCGGCGATGCCGATGGCGATGGAGCGGCGTTTTGTCATGCCGGCGTCGCCGTAGATAGGATGGATGTAATGATGCTGCATCGTGTTCCAGGACTCGGCGGCGATGTGGACGGCGGCGTCTTTCCCCTGGTTCTTGACGGCGAGTTCGTAGGCTTCGGCGAATTTGTTTTCGTAGAGCAACTGCCAGGTGTAACGCTGGAGGGCGGAGGAGCGGATTTGCTCGACGTCCGGGTAGGGTTGTTCGGCAAGGAAGCGGAGATGTTCGAGGGATTTGAGGGGTTTCTTCAGGCCCCAGTAGATGCTGACGAGTTTCCAGCGGCCGCGGGTGGCGGCGGTGGTTTTGGGGAAGGTATCAATGACTTTCTCGAAGGCGGCGGCGGAAGCATCGGCATCGCCGGACTGGGTGAAGCAGACGCCGACGGAGTAGAGCGCCTCGATGGCTTCGGGCGAGTCGGGATAATAATCCATGACATCGCGGAATTCCTTGGCGGCGGTGTTGACCTGACCGAGCTGGCGGGTGCATTCGGCGGACTTGAGGAGGGCGTAGGAAGCGGCGGCCGATTTGTTGTAAAGCTGGAGGAAGTGTTCGTAGGAGGACTTGGCGGCCTTGTAGTCCTTCTTGGTGAAAAACTGCTCGGCCTGTTTCATGGCATAGCGTTCTTCCTCGGTCATGGAACCCCAGCGGTCGGCAGCGAGGGTGGCGGCCTTGGCGCGGGGCGCGGCGGCGAGGGAGAAGTGGAGCAGGAAGGCGAGGGCGGTGAGAACGATGACCAGGGGGCGCGTTTTCATTTGTCGATCTCCGTGGCGAGGATGATGGCGGCGTCGGCCTGATTGACGATGTCCATGACTTTCACAGCGAGGCCGTAGTCCACCGAGGTGTCTATGTTGACGACTACCGAGCGGTCTTTGGCACCGATAAGCTTCTCATTGATGCCGGCTTTAAGCACATCGAGCGTGGTCTTCTCGCCGTTGAGGAAAACATCCTTCATCGTCGAGACTTGGATGGTGACGGTTTTGAGCTCGGAGTTTTTTGCGGTGGTGGCCTTGGGTAGCTTGAGGTCGATGCCCGTGACATTTACGAAAGTGGTGGCGACCATGAAAATGATCAGCAACACGAGGGAGATGTCGATCATCGGGATGAAGTTGATGCTCGCGATGACTTCATCGGAATCGCCGCCGGGGTCAAAAGCCATAAGTTTGGTTTGGTTTGGTTAGCGGTGGTGGACGCGTGGGGGACGGGACAGATCAATGAACTTTTAACTTGCCGACGACCTTGGCCGCAGTGTCGCCGAGCGCGCTGGTGTAGTGCCGGTAGGTGGCGAAGGCGAGCGACTCGAGTTCGAGGGCGTAGGTGCTGATGGTGCGGGAGAAGAAGTTGAAGAAGAGCAGGGCGGGAATGGCGACGACGAGGCCGGTGGCGGTGGCGACGAGGGCTTCGGAAATGCCGGCAGCGATCACGGCGGGGCCGCCCATGCCTTGGGTGGCGATGTCGGAGAAGGCGACGATGATGCCTTTGCAGGTGCCGAATAGGCCGATGAAGGGCGAGACGGAGGCGATGGTGGCCAAAACAGGGAGGTAGCTTTTCAGGCGGCCAATCTCGCCGCGCATGGTGAGCTCGAGGGTGCGACGGGCTTCCTCGCTGTCAGGGGCTTTGTTGGACTCGATCTCGGCGAGGACGAGCTTGGCGAGGGGCGACTCGCTTTGGGCGCAGAGGGTCGGGATCAGCTCGGGTTTTTTGCCGGCGAGGGCGTTATTGATCTCGCCCTCGAGGGTCTGGGTGGCGGCGCGGATGCGCCGGAAGAACGAGGTGCGCTCGAGGACGACCCCAATGCTGATGGTGGAGCATATGATCAACATCCCCATCGTCATCCCGCCTGCAACAATCCATTCCCACAACATATAATTGCCTTTCGTTTATTTACCCTGCCGCCCCATGACCCACTCACTATAGGAGGCCATGGCCTGAGCCAAAACATTGACACCTAGCCGGTAGGCCAGCTCGGCGGATTCGGCGGAAGTGCCGCCGTGATTATCCTTCCAAGCGTCCGTGATCGCACCTTGGTGATAGAAGACCACCCAACGGCCGTTTTTCTTCCAACCCAGCGCCTGCGTGCCGTTGTGCGCCCAAAGTGGCGGGCAGCCTTCCATGTAATGCGGCGCGCCGTAGAGCGGATCGTCATCGGGCACGGCGACCGGCTGCACTTCGGGAAGGGCGGCGCGGAGCAACTGCATGAAGACATTGTGGAACTGATTGCCACCGTGGTCGGCGAAGACCATGCCGTGATTATCCAGGAGATAGGAACGGAGCCGCTTGGGATCCTTGGCATCAAATTGAAATCCCTTGCTGCCCGTGAAGAAAACCACGGGTGGCGCTTTGGCGGACTTGTAGCGGTCGATTTCGTTGAGCGGCACGTCAATGCTCAGTGGCGAGACGGGCATCTTGGAGTCCTGGCCGAAGCGTTTGATGAGATTGGCGTCGGCACCATTGCGGAGATTTAGGTCCCAGTCGCCGCCCTTGGTACTGACACGGACAAAGAGAAACTTGGCACCCGCTTTTCCAGCCGCATAACCCGGCGGGCCATCGCCGTCACCCTGACCGATCTTATATTCGTTGGCGGTGATTTCCTTGAGCTGGAGCGGGGTGGCATCGACGTCGGGAATGTGGAAGAGGACGGAGCTGTTGGGGTTGACGAGGATGCGCTTCTTCTTCTCAACGTGAACCTTCTGGACCTTCATCTGCTTCATCATCGCCTTGGGTTTGCCGGAACCTTTGACCAAGTCATAGGAACGGCGGCAGCCAGGGATAAGAAGAACCAAGGATGTCAGAGCGACCAGCCCAACGTGACCGAGTAAGGAGATGGCCCACCAGCGGCGGAAATCGCCGTGCCGCCCCTGCCAGAACCAAGCTTGGGCGCGGAATGGATTCCACACACGAGAGGTTTTGGGAACAGGCGGGGGCATGGCCGGAAACCGCAGGGCAAGGAATTCGGGACTACTTAAGATCCTTCAGGAGATCGTCGTCCTTGGACTTGAGGCCCTTCTTGAGTTCCTCCGGCGACGCGACCTTGTCGATGCCGAGGATTTTCTCCGCCGACTTGACGTCGTTGGTCGTGCCGGTGGCAGGTCCGGCGGAAGCCGTCTTGGGAGACTCAGGAGCGGCGGCTTTCTTTTTGTCGGCCGCGGCCTTGTCGGCGGCGGCTTTCTCAGCGGCGGCTTTTTCGGCAGCCGCGGCGGCGGCGGCCTTTTGCTCGGTCTCGGCTTTGAGTTTGGCCTGCTTTTGCTTCTCGATCTGATGGGAGATCAGACAGAGCAGTGCGAGGAAAACAGCATGGCCTGCTGCGGATACCCCGGTCCACTTCCACAAGGGTGATTTGGGGAGGGCGGGTCGGGGAGCGGTGGCGACGGTGGCGGCTTTCATGCTCAGTTGTTATTGTCACTGTCCGCCATGTTGGCCATCTCAGGCTGGACGAGGCGGCCGCGGGCGTATTTGGCGGCCTCGGATTCCGGATAGTCCCAAGTGGTGCGCTTGTAGCGTTGGTAGGCGGATTTGAGGACGCTGGCGCTGCGGTAGGATTCGCCGGACCAGAAGAGGGCCATCGGACGGAAGGTGCTCTTGGGGTAGGCCTCGACGAAGGCATCGAACTCCTTGGCGGCCTCGGCGAACTTGCTGGCCTTGGAGTAGGATTGCGCGGTGCGGAAGGCCAGGCGCTCGGCCCATTCATGGGTCGGGAAACGTTCGACGAATTTGCGCGCGGTCTGGGCGGCGGTTTCGTAGTCCTCTTTTTTGTAGAAGTAGTCACTGATACGAACCATGACATTGGCGACCAAGGGACTGTCGGGATAAGTGTACGCCAAGGTGACATATTGCTCGGTGGCGGTGTTGATGTCGCCTTTCTCCTCGTAGCATTGCGCGAGTTTGTAGTGGGCGTCCGGGGCGAGGGTGCTTTCGGCGTGCTGGCGGACGATGCGCTGGTAGTGAGTGATGGCTTCGTCGTAGTTCTTCAGCTCCTGGGCGAACTGGGCGAGGAGATAGCTCATGCGGGCGCGATAGGTGGTGGCGCCGTATTCCTCGGTAAGTTCGCGGAGGATTTGCATCCCGTCGCGCAGGACATCATCGGCCTGTTGCTGTTGCTTGAGGGCGCGGAAGTTTTTGAACAGTTCGAAGCAGGCTTCAGCCATGCGGAACTGGGTTTCGACGGCGATGTTTTCGCCGCTGAATTTCTTCTGGAAGCTGGCGAGGACGCCATCGGTGCCGCGGGCCACCGGCAGGTCCATGGTGACAGCCGGGGTGGTGGTGTTGGTGCCGCCGGGCTTGTAGGAGGTGGTGATGGTGTCACCGAACCAGGCGGTGAGTTTGTCATCGGCAGGATCGGGTTTCTGGCCGGGTTCGAGGAGCAGGTTGCCGGTGAAGATACCGCTGTGCCCGAGGGTTTCCTTGAGCTTGAGTTTGAGCTTCTCGCCGGAGGAGGTAGTGACTTCAACGTCGATGGCGTCGAGTTCGCCCGAGACATCGGCGGCGAGGTCTTCGATGCGCAGATAGATTTTTTCGCCGACATGGGCGTTGGTCATCGGGCGGTCGTAGGCGCTGTCGAAATAGCCGACGACGACGGGGACGGCGAGGCGGGCCTGATCTTTGGCCTCGGCGGCGGGAATGTTGGTCTGGGTGGTCAGGCGCTTGTAGGACGTGGTGATGATGTCGCGGCCGTTGAGGTTCAGGACGGGGACGACGTTGTCGGCGAGCGAGTCGCCTTTTCGGAACGGCGTCGAGCGGGAGATCTGGGTGGTCAGCCGGAGGTCCCAAGGATCCAGCGAGGTGGTGTTGGGGGAATCCTTGTCACCCAGCGCCAAGACGATCTGACCGACAAAGCGACCGAGATCAAGGGCCGTGTCGGGAGTGGTACCGGCTTTTTTGGCCTTGGCCCCGCTGAGGCTGAGGGAGAGCGGACAGATCACTTCCACCGAAGCACCGCCGGAGGTGGTGAGAGTGACTTTAACCTCGCTGAAGGAATCCTTGGCCGCCGTGGGATCGAGGACCTCGAACACGAAAGGCGCGGTGAAGGCGACGGATTTCACCGGAAGATCCTGCCCAAGAGTGGAAGCGAAGTCGAACTTAGTCTCCTTGCCTTCCTTGTTATAGATGACCCGTGATTCCATGACGCTGATCTTGGGTTCGACATGGGTGACAGCCTCGACAGCCGTACTGCGGACAGTCGGCGTGCCGGGCTGGGTGTTCTGCTCGTCGAGATAGGTGATCTCGAGGGTTTCGCCGGGGGCGAGGGCGATGCCGTCGGGGCGTTTCTCGCCTTTGATGTCCACTTCCTTGGTGAAGACGCCGGTGTAACTCTCGGTCTCGGTGGCTTCCGATTTGAAGGTCTGGCCACCGCTGGTTTTTACGGTGAACTGGATCTTGTCACGTTGGTTGGTGGTGTCGGCGTCATAGTCAGTGATCTGGACAATAATGCGGTCGCCCGGTTCCACACGACGGACGGCTTTGACATGGGACTGCGGGATGCCGCCGCCGCCGGAGTCACTGAAATGGTAGCCGATGGCGGCGACCTTGCCGTTGTAGTAAGTGGCCTTGAGCGCCTGGCTGAGATTGCGGGGCTTGCCGGGGTTGATGAGGTTCACTTCGTCGGCGTAGGTCGCAGTGACTGTCTCACCGGGGGAAACGGCGAGGGCCTGGCCATCGGCGGGTTTCGGGGTGGACTTCAACGGGAGCAGAACTTTGCCGGCGGGGTCGGTGATTTCGACTTCGGTGATGCGCGGGGCGCTGCCGTTGAATTTCTCAATAACGAAGCGGACATACCGGGCCGTGGCGTTGGTGCCGAGAGCAATGACGGTTCCGAGGGCATTTTCGCCAGGGATGGGTTTGATGATATCGGTGAGTGCCTTGGTGGCGCCCGACGCGCCGACGGTGGTGGCGACAGTCTTCCAAGTCTGTTGATCGTCGGAAATCTGGATCACGTATTCGAGCGGAGTCTTTTCCGGCGTGGTGGGATCGGGCCACCAGCGGATGCCGGCGAGGCCGAGTTTCTCCCGCAGGTCGAGGGTGAGGGTCTTGGGGGTGTTACCATCGTTCTGACCTTCCCAAGCGGTACTGCGGTCGTTGTCCACGGCCTTGAACGGTTGGTTGTTCAGCGACTGATCGCTGGCCATTGCGTTTTGGGTGAGTTCGTAGGTCTTGAGCGTTCCGAAGAAGGTGCCGGTGTGCGGGCCGGTTTCGGTCAGGCGGGCGCGGGCGGTGTTACCATTGGAAGTCTCGACCAAGACCTCAATCACATCGGCTTCGCCGGAGGTGTCGCGGTCGGCATCTTTCACATAGAGGTAGATGTTGTTGCCGGGTTTGATCTCGTTGCCTTGGCGATATTGGATGCGGTTGTCGTCGTCATCGGCTTTTCGCTTGGTGGCGACGGGTTTGCCTTCGGCCTCGTCGTCTTCTTTGATCTCCGTGGCGGAGACCATGAATTTCCCGTCGGAGGCGACTTGGATGTTGGAGGGCAGCGGGGGAATGTTGGAGAACTGTTTCTTGAAGTCGTCCGGGTAGTCGTAGTTGATGACGTCCTTGCCATTGACCTGGAGTTTCCCGTCGCCGGCTTTCACATCGCCCAGTTCGGTGAGGAGGTCGGCGCGGAAGAAGCCTTTGCCAGCGGTGCCGGATTCGAGGCGGACGGTTTCACGGTCACCGCTCGAGGTGGTGACAATAACGGGCACATAGCTCTGGCCGCGGCTGACACCGAGGTCGGCGTCATGGATGACGATGTTGAGCGGACCGCCGGGTAGCATCCAACGTTTGGCGGACGAGCCGATGAGTCCGACGCTGCGGAGGAGGTTCAACTGATCGCCGAAGCGGCCGTCCGCACCGTAGAGTTCGCTGAGGCGGAAGAGAACTTGGTTGGAGACATCGCTGGAAGGGCTGAGATCCATGACAGAACGGAAGCGATTCTTGGCTTCCTCGGAGTCACCTTTGCGGAGCGCGAGGACGCCCATGAGGAATTCGGCGCGGGCGACTTCTTCGCGGACTTTGGAGCCGGCGAGCTTCTCGAAGATCTTGAAAGCATCGCTGTACATCTTCTGTTCCATGTAACACTCACCGATGCGGAAGATGGCGTCGCCGGCGGCGGCTGTGCCGGGGTACTTATTCCGCAAGGCGGTGAACTCCGAGCGGGCCAGGTCGTAGCGTTGGGACTTGAAGTAGAGCGAGCCCAGTTGTTGCTGGGTGAGGGCCTTCTCGTCGGCGGAGATGGCGGTGACGGCGTCGTTGGCGATGATCCAGCGGCGAAGATAGGACTCGGCCTTTTCGCGGGAGACTTCATCTTCGAGGAGCATGAGGCGGCCGGCGACATAGCGGATGTAGTCAACGGGGATGTTATCGAGGTTCTTGGGGAAGATGGCTTCGTTGACGGTGTAAGCTTTCCAGGCGGATTCCAGTTCGCTGTTACGGAAGCTTTCGGCGGCGACGAGGAAGACGGAGTAAGGCACGCTGGGATCAATGATAACAGTGCCGAGACCGAGGGCGGAATCCTTGTTCAAGGTGTAGAGGAACTGGCGGCCCTGGGCGCGGGTCTTTTCATCGACACTCTTGAAATGCGAGTCAGCCTTGAGGAGGACCATGCCGGCCAGTTCGGGTGTTTTGTCGTCGGCAAGCTGCCGGGCCAGCGTCACGAGTTCGGTGAAGCGTCCGGCATCAGAAGGGCCGAAAGAGGAGGCGAACCGGTTGAGATATTGGGCGAACTCGATGGGTTGGTTGAGCCGGGCGGAACCGGTGAGGGCGGCTTTGATCCAGGTCGGGTAGGCGGTGTAAATCTTGATCCCATCCTTGATGAGCTGAAGCTGGTCCGCGGTGTAGTCGGGCGTGCTGGTGATGCGGCTGATGGTGGCATCCATCCAATCCACATGCGGGCCGCGGGCGGCGAAAAGATAGTCAGCGGAACGGGCGGATTGTTCGCGGAGAATTTTCTCGGCGGCGGCGTTGTTAGTGAGGGCGTAATGGGTGAAGCGGCCCTTGGTGTTGAGGGCGACGATCTGGTTGGGGCCGCGGTTTGGGCGCTTGAGATAGTCATCGAGAATCGGGACGATCCACGCTGCGTGAGCGGCGTTGACCGGGGTGAAGTCACTGATAAGGGCGAGATCTCCGTTGTAGGGTTTGGCGAGCTTGGCCAGCTTCTGGATGATCTGGGTGGCTTCGTTGGTTTTGCCGGCGGTGGCGAGGGCGACGGCAAGACGGCGTTCGAGTTCGCGATTGTTGAGACTGCCGGGAGAGAGTTTGGAGATTTCAGTCAGTTCGGTCTGGGCTTCGGCAAGGAGACCGTTGGCCTCATAGACTTGGAAGAGAGTGCCGCGTACGGCGGCGGGATCGAGCGGGGCGTAGCCGCGCTGGGCAATTTCCTTGAGCAACGGAATCGCATCGGCGCTTTTGGGTTTGGCGAGCCGGAGGTAGGCTTGGGCGCCGGCCCAGAGGAGCGGGGTGTGACCTTTGCTGGCGGGCGCGAGGGTCTTGGCCAGGTCGCCGGCTTTTTCGAACTGGCTGGCGGAAGTAAGGGCCTCGATGGCGGAGATACCGATCTCAGTTTGGAGTAGGGAACCAGCGGGCAACGTGGGAGCGAGGGCGGCACCGAGTTCGCCGGCGTTTTTCCATTTGCTGGTAGAGCGGGCCTGTTGCAACTGACTCATCTGCTTTTGGGCATCGGTGCCGCGGACGCGGGTCAGCATTTCCAAGAGCTTCTTGCCTTCGACGGGATGCGGAGCCTGCTTGCCGCCCTTGGCCCATTCCCGCGCGACACCTTCCGTGTAGGCAACGGCGGGGTTCCACGCCGCGGGAAGGCGGGTGAAATATTTTTCGAGCGAGGCGGTGAGCGTATCGAAATTATTGGTGACAGCGAAGCTGGAGTCGAACGCCCAGCCGATCAGTTCGCCAGAGTGTGCGAGACCGGTCGTCTCGAGATAGGTGGTGGCGAGTTTGAGCGTGGCGGGGTGATCCTTGGCTTGGGCGGCTTTGCGGGCGAGGGCATAAGTCAGTTCGTTGGCGACGATGGCCTTGATCGCCGGGTTGGCTTGATTGGCATTGGCCGCAAGGGTGGCGGTGGCGAGCTGGGTGAAGGCGGCGGGGCGCTTATCCACTGTGACCAAGAGATCGTAACGCGACCAGGCGGTCATGTTCGCGGGTTCGTCGGCGATGGCGGCGACGAGGAGTTTTTCGGCGTCCGCGATCTTGTTGATTTTCTGCTGGGCCGACGCGACGGCGAGGCGCACCTGACGGGACAGCGTGGTGTTAGGATATTTCTGCATCAGGGCGGAGCCGAGACGGATGACGCGGTCCATTTCATTGGCCGGCTCATAGACTTGAGTTATCAGACTGAGGAGATAGGCGGGATCGCCGGTCGCTTCCTGATAGTCTTGGCAGAGTTTTTCCAAACGAACGAAGTAGTCTTTGTTCTGGCGGAGAAGATCAAAGGATTGGGCGACGGTCCCGGCATCGAGAACGAAGTGCGGCGACTGACGTTTGCGATCCCAGGCGGCGACGGCGGCGGGAAGGTCGTTGATCTGACGGAGATGATAGTACTCATTCATCGCCGCGCAGGCGGGATCATCCGGGTAAGTCTTGGTGTAGCTGGCGATGAAGGCGGCGGCGTTTTTGTGATCGTTCTGACGGATAAGATGGGAGACGAGGCGTTCGTGGGCGTCCCGGGCGCGGGGATCTTTGGAGTAGGATTCGACGAAATCACGGAGGGCGCGGGCCTCTTCGCGAGCATCGCGGACAAGGGTGGAAGCGACGCGGGCGGCGGCGATCAATGCCTCGGGACGTTCGGGAGTGGGCGGGACGACTTCGGCGGCTGTGCGGTAGAGAGCGAGGGCTTTGGCGCTCCAGCCGTTGGCTTCCTTGGCGCGCGCGCAGGCGAAAAGCAGGCGGGCTTTGAGCGGACCGGTGGGGATGTCTTTGAGGAGTTTGTCAGCCAACTGGTTGGCAGCGAGCAACCGGCCGGCACCGAGGTAGGCATCGACTAACTCGGCCTGAAGTGCGGCGGTATCTTTGCCGCTCGCCCGGGCGGCAGTTTCCGCTTTGGTGATGGCTTCGGCGAACTGACCCTTGCTGTTAAGGGCGCGGACGTCGTCAAGGGCGGCGGCGTGAGTTGAGGCGACGCCGACGAGGGCGGCGCAGGTGAGCGCGAGGGAGAATTTCATGGCAGGGATGGACTGAAAGGTCACGGGAAGGTAATTGATTGGCTGACTCACTCGGCCTTGGCGGTTCCACCGACGAGTTTCTTCTCGATGGCGTCGGCGATCTGCTTGGCCTTGGGGGCGAGCGGACTGTTGGGATAGGTGAGGATGAGGCTGCGGAATTTCTCGAGGGCCTGGTCGAGGCGCTTCATCTTAACGAGGCAACGGCCGTAACCATACAGGATGTTATCCAAGAACTTGGAGTCCTGATTCATCTTGATGGCTTCCTCGTAGATGTCGATGGCGCGGCTGTAGTCTTCCTTGTTGTAATAATAGTCAGCCATGCGCGAGAGGGCGTCGCCGGCGAACTTGGAGGCGGGGAATTTCTCGGCGCAGGTTTTGTAGGCGCGGAAGGCCTCGTCGAGGTGGGATTTTTGCTTTTGTGATTCGGCGGCGGCTTCGAGGGCGGCGCCGATGCCGAACTGAGCTTCGGCGGCGAGGGGACTCTTGATGCCGGCGAGGCGACGGAAGACGCCGACGGCTTCCATGTAGTTGCCTTTTTTCTGAGCGACCTGGGCCATGAGAAGGAGGGCGTCGCCGACGAAGGGGCTGTTGGGGAAGCGACGCTGGAGTTCGACGCACTGGGCGGCGGCGCGGTTGAGGTCGTCCATGGCGTAGTAGATTTTCCAAGTCTGCACGTAGGTGCGTTCGAGGAGGCGCGGGTTCATCGTGCCGTGGGTGCGGGCGACGCGCTGAACTTCGTCGAGGGCCTGCTTGTACTTATCCTTGGCCTGGAGGTTCAAACCCATCTCTTTGTAGATGTTACCGATCTTGGTCAGGGCCTCGGTGGTCTCGAGCGGGATGCGAATCTTCAACTCTTCGTCGGCGACGTTGGCCTCGGCGACTTGGAGGGGGCTGAGGTTGCCCTCGATGACCTTGGCGAGATAGACGCGGTTGGTGGACTTGGCGGTGAGATTGAGTTCATCGCGGTACTCGATTTCGAGGTAGTCACCGACGTTGGCGTGGAGGGCGGCGGCGTTGGTGGTGCCTTCGCGGACAATGAGGATGGAACCGATGAAGGCTTCGGCGTGGACCGAGGCGTTCGTGGGATTCAGGACTTGTTCGCTGAGGGTGATGGTTTTCTCCTGGATGACTTTGTACTTGGCGACGGGTTTTTCGTCCGGGTCGGTGGCGGCGGCGGTCTGGGCGCTCTTGGCCGGCGTGGCGTCGGAGTCGTCGAGGCGCTTGATGCGGACGATGGCTTCGAGTTTGTCCTGCTTTTTGGTAATATCGCGATCGCCGTCACGGACGCGGAGGAAGGCGGGTTTTTCGAGGACGACGGCCCCGACGGGATCGGCGAAGGCACCGTCCACGACTTCGGCGCGGCCCTGGCCGACGGCGCGGATTTCGCGGATGCGGATTTGGTTGAGCTTGCCGTCGGCGGTCTGCTTGTCGAGGTAAGTGACTTTCAAAGTGTCGGTGCCGCTGAGTTCGAGGACGCCGTTGGTGCGGGAGGCGTCACCGAGGACGGTCTTGATGCTGCCCATGAGGGTCGGGGAGCCGGGGGTGGAGGAAAAGCAGAGGACTTCTTCACGGTCGCCGGCGGTGGTTTCGACGGTGACCTTCAAGCCCTCGGCGCTGGCCATGGCGGTGAGGTCCTGATCGTCAATGCGGATGTAGAGGCGCTTGCCGATTTCGAGGCGGTCGGATTCGGCGGCGTCTTTGCCGAGGGCGGTGCCGACGTTTTTGAAGGCTTCGATGGCGCGGTTGAAGCGGCCGAGTTTGAAGTGACCCTGGCCGATGTAGAAGTAGGCGTCGTTGCAATAAGGAGTGTCGGGGAAGTTCTTGATGACGTCGCGCAGGGCGGTGAAGGACTCTTCGAACTTCTGATTCTCGAACAGCGTGCGGCCGATGAAGAGGCTGGCTTCGGCGACTTGATCGATGTCTTTGTTCTCGACGGCGGCGACGCGGCGGAACTGGTCAAGGGCGAGGTCGTACTTACGATCCTTGAGGAAGGCGTGCTTGCCGATCTTGAGATGGGCGAGGTAGCGCCACTTGCTGGCGGGATAGCGGTCGATGGCGGCTTTGTAGAGTTCGATGGCCGGCTCTATCTCGTTGGCGTCGTAGCGGGCGTCGCCGGCTTCGATCATCTGCTTGGCCTTGCGGTCTTCGATGACGGAACTGGCACCGGGGACGGGGGCTTTCCCCTCTTGGGCCAGCAACGAACCGGTGCCGGCGAGAAGCGTGAAGAGCAGGACGAATTTGTGGAAGGTGGGGGGGAGAACCGCCGAGAACAGACTCGGGCGGCGGAGCGAAAGGACGGGCCGTTGCTTCATGAAAAATCGGTTGTGCGAGCGGACAATTTCACGGGGTTGGAACCCTATTCCAACGATATTTCCCGGTGAACGAGCTTTGCCAGACACAGGGGCATCGGGGATTATTCACCACGCCCGGAGAATTGGCCGAGGAATGCCCGCGCAGGCTGTGGCGGCGGACGCGGGGGCAGTTTGAGTGGCCAAATGGGCGGGGCTGGCCGTGACGGGCAGGGCAAGCCATGCGCCAGCGCGGAAGAGTTTTCTTGTCACGGAAATGAATTTCGCGTCTCTATATGGCCTGTGCCTGAATGGCTAGCCATCATACTACTGGGAATCATTGAAGGGATCACCGAGTTCCTTCCCATTTCCTCGACGGGACACTTGCTCATCGCCGAGAAGTGGCTCATCGCCGAGAAGTGGCTGCCGCGGCAGACCCCCCTCTTCAACATCGTCATCCAAAGCGCGGCGGTGCTCGCGGTCATCCCGTTGTTCAAGGAGCGGTTGAAAAAGATGCTGGCGGCCGGGCATGACTTGGTGGCGAGGGACTACGCGCTGAAGGTTCTGGTGGCGTTCGGGATCACCGGCGTAGGTGGCCTGATTCTCGAGAAACTGAATTTCAAATTGCCGGAGAAGTTGTTCCCCATCGGCATGGCCCTGCTGATCGGCGGCGTGCTGATCTTGCTGATCGAGTCGCGGGTGAATGATCGGCGTTGGAAGCACGAGGTGACTTGGCGGCTCGCGGTGATCTTTGGTCTCGGACAATTGGTGGCGGCGATTTTTCCGGGGGCATCGCGCTCAGGTACCACCATCATGTTGGCATTGCTCTTCGGGATGAGCCGTCCGGCGGCGACCGAGTTTTCCTTCCTAGTCGGCATCCCGACCATGCTGGCGGCCGGTGGATATAAGATTTTCAAAGCACTCAAGCAGGGTGCGCCGCCGGAAAACTGGAGCATGGTGCTGCTGGGCACGGTGGTTTCCGGGATCGTGTCCTTTATCGCGGTGCGCTGGTTGCTGCGATATGTCCAGTCGCACACCTTTATCGGATTCGGTTGGTACCGAATCGCGGTTGGAGCGATCATTCTCGTTGGGGGTTTGGTGGGTGTCTTTGGGCCGGGATTCGAGTAATCCTTGGCAATGTATCTTGGTTCTTGAGAGGCAATTCCGCCCTTTAACGCTATTGCATTCCGATCGTCTCGTCGCTTCCTCGCTGACCTTTTACCTCAAAAAAAGGCCAATCAACCACAGATGGACACGGATGGATACGGATAGGAACGGGGAATTCTCCCCGCAGGTGCTCACCGGGGGGTGAAACCGCCGCCGGCGGTTTTCAGCCATATTTATCGGTGTTCATTAGTGCCACTTGCAGAACCCCTGCTGGTTCATCTTTTACCCACCCTCTTTTCCATCTGTATCCCGTCCACTCGTCCAAGGCCCAAGCATCGGGTAAAAGATGAGGGGTAAAAGATGGAAAGCCGGAACTGTGAAGCCGAGGTTTTGCAGGTGCCTCACTAATGCCGGTCACTGGTTTCCAGTTGCGCTTCTTGGGCGACTGGCGAATCCAAGTTTAGCGACGGTTATCCGTGGTTGCTCAGTTCCCTCTGCTGTCTTCAGTTTTACCCTACGGTTCGGCGAGGCGACCCGGAGGTGGCATTTCCCCCGCCTGCACTTCCGAGAACGCCGTGTCCCTTCCCGCGATGCTTCGGCCAAGGCAACGGTTTCGGCGAGGTTAGGTCATCGGAATTGGGGGTGGGCCGCGAGCAGTTCCCGGGTAATTGCGGAGAGGGGCGCCTGACGATACCGGGCTTCGACCATCGGCTCGGCACTGGTGGATCGTTCGGTGCGGGCCAGCCATTTACGGTCGAGCGGCTGATCGATCAGGGCCAAGGTGTTAGCCGCGATGGTGGTTTCTTCCTTTTCCCCGGTGGCATGGCCGGCACCCACGTAAAATCCCGCCAGCAGAAGCGTCACCCGGAGCATCGTCGAGCGCGAGTAGGTGGGCATGGCGCAGGGCCGGTCGGGAGCCAGCATTTGGAAGAGGTCGCGGAAAAGCGGGAGCGTCCACATGGCCGGATTGCGAGCCGGCGAGTAGGCATCGAACAGGATCGCGTGCGGAGCTGGGAAAGGACGCAGCGACCGTTTCGCCACGGCGGCTTGGAGCAGGGCCGGGAAATCGCCGAGCTGCACGCTCCACTGAACGGTCTGGGAACCGTTGGCAAATTCCACTGAACCATCCTGCAGCAGGCGGGCGATGGCCGGCTCGTATCCCGCGAAATAACCCAGCTCATCGCGATGTTCCACCGCGAACCGCAGCGGCTCGAGGGTTTGCTCAAAGCTGATGATGCGGATGGTTGCCGGGATCGTTGCCGTGGCCGCGAGAATCGTCAGCGGATTGGCGGCCGCCCCCAACCCGACATCCCAGATGACGAATTCCTCGGTCGCCTTTCGAAGCCGGTCCGGCAATCGCATCTGTTCAACGTAGAGCGCCCTGGCTTCCGCCACCGGCCCAATCACCGGATGAAACGTCTCACCACAATTCAAATCTTGGATGCTCTTCGCCCCGCTGGCGAGCTTCACGATGCGGTATCCGGCCGGGGGCGTCGAAATCATCCGGGGTAGCAAGGCGTTGCGCAGCGACACCGGCGTTTACCAGCCCAGGGAACCAGACGGGAGGCCGAGTGAGCGAGCGATGATGATGAACGAGAACGCGGTGGCACCGCCAACGAGGTTGCGGACGATCGGAATCTGGATCGCGATGATGACCGCCAGAAAGCCATATTGGCACAACCGCAGATAGGTTTCGTCGCTCATTCCGATCCAGTTCTTGATGGCATGGGAGCCATCCAAGGGCGGAATCGGGAGGAGATTGAAGAAACACAGCACCAGACTCAGCCATGCCATCTGGCTCGCCACTTTGACAATCGACTCCGTTCCCGCGAGGAGGCCCACCTTCGCCACGGCCAAAATGACCACCGCCAGTAACAGGTTCATGGCCGGTCCCGCCAACGCGACCAAGGTATCGTCCCGCCGCGGATTCCCGAGCCGGCTCTTTACGACCGGCACCGGCCGTCCCCAGCCGATGATGAAATTTGCGAATCCCGAACCGGCGGCGCTGAGGAAGATGGCCAGCATCGGTAGGATCACGGTGCCGACCAGTTCCATGTGGGAGATTGGATTCACCGTCACCCGGCCTTGGGAATGGGCGGTGTCGTCCCCCAGCTTCCAAGCCGACCACGCATGAGCGAACTCATGAAAAGTCAGGAGTGGGAGGAAACAAAGATAGGCAATCAGCCCGTCGTAAAGTGCTCTGGAATCCATTGGCGGCGACGCTAACAAAACCGGGTGATGAGCAAAGCTAAAACTGGGACGAAGACTCGGGCCACCCAACGTGTTTAGGCGAGGTTTGGCAAGGGAATGGAGGCCAAGGAATCCGACTCCCAACTTTCATTCCTTTGCCCCCAATTCCCTTGCCAGCCTTTCGGTAACGCTGTGGATGACTCACCGCGCTGGAACAGGTCACTGCCGAAAGGGAAGCTGGAGCCAGTTGTCGGGATTGAACCGACGACCGACGGTTTACAAAACCGTTGCTCTACCACTGAGCTAAACTGGCTGGTGCGCTGAATCGGCGGTTCCACCGAGCCGGACCGGGAATCCGACTTGATCGGCCGATCAACTGTCGGGAATTCAATACGCCGGGCAGGCGAACGGGTCAAGATGGATGCGCGGCCGATTCGGTCGGTGGCCACGGGTGAAATGTTCCACATGGAACATTCACCCGCCTCCGCACCCACGGGGACAAGTGTTGTGGCCGGACGGAGAGGCTCCGTGACCGCCTGTCCGTAGCTGCCGAAGTGGGGAAAACCCGAGCGCCCGCGCGGCGCAGCATGGTCCCAACATACCCGATAGAGGAAGGAGCGACATTTGCAGGCGGATCGGCCGCAGTCCCTGGTTCGGAGTCCCGGCTTTAGCCGGCGGGAGGTGAGAAACAGCGCGACGACCCAATTGTCTCGGCGCGCGTCTCCGTGGCACCCGCCGCCTAAAGGCGGGACTCCGAGCCACTGCAGCGGGAGACCAGCGGCCAATGGGTGGAGGAGGATTCGCTGGCGGGCGGATCGGACATCAGTTGCCAACCAGCGACCGTCTCGCCGGACGCAGCAACAGCCAAATCGAAAAATGTTCCACATGGAACAATCACAGATCCCCACAGCAAGTGTTATGGGCGCTTGGGACTTTCTCATGTTCCTCGACGGCACAGGCACCGGCCTCGACCGTCATCCCAGAGCCGCGCTTCAGGCTCACCAGCAGGATGCTGATGTCCGCCGGCGAAACCCCTGAGATGCGTCCGGCCTGACCGATGGTCCTAGGCCGGATTTCTTTTAACTTCTGCCGGGCCTCGCGACCGAGACTGGGAACCCGGTCGTAGTCCAGCTCATCAGGAATCCGCTTGTCCTCCATCGTCCGAAATCGCGCCACCTCGCCCTGCTGCCGATCAATATACCCGGCATATTTAACCGCAATCTCCACCTGCAATGTCACCTCCTCAGGCAAATTCGGCGTCTCGCCGGGGAGATTCCGATAGTTAACCTCCGGCCGCCGCAGCAATTCCTCCAACGTATTGGACCCGTGCCGAACCGTCTTAAGCCGGGCGGCCTCGCCGGCGATTGCCTCCCGCTTGGCTACGAACTTCCGATGATTCCGCTCCGGCAGCAGCCCGATCTGATGCCCAATCTCCGCGAGCCGCAAATCGGCATTATCCTGCCGCAGCAGCAACCGATACTCCGCCCGCGAGGTAAACATCCGGTACGGCTCGGCCGTCCCCTTCGTCACCAAATCATCAATGAGCACCCCGATGTACGCTTGATCCCGCCCCAGCACGAGCGCCTCCTCCCCCTGAACCTTCCGCGCCGCATTGATCCCCGCCATCAAACCCTGCGCCGCCGCCTCCTCGTATCCCGACGTGCCATTGATCTGCCCCGCCAAAAACAAGCCCCCGCAAACCTTCGTCTCCAGCGAGGAAAGGAGCTGCGTCGGAAACGAGAAATCATACTCCACCGCGTAAGCCGGCCGGAGAATCTCCGCATTCTCACAGCCAATCACGGTCTTGATCATCTCGAGCTGCACCTCGTACGGCAGACACGTCGAGAAACCATTGATGTAAATCTCGTCCGTCGCGATCCCCTCCGGCTCCAGAAAAATCTGATGCCGCTCCTTGTCCGCGAACTTCACGATCTTGTCCTCAATCGAGGGGCAATACCGCGGTCCCACCCCCTCAATCACGCCCGAATACATCGGCGACCGGTGCAGATTGGCGCGGATGATGTCGGCGGTCTTGGCCGTCGTAAAGGTCACATGGCACGGCAGTTGCCCATTGATCCGATCCAGGATCGACCCCCGCGGATACCGGCCCTGCGAGTTCCCTCCGTCGTTGGGATGAACAAACGAATGTTCCACATGGAACAAATCATCCTTCCAATAGGTAAAGTACGGCACCGGCTCATCCCCCGGCTGAATCTCGGTCTTGGAAAAGTCGATGGAACGCCGCAATAACCGCGGCGGCGTGCCCGTTTTCAGCCTTCCCAGCTCCAATCCGACTTCCTTTAACGATCCTGACAGCCCCATCGCCGCCGCTTCCCCCGCCCGCCCACCGGCCTGCTGATTCGCGCCAATGTGCATCAGGCCCCGCAAAAACGTCCCCGTCGTGATCACCACGGTCTTACCGAGATACCGCACCTCCAAGGTCGTTTCGACTCCGCACGCAACTCCGTCTTGATGGAAGAGCTTTAAGGTTTGCGCCTGCTTAATATCGAGGTTTTCCTGCCGCTCGCACATCCATTTCAGCCTAAATTGATACGCCTTCTTGTCGCACTGCGCTCGCGGTGCCCACACCGACGGCCCCCGGCTCGTGTTCAACATGCGGAACTGTAGCCCGGTCATGTCGGTGGTCTTCCCCATTTCTCCGCCCAGCGCATCGACTTCGCGCGTCAGGTGCCCCTTGGCCAGACCGCCAATCGCCGGGTTGCACGACATCTGCCCGATCGTGTCCGCATTGATCGTGAGCAGCAGGGTCTGGCAACCCATGCGCGCCGCCGCCAGCGCCGCCTCCACGCCGGCATGGCCCGCACCCACCACAATCACATCATAGACCTTCGGATAAACGAACATCCCGCGACCGTAGCAGAATCCCCGCCGGGAGCCAAAGACTTCAACCGCACCGCGCGCCGCACCTCAAGTCCGGCGGGCCGACAGCCGATTCCCCTCCCGACGGGGCGACCCTGTCTCGGGCCATCCGTGCGGGCGGGCGAAAGCGCTCCCGCCCCGAGCGGGCTTGCGGGGGACACTGTCAGTCCAATCCCACCGCGGCCCGCGTCGGCCGGGCGGGAATAGCCGTCCTCGCGTCCCCCGGTCGAGGCCGCAGGCAGTTCCCGCGCCACCTGCGCGGGTTCCGTGTTTTAGTTTGCGAGAGTACTGAGAGGTTGCGAGTCTGCTAAGAGGTTTATGTCACTGAATCCAAATCCGATCCAACGTGTGATCCCGCCGACCACGGTGCGGCCAGCCAAGCCCCATCTGACCCAGATTCCCGCGGGACTGCGAACCGGTTCGCCGGCGGGCTTCGTGGCGGAACGCTTCACCGCCTACGCCCAAGCCAACCCCGACGATCTGGCGTTGGCGCAAGGTTCCACCACCTTGACCTACGGCACCGTGGATGCCCGCTCCTCGGAACTCGCCGCCACCCTCCGCACCCTCGGCGTCGGTCCCGACGTTGTGGTCGGACTTTGTCTGGATCGTTCCATCGCCATGATTGTCGGCGCGCTGGCCATTCTCAAAGCCGGCGGCGCCTATCTGCCCTTGGACCCATCCTACCCGGACGCGCGCCTCGCCTTCCTGCTCGAGAACGCCCAAGCCTCGGTCGTTATCACCGGACCCGCCATCGCCGCCCGCATCGCGTGGCGGGTAAGCCGCCGAGTTATCCTCCACGAGACTGGGGCAATCGCGGAAGCCTCTCCGCCATTGGCTACTCCGCCGCCCGTAGCAGGTCTGCGCCCGAGTGACCTTGCCTATGTCATCTACACCTCCGGCTCGACCGGCCAACCCAAGGGCGTTGAAGTCTCCCACGCCAGTCTGGCCAATCTCATCGTCTGGCATCAACGCGCCTTCAGTGTCGCACCCACGGACCGGGCCAGTCAGATCGCCAAGGTCAGTTTCGACGCCGCCGTGTGGGAAATCTGGCCGTATCTCACCGCCGGAGCCAGCGTCCATCTCGCTGATAATGAAATCACCGCTAATCCCGAGGCCTTGCGTGACTGGTTGGTGGCCGAACGCATCGCCATAGCCTTCGCCCCGACGCCCGTTGCGGAGCGACTGCTCACTCTCGCCTGGCCCGCCAACACGGCGCTGCGGACTCTACTGACGGGCGCAGACACACTTCACAGTTATCCTCCATCCGGCCTGCCCTTTGAGTTAATTAACAATTACGGCCCCACCGAATGCACGGTCGTGGCAACCTCGGGTAAGATGCCCGACGGAGTCACAGGCACCGGCCTCCCGACCATCGGCCGCCCCATCGACAACATACAACTCTATCTCTTGGATGACTCGCTTCGCCCGGTAACTCCCGGCGAACCGGGTGAAATCTACCTCGGCGGTATCGGTGTCGCCCGCGGCTATCGCAACCGCCCTGACTTAACGGCCGAACGCTTTGTTCCCGATCCTTTCAACCCCGCCAATCTCGCCGCCAAACTCTTCAAGACCGGCGATCTCGGGAAATCCCTACCCAACGGCGAGCTAGCCTTTCTCGGCCGTCTCGATGACCAGATCAAAGTCCGCGGTTACCGTATCGAACCCAACGAAGTCGGTGCCGCGCTGAATCAGCACCCCGCTGTTTCCCAAAGCTTCGTCCTGGCGAGAGACTCTGCTCCCGGCGAAGCGCGGCTCGTCGCCTATGTCGTTCCCCAGTCCGGCTCACTCTTCAAGCGCGCCGAGTTACGCGAGTTCCTCGCCGCACGCCTGCCCGAATACATGATCCCAGCGACCTTCGTGTCACTCATCGCGCTCCCACTTACTCCTCACGGCAAAGTCGATCGCGCCGCGCTGCCCGCTCCCGACCTAGCCAATTCCTCCGACGAAAACAAATTCACTCCCGCCCAGACCGACGCGGAACATTGCCTGGCCGGCTTGCTCGCTCCGCTCCTCAAACTCACCAGCCCGGAACAGGTCGATGTTGGCGCCAATTTCTTCGAGTTAGGCGGGCACTCACTTCTCGGCACCCAGTTGATCGCCCGCGTCCGCGAGACCTTCGACATCAACCTCCCCTTGCGCGTTCTCTTCGAAGCCCCGACTGTCATCGAACTCGCCGCCGAGATCGAAAGCCTGCTGGTCGCGAAGTTAGAAACCATGAGTGAAGCCGAAGTCCAACAACAACTCGCCACCACCGCACCCGTTGCCACTTACTAAGCTGACTACTCCCGACCCACCCCGTATGGCCCTCGACCCGAAGAAAAAAAGCGCGCCCGCTCTCAGTCTCTTCCAATTGCTCGATCCCGAGGTCCTGGCCAATCCCTATCCCCTCTATCATCGCCTGCGCACCGAAGCCCCCGTCCAATGGGATCCCTATTTGCATTCCTGGGTCGTGACTCGTTACGCCGATGTGATGCGCGTGCTGCGCGATTTCTCCGCCGACCGTTCGCCCCCGCCCGAGAAACTGACGGAGATGGGACTCTCCGCGCTGAATCCCATCGCCAAAGTCATGGTGAAACAGATGCTGTTTCTCGACCCGCCCGCGCACACCCGCATCCGTAGTCTCGCGGCGGCAGCCTTCACTCCCAGCCGCGTCGAAGTCCTCCGATCCCACATCCGCGAGATCGTCACCACGCTCCTCGATCAAGTCACTCAGTCCGGCCGCATGGATGTCATCGCCGACTTTGCCGAACCGCTGCCGTGCATCGTCACCGCGGAAATGCTCGGCGTCCCCGTCGCCGATCATCGCCAGTTGAAATTCTGGTCCCAGGACTTCGCCGAGATGCTGGGTAACTTCCAACACAACCCCGACCGCGTCCCGCGCATTCTCAAGAGCACCGAGGAGATGACTTCCTATTTCCGCTCTCACATGCGCGCCGACACTCTTCGCCCCGACGGCCTCGTCCGCTCGCTCATGGATGCCGAGATACAAGGCGACCGACTCACCGAGGATGAAGTCATCGCCAACAGCATTGTCACCATGGTCGGCGGCCAGGAGACTACGACCAATCTCATTGGCTGCGGCCTCCTCTCCCTCCTCCGCAACCCCGACCAACTCGCCAAACTTCGCGCCCGCCCGGAACTAATGACTTCCGCCGTCGAAGAGTTGCTGCGCTACGAAAGCCCGAGCCAACACACCGCCCGGCTCGCCCCGGAAGACACCGAGATCGGCGGCAAACCCATCCGCAAACGCCATGCCGTCATGGCTGTGATGGCCGCCGCCAACCGCGATCCCGAACGCTTCCCCGATCCCGACCGACTCGACATCACGCGCCAGGACAATCGCCATCTCGCCTTTGGTTGGGGCGGTCACTTCTGCTTCGGCGCACCCCTGGCCCGCATGGAAACTCAGATTGCCTTTACCGAACTCATCCGCCGTTTCCCCACCTGGAACCTCGAGCCAGGACCGTTGGTCTGGAGGACTAATCTCGGACTGCGCGGACTCACCGCGCTGCCTGTTAATTTCAACGGTCCTCCTGCTCCAGACCCTGCGGTAACTCGCGGTCCCGGCGCGAACCCGTCCCCGGCCTAGCCATGAGCGGAGTCGATTCCAAACCGCCTCCCGAGCCGTTGTCCGAGAAGCGCCGCCAACTCTTGGGGCAATATCTCCGCCGCGGCGTCTCTGCGCCCACCGCGCCCACCGCGCCCGTCCCGCCACCGTCGCCCGCCCAACCCCTGCCCCTGTCGTTCGCCCAAGCCAGTCTGTGGCTGTTGGATCGCCTCGATGGTTCGAGCACGCAGTATCATGTGCCCGACGCGTTGCGTCTCCGGGGTGAGTTAAACCGCGAGACCCTGGTCACTGCGCTCAACGCTGTGATCGCCCGTCACGACAGTCTGCGATCCCATTTCATCGAAATCGCCGGTGAGCCAGTCCAACACATCGACTCTGCCCTCCGAATAGAACTCCCGCTGGTGGACCTTAGTTCACTGCCCGCCCAGACCCAGGCCACGACTCTCTCGCCCCTGCTCGACCAGGAGATAGCCCGGCCTTTCGATCTCAGCACCGGACCATTGGTTCGGGCCAAACTATTTCAACTCGGCCCCCACGAGCACGTTCTCCTCACCGTCTGTCATCACATCGTCTGCGACGGTTGGTCCATCGGCGTCTTTAATCGCGAGCTGGCCGCACTCTATTCCGCCAGTTCTCTCGGGAAACCCGGCCCGCTGTCACCGTTGCCGATGCAATACGGCGACTATGTCCGCCGCCAGCGACAACGACTACAGGGCACGGAACTCGACCGTCTGCTCACCTACTGGGTGAAGCAACTCAGCGGCGCGCCCCCACTCGTAACTCTCCCGACCGACCGACCCCGTCCCACCCGCACCGGGGCGCACGCCGCTTATCACACCCTCGAACTCTCGCCCCAGCTAAGTGACTCACTCCGCGCCTTCTCTAAGCGCGAAGGTGTCACTCTCTTCATCACCCTGCTGGCGGCCTTCAAAGTCGTCCTCGCCCGCCACTCCGGACAGACTGACCTTGTCATCGGCGCACCCATCGCCGGCCGCGACCAGGCCGCCATGGAAGGCATGATCGGTTACTTCATCAACGCCCTCGCCCTGCGCACCGATCTCGCCGGCAATCCCAGCTTTCGGGAACTCCTTCACCGCGTCCGCACCACCGCGCTGGATGCCTTTTCCCACCAGGACCTCCCCTTCGAGAAACTGGTGGAGAAACTCCAACCCGAGCGCGACCGCAGCCACGCTCCGGTGTTCCAGATACTCTTCAACTTCTTCAACCTCGACGCTGTCCCCGAATCATTCGGCGGGCTGAAAGTCGAGCGGGTGCCGGTGCATGAACCCGGTGCTAAATTCGATCTCACTCTCTTCGCGAGTGACACCGCCGAGCGCATTCAGCTCCGGGCCCTTTACAATGCCGACCTGTTCACCGCTCCGGCCATCGAACGCCTGTTGGCCCGTTATCAGACTCTCCTCGAAGCCATCACCCTTGATCCTGGTCAGCCCATCGGCCGGCTCCCACTCCTGACTCCGGCCGATCGCCGCCGCTATTCCGTCACCGACCTTCCCGTGCGACCACGGAATCCTTTTGTCTCATTCCCACTCGAAGACACCGAGCAGTCCATCCCGGCACGGTTCGAGCAGATGGTTCGGCTGGCGCCCAACCGCCTCGCGGTCAAAACCCGCACCCATACCTGGACTTATGGTGAGCTAAGTCGCCGCTCCCAACTGATCGCCCAGAAACTGCTACAGGTCTGCCGCGGCGGTCCCACCCGCGTCGCGCTCTTGCTGGATCACGATGCACCCATGATCGCGGCCCTCCTCGGCGTGTTGCGGGCGGGCAAAGTCTATGTTCCGCTCGATCCCACTCATCCCCAGGACCGGCTGGCCGGCATCATCGCCGACGCCCAGGCCGAGGTAATCGTGACGGACGCGAAAAACGCCGCCCGAGTCCACACCCTGAACCCCGGTCGCGTGCCGCCGATCAACCTGAACGCCCTCGACTGGCAGGCCGCCGTCGGCGCGACCCTGCCGCCGGTACCGGCCGACGCCATGGCGTATCTGCTCTACACCTCGGGTTCCACGGGCAAGCCCAAGGGTGTGACCCAGCTTCACCGGCATGTCCTGCAACACATCCGCAACTACACCAACAGCCTGCATATCTGCGCGGCCGACCGCCTCACGCTCTTCGCCTCGTACGGCTTTGATGCCGCGGTCATGGGCATCTATGGCGCCCTGCTCAATGGCGCAACGCTCTATCCTTACAATGTCAGTGCGGAAAACCTCGACCACCTCGGCGACTGGCTGGTCGCCGAGGAAATTACCCTCTATCACTCGACCCCCACGCTCTATCGCTATCTCGTCGGAACGCTCTCCGGTCGGCAGCAGTTTCCCCGCCTGCGACTGATCGTCATGGGCGGAGAAAAGGTGGTTCCCCTGGATGTCGCGATGTTTCAAAAGTATTTCGGCGGGGATTGTCTCTTTGTGAATGGCTATGGTCCCACCGAATGCACGATCGCGCTCCAGTGCTTCCTTGACTCGCACACGCCTCTGACCGGCGGGGCCATCCCGATTGGCTATCCCGTCACTGACCCGGTAACTCCGACGAGCCACTCCGCCTCCCCGGTAGAGACACGCTGCCGCGCAACCGCCAACACCCTCGAAGTCTCACTGATCAACGCCGCGGGTGATCCGGGCCAGGTCTTCGGAGAGATTGTCATCCGTAGTCCCGCGCTCGCCGTGGGCTACTGGCGACGCCCCGAACTCACTGCCGCCGCCTTTCACTCCGATCCCCAATCACCCCGCAGCCGAACCTATCGCTCCGGCGATCTCGGCAGACTGCTGCCCAATGGCATGATCGAGTCCATGGGCCGGCAGGATTTTCAGGTGAAGATTCGCGGCTTTCGCATCGAGCTGGGTGAGGTGGAAGCCGTCTTGCGCGCGACCCCCGGCGTGGATGACTGCGTCGTGATCGCCGAAGAGACTAAGTCGGGAGACCAGCGTCTCCTGGGCTATGTGGTTGCCGCCCGCGGTCACACCCCCGATGCCACGACGCTCCGCGAGTCACTCAAGCACCGGCTGCCGGATTACATGATCCCCGCGCGGATCGTGTCGCTCGCTACTCTGCCCCTGACTCCGAATGGTAAGATCGACCGCAAGGCACTCCCGGCGCCACCGTCGGAAGCCACCGCCGGAGCCGATCACTATGTCGCCCCCCGCAATGACATTGAGCGGCAACTGGCCCGGATTTGGCAGGACGTGCTGGGCGGGGTACGCGCGGGCATTCACGATGACTTCTTCGCCCTGGGCGGACACTCTCTGCTCGGCGTTCGTGTACTCTCACTCATCGAGCGGCAGTTGGGTCGGAAGCTACCGCTCGCCACCATTTTTGAAGCCCGGACTCTCGAGCAACTCGCCGCCCGACTGCAACCCGAGGCAGCCGCCACCTCCTGGCGTTCTTTGGTACCTATCCAGCCCACCGGTACCCGGCCGCCACTCTTCGGCATTCATTTCCTGCGTTATCAGAACTTGATCCCCCATCTCGGACCGGAACAGCCGGTCTATGGACTGCGCTACGGTCTGGCGGCCCAGACGGGGAACGACGAACTCACTCTCCCCGACACGCTCGAGCAACTCGCGGCGCACTATCTCGCAGAAATGCGGCGCTTCCAACCGCGCGGCCCGTACGCGCTGCTGGGCTATTCCTTTGGCGGCGTGGTGGCCTTTGAAATGGCCCGGCAACTCAAGGCAACTGGGGAAGAGGTGCGGCTGCTGGCGCTCTTGGATTCCCGGCTCGTCATCGCACCCAAGCTACTGCCGCTCGCGGAGGTCACGCGCAACGTGATCAAGGGGGGCGTCCAGGGCGTCGTCCGTCGCGCCGTCGCCATCGCCAGGCGCGAGGTCCATCACCACGCCCCGCCGGGTTACCGCCCCCACGAACACCTCAGCGTCCATGATGGCCGGCTGCGACGGACCTATGTGCCGCAGCCCTATGCGGGCGGAATCACGCTCTTCAAAGCAGGCGAAACCCAGGATTTCTATCGCACCAACGGCCCGCCGGAAGACTCCTGGCGCGGCCATGTGCGCGGGCCGATCAACGTCCACCAAGTCACCGGCAGTCACTTGGGAATTCTGGAAGAACCGCACGTCCGCCTCGTCGCGGAAATCCTCACCGACCTGCTGAATCGTCCGGTGGAATAAGACCGAACCCTTCCCCAGGAGCGCGGGCGTCCCGCCCGCTCACGACGTGCGGAGGCCGGAAACGGTGGGCCAGCCGGGGTTTGTCATTTCTCCGTCTGAAGACCATTTCACGCTGCACGCCCAACGCACCGGAACGGTATGCGGACGTCGTGAGCGGGCGAGACGCCCGCGCTCCGGGCGCGTTCGGAGCCTCGCCGGCCTACTCGCCATCGCCGCTCCGATTCAACTCATCCAATTCAGCACCGCCGCGAGCAGCAGCCCGAGACCGCAGGTGAACAGCAGGAGCAGCAGCCCCTTGCCCACGGCCTCGTTGAGCTGCTCTTCATAACGCTGGAAGGTGATCGGCGTGGCCACCCGGATGAGCCGGTGCCCGTCGGCATTGAGGCTGACGCGAACCGGCCGGCCGCCGGCGCACCGCGCGCGATGCAGGGTGTGCTTGCACGGGGCTGGGGGGTGGGATACTCCTGCGGCCCTCGCGCGGGGCGCGCGAAGATGCCGCACTGATTCTCTCAAATGCCCTGATGGTCGTTTCCGGTTCATGAGCTTTCTGACGCCACTCTTCCTTATCGGCACGCTGGCCGTGGCGCTGCCGGTTTTATTTCATCTCATCCGCCGCACCACCCGCGAGCGGATGCCGTTCAGTTCGCTCATGTTTTTGCAGGCGTCACCGCCCCGGGTGACGCGCCGGAGCCGGTTGGAAAATCTCCTGCTGCTGGCGTTACGCTGCCTGGCGTTGTGTTTGTTGGGCCTCGGTTTTGCCCGACCGTTTTTTCAAACTCCAGTCGATCCCGCCGCGCAAAACGAACAGGCCCGCAAGGTCGTCGTGCTCCTCGACTCCAGCGCGAGCATGCGGCGCGAAGGACTGTGGACGGCGGCGCTGGCGCGGGTCGAGGCGGTGCTGCGCGACGTGCGGCCCGAGGAAACCGCGGCGGTCTTTGCCTTCGATCGCGACCTGCGCGCGGTGCTGCAATTCGACGACTGGACGCGGCTGGGCGCGGGCGCACGGGTCGAGGAGACGTTGTCCCGGCTGCGGTCGCTCTCGGCCGGCTGGGCTGCGACGCGCCTGGATCAGGCGCTGATTGGTGCCGCCGAGGCGCTGGAGGATGCGGACAAAAACGCCAAGCTCCGCGGGCCGCGGCAGATCGTGCTCGTGAGCGATTTGCAGGAAGGCGCGACCACCGAGGCGCTGCAAGGTTACGAATGGCCGAAGGGCATCGAGGTCGTGCTCGAGACGCTCAAGGCCAAACGCCCGACCAACGCGGGCCTTCAGCTTCTGCCAGAACTCGAGGCGACGGCGGGCGGCGCGGCAGATGCCGGCACGCGGGTGCGGGTGTTCAACGCCGGCGAATCCAAGCGTGAGCAGTTCCGCGTGCGGTGGGACGGCCAGCCGGAAACTGCCGCCGTGGAAATCTACGTGCCTCCCGGCCAGAGCCGCGTGGTCTTCGCGCCCAAGCCCGCCGATGGCAGCGCGGGCGAACAACTCGTGCTCACGGGCGATGAGGAAGATTTCGACAATCGCGCTTTTCTCGTGCCGACACGCATCGAACAAGTGCCGGTGCTCTATCTCGGAAGCGAGGCGGACAGTGACACCACGCAGCCGCTGTATTTCCTCAAACGCGCCTTTCAACAAACGCTCAAGCAGGTGGTGCAAGTCGTGCCGCGCAAACCCGCCGACGCCGCGGCCCTGCTCGCGGCGACCAATGCGCCGTTGCTGATTTTCGCCGATGCGGTACCCGACATCGCGGCGTTGCGGCGCTTTGCGGAAGGCGGCGGAATGCTGCTGGCCGTGGTGAAAAACGCGGGCGTCGCGGAGACGGTCGGTCAGCTCGTGGGCGTTGAGAATTTCGCCGCGACCGAAGCGACGGTGAAAGATTACGCGATGCTCGGGCGCATTGATTTGCAGCATCCGCTCTTCGCGCCGTTCGCCGATCCCCGCTTCAGCGATTTCACCAAAATCCATTTCTGGAAACACCGCCGGCTGCCCGTGGACAAGCTGCCGGGCGCGCGGGTCATCGCGGAATTCGACAGCGGCGATCCGGCGCTGCTGCAGCTCGCCATCGGTCGCGGCAGCCTGCTGGTACTCGCGTGCGGCTGGCACCCCGCGGACAGCCAGCTCGCGCTCTCGTCGAAGTTTGTGCCGCTGCTCTACTCAATCCTCGAAGCCAGCGGCGGCCTCAAGGCGCAGACCGCGCAATACCTCGTCGGCGATCGCGTGGAATTGCCCGCGTCCGCACTGGCGGCTGCGACCCCGAGCGGACCACCCGGCGCGCCCAGCATCCGCACCAATGCGAGCGTCAGCGTCGGCGTGAATGTGCGCCGCCCCGACGGAGCCATCTTGAATGTGCCAGTCGGCACCAATCACTTCACGCAATCCGACCTGCCCGGCATCTACGCCGTCACTGGCGGCGCGAAACCCTGGCGCTTCGCCGTGAACGTCGCCGCCACCGAAAGCCGCACGACTCCGCTGCCACTCGAAGATTTGGAACGCCTCGGCGTGCCCGTGAAACAACTGCTCACCCGCACCCCCCGAGCCGAGGAAGCCAAGCGCCGGCAACTCGTCTCCGCCGAACTCGAGAATCGCCAGAAACTCTGGCGCTGGCTCATCGTCCTCGCCCTCGTGGTGTTGCTCGCCGAGTCCTGGCTCGCCGGCCGCACCGCGCGGACCCCGGTGGCAGCGGCGGGGGCGGGTTGAAGCCGAAATACCCCGCGGCACTGCCTCACCGCCAGTGGTGCGCCCGTCGGTGCCGGAGCGGGGCGACTCGCCCGCTCCCGCGATGCGCGATCCTCAAGCGCTGCCCAAATAGCTTCGGCGACCGCTCCCGCCTGGCGCTGCTGACCGCCAAATCCTGCTGCGCAGAAATCAAGTCGGGTCCGAAGCCTCCCGGTCCGTCCGCGCTTGTCGCGTCGCGCCGCCATGACCGGAGGCACAAAAATCACGGGCCGGAATGCGTTCGCCCACCGGGTCCGCCCCGGCCCCTGCAACTCATGCACCGGAGCGTGCGGGGCTTGGCTGGAGCTTCCCTTGAGCTTTGAGCTTGATTCTTTGAGCTTCCTCCCCCTCCCCGCCCCGAAAGCTTTTGCCGTCACGGCGCGAGGTCCGTAGAAAGCCGACATGCTTTTCTCCAAAACTTTTGCCGCTGGATTGTTGTGCGCACTCGCGGTGTCGGGGGCTGCGACTGCCGCACCCGGTCTCATCAATGGCCGGCTCAACCTCGAGGCGGAAAACCAGAAGGGCAGGGAGGCCGCGGTGTTTGTGGACAATCGCGCGTCGGGCAAGAAGTGCGCGCTGCTCAAGCTTGCGACGGGCGGCGGGCTGTTCGCCGCGCAGCCGGAGCTGCCGGCGGGCGATTACGTCCTGACAGCGTGGCTCGAGGCGGTGCCGGTAAGCGTGATTCACACACTGGCGGTGCAGTTCAAGGCGGGCGGGGCTGGGCGCACGATGGACGCGTTTCAGTTCGATGGCGCGCCGGGTTACCGGCCGTTTGCGCTGCGGGTGTTTCATCCGGGCGGCAAGCTGGCGGTCACGCTCGATGCCTCGGGCAAGACGGGTTTTCCGGAAATGCGCACGGAAACATCGGCGGACGAGGCGGCGATGATGAAGGAGTTGAAGGTCGATGATCTCGGCGGGACGAAGCGCAAAGCGGGCGACGATCTGCTGGATCGCGACGCCGCCGAACTGCTCGAAGGCGCGCCCGATGTCACGGCACTGAAGCCCTTCGATCTGCGCGTGCTGTGCGACCACGTCGAGATCACGCAGGTCCGCGCGCCCGCGGTGGCGGTGAAATCGGTGAGCGTGGACAAGGTGCATTATCTGCCGGGCGAAACCGTGAAGGCCAGCGCGGCGCTGCTCGGGCTGGGAGCGGGCGGGACATTCCAACTGGTCGCACGCGAATGGACCGAGGCGGACGACAAGCGCGAGGTCTTTCGCGCGAGCGTGACGCTGGGCGCGGGCGAGGCGCGCAGCGTGGCGTTCGAGTTTCCCGTGGGCGCGCGCGAGTTCGGGCGCGAGCTGCGGTGCGCGCTCGAGGCGGATGGACGCGAGGTTCACGCGGCGGGCGAATTTTTCGGCGTGAGCCGCAATGTCTATCGCGTCGGCATCACGGGCGCGTCCGCGGGGCAGGACAAGCGCAAACTCACGGCCGAGGAGGCGGCGCGGATCATGGAGGGCAATCACCGCAACTACGCGAACTACTTCGAGTGCTTCGCGTGGGCGCCGTGCGATTACTCGGAGATGACGCCGGGCACGGAGATTTTTTTCTCGGGGCAGACGCAGTATCCCGGCTCGGTCACGGGTTTCAAAAATCTGCTGAACGAAGCGCATCGCCGCGGCATCAAGGGCATCACCTATGGCAAGGCCTGCGCGGGCGGCCTCGCGGGCTTCAACACGTATCAGCGGCACCCCGAATATTTCGGCCACGGCCCGAGCCACGGCCCGAGCTGCGAGGCGTTCAGCACCTTCTATCTCGAGCGGATGCTGGCCAATGACTACAACCTGCACGCGCCGAAAAGCCAGGGTGGCTGGCAGCACTGGGCGAGCATCTGGACGCGCTTCGATCACAACCCGGCCGTCGATCTCGGGGCCGATGAAATCATCCGCTCGGCGGAAATGCTCGGCTGGGACGGCGTGCGGTGGGACGGGCATTTCGTCGGCAACCAGCGCCGGCTCATCGACCGCGTGAATGCGAAGCGCCCGAACTTCGCGCACGGCTACAATGTCGCGTTCGCCAACCCCGGATCGAAACTTTTCCTCCCGCCCGACCAGACCGACTTCCACGACATCGCCAAGGACCACGGCGTGATCATGGACGAGAGCGTGCGCGACTTCAGCAAGTTCGGCAGCGGCCTTATCCCCACGTTTTACGAGGCGATTGCGCGCGAGGCCGATTATGAAAAGCGCATCGGCGGGCTGCCATTGTTCATCACCTTCGATGTCGGCAGCCGGCAGGACGTGCATCTGAACGTCCTCAGCGGCCTCGCCGCCGGCCAGCGCTACACGTATCTGACCTCGCCCGGCGATTACACCTACGGCTCGCTGCCGAAATTCCTCACGCGCTTCTCGGCGTTCGTATGGGACGACACCGCGCTCGTGGCGAAACCCGAGACGCACCTGCAGGTGAGCGTCGGTCAGGGACCGAAGGACGTCGCGCCGCTGTGGCAGCAGACCGTGTGGCTGCGCAAGCTCGCCGACGGCCGTCAGCAGGTGCTGGTGAATCTGCTGAATCCGCCCGGTTACAAAGCCTTTCGCCTGCGCTCGCAACCGCCGCCCACGACGCTGAAACAAGTCGCCCTCACCGCGAAAACACCGCCGGGCGCAAAGCTGCTCCGCGCCTTCCACGTTTCGCCGGACCTGCTCGACGGCTGGGAAAATCTCACGCCCAAAACCGCAGGCGACAGCGCGTCCGTCGTGCTCCCGGAACTGCGCGCGTGGAGCATCGCGGTGCTGGAATACGGCGCGGCCAGTGGCGCGCTCGCGGGGCCGGTGTTCGCATTGACCACGCCGGTCGAGGACGCGACGGCGCATTTTGCCGAGCAGGAAAAGAAGAAGGCGCACGACGCCCAGCTCGCCGCGGACAAGGCCAAGGCCGGCATCGGCGCGACGCCCGCCGCCGCGCCGGCCACGCCCGCGAAGCCGCATTACGCGGACTTCGAGCGCCAGCAGAACATCGACCTCGACGCCGAGAAAAAACTGGTGCGGCCCGAGGGCCTCGTCATCCGCCGCGACGGGCAGCTTGATACGCATCACGCGCGCGGGATTTTCAGTTGGCTGAATCCGGTCGAGAGCGCGGTGAGCCTGGCGGGCGGCGGGAATTATTCGCCGTCGTGGGTGGATCGCGTGGGCTTCCGGCTCGGCGGTGCGGGGGCGATGGAAGATTTTCCGGACACGTATGAGGCACTGTTTGCGAACGATCTGCTGGTGCTCGACAACATCCAGGCCGTCGATCTGGGCGCGCGGCGGAGGGCGCTGATCGCGGACTTCGTGCGCAGCGGTGGCGCGCTGTTGTACTTCGGCGGCTCGTTCAATCTCTCGCAGGGTTCCGATCACGGCACGTATCTCGCCGAGCTGCTGCCGGTCCGCATCACCAAGTACCGGAACCTAGTCGTCGCCACCAACGGCCTGCCGCTCGCCGCCAAGAACGCCGCCTTCTTCGGGAACCGCCTCGACTGGTCGCGCGCGGGCGCGGCCTTCACGGTCGATGTCTCGCCGCTCAAGCCGGGCGTCGAGATTCTCGCCACGGCGGGCGGGCATCCGGCCATCGTCGCGAGCACGTATGGCAAGGGGCGCGTCATCACAGTGCTCATCAATCCCGAGGGCGACTACGCGCCGAACGCCGCGCCCTACTGGCTCGCGCCCGAGTGGCCGAAGATTCTCGCCGCGTGCGTCGCCGGCCTTTCGCATGAGGCGCGGACCGTGGTGGCCGCCGCGACGAAGAAACGCACGCTCGACCGCAAGAAACCCGTGCCCGAAGAACTGCTGCTCGAAGCCGGCGATCTCGACAGCAAGAAGCTCGCGCAACGCCTGGCCGAGTCGCGCGTGAACATGATCGACGCCGAGAATTCGCGCGCCGCCGTCAGCATCGCGCTCAATCACTGGTCGAAGATCAACGACCTCGAACTCGCCTCGGGCATTCTCGATGCCGCCGCGCCGTTCATGGACAAATCCTTCGCGCCGCTCGGGCAGGAGCTGGTGCGCTCGGACCTCGAGGTGTTCCGCGCCGTCGGCTACAAGGTGCTCGGCCTCGCCCGCAATCCCGCCGACCGCAAGCTGCTCGAGAAGGGTCTGCTCGAAAAAGAAGTCCCGCTGCTGCGCGCCGCGCTCATCGGCCTCGGCGAACTCGGCGATGCCGCCGCGGTCCCGGCGATTGAAGAATATCTGCGCCGCGGCTCCGAGAAGCTGCTCGCCGGCAGCGTCCTGCGCCGGCTCGGCCACCGCGCCACTCTCGAGGAGTCGCTCGCGCAATACGCCGACCTGCTCAAGCGCCGCATCACGCTGCGCAGCGGGCGCAAGTCCGCACACGACACGCTTCACGGCGGCACGTCCTTCAAGCTCACCCTGCAGCAGCGCCGCGTGCTCGAGGCGGACTACCGGAGCCTGCTGCAAACCGAGGAGCGGGCGCGCTTTGACGCCGCCTATTTCGTGAACGCGCTGGGCGTGCTCGGCGACGACGAAGTGCCGGTGTTCACCCGCTTCTTTTTGCAGACCGAAAACACCGCCCTCGGCCCGCTGGCCTACGTCGTGTCCGCCAAAGTGCCCGCGGCGAAGAGTCAGGAATTCCGCAAGCAACTCGCCTCCGCCAAGGTCGCGCAGATCCGGTTGCTGGCGGAGAATTGAAATGGGGGAGGGATTGACGGGCAACGATGCGAGGTGGCGCGGGAACGCATCGTGGTAGGGCCGCGTTGCGCGCGGCACTGCAATCCACCGGGTCGGGCGCGTGGGATTGGCGAGGGCGCTGGTTTGCAGGCGAGTGCGGCGTTGCAGGGAAAAGGTCAGGGACGCGCGCAACGGGTCCCTACCTGGATTGGAAGGGCCGCCTTCGGCGCGCGGGCGGTGCCCGCCTGCGGCGGCTCCAAATGCGAGCGGGTACCGCGAGATTCCCACTGGTTCGCTGTTTCCGCAGCCGCTGCGACCGGGGACCGGTCGCGCTCCCTGGGTTGCGGCTCAGCCGCCCACCGGGCCGGCGGCTGGAAACTCGCGGCCGACGCCGCCGGAAGTCTTGGGAAGAAAAGTCATCCACTTGCGGCGTTGTAGTCGGGATCGAAACCGACTATTGCTCCACCACCGACCGGGTGAAAACCGGTGGTTCAAATCGGCCTATGCACCTTACTCAGATGCCCGCGACCTGTTGTGGTACCGCTCTCCGGAGCGCCGTGTTCTCGGGTGGCAAGCTCAGCGTCGCCTGAGGCCAGTGCATGGTTTGGTTTTTCATTTCATCGTTCCCATCCGTGTCCCTCCGGGTTTATCCACAGTTAATTAAATGGCCGTTTTAGATAAATAGCATCCGCCCAACCCACCCATCCATGAGCGTCCTTGTCGTTGGAACCACCGCCCTTGATTCGATCAAGACTCCCTATGCCGAAAACCCCCGCCTGCTGGGTGGCTCGGCCAGTCACGCCGCCGTCGCCGCGAGCTTCTTCGCCCCCGTCCACCTGGTCGGCGTGGTGGGCGAGGATTTTCCAGACAAGTACGTCAAGCTCTACCGCAAGCACGGCATCAACCTCGACGGCCTCCATCGCGCCACCGGCAAGACCTTTCACTGGGGCGGCGAATACGAGGTGAACATGAACAACCGCCGCACGCTGTTCACCGAGTTGGGCGTCATCGAAAACTTCTCCCCCGAACTGCCCGCGCATTACCGCCACATCCCCTACGTGCTGCTGGCGAACATTTCCCCCGGCCTCCAGCTCCACGTCCTCCAGCAGATGGCCAAGCCCAAATTCGTCATCGCCGACACCATGGACCTCTGGATCAACATCGCGCTCCCCGACCTCCTGAAACTCCTCCGCCGCGTCGATGCCATCGTCGTCAACGACAGCGAAGCCCGGCACCTCACCGGCGAAGACAACCTCCCGCTCGCCATCAAGAAAATCCATCGCCTCGGCCCCGCCTACGTCATCGTCAAGAAGGGCGAGCACGGTGCCATCCTCTCCGCTCCCGGCGGCCACTTCATCGCCCCCGCCTTTCCGCTGGAAAAAGTCGTCGATCCCACCGGCGCGGGGGATTCCTTCGTCGGCGGTCTCATCGGCTACCTGGCCGGCCATCGCGGCTCGGTGAACCAGAACCTCCGCAAAGCCATCATTTACGGCAGTGTCGTCGCCTCGTTTTGCTGCGAAGGCTTCGGCCTCGGCCGCACCACCAAAGCGACTCGCGCCGCCATCGAAGACCGCGCCAGCCACATTAAGCGGCTCACGCACTTTTAGCCACAGCCAGGCCGTCAGACAGCGGCCTGAACAGGCGGTGCGAAAAGTAGCCGCCGAGGTGACGAGGCGGAGGCGACACCCGCGGACGGCGCGGAAATCCGCGCACCAAGGCACGGTGGCGCCAGGGTACCGCAGGCGTCCCGCCTGCGAGTTCTCGGGGCGTCTCGCCCCGAGTCGGGACGGGCGACTCCGCGTCCGCGTCGTGCCGGAGGCACGCAAGAAATTAGCCGGTGGTGAAGCGTAGCGAAACCACCGGTAAAACCTCCCGGCCTGCTGGCAACCCCGTGGGCGCGCCAGCCGGGCAGCCGAGCGCCGGAGGACCCGTCGCAGAGGCGAGCGGTGTCGGCGCGCTTTCCCGGCTCTCGCGCCCCGCCGGGGCGCAGGGTGGGGTTGGGGCGGCGGGTCCGGTGGTTCCGCTGCGCTTCACCACCGGCTAATATCTTACGTGCCTCCGGCACGACGCGGAGGCGAGGTCGGGGGGCACGGCGAGGTCCGAATGAAAATGTCCATGCTCCACTACGGCCGATCTTTCTCGCAGCGCACCATTACCGGCGCTGACTGATGGCCACGGCCGTGCCAATCCGGCGGCCACGACGCGCCATTCGAGATGGCTCATCTTTTCGTGTAACCTTTCCCTGCGCTTCCTTCTGTAACGGGTAAGAACGGAAAAATTATGAACTCGAATCGCCTCTGTCCCGAATGCCAGAAGCCGCTTCCCGACGACGCGCCGGCGGGCCTTTGTCCCCCGTGCCTGGTCCGCCAGGCCATCGCCGGCAGCGCGCCGGGCGAGGATGGGACCGTGGTGCTCAGCGTGCCGCGGCCGCCGCCGGCGGTGGGGGAAACGCTGCGGTACTTCGGTGATTACGAGCTGCTCGGCGAGATCGCGTCCGGCGGCATGGGCATCGTGTATCGCGCGCGGCAGGTGACGCTCAACCGCGTGGTGGCGCTGAAGATGATCCTCGGCGGGCGGCTCGCTTCGGGGGTCGAGGTCGAGCGCTTCAAGACCGAGGCCGAGGCGGCGGCGCGGCTCGATCATCCGAACATCGTGCCCCTCTACGAAATCGGCGATCGCGACGGGCGGCATTATTTCAGCATGAAGCTGATCGAAGGGGGAAACCTCGCGGACGCCATTCGCCAGTGGTTTCCGGTCGGCGGCAAGCGGGGAAAAGTAATTAGTAATCAGTGCTTAGTAATTAGTGGGCCGGAAGCGGCGGGTGGTCGTGGGAAATCAGGGCGCGGCTCGCAGTCGGGCACTAATCACTTATCACTAATTGCTAATCACTCTCCCCTTCGTCCCGCTGCGACGCTCGTGGCCAAAGTGGCGCGCGCGGTTCACTACGCGCATCAACGCGGCATTTTGCACCGGGACATCAAGCCGCGGAACATCCTGCTCGATGCGAAGGGCGAGCCGATGCTCACGGATTTCGGCCTCGCCAAGCTGGTCGAAAAAGAGGCCGACCTCACGCAGTCGCTCGCGGTGATGGGCAGCGCGCACTACATGGCGCCCGAACAGGCGGCGGGCAAAACGAAGGAGGTCACCACCGCGGCGGACGTGTATGGACTGGGCGCGGTGCTGTTCGAAACGCTGACGGGCCAGCCGCCGTTTCGCGGGGAGAACCTGATGGAGACGTTGCGCAAGGTCGGCGAGGAGGAGCCGCCGTCGCCGTCCGCCGTGAATCCCGCCGTGGACCGCGATCTCGCAACGATCTGCCTCAAGTGCCTGGAGAAAGACCCGAAGCGCCGCTACGGCTCGGCCGAGGCGTTGGCGGATGAACTCGAGCGCTGGCTGCGCCACGAGCCGATCCTCGCGCGGCCCACGACGGCGCTCGACCGGGCGCACAAATGGGCGCAGCGCGAGCCGACGCAGGTGGCGCTGGCGGGCGTGGTCGCGGCGGCGGTGCTCGTGCTCATCGTCGGCGTGCTGCTGGCGAATCGCGGCTTGAACCAGCGTTACTGGCAGTCGCTGCTGAACCTCGCGCGCGCCGAGCGGGTCACACACAACCGCGCCGGCTCACTCGACGCCATCGCCGAAGCCGCACGCATCCGCACGGACGAGACGTTGCGCAACGAGGCCGTCCAGACCCTCGCGCAGGCGGGCGTGCGGCTGGAACGGCGCGTGCCGTATGGCGACGAAGCGTGGTTCGGGCTGAGTGCCGACGCCAGTCTGCTAATGGCGGCGGGCATGGTTCACAGCTATTCGGGCCACAGCCAGATCAAGACGCCGAGGATTAAAGTTTGGGAAACGGCGACGGGCAAATTGCTCAATGAAATCGTGTGGGAACCGCTCGGGCCGCTGCCCGCGTTCAGCCCCGACGCGCGCGTCGTGGCGCTGTCGCAGACGAAGGGTACGATTGTGTTTTGGAACCCGCGCACGGGGATGCAACTCAGCCAGGAGGAGGGCGAGGGAGCGCTGCTGTTCAGTCCCGACAGCAACTGGCTCGCGATTGCGGCCTCGAACAGCGTGGATGTGGTGCAACGGGCGCGTAAGAAATATGTGCAGCGGCGCGCCCGCGGCGCATTCCTCACATTCACGCCCGGTGGCGAAGTGCTGCTGCGCGTCGCGGACCGCGTCGTGAAATGGAATTTCCACTCCGACACCGAGACGCAGGTCACGCCAGCGGGGTTGACGATCATTGCGGTCAACGCACACGGCACCGTGGCCGCCCTGTGGGAGAAGAGCGCTCCGGGTGCGGCCCGCCCGCCGCGCCCGGTCACCGATGACAGCGATCCGCCGGGCGCGATCATCGTGTTTGATCTGGTCGCGCAAAGGCGGCTGGCCCTGCTGCCGACGGTGCGCTCGGTCTCCCCGGCCGTGCGGTTCAGCGCGGATGGGCGGCTGCTCGCGTTCAGCGACGCGACGGGTTTGGACCAAGGCCAGCAGGCGGTGCGCATCTACGACGTGGAGGCGGGCGGGTATCGGCGCAGTCTCACCGGGGTTTCGCCGAAGCCCGGGCCGTTCAAGAAATGGCGGGCGTGGTGGAGCAGCAACGATTGGAATCTCGGCTTCGAGGTCGCGTCGCCGGGCGCAATTTATGGCGGGCAGTTCCTCGGCGACGGCGCGGTGTTCGCCGCGTTGACGGGCATTCACGAGCTGTCGGTGACGCTGTGGAATACGGAGACGGGCGAAGCGGTGGCGACGTTGCCGAAGTCCTCGGAGTTCGCGAGCAGTGCCGACGGGCGCTGGGTCGTGTCAATGGGCGAGGGGGCCTTCATGCACTACTCCAACGGCGTCACGTATCAGATCGCATCGAACGACGTGATCGTCGCGCAGACAGCGGGTGCGCCCGCGCCCGTGCGCGAGCTGCCGAAGGGTGCGAAAACCGGGACGATGGGGCTGGTCCTGCAACTGTGGTCCGTCGCCGCGGGCGTGCCGACGCACCAGGTGGGCACGGAGGTCCACTCGCTCGCGTTCAGCCGCGACGGGCGGATGCTGACGGCGGGCGGGCGGTGGCAAAGCCCGGGGCCGAGCCGGCTTTGGAAGGTGGAGTCACAGGCGGGCCGGGCGGCGCTGCGTCCGGTGAGTGATCTGCCGATTCGCTCGCGCGTCTATTTCGCCGGCGAGAGCCAAATCTGGGAGGCAGGTGTGAATCCGGACGCGAACCCGTCGGAGTTCAAGGTGCTCGTGCGCCAGCTCGCGCCCGAGCGGCGGGAGTTTCCCGTGCATATCGGCTGCTACAACGGCGGGCCGACGTTCAGCCCGGACGGGCGGCGGATGCTCGTCGCTTCCTACGGCTACGGGACGACCAACAATCTTATGGTGATGACCAACCAGACGATGCTGCTTTGGGATTTGCCGACGATGAAGCTCAGCAAGGCCCATTCGGTGATGAGCACCGACTGGGCACCCGGCGTGAGCGCGTTCAGTTCCGACGGGAAACGCATCGCCACGTCGGCGTTTGTGCATCAGGGGCTGGATGTGTTCGATGCGGAGACGTTGACAAGGCAATGGCACGCGGAGCGACCGCAACTGACGGAGGGGCAGATTCTCGGCATCCGGCTTGGCTGGCTCGTTGGCAAAGGCAAGGACTACATCCACGACGAATACATGGTCTCGCAAATCGCGTTCACGCCCGATGGCCGGCGGATCGTGTCGGTCTCGGCCAATTACTTGTTGATCCGCGACGCGGACACGGGCGTGGAGCTTGGCATCGGCCGCGGTCACGAGGGCTACATCCAGTCGCTCGCCGTGAGCCCCGATGGAAAATTCGCGGTGACCGGTGGCGTGGATCGCACGATCCGCTTCTGGGAAATTCCGACCGCGCGCGAAGCGGCGCGCTGGGAGGCGCACGATTCCGCCGTGACCGCGCTGACCTTCAACCCCGACGGCGCAACGCTCGCCTCGGGCAGCCTGCAGGGCGCGCTGAAGTTGTGGAACGTGCCGGCGCTGCGGCGGGAGCTGGCGGGGATGGGGCTGGATTGGTGAGCTAGAAAAAGCAGTTGAAACCACGAAAGAGACGAAAAGGGAACGCGCTCCAGCAAGCTCACGGTTCACCCGCCGGGTGCGGTTTTCCGATGCGGAAAAACTCACTCGCAGGCGCATCGCAGTTGCTTGCACGCGGCGTGGCGTCCGCGCCAGCCGGGTGAGGCAGGCATCCTTGCCTGCCAGTGGGTGGGGCATCCCTGCCCCGTCTTTCCGGTTCAGCGGGGGTGCTCGGCCATGGCAACGGGCGGCAGGGATGCCGCCCGAACTGGCAGGCAAGGATGCCTGCCCCACCCCGCCCGCGCACATGCCGCCGCAGGTTTCCTCGAGCACACCACCTGTGCCTGCCGAAGGTTGCAGGAACCTGAGCTGCGCCCCTCACTCGCAGCCTTTGTTGCCGTGTGTTTCGTGCCTTTCGTGGTTCATCTCAACTGCGGTTTTTCGGTTCCTGGTTTTCGTGGTTCCAAATGCTTTTTCCCAGGCTGAAGCGTCGCGATGACGAGGCGCGGCGGCGGGGTTTCACGGCTCGCGCGCCGCGCCGGGGCGCAGCGCTCTTTGGTGCGGGTTTTCCGGTGGTTCCCCTGCGCTCCACCACCGGCTAATTGCTTGCGTGCCTCCGGCACGAAGCGGAGGAGGAGCCGGCGCGCGGTTGGGGCGAACGTGAATGTCCAAACTCCAATCCACCCCAACTCTTCGGGTGGCTTCCCTCATGCGCCCTGCCGTCTGGATGCCGGGACCGGTCGGATGCCCCGCGCTTCGGCGGTGCGTTCCGACGGTCAGGCACTGGCGTCGGCGGCGGCGGGCGGAGCGGCCGGCGGGGGGTGGCCAAGGCAGACCAATATTTTGCCGACGAGCCGCGGGAAGTTGACGGGCTTGGGCTCGAAGTCGGAGCAGCCGGCCTCGCGCGCCCGGCGCTCGTGGTCTTCAAGGACATGGGCGGTGAGGACGATCACGGGAATCGCTCGCGTGGGTTCAAAGGCTTTGAGCTGGCGGAGGACTTCGTAGCCATCCATGCCGGGCATTTGCAGATCGAGCAGGATGAGGTCGGGCAGGGAGTCCTTCGCCAGACGGAGGCCGTCAGATCCGTCAACGGCGGAGGTCATGATGAAGCCGCGCCGGGTGAGACGGCGGACGATGATGTCGCGATTGTCCTCGCTGTCTTCGATGACGAGGAGGCGCGCCGGGGTGGCACCAAGGACGATCATGGGTTGGCCGGAGGCGAGTGGTTGGGACCGGAGGGTTTGGCGACGATCTCGAAAATGGTCTTGAGCAGTTGGTCGGCGGTGTAGCCGCCTTTTTTGAGAATGCGCACGACCTGGCTGCCGAACTGACCGGGGTTGATGGGGTCAACCGCTTCGCCGGTGATGATGATGGTGGGAATGTTCCGGTATTCCGATTTCGTACGCAGTTCGTTGAGGAGTTCGATGCCGCCCATCTCGGGCATCAGCAGGTCCAGGAGGATCAGGCCGGGGGGAGATTCGGTGAGGCGCTGCAGGGCTTCCTGACCGTTGGCGGCGGTGGTGACGCTCCAGCCTTCGGCGATGAGGATGCGCCGGAGGAGGTCGCGGGCCGCTTCGTCGTCCTCGACGATGAGGACCGGGCGGAGGGAGGTTTCCTTGCGGTAATGCTCGAGCATTTCGGTGAGGCGGTCGTGCGGGAGCGGCTTGCTGAGGAGGTCGCCGACGCCCATGGCGTACCCGTATTTCCGGCCTTCCACGAGGGTGAGGAGAATGACGGGGAGGTTGGCGAGCTGGGTGTCGGCGCGGAGGATCGAGAGCAGGCCGACGCCGTCGGCTCCGAGCGCGGCGAGGTCGAGGGCGACGGCGATGGGCTTGATGCGGCGGGCCAGCTCGAGGCCCTCGGGTCCGCTCTCGGCCAGTTCGATTTGGAAACCTTCGGCGGCGAGGAACTCGCGCATGCGGTCGCGGCTGACGGCGTTTTCGTGAATGACGACGACGGCGCCTGGGGATCGCGCGGAGGCGGGGTCGGTCCGCGCCCCGCCGGTGGGGGTGTGCTCGGGTTTTCGCACCACGGCCGGCCAATGGACGGTAAAGGTGGACCCGTGGCCGGGTTCGCTCTGCACGGTGAGGTCGCCCTGCATGAGGCGGGCAAACCGGCGGCTGATGGCCAGCCCCAAGCCGGTGCCACCGAATTTGCGCGACGTGGTGGAATCGGCCTGGCTGAAGGAACGGAAGAGTTTGTCGAGTTGTTTGGCGGAGATGCCGATGCCGGTGTCGGAGACGTGGATGAAAACATGATCAGCGCCGTCGAGCGGCCGGCGCTCGACGGTGAGGGTGATGCGGCCGGCGTCGGTGAACTTGCTGGCGTTGCTGAGGAGATTGAAAAGGGTCTGGCGGACTTTGGTCATGTCGGCGGTCATCACGCCGAGGTCCGTGGGGCAGTGGATTTCGAGGTGGTTGCGGTTTTTCTGCAGGAGGGGATGGACGGTGCTGACGGTTTCGGCGACGAGGGTGGCGATGTCGAAGGTCTCGAGGTTCAGCCCCATTTTACCGGCTTCGAGTTTGGAGAGGTCGAGGATTTCGTTGATGAGGCTCAGGAGGTGCTGGCCGGCGGCGTGGATTTTGCGCAGGTCGCTCGTCATGCTGGGCACGCCGAGTTCCTCGGCTTCTTCCTGGAGGATTTCGCTGTAGCCGATGATCGCGGACATCGGGGTGCGCAGTTCGTGGCTCATGTTGGCGACGAAGGCGCTCTTGGCGCGGTTGGCGTCCTCGGCTTTTTCCTTGGCGGTGGTGAGTTCGGCGGTGCGCTGCTCGACGAGTTTCTCGAGCTGGGCCTCGCTGTCCTGCAACTGCCGGTCGCGGGCCTGGATTTGCGCCAGCATGTCGTTGAAGCCGGTGACGAGATCGCCCAGTTCGTCGTGGTTCACGCGTTCGGCGCGGAGGCCGTAGTTCTTTTGCGTGGCGACCTGCTTCATGGTCGCGAGGAGATGGTGAATCGGCTGCGTCAGCCCGCGCTGCAGACAGGCGGCCAGCATGAAGGCGGACACGACGCAGAACCCCAGGGCGACGAGCGCGAGCAAGACGCAGTGGTTCTGGAAATCACGTTTCAGGGCCGGGTCGTATTGGAGAAAAACTGTTCCCACCGGCTGGGCCTGCGAATTCTTGACGACCGTGGCGAAACCCAGGCGGTCGGGGGCCAAGCCCTCAGGCGGTGCCTTCGTCGGCGCGGTGAGGGACAGCCCCGGGCGGACGTAGCTGCCCACCACGGTGCCGTCGTTCCGATAGAGAAAACCGGCCACAATGTCGGGATGACCTTTCAGCGTGGCAATGGCGTCGCGGGAGCCACCGGGGTCGTCCACTTCGAGCGCGGGGCGGGCGGTCTGCCCAAGGAGCGTCGCCAGGCTGATCAGGTCGGCCTCGAGCTTGCGCTGATACCACATGGAGGCGCTGCCAAAAAAAATGACGCAGGCCATGAGCAGGGCCGCGGCGCTGGTGCCGACGATCATGAGGCGGACCCGGGTCGGCAGGGAGTGGTGGGTGGTGAGCGACATGATGGTGAGCGTGTTATCTCCCCGCCGTCGGTCGACGGCGACAGTGCCACGGGGCTGATCCGTGGCGCGGCGAATGTTTCCTGCGACTCATGGCGGCTTTGTCCTGGCCTCTGGCTCCCGCTGCCCTGATCGAAGTCAGCGACAAAAATCCAGTGGCGTGTCGAGTAGGGGGGCGTCTCTCTCGGGTTCTCCTACTGCGGTAATGTTGGCGAACGCTAACGATTCCACGGTGCGACGCAAAGGTATTCCGGCGGGGAGACGGCGGCGGGCGCATCTGAGTTGCCTGCAACCTTCGGCAGGCACGCGCGCGGGCGTGGTGGGGCAGGCATCCTTGCCTGCCAGTTCGGGCGGCATCCCTGCCGCCCGTCTCCATGGCCGAGCACCCCCGCCGCACTGGGAACACGGGGCAGGGATGCCCCGCCAACTGGCAGGCAAGGATGCCTGCCCCACCCGTGCGACGCTTGCGTTTTGCCCGCCGCTCCGTAGCGTCGGGCCTTGGATTCTCCAGCTATGCCCGAAGCCCCCATACCCGGTCGCGGACCGACCCCGATTCCAGCGCAGGCCCTCCGGCCTCCGAAACCATCCCTGTGGTCGTATTGGACTTTTCGCACGATCGTGGTGGTCGTCATCCTCGGCATGGGAGTCGGGCTGTACAAGTGGAAGGGCCGCGCGCTGTATCGCAACTGGCGCGAAACCAAGGTCGTCGCCCAGGCCGAGGCGCTCCTGAAGGAAAAGAAATATCCCGACGCCATCATCGCCGCCCGCCGCGCCCTGCAGTTCAATGAACTCAACGTCCCCGCCACCCGGGTGATGGCCGAAATCGCCGAGGTGCTCGGCGCCCGCGACGCGGTCCTCTGGCGCTCGCGCGTGGCGATGCTCGAACCCGGCCGCGTCGAAAACCTCCAGCGCTGGGCCTACACCGCGATCCGTTTCCAGGATCTCGCCGCCGCCCGCACCGCCGCCGAGCGCTTCCCGCCCGAGGCGCGCCACTCGCTCCAATTTCACGAAATCTCCGGCGTGCTGAGTTTCGCCGACGGTCGCTTCGACGAAGCCGGCGCGCACTGGACCGCCGCCTTGGCGGCCGCGCCACAAAACGAATCGCTCCAACTGAACCTCGCCAAGGCACAGTTGTTCGCCTCGCAGTCCAACCAAGTCCAGCAGGCCTACGCCACGCTCGACCGCATGCGCGCCGGCGGCGCCCAGCAGGTTCCGGCGCTGAACGTCCTCCTCACCGACGCCCTGCGCCGCCAGCAGCTCGACCGCGCGCGGGCCATCGCCGCGCAGTTGCAGGCGCATCCCGCCGCCGAATTTTCCGACCTGCTGCTCTGCCTCAGCGTGGCGCGCCTGACCGACCCGCCGGGCTTCCCCGCGCTGCTCGCCCGTTTGCAGGCAAAATCCCTGGAGAACTCCACCTCGCTCGCCGCCCTGCTCCAGTGGTTGACGGCCAACCAGCTCGCCGCCCAGGCCGTCGCGTGGACCGCGACGCTGCCGGCCGATCGCACCGCCCCCGCGTCCGTCGGCATCGCCCTCGCCGATGCCCTCATCGCGGTCAAAGACTGGACCACCCTCGAGACCCTCGTGACCTCTGCCAAATGGGAGGAGTTGGATTTTCTGCGCCCCGCCTATCAGGCCCGCGCGCTCAGTGAAATCCAGCAGCTCCAGCTCAATCCCCGCGCCAAGGCCCTGTGGCAGGACGCCGTCGCCCGCGCCCGCCCGCGCGCCGACCGCTTGGAAACGCTGGCCAATCTCGCGATCAAATGGGGCTGGCGGCGCGAGTCCGAGGAGACCTGGTGGGTGATCGCCAATGGCAATGTCGGCGCGCAGGCCGCCCTGACGGTGCTCTACAACTTCTATGGTCGCAGCACCAACACCCCCGGCCTGCAACGCACCCTGGAGCGCATGTTGGAAGTGAACCCCGCCGATGTCCTCGCAAAAAACAATCTCACCGTGGTCAATCTCCTGCTGAATCTGAAGCCGAGCGTCACGCATCGCCTCGCCCAGGAAATCTACGACCACAGCCCCACCAACGCGTCGTTCGTTTCCACCTACGCCTTCTCGCTTCATCGCCAGCACAAGAACGCCGCCGCGCTGACCGCCCTCGAGAAACTGGGCGAACCCCAGCTCGGCAAACCCTCCATCGCCGCCTACTACGGCACCATCCTCGCCGCCGACGGCCAGTTTGAAAAAGCCCGGCCGTACCTCACCCTGGCCGCCACGGCAAAACTGCTGCCCGAGGAACTGCAAATGGTGAACAGCGCCCTCACGCAGGCGAACGAATTCCGCACCTTTGAAGACCTCTACACCCGCGACCCCGGCACTCCCCTCAACGCCGCCAACTACGCCTACGCCCTCCATCGCCAGCGCAAAACCACCGACGCCCTCACCCTGCTCGCCCGGCTCACTCCCGCGCAGACCGCCATGCCCGCCGTTGCCGTGCGCTACGCCGCTCTGCTCGCCAGCGCCGGCCAATGGGAAACCGCCCGCACCGTGCTCGCCCGCAATCCCGGCACCGCCGCGCTTTCCGCCGCCGCCGATCAGCTCTTCCAACGCGACCCGCTCGACCCCGCCGTGAAACTCCTCGCCGCCACGCTCGGCCTCCTCCTCGACCCGAAACTCGCCGACGCCCAGTTGCTGGCCCAACAACTCTTCGACAACGACCCCGCGAATTCCGCCCACGCCACCGCGCTCGCGTTCGCGCTGCATCGGCAGGGAAAATCCAGCGAAGCCGTGAATCTCCTCGCCAAACTGCCCGAGCCGGGACTCCGCGCGCCCACCGTGGCGCCATTCTACGGCGTGCTCCTGACCGCCGTCGGCCAGCTCGAAAAGGCCGCCAGCTTTTTCAACCAAGTCCGCCTCGACCTGCTGCTCACCGAAGAACGCGCCCTCGTCGCCAGCGCCGAAACCTTCGCCGGCCATTTCCGCCAGCTTCAGCAAGCCTACGAGCGCGCCCCCGCCGATCCCGCCGCCCTCAGCGCCTACGCCTTCGCCCTCCATCGCCAGCGCAAAACCGCCGACGCCCTGCGCCTTCTCGACAGTCCCAATCCCGCCGTCCTCGCCGACGCGCGCGTGACCGCCTGCCGCGCCTCTACGCCGCGGCCCAGACGCTCCACCAACCCGACGCCAACGATCCCGGGGTCAAATACCTCCTCGCGTCCCTCGGTCTCCTGCTCGACCCGCGCCTCGACGAACCCGTGCGCCACGCCAACGACCTCGTCACCCGCGACCATCTCCAACCCGCCTACGCCTGCGCCTACGCCTACGCCCTCCATCGCCAGGGCCGCACCATCGAAGGCCTCCGCGCCCTGACCCGGCTCGGGCAAAAAGAACTCGCCAAGCCGATGCTCGCCTTCTACTCCGCCATCCTGCTGGCCAGCGACGGCCAGATGGTCACCGCCAAGGGCTACCTCGAGCTTGTCCCCGACTCCGCCCTCCTCCCCGAAGAACGCAAACTCGCCACCGAAACCCGCGCCCGCATCGCCGCCGCCCAGCCCTGAGGCGGGAACGCCGACGGCCCGCCCACCCTTGTAGGAGTCGAGGTAACGAGACTCTAACCTTCTCTGCGCGGGCAGCGGGCTGACTTGGACGAAGCGTGGGGAACCGGATCTTGGTCTCCAAGCTCAGCAGGGGTTTTGGCAGACGAATGCGGGCAGACGAATAAGTCGGGAAAACGGAGAAACGTTGGTTTCCATTCGTCTGCCAATCCGGTTTCTGCGCAATTCCCCATCCCAGCCAACGGGTACCCACCCCGAACACCAACCGAATTTGGCAAAGGAATGGAGGCAAAGGAATGAGGACAAAAAGTCTCCCTGTCCCCATTCCTTTGCCTCCATTCCTTTGCCCAAAATTCCCCTGCCCAACCCGGCCGTGCCTGCCTGCGGTCCCGCTCCGTTTCGTTCGTTTCTTCGCCCCTCTGCGATCGGCGGGATTGATAATCACGGGCAAAGAAAGAACCGCCCGCACCGCCACCGGTGCGCAAAACTCCTCCCCCAACAAAACCAAGAGCCGACCGGCCTGCGCCGATCGGCTCCCAAAATCCCGCACCTCGCCCGCCGCGTTCAGTCGAACGCGTGCCCCGCGCAGCACAGCACATTGCGCAGCTTGTGCCGCACCAGTTCCTTCACCTTCGTCCGCGCCGGCGCCAGATACTTGCGCGGATCGAACTCCTTCGGATTCTCCGCCAGCACCTTGCGGATTGCCGCCGTCATCGCCATGCGCAGATCGGTGTCGATGTTCACCTTGGTGCAGCCCACGCGCCGCGCGATCTCGATGTCCGCCTCGGGCACGCCCGCCGTGTCCTCGCCCATCTTGCCGCCGTATTTGTTGATCTCCTGCGCCAGGTCCTTCGGCACGCTCGAGGCCCCGTGCAGCACCAGCGGATAATCCCCGAGGCCCGCCTCCAGCAACGCCTTCTTGATCGCCTTGAGCCGCTCGAGATCCAGATGCTGCTCGCCCTTGAACTTGTACGCCCCGTGCGAATTCCCAATCGCCACCGCCAGCGAATCCACCCCCGACTTCCGCACAAAATCCACCGCCTCGTCCGGATGCGTGTAACACCCGCCCTTGGAATACCCGCCGCCCTCCTCGCCGTCGTCGTGCTGCGCGCCCACGAGCATCCCCAGCTCGCCCTCGACCACGCAGTTATGCTTGTGCGCGTAATCCACCACCTTGCGGCACACCTCGACGTTCTTCTCGAACGACTCGTGGCTCGCATCAATCATCACGCTCGTGAACCCCTCGTCGATGCACTCCTTGCACAGCTCGAACGAATCCCCGTGATCCAAATGCACTGCAATCGGGATCGTCGTCACGCTCACCGCCGCCTCGATCAGTTTCTTCAGATACACCGGGTTCGCATACTGCCGCGCGCCCTTGGAAATCTGGAGCATCACCGGTGCCTTCTCCTCCTCGCAGGCCTCCACGATGGCCTGGAGCAGCTCCATGTTGTTCACGTTGAACGCGCCCAGGGCGTATTTGCCCTTCAAGGCCTTGGAGAACAATTCTCGGGTATGTGTCAGAGGCATAATTTTTCAGCTTTAAGATTTAACGAGACCGCACAACCAGCCGCGAAGTTTAAGAGCCGCTCCCGAAATGAAAACACTATTTCTGGAAGTCTTGGACAGGCGGGTGCATCTCAGTTTCCTGCAACGATCGGTGCGCGTTGATGCAGTCCCGCCGGGACGACCGATAATAGCCCAGCACTTCAGTGCTGAGTTGGCGACCGGGGAACTGGCAAGTCCCGGCAGGGACGACCGAGTCATCGGCGCGACGTTTCTTTCGTCCCTGCCGGGACCTGATTCACTCCCGCGGCGGACCCAGCACTGAAGTGCTGGGCTATTGTCGTTCGCCCGCTGGGCTGGGGATGGAAACCAGCGGGCGCGCGCTGGTGGGAGTCAGATTTCCGGCCTGATGATCCGGCCTCGGGTCACTCCTCCGGCCGGTCCGGGTCGATGCCCGGCGGCAATTCCTCGCAGCCATCGAAATGGTCCGGCCGCAGCGGCTCCGAGATGGCGTGCTCCTCCGCGAACCACTTGCCCAGATCGACCAGCTTGCACCGCCGCGAACAGAACGGCCCGAACGGCGCGGCGAACCAATCACCAGACTTCTTGCACGTCGGACACTTGCTGGAGGTCGGGCCGCTCATCTTAACATCGCGTGTGCCAGCCAGGCTCGATCAGCCCCCGGCACGAAAAAACATCGGCGAATTTCACACCCGTTGCAGCGTGTAAACCAGGCCATCCTGACCCAGACCTTGGAATCCGTTGGGCGCGCTGGCTTGAATCATGACGGCGAAACTGAACGGCTGAAAACCCCCGATCAATCCCTGGACTTGCAGGAGTTGGGCCGCGGGCAGGTAGCTCCATTGACCGCTGAAATTAATGGTGAAGCCCAGCGCCGCCGCTGTTTGCGCGCCCTGACAGGCGCCGTCGGGGTGAAACTCAGCATCGATAAAACTCTTGATCACCGCCGAGTCCTCGAACCGCCAGCGGCCCACGAAATCCGCGGCCGAGAGCTGCGCCGGCGCGATCTGCCCGGGGCGTCCGAGGATCGGCGGGGCGGCGGCCGATTGGGGCGGCGAACCGGGAGCGAACGGCACCCGGCCGTCACCCGTGCCGCGGGCCGGGCCGCTGCCCGAAGCCGGCCCGCCATCGCCGGTGCCGCGCGTGCCGGGCGCGGATGACCCGGGTGCGAGGCCAGCGGGTGTGCGCGTGCCCGGCGCATGGCCGAGGACTTTGTCCAGCACGTCGATCAGGCGGCCCACATCAAAATCCCAGCGGGTGTCGCTGACTTCGATCGCGTTGAGGCGGGCGAGCCGGGCGAGCGGTTCGGGCAGCTCGGCCACGGCGGGCATCGTCGCACCTTGGAGCAGGACCGGGACGACGCGAACCTTGCGCTGGAGCGCGGCGGCGACCTCGAGCCGGACGAAATCCTCGGGAGCGTCGAGCCGGCGGCGACCGGCCGCGTCCTTGATGCTCGCCCATTGTTTGCCGATCAGGACCACGACCGCCGGACACGCGCCAACGGCCGTTTCAATGGCGTCCACAAAATCCTGCCCCGGCTCGATGGTGTCGATGTCGCGAAAAATATTGTCGGGGCCGAAGTGCTCGCGCAGCCGGTCGTAAAGCCGGCCAGCATGACCGGCGCAGTCATCGCGGCGATAGCTCATGAAGATCAGCGGCATGGCCGCGAGTGTAGGCGGCGCCAAAGCCGCGCGGCAAGCGGTGGAAAAGCAGCCTCGCGTCGGCTCCCGACTGACTAATCCGTGTCTGTGCAGTCGCTAATCCCGAGGGACCACAGAGAGCCGATGAGCCCAGGGCGGCGGAGCCGCAACCGAAGGAGCGCGGCTGTGTCCGCCGAGGACCAGCCGCAGCGGCCCCGAATTCGTCGAGGCCCTCCTTGAAATCCGACGCGTCCCCTGCGGTCAACCTGCCGCGGCTGGTGCTCCGCGCGCCAACTATTGCGGTTGCTCCGACGGTCGGCCAGCCCGCCGGGCGCCGGACATTGCCAATTTCCGGCGCCCCATTCCCCCTCACGCGCTGCGATCTGGGACCGGTCGCGCTCCGCTCCCGCCCAGATTACGGCTTGAGACCGCGCAGATGCTGGTCGAACCAGTCGGCGAAGAGGAGTTGGTCGGCGCCCATTTCGGGCCAGCCGTGGACCTTGCCGGGGCGGTTGATGAGCCGGGCGGTCGCGCCCGCTTCCTTCGCCTTGGCCACGAAGGATTCGGCCTGCTGGTAAGGGACGAGCTTGTCGGCGTCGCCGTGGATGATGAGCGAGGGCGCGGTTTTCGCGGTGATGAAATAGATCGGCGAAATCTCGCGACCGAGGGCCTTGCGACCTTCCTCGGTGTCAGAGCGCGGACCAAAGGCGGCCTTGAAGTTCTTCAACGTGCCGACGCCGACGGCATCCTCACCGGGCGTGCCGTAGTTGAGGAAATCGGTCGGAGGAAAAAAGCACGCGACGGCCTGGACGGTGCTGCTGGCGCGGTCGATGGGGTCTTTGGCATCCGCTTTGCCGGGGCCGCCCTGCGTGCCCATCGTGAGCGAAAGATGTCCGCCCGCGCTGCCGCCGGTGATGCCGAACTTGTCGGGGTCCACTTTCCATTTCGCCGCGTTGCTGCGGATGAAGCGGATGGCGCGGTGAATGTCCTGCGTGACCTCAAGGATGGTGAACTTGGGCTGCGACCCGTGAACGACGGCGAACACCGTGTAGCCGCGGTCGAGGAAGGCCTTGTAGCCGGCGGGCCGAACATTGTCGTGCGACGAAAACCAGCCGCCGCTGACCATGTAGATCACGGCGCAACCGTTGTTGGTCGCAGTCGGTTGGAAAACATCCAGCGTCAGCGCCACGCCGAATTTGCGACCGTAGATGACATCTTCGGTGCGAGTGAAACTCGCGTCCTGGGCGACGGCGAGCACGGCGGTGAGAGCGAGGAGCAGCGCCGGCAAGGCGCGGGTGAGCAGGCGAATCATGCACCGAGTGTAGCAGGCACGAGGGCGGCGGAAAGCGCATTTGCGCGCCCGTGGCGCGCGGCATTTATGCCGCTTCAACGTGCTGCGTCCTGGCGTGTCCGCTCGCGCCGCGACCTGCGGACTGTGAAGCGGCGTAAACGCCCCGCTCCCGCTGCACTGGTCCAGTCTTCACCCATTGCGGCGTCAATTCCTTCGCTCCAATCCACTTTCCCACGCGACATTTCCGCGCCGATGCCACCACTCTTTCCGCCGTGATAACTGCCCCCTCGCCTCCGCTGAACCCCGACCCCGGCCCGCGACTCAGTCCCCTCGGACTCGGATGCGTGACGTTCGGCCGCGAGATCGATCAGGCGGCTTCGTTCGCGATGATGGATCACGCCTGGGCGCGCGGCATCACCGTCTTCGACACCGCCGCGGCCTACGCCGACGGGGCCTCCGAGCGCGTGGTGGGTGCGTGGCTGGCCGCGCGCCAGCCGGACCCAGCCGCGCTCGTGGTGGCGACAAAACTGTTGCCGCCCTACACACCCGAGAACATCGCGGCGTCCGTCGCCGGCAGTCTGGCGCGGCTCGGGCGCGCGTCGCTCGATCTGCTTTTCCTGCACCGCTGGGATGCCAGCGCGGAAACACCGGCCGCCTTGACGGCCCTCGATGCCCTCGTGCGCACGGGAAAAGTCCGCGCCCTCGGCGGGAGCAACTTCACCGCCGAACAACTCGCCCTTGTACTCCACCAACAGCACGCCCTCGGGCTGACACCGCTCCGCGTTTTGCAAAACAATCACAACCTCGCGATCCGCGGCGTGGACACCGAGTTGAAGCAACTCTGCGCCGCGGCGGGCATCGCGATCATGACCTTCAGCCCGCTCGGCGCGGGTTTCCTGACCGGCAAACATCGCGCCGGCGTGCAGCCCGGCTCCCGCTTCGAGCTGATCCCCGGCCACCAGCCGCTCTATTTCCAAGACGCCGCCTTCCGCCGCCTCGCGCGCCTCGAAGCAGTGGCCGCCCGCACCGGTCGCCCGCAAGTCGAGCTGGCGCTCGCGTGGGCGCTCCACCAGCCGCAAATCGCCACCGTACTCATCGGTGGCCGCACCCCCGCGCAGATCGACCAAGCCTTCGCCGCCGCGGCGCTCAACGACCCGCTGCTCCTGGCCGAGCTGGAAGCGGAGTGACGCGTGATGCGTGATGCGTGACGGGTGGCGAGTGACGAGTCTCGGTATCTCTCTTCGCAATAGCGGCTCCTTTCCTTCCCCCATTTTTCTGTCCCCGATCTTTCTGTCATCTCCTGCGGAACGGTCTCCGTTCCCCATTCATAATTTATCCTTCATAATTCATCCTTTCCCCCCATTTCCCCGCTTGCCTCGCCTCCCCCCACCGATAACCTCCGCCCCATGAAATCCACCCTTCGTTCCAGCCGCCGCTCCTTTCTCCAACAGCTCGGCGTCGCCGGCGTCACCGCCCCCTTCTTCATCCGCCACCTCATCTCCGCCCCGCCCAGCGGCGCGTTGCTCCACGCCAGCTTCGGCGCCGGTGGCATGGCCGGCGCGGACCTCGGCGCCATCTCCGGCCAGCCCAACGTGAAACTCGTCGCCGTCGCCGACGTGGACCTCCCCCGCGCCGAGGGCCTGAAAAAGAAATATCCCGACCTCAAGGTTTACCAAGACTGGCGCGAACTCCTCGACAAAGAGAAAGACCTCCACTCCGTCAACGTCTCCACGCCCGACCACATGCACGCCCCCATCGGCATGGCCTGCCTCCAGTTGGGCAAACATGTGTACGGCCAGAAACCCCTCACCCACGACATCTACGAATCCCGCCGCCTCACCGAAGTCGCCCGCGACAACAAGCTCGTCACTCAGATGGGCATCCAGGTCCACTCCAGCGCCGAATACCGCCTCGCCGTGCGTGTGATCCAGGACGGCGTCATCGGCAAGGTCAAAGAAGTCCACACCTGGTCCAACAAAACCTGGGGCGACGCCTCCACCCGCCCCGACCGCGTCGATCCCGTGCCCGCGAATTTCAACTGGGACCTCTGGCTCGGTGTCACCGCCGAACGCCCCTTCATCGGCGGCGGCTACTATCATCCCGGCAACTGGCGCAAACGCCTCGACTTCGGCACCGGCACCTTCGGCGACATGGGCTGCCACATCTACGACCCCGTCTTCAAAGCCATCGGCGTCACCGCGCCCCTCAGCGTCCGCTCCGAAGGCTCCGCCCCCACCGCGCACAACTGGGGCCTCGGCGCCGTCGTCCACTACGTCTTCCCCGGCACCCAATACACCGATGGCAAGACTGTGAAAGTAGTCTGGTACGACGGCGACAAACGCCCGCCCGCCGACATCCTCTCCCAAGTCGGCGACGCCAAGAAAATCCCCGGCCAGGGCTCCATCTTCATCGGCACCAAAGGCATCATGGTCCTCCCCCATGTCTCCCGCCCGCAGCTATTCCCAGTCGAACAATTCAAAGACTACCAGATGCCCAAGGTCGATGGTGCCAATCACTGGGGTCAGTTCGTCTCCGCCTGCCGCGGCGAAGGCCAGACCTCCGCCCACTTCGGCTACTCCGGTCCCCTCACCGAAACCATCCTCCTCGGTGGCGTCGCCAGCCGCTTCCCCATGACCACCCTCGAGTGGGACGCCGCCACCCTCAAATTCCCCAACCACCCCGACGCCAACCAATACGTCCGCCGCACCTATCGCAAAGGGTGGGAAGTCAAAGGGCTCTGAGCCGACTTCAACGCGAAGCCCGAAGCTAGGGGACCGCACCCGCCCCCGGGTGCAGTTTTTCGCGCCCTCGCGAGAAACCCGGGGAGCGCACGCGGCCCGCGTGCCGGTTTGGGCGGCCCGCCCAAACCCTCGTTCCCCAGTCTGCCTCCGCCGCCGCCGCGGGAAAATGTGGGTGGCACGAGTTTTCGGAGCGCCGCCGAAAACCGCACGCCAGCGACGTGCGCTCCCCAGCCGGGGACCGCACCCGCCCACGGTTCTTTGCTCATTTACGAGGTCTTCATAGCCGGGAAAAAAGGCCAGTTTAATGGCCACTTCTCCTTTCCCCACGACGATCTTTACGGTCACGCCCTCAACGACTTGCCGCTTCTCGTCGTGGTTCAAGAGCGGCCAGCGGTCGTACAGGTCTTTGGATTCCGTCAAAATCCGGTCGCTCGACAGGTGGTCAACTTTGAGCACCGTCACCCGGGCTTCCACTTTGGGCAGTTCTTCGTCCAACTGTTTGATCCGGGTGTCCAGCGGTTGGAACAGCCGGTTGAACTGGTCGCCGGTCAACCGTTCGGCCCCATAGTCGTCGTAGAGGCGGTCGATCTTCTTCTGGGTGGCGTCCCGTTCCGCTTTCAGCGTCACCGCCAGTTCCTCACTTTCCTTGAGCGCGGCATCGGCTTTGCCGAGATACCCGGCCACTTCTTCGCCGGACAAAAAGTAGCCGCGCAGCTGTTCGTAGAAGATTGCTTCCAAGTCCACGATCGGAATCTTGTTCCGGCACTCCTGACAGAGGTATTTCGGGGTGTCGGACGAGACATACATCTTGGTGCCGCATTCGCAATACACGAACCCGGCGAACAGATGCACCGTCCGCTTGGCCGGACGTTGCCGTTTGAGGCGTCCTTCTTCGAGCAGGGCGAAAGCTTTTTCCCACGTCTCCACCGAAATCAACGCCGGGATCGGAAAGTGAATCGTGTCGGACGCCGGCTTGAGCGCCCACTGCTTGCCCGGCAGCCGGTGCGTGACGTAGTTCTTCCGGTGCAGCCCCTTGGCCGACGGATCGCGGAGCAGCCACTCGACGGCGGTATCGGTCCACAGTCCGCCTTTCCGGGTGCGATACCCGCGCTGGTTGAGTTCCCGGGCCACCGCCTTCTTGCGGCGTAATTCCAGAAACAGCTCATGGATCAACTTGCGCACCGGGGCCTCTTGTTCGTGCGGGATGAGTTGGTTGTCCTTCCATTGGTAACCGAAGGGCGCACTGCCGCCGAGGGACTTGCCCATCTGGGCGCGGATCGGCACCGAGGCGGCCACCCGGTCGGCGATCTCCTCGCGCTCCCATTCGGCCATGGCGGCGATCATCGTGTAGAAGAACCGGCCGGCCGAGGACGAGGTGTCGATGCACTCCTGCAAGGAAATGAGATCGGCCCCGGACGCCTTGAACAGGTCGGCGAACTCCAAGAGCTGTTTGGTGTTCCGGGCCAGCCGGGCGAGCTTCGAGAAAATCAGGCCGGTGATGTGTCCCTTGCGCACGTCTTCGAGCATCCGCTTGGTTTCCGGATGGGTAAGCACGTCCTTACCGCTGACGCCGGCCAAGCGATACACCTCCTTGACGTGCCAGTCCCGCGACTCGGCGTAGGCTTGCGCACGCCGCTCGTGATGTTCCGGACTGTCGCCCCGCGCCTGATCTTCGGTCGAGACGCGAATCCAGATGCCGACCGCCTTGGGGAGTTGATCTTTGGGGAAAGGGATGGTTTTCATTGATGGCGGAATCGTAATTGTATATATTACGTATTGCAAGATACTTTGTTGGTCAAACTGTGGTCATTTCAATACGGTTTCAGCATGGCAACACCAAAAGAACCCAAGACAGTGGACGACGCGGGTCTCGCGGCCCTGGCCAAGCAATGTCGTGAGGCAACCGGCAAGAACCGCGCCCAAGCGGCACGGGACTTGGAGGTTTCGCGCCCTGCCATCTTTTACGCCGAGGAACACCCGCACAAAGGTTTTCAGTTGCTGCGCAAGCGCATCATCGAAACTTTTTCGGACTATCGGGTGGACGGGCCGGTGTATCTGGTTCGGAAGAAATAGCCTCACGGTTTGCCGCCTTCCCCGCTCCGGCGCATGGCTCGGGCCACCGCCTCGCCAATTCCCTCCTTGCGGTTGCGCTTCTCCGCATGGTTGATCGTTTCGTAGGAGGTCGAAACCCGGTAGCCCTTGACCGTCTTCTCCCCGCCCGCCTGCGCGGCGGTGAGTTCTTCCAGCCACCGGATCAAGCCATCGGGTTCGAGAAAACGAATCCTCGCCAACTCGGTTGCCGAAAGCTGCTTCTTCGCCGCCGTCTCGATCTTGGTCAGGTGCTTCGGGTCTTCGCTCACCATGACGATGTGCGTGAATGCCGCACCGAGGCATTTGCGGAGATTGCCGAGTTCATAGTCCACGCCGGTGGTCACCGAAATCTCGCACGCCACCGTGATCTTCCCCTTGCCGAAGACCACGTCCACCAGACCGCCTGACACCTTTTCCTCTTTTGAAGCACGCCAACCCAACCCCTCGGCCAACAACTTAAAGGTTTCCTGAAGCCTGCGATGCTGTGGTCCACCCTTGCCGGACTGGGATGGCTCGGGTGGTGGCTCCGGAGCCTTCGACACCACCACAACGGGTGGGGGTTTCCGAACGGGTGACGGCGGAGGCGGCGCAGCCACAGGCGGCGTTTCCGCTACCGGCTTTTGGACCGGTGAAGCCGCCGGTGCTTCGGCTGCCAAGGGCGCGTCCGCCTTCGCCTTGCGCTTGGCAAACGGGTCCACGCGCTCCACTGGCTCCGGCTCCGCCTGGGTGCGGTTGCGGGCGAGTTCCTCCTCCACCGCAGATCGGGCGGTGGCATACTTTTGCCGGGATCGCTGGTAAATCGCGTCGCGGGTATAGGCGCTGGGTTCCACCGGCGGCAGCGGCGCGATTCGCAGATTGAACGCAAACCTTTCCATCCGGCACAGCGCTTCGCCGGTGTCGAGGTTCTGCAAATCCTGCGCCGTGAACCCCGCGAAACTGTCCGCCAGCCGGCGCGCATCCTCATCCCCCACCCGGAAACTGATGCGCGTCGCCGGGTTCGCCATCACCGCGCCGGCCACGTCCGAGTCGCGCTGCAATTGCCGTACTTCCTGATGCGCGAGTACCAACCCCAGCCGGTATTTCCGCGCCCCGGTGAGAATGGCCGCCATCGAGGGCGTGATGAAGTGATGGAACTCGTCGATGTAGAGATAGAAGTCCTTGCGGGCGGCGACCTGCTGGGCCTGCCGGGCCATTGCCATTTGCTGGAGCTTGCCCACCAACACCGAGCCCAGCAGGAAGGCGTTCTCCTCGCCGATCAATCCCTGCGGCAGTTTCGCGAGCACAATTTTGCCCGAGTCCATGATGTCCCCGAAGTTCAGCCGGTTGGCCGACTGCCCGACCATGTAACGAATCGCCTTGGGGCGGAGAAACGTGTCCAGCCGCGTGAGCAGCGGGCCGAGCGATTTGCCGCCGACCAATCCAAACTCCTTCTGCCAGTAATACACCACCTCCGGGTCTTTGACTGTCGTGAGAAACTCCTTCCGAAACTCCGGCTCGATCAGAAACCGCCGCAGTTGCGGCAGGGTTCCACCCCGGTCGCTTTCCAGAAACGCGAGGATCGCGTTGCCGAGCACGCTGGTCATCTGATCGCCCCATGACGTGGAGAGGCGCTGAAACACGCCGACCAAATCCGACGCCAGCAGGGTCCGCTCCAAATCCGTGTGCGCTGACAGGATGTTGAACCCGACGGGAAACTGCTCATCCGACGGGTCCACCATGACCACATCGTCCCAGCGGCTGGGCGGGATGTAGTCCAGAATCCGGTCGATCAAGTCCCCATGCGGATCGAGCACCGCCAGACCTTCGCCCCGGTGAATGTCCTGCACGATCAGGTTCAGGAGCAGCGTCGATTTGCCCGTGCCGGACGCCCCGATGATGTGCGTGTGCCGCATCCGCTGCTCCGCCGTCAACATCACCGGCCGCGTTGCGCCCTCGTGCTCGTTGGCTCCCAGCAGCACGCCGTCATGCGCCGCGAAGTCCGGCGCGGCGCGTGTGGTCCGGGTCTGGCGCTGGAGCTTTTGTGAACGAACCGCCGCCGTGGGCAGGTGGGCCAACGCCACCAGTTCATCGCTGTTGAGCAGCATCCCGCTGCGGCGGGTGAGCCGGTGGATGAAGTCCAGCCCGTGTTCCTCGTCGGGAAACTCGTTGTCGAGCGCGACCAGTTCGTTGCCCTGCAAATTGCGGAACAGATACAGCGCGCCGGCCAGTCCCTTGGCAATCTGCCACGCCCGCTTTTCGTCGCGGGAACGGGCGGTCACGCGGACAACCACGGTGTATAGCGGACGAGATATTTTCAGCCGCGCGCCAGCCAGCATCTCGGGCGCGTTCTCGAAGAATGGCTCCCCTTTCTCGGTGCAGACCGCTCGCAGGATGCTCTCCGCCCACGGGTGCCGGGTCGGGGTGAAGAGGATTTGCAGGACGCCCAGTTCGCTGACACCGAGGCGCTCCAGCGCTCCGGTCACGCCCACCAACGGATCGGTGGCGAAGTTCTTCGTCATGAGGGGCAGCATGAATTCCCGGTCCAGTCCGAAATCGAGCAACACCGTGTGGCCCGCGTCGGTCCGTTCCCACTCGCTTTTCAGAAAGTCCCGCTTTGGCTCGATCACGGCTTCGGGAAAATGCGCCTTGAGTTGCGGGGCGACCTGGCCGACGTCGCAGTGTTCCGCCACCATCTGCATCACCAGTGACTCGCCCGTCCCCACCACTTCGAAGGCCAGCGGTCGCCGGCAGTAATGGAGGCTGGATAGGAGTTGCTCAAACACGTCCGCCTTCGGCTGGCTGTTGGGGGGCAACGCCAGTTGCATCTCGATCAGGTCGGGCAGGCTCTGAATGAATTCCGCTGCCGGCTCCAGTTCGTCCGGCGACGGTTCGGGAAGAATGGGCGGCACGGCGGCAGGCTGGCCGAACAGCGCCTTGCGCCAGCCTGTGGGTTCCACCCGACCGTCGTCCGCAAAGAAGTTTCGCGGGATATGATGACCGGTGAAGGGGCGAAAGGGCGGTTCGGGTTCCACCGGTGATTCCCACACCTGCCAGCCGCGCCCGCGCAGTTCCCAGTCGTAAAACTGCTTCGTCAGCACTTCCGCGACGGAGAACGGCGCGCTCATCGCTTATACAAGTTGCGCACGACTGGCTTGCGCTCTTCTTCGGTCAGCCCGCGAATCCCTTTCTCGGTCGTCATCTCGTCAACCGCCTGCATGACCGCGTTGTGTGTCAGTTGCCGGAACATCTCCGCCGTGTCGCGCCGGTAATAAGTGTCGGGTCGGAACAGGCTTTCATAGATCGGCCCGATGATCGGCACGTCGGCGATTTTCTCATCCAGCCACTCGCCGCCGACAGTAACAGCCCGTCGAAACAGCGACCAGAACAGCGTGACCAGCAGGCCCAGAGCGAACAGGCCGGGAATAAGTCCGTATTCGGTGAAGACCGCGAAGCTGACACCCAGCAGCAGGACCACGCCGACCAGGTAATCAAACAGGTTCGCGCCGGAGCGGTAGTCGAGCAACCGACACGAGACAAAGAACGCGTTGCCGAACGGCGCAGCACACAGCACGAACAGCAGGCGTTCCCGCTGGATGTTCAGGTAAAGCCGTTCCGGCGACAGGATGTTGCCTTCATGGATCGCCCGCCATTCCGCCGCCGCTCCCGGAATTTTCCGCGTTTCCAAGTTCCTTTCGACCAGCTTGTAGAACTCCTGCGGCGAATAGTTGAACTGCTCGAACGGCTTGGCCCACTGGGAAATCTCCTCGCTGCCGCGCACTTGCAGCCGCTCCCGCGCCCCGGCCAAAAACCGGAAGGGGAAAGTGAACCAGGACCAGACGCTGGGGATGTTCGTGCTCATTGGAGGGGTTTTCCGAGTTCCTTCTGCCACTTCTCGCGAAAGAGCGGCTCCACTCCCCGCAGTTTCTCCGCCACGGCACCATCATACCGGAAGGTGATGCCGAGCAGACCCTTGATTTCTTGCGACCAGAAGGCCACCCGCACTTCGGTGAACTCGCTCAGTTGGGCGCATTGCACCAGCGCGCGCTGCGTCGCCCCCGGCAATCCGATTCCGACGAGGGAGTACTGCTCCAGGCCATCACCATCTGTCTTGGTGAGGACGTTCCAGCGTTGGGGCAATTGCCCAATGGCGCGGGTCAGAGCGCTGGCCGCTTCGCTCTGGGTTACACTGGTTCGCCACGTCACTCGTTGACCGGGCGGAGTTTTCTCCAATGCCTTGGCGAAGGTTTCGGCCAGCATTTGTTCCCGCCGCTGATTGGCTGCCTGCTTTTCGGCGGTGATCCGACGTTGCTCCTCTTCGGCCTTTGCCCGGGCTGCGTCCTTTTCCATGGCCAGCTTCCGCTGTTCTTCGACGTTTTTCGCCTCGGCCGCCGCTTTCTCCGCCTCCAGTCGCCGTTGTTCCTGTTCGGCCTTCTGCTGCGCTGCCGCCTTTTCCATGGCCGCGAGACGTCGCACTTCGGTGGCCTTTTGCTCCACCTCCCGTTGCCGCCGGTCTTCGGCGTCGCGTTCCGCTCCTTGAATGTCCGCGCGCAAGCCCACGGCTTCCGTTCCCGCGGGCTTGAGTGCCAGCGCCGCTTCCACGGACTTGGTTGCCGCCGGGATTTGTCCCGCGGACAGGGCACTCCGTCCGTCCTTGATGTGAAGTTGGTATTGCGTTTCCTGCCGCAGGCGGGTGGCGGCGGGATCGCCGGGTATGACGGTTAGTGCTGTCGTGAGGTTCGTGAGAGCCAGTCGATAGTCACGCGGGTAGTTGTTCAGGGCGGCGTTGGCCCGGTCCATCGCTTCGGAGTAGCGCAAGCTGACCAGATTCGTCGCGAGCATCACGGTCAGGTTGGTTTGGATGTCCACGGTCCAGCGAACCGGCAGATACCCCTCCAACGCCGCCTGGATCGTCTGGCTGTCGGGCTTGAGTTCTTTCAACAGCAGCGGTGTCTTGCCCACGATGCGTTCTCCCATCATCACGGTCGCCCCAGACGGTTCGGTCGTGATGTTCGCCTGCCCATATTCGAACACTTCCCGCACTTGATTGGTCTGGCCCCCGCTCAAGAAGAACGTCCGGCTCTTGGGATAATCGCCGCGCGTGAGTTCGAGTTGGTAGTTCAACGGTGGCAGATTCGTCAGCATGGCGGGGAGTTCGCCACTCAATCGCAGATTCCCACTGGGAACGCTCCGCAGTTCGTACCGTCCACCGGCCGGTTCGATTTCGAGATGCAGGAAGCCGACGGCGAACTTGTCCGCCACGGTGGCCATGATGCTCCGCTCGACGCGCACCGTAAGTTCGCGCTCAAAATGTTGGAACCGCATCCGCACCCGGTAATCGCCCACCGGCAACCCGCGAAAGACCGGCTCTGCTTCGGAACTCGTCAATTTCGCCAACGCCCCGGTCACGATGACTTCCAGCGGTTTGGGTTGCACCGCCACGCGCAAATCGCCTCGACTCCGTAACAGCGTCACGTCACCCAGCGGATTTTGCCCATACCAGACGAACCGGTTGATTTCCCACACTTCGGTATCGCGGCTGGAAAAGCGGATGGTCTTGAAGCCGGGCGATACCGGCCGATTCAGCGCGTGCGGCTGACCGTTGATCTGCACCTGGAATGGCTCTTCCAATCGCCTGCCTTCGAGCGTCACCGTCGCGCTCAGGAAGGTCTTCTTCACCAATTTGACATGGATGTCCCAAGCCAGCACCGGCAACGCGAAGACCAGATAGATGATGAGGGGACGAAAGGCCCGCCGCTGGCGTTTGACGGCAGCTCGATCAGGCGACGCTGGCCTTCCCAAAGGGTTCATATCCTTGGATTAGGTGGATTGTTTTTGAGTTCTTTCTTCGCTCGGCTGGCCTTTGTCGAGCCCAAAAACCAGACTTGTTCGAGACCCAATAATGGGCGCAGCTTGAAACTGGCATCAAAACAGCCGGTCGACAGTTCCACCGCTGCCACAACCGTAAGACCCAGCCAAAGGGCCGAAAAAGGAGAAAGCGAAATACCTTCGATCAGTGCGACGATTGGAAGGCGACACTGGAGGCCGCGAATGCAACCGCCATCGATGGGAACCACCTTTGCAAGAAGAAGTCCCCCGCTGCGATACCGTTTCCCTCTTGCAGCGAGCGGCGCGTGGCGGAACGGCCTACCGACTCATTGCCATGATGCTCCCCGGTCGGGAAGATTAAACCGCCTTCCGGGGCGGAGCGATCACGTGCAGTAAAGTCCGCAATACGATGAGGCAATCCCCCAGGAAGGTCCAAGTCTCCAGATACTTCACATCCGCTCCCACGCGGGCGATGATCTCTTGCGGCGTGGTCGCCTCGCCGCGGAAACCGCACACTTGGGCAAGGCCGGTGATACCTGGCTTGGCGATCGCACGGACATGATAGTTCTTCATCGCCTGCGCGAAGAGATCGTTGTGCTGGATCAGGTGCGGGCGGGGGCCGACGACACTCATGTCGCCGCGCAGGACGTTGTAGAATTGTGGCAGTTCATCAATGCTCAGTTTGCGCAGCCAGCGTCCGGCGGGGAAGATGCGGGTGTCATTCATTGTCGCCTGTCGCGACTCGTCCCCGCTGTTTACGTGCATGGTGCGGAATTTATAGATGATGAACGGACGGTTTCGGATCCCTGCACGGGTCTGTTTGAAATAAACCGGGCCGGGCGATTGCCAGCACTGCAGCAGCCACACTAGCAGATGGGAGCACGGCAGGAGAAATACCGTGACCGGCGCGGCGATAACGATGTCGAGCGTGCGCTTGAGGATGCGATTGAACGGACTTTCCAAAGGCTCGACACGCAGAGTAAGGAAACGCATCCCATCATCCTCCACCAGAGTGACCGGATGATTGAAATGGCGATCCATGTCATTGACAACCAAAAGGCGGACGCCGAGCCGTTCGCAAACCTCGGCCGCCCCGGCAAGAAAGCCGGTGGGAATGGCCGCCTCGGATACAATCAGTTGGGTGACTTGATGCGCCGCAATCACCCTTTCCAAATCGCCTAGCCGGCCAAGAATCTGCCCGCTCCCGCAGTCAGTCGCATCGTCGCATACTTGGCCCACTGTCCGATAGCCCACCAGCTCCTTGCGGCGCAGCCAGTCGCTCAGCCAATTCCACCCTTCCATCCCCCCCGCGACCAGGATTCGTTCCTCGCGGTCACCTTGAAACATCTGCCGGCGAACGAGCGCAGGCAGACGGCAGTTCGCAAAATGCAGGGTAAGATAAAGCGGGACCACCATGGTGAATACGAAGAGCCGACTGATGCCCGTATCTTTGGAAGCAATAAGATAGAAAAACAACAAGCAATAGGCGGTCACGATTTGCCGCAGCGCGACGCCATTTGACCCATCCACCACCGAGCCGATAAGCTCATTGCGCTCCCGCACAAAGGTAGCACCCAGCACCACTCCGATGGAGAGGATTTCGCTGTAGAGGAAATGCGCTGGGGTGTCGGGACCTAAGAGTTTGATAATCCCCATGAGGTTAAACATCCCGGCCCACAGCCAGAAACAGGCCTGCGAGAGCAGGAGGTGCCCGTAAACGCAAATCAGATAGACCCCGCGGGTGCGATTTGAGACCATTTCAGGATAGGGTAACCACAGCACCCCGGCTTCGGGCCGCGGACACAACCACAGATATACACTTTGACATGCTGGTTCTTTAGCACCCCGCCGGATCGAAACAAAGCAGGCGACTGTGACAAGTTCGCGTGGCCGTAACCTGATCGTCGCTTGTGAGCGGGGCCGGGAGTTGGAAAGCTCACGCCGCAAACTACCAGACAATCGTGTAGGTTCGATTGAAGCAGCCAATGATATGACAACAGCAAAGCCGCAGCCCGCCCCAAGTTCTGAGCGTCCCCGAAGCGTCGGCGCACTGCTGCGAACCGTTGCCGTGTTGGGCGTGTGGAGCGGGGTGTCGGCCGGCCCGGCCGCGGCACAGGAGGCTCCGCGCTACTCGATCGCCGGCGAGGCTGCTGCGTTGGCCAAGCGCGCCGCGCTGGAAAACAGTCCCTACACCGTACAAACCGGCCGCCTCAAGCTCGCGATCGAGGCCGGGGCGAACTTTGAGTATAACGACAACATCAACGTCGCCGACGTCGCCCGCCAGCAGGATGCGATCTTTCGTCCGTCGGTGTCGGTGCGGGGTTTTCTGCCGGTGACGACCGTCAATTCCATCAATCTTTCGCTCGGTGTCAGTCCGGCCCTCTATCTGAAGAATTCCGAATATGACCGGGTGTTGATCACTCCCGGTTCGGAATTGGCATTCGATTTCTATCTCGGAGACTACTTGCTCAATCTCCACGACCAGTTTTCGTACACCCAGGACCCGATTGCGGTTGGTAGCGTGAGTGGCACGGCTGTGTTTGGTGGGTTCAATAACGCCGCCGGGGCGAAGGTGGTGGGTGACTATAACAATCTCGTGCTCAGCCTGGGATACGATCATGTGACATTTATCAGCAGTTCGCGCCAGTTTGAGCAGCTCAACAACTCCTCGGAGAACTTCAACGCCCACGGCACCTATCAAATCACCCGCACGTTCTCGCTGGGCCTCTCGGCCGGCGGCGGTTTCAATAACTACGAGCAGGCCTTTCTCAATGACCACCGCTATTTCCGGGTGGGTGCGGACACGGTCGTGGCTGTCACGCCGCGTTTCAAACTCACGGCGGAAGCGGGCATGATCGCCTACGATTTCGACCGCACTGGCACCGTGGGACCCACACCGGATCAAGAATCCTATTATGCGGGACTGGGTACCGTGCATAAACTAGGACAGAACTTTGTGCATTCGCTTAAAGGAGGCCGGGAGCTGCAGCTCGGCATTGCCTCCGATGCCTTGGAGTTGTGGACGGTGCGGTATCAGGCGGACTGGAAAATCTCGCAACACATGACCGTGTCTCCCCGCCTCTTCTTCGAGCGCGGCCGGGAGTTGAAGACCACCGGTGCCGAGAAATATGACCGGCTAGGTGCCGGGCTGGCTCTCTCGCAGCAACTTTCGGAAAAGCTCCGGGCCGCCATTGGTTACAACTTCATCGTCAAGGACTCGGACCTCGCGCTTCGCAACTACCGGCAGAACAGTGTCACTCTGGAAGTGACCTACCGCTTCTAAAGGTTCACCAAAACGACACCGAACCGCCACGAGTTCTACACTTGGGCGGCGCATTGTCCACTTTGTGTTCTATATGAAGACTCATTTTGTCAGGTTGTCCATCCCGTTCGCGACGCTGTATCACAGAGTGTTGCTGTGTGCGGGCCTCGCCGGCCTTTTATCGCTCGGTCCGGTAGTCCGGGCCGCCGACGTTCTTCCGCCTCCGAGATTCCCCGCCAACGGGTTCGCCTCCATGGACGCGCTGGATGACAAGCAGAAGCTCTCGATCGGAGATCGCCTTAGTTTTCGCATCATCGAAGACAAAGAGGAACCCAAGCCGATCCTAATCTCCGACACTGGCGAACTCGAGGTTCCCTATATTGGACGCGTCAGTGCGGCGGAGAAAACCTGCTATTCCCTCGCGCGCGAAATCAAGACCGAGCTCGAGAAAAAGTATTATCTCAAAGCCACGGTCATTGTCGCCGTGGACCTGTTCGGCAAGAATCGTGGCAAGGTTTATCTGGTCGGGCAGTTGCGCACTTCCGGTCCCCAGGACATTCCGAGTGACGAGGCGTTGACACTGACCAAGGCCATCCTCCGGGCCGGCGGATTTACCGATTTCGCGGATAAGAAGCATGTCAAGGTTACCCGCAAACGCCCGGCCGGCGTGGAGCCGGAGTCCTTCACCGTGGATGTCGTAGAAATTATCGAGAAAGGGAAAATGGACAAAGATCTGACGCTGCAGAGCGGTGATCTGGTATTTGTTCCGGCCCGGTTGGTCAGCTTTTAACCACCATGAGCTACAAAAATGGAAACGGACATCTGAAGTCTCCGGCGGAGTCTCCGGAAGTCACTCGGTTGGATCGTTACCTGCGTTTCCTGGGGCGCATGTGGTGGGTGGTAGGGCTGACGAGCCTCCTGTGCGTGGGTGGGCAGACCTATCTGGCGCTCAATGAACCGGTGGAATACAGCTCCTTTGCCCGCATGATGGTCGGCGGCAAGGTGAAGCTGCCCGAGAGTGGAATGTTCTCGGATGACAACATGAATTTCTTCGGGACGCAGATTGAGTTGATGCAGAGCGAGAAACTCAAGGAACGTGCTCATGCGGCCTTGAAGGCGGCACAACCCGAGATTAATCGCGCCCTGGTCCTGCTCTCAGTCACCCAAATTCGGCGGACCTCGATTTTTCTCCTCCGGTCCACGAGCGAGGATGGTGCGTATGCGCAGGCCTTCTTGAATGCGCTGGCGGATGAATATCTCGCCTACAAGAAAGAGATGCGCGTGGTGGCTTCCGATGACACGCTCGCCTCGCTGACCGCCAAATTGCTGCAGCAGGAGAAAGAGTTGAAGAGTGAGCAGGACAAACTGCACCAGTTTAAGAAGCTGAACAACGTCGCCTTGCTGCAGGAGATGGGTTCGGCCGCGGGCAACTATCTCGCGCGCCTGACCACCCAGATGTCTGATCTGCAGGTGGAGGAGAAGGTGCTTCTATCACTCACCGCCGAGGAGAATGTGGGCAGCCAGATCAAGAATCGAGGCTCTGACTCAAAAATGGTCAATGATTCCTCAACGGTCGGCATCCTTCCGCCGGCTGACTATCTCACCGCCAAGCAGCAGATTCAGTTGTTCAAATTCCAGCGGGATGAGTGGGGGCTGTTCATGCGTCCGGAGCATCCTAAGATGGTCAAGTTGAAGGAAGACATCGCCCGCGTGGAGAAGCTGATCGAGGTCTATCATGATCAGAGCCGCGACCAGTTGGATTCCGCGCGCCGCTCGGTGAAACTGCGCATGCAGAGCGTCCTGACGACCATCCGTGACTGGGAGGCCAAGGTGCTGGAGGCGAACACCCGCATGGCGGATTTCGATCAGCACAAGGCCAATCTCGCCCGCACCCAGGCATTGTATGATCAACTCTTGCGGTTGCTGCAAAACGTGGACGTGAACAAGAACCTCGAACCGGAGAACATTGTCACCCTGGAGCGGGCCGGTCTGGCCACGGCGATCAATCAGTTGCCCCTGAAGCTGGGTGTGGCGGCTGCGGTTGGCTTGCTACTCGGTCTGGGCTTGTTGGTTGTCTGGGAACGCAGTGACGATCGCATTGCGAGTCTCAAGGAATTGAAGGAGCAGTTTGAAGAGACTGTGGTGGCGCAGGTTCCAGAGGTACCCGGAGTTTCGCGTCGGAATCCCTTGAAGCCGATCAGTGCGAATGACGAGCGCTCGCTCTTCGCGGAGAGTATCCGTCACATTTACTCCTCGATTCAAGTGGCTGACGGCACAGGTCGTTTTCCGAAATATCTGTTGGTGACCAGCGGCGTGCCGGACGAAGGCAAGTCCACCATCGCCGCCAACCTTGCGATGACAATGGCGCTGGCCGGTTCGCGGGTGTTGCTCATTGACGCCGATCTTACCCGCGGTGCCTTGCATCAAACCTTCAACACTCCGCTCGCGCCGGGCTTGGTGGAACTGTTCACTCAGGGATTGCCGTTCGAGAAAGTGACGCCCTCGGTGGCTCATCCCAATCTGCATCTGCTCCCGCGGGGTCAGTCACATGGGCTGGCCAATTCCTTCTATATCAACGCCACCCAATGCCAGCAGTTGAAGGAGTGGTCGAAGGGCTATGACTACGTGATCGTGGACAGCGCGCCGGTGTTTGCCGGTGCGGATGCGGTGACGCTCGCCCCGCAGATGGACGGGGTGCTGATGGTCGTGCGCCGGCGCCGCAGCCGCGCGGGCGTACTGACCCAGGCTTTGGAGATGTTCTACCAACGTCGGGTGAAGGTGCTGGGCTTTGTCTTCAACCGCGCGGATGCCGTCTCCGACGTTTACTATCAATACGGTTACAAGACCTACGGCGTCCGTTCGCGGCCCGCGCCCAAAGCCGTCACCCGCGCCTAGTCCGGGCGCATCTCATTGAGCGAATGTGGCGTCGTCTGGCTAAACACTCATTCAGCATTGGCCTTGGCCAAGGCATTAATCTGGCGCAGCAACTCCTGTTGCCGGTCGCGTTCCTGCGGCAGTTCGGGGTTGAGGGTTATGGCGCGTGGCTGGTGGTAATGGCGGCGGCCGGGCAGTTGGGCAATCTCGACTTCGGGCTGCAAACCTATCTCAACAACCGGCTGACGATGCTCCATGCCGCGGGTGATTTCGCACAGTTCTGCCGCCTGCAATCAATTGGACTGCGACTGGCGCTCGGACTGGGCGGCCTGGGTTTTCTGGGGCTGCTCATCGCGCAAGGATTGCCGTTGGAAAGCTGGCTGCGGCTCGGCTGGTCGCCGACGGAGGCGCGTCCGGTCCTGCTGCTGTTGGGAACGTGGGTGATTCTCCGGCTCATTCAGGGGCAACTCGCCGCGGTGCTGCGCGCCAGCGGTGCGGCCCACCGCGCGCAGCAATGGGACAACCTGCAACGCGCCGGATTGCTCGTCGCCTCGCTGCTGCTGCTCCACTGGCGCTGCGACATTGTCTGGCTCGCGGTCGCGCATGTCGTCAGCGTCGTCGTTGGGATTGCTCTGGTGCTGTGGGACACCCGACGCAGTCCCGTGGCTCCCAGTCTCCGGGAATGGAATACGCACGAGGCCCGGGAAATGGTTTGCCCCAGCCTGTTCTTCGGTCTCACCACGCTGAACTTTCTTGTCCTCTACGAGGTGCCCCTGCTGATTTTGCAGTGGACCCTCGGGCCGGTCGCCGTCGTCACCTTCGCCACCACCCGCACGTTGTTTTCGGCCGCGCGCCAGTTGCTCACGCCCGTGCAACTCGCCGTGCAGCAGGAGCTGACACGATCCTTCGGTGGTCCGATTCCGGGACAGCTTTGGAAACTCCAGCGCTTCAGCGAAACGGTCGCGCTCGCGGGCGGTGGGTTTCTCGTCGTTGCCCTCGCCGTGCTGAGTCCGTGGGTCATCGAACTCTGGCTGCACGGGCGCACCGACCCTTCAGCCGCGATGCTCGCGTTGATGGCCGCAGTTGGTCTGGCGACCATTTTCAAGGACAACCAATACGCGCTGCCGCTCGCGACCAATTGCCACGAGCGCGCGACGCTGCTCATTGGCGGCGGCTATCTCGTCATGAGTGTGGCGGGCCTGTGGCTCGCGCAGATCGCCGGCGAGCCGGGGCTGCTGCTGGCGTGGCTCATCACCGAGCTGGTTCTGGCGGTCGTGATCTTCCGCTGGAATCGACCGCCCGGTGAAGACCCGCAATCCGCGCGCTTGTGGGCTGCGGCAGCGCTGCCGGTGGTGGTGGTGCCGGGTGTTTACGCGTTGCTGGTGTGGCTGGAGGGCGCGTCGTGGGTCCTGCGCGCGGGCTGTGCTACGCTCGCCGCGACCGTGACGGGAGCGATCGCGCTGCTGCTGTTCGGCGACGGACTTGCGGCTCCGGCGCGGCGGTTCATGGGATCGCTTAACTTTTGCCGACAGGAGGGCTGAATGCGCATCGTGCAATCCTGTCACGGGAAATTTCACCACTTCGATCTCGCGCGGCAGTTGCACCAGCGCGCGGCGCTCGAGTGCATTTTCACGGGTTATCCACGCTGGAAATTGCGGGGTGAGGGGCTGCCGGTCGAGAAGGTCCACACGCTCCCGTGGCTGCTGACGGCCTACATGGCGCGCGGATATTTCGGCCTGACGCATCGCTGGTTTGACCACGAGCTGGCGTGGCGGGTGCATCAGACGCACGACTGGCTCGTGGAGAAAAATCTGCGGGACTGCGATGTGTTCGTCGGCCTCTCGGGAGCGGCATTAAAGTCGGGTCGGCGGGCGCGCGCGCGCGGGGCCAAAGTGATCTGCGATCGGGGTTCGGCGCACATCGTGGCGCATGAGCGGTTGCTGCGGGAGGAGTTTCGCAAACGCGGCGCACCCTTCGAGGGAGTCGATCCACGAAACCGTGCGCAGGAGGAGGCCGAGTACGCGTCGGCGGATGTGATCACGGTGCCGTCGTCGTTTGCGGAGCGTAGCTTCGTCGCGGAAGGAATTGCGCCCGGCAAATTGCGCCGGGTGCCGTACGGGATGGACCTGTCGCGTTTTCAAAGGGTCGCGCTGCCGCCGGATGACAAGTTCGTCGTGCTCTTTGTGGGCGCGATCTCCTTCAACAAGGGGATTCCCTATCTGCTGGAGGCCTTCGCCGCGTTGCGACACCCGCGCAAGGAACTGGTGCTCATCGGTGCAATGGCCCCGGAGATGGCGGCCTATTGCCGCGGAAAACAATTTGCCGACGTGACCTTTGCGGGACCGCGGCCGCAGTCCGCTCTGTCGCGGTGGATGAGCAGCAGCCATGTGCTCGTGCTGCCGAGTTTGAGCGATGGCTTCGGCATGGTGATGGGCCAGGCGATGGCCTGTGGCTGTCCGGTGATTGCGTCGGAAAACTCCGGCGGACCGGACCTGATCGCCAACGGGAGCAACGGCTTTGTCGTGCCGGCCGGGCAGAGCGAAGCGCTCCGGGAACGCTTGCAGCAACTGGCCGACGACGCCCCGCTCCAGCGGCGCATGGCCGAAAATGCGCTGACCCGCGCCCGCGCGCTCGGCGGCTGGGACAGTTACGGGCGCGAATATTTCGAGGTCTGCCGCCGCTTGCACCAAGGCCATGCTGCTCGTTCTTGAATCGCATCCCATCCAATATCGCGTGCCCGTCTATCAGTGCATGGAACGGCTGCGCGCGGGCGCGTGCAAAGTGCTGTTCGGCACCGATGGCTCGATGCGCGGCCACCACGATCCGGGCTTTGGACGCGCGGTGAAATGGGACACCGAGCTGCTCGCAGGCTACCCGTTTGAAGTGTTGCACAACCAGCGCGGCGACACGCTCGAACATCGCACGAGCCTGCACGGCCGCGGCATCGCGGCGCGACTCCGACGCGAACGCCCCGCCGCCGTGCTGCTCAACGGCCTCGTGTTCCAGATGGATTTCGCCGCGTATTTCGCCGCGCTGCGCCTCGGGATTCCCGTGTGGCTGCGCTCCGAGACGCAGGATGCCGCCTTCGACCGCGCGCCGTGGAAAGAGGCCGTCCGCCGCCTGTGCTACCGGTTGCTCTACCGGCCTTTGCAGCGCGCGTTTTTCATCGGCGAATTGAACCGTCGGCATCTGCTCCGGCACGGCGTCGCTCCGGAGCGCTTGCGGCCGGCTCGCTACTGCGTGACTGATCCTTTGCGTGACGTGACCCGCGCGGAGAAGGAGCGTCGTCGTCGGGCCGCGCGGCAACAACTGGGCGTCGCGGATCACGAACTGGTCGTCGCGTTTTTCGGCAAACTCATTCCCAAAAAAAATCCCGACCTCCTCTTCGCTGCGCGCCAACTCCTGCCGGAGCCGCTGCGCCAGCGAACGCGTCTGCTGCTCGTTGGCTCCGGCGAACTCGAGGCCGGTCTGCGCGCCCGCGATGCACGCGCGATCTTCACCGGCTTCATTAATCAGACCGCGCTGCCGGACTATTACCTGGCCGCCGACGTGGTCGTGCTGCCGTCACGGCGCATGGGTGAAACGTGGGGCCTCGTGGTGAATGAAGCGTTGCAGGCGGGCTGCGCGGCGATCGTTTCGGACGCGGTCGGTTGCGCGGAAGAGTTCAAAAGCTGGGAACGCGTGGGGGTGTTCCCGGTGGGCGATGTGGCCCAACTGGCGCGGCACCTCGTCGCGTTATCGGCGTTGCCCCGCGATTTTGACTGGTGCCGTGAACGCCTTGCTGGCTACAGCATCGAGGCCGCCGCGCGTGCGCTGCTCGAGCCATGAACATTCTTTTTGTCGGCGACGATCATCCCCACGGCAGCGCGCGGCACCGGGCGCAGGCGCTCGAACGCCTCGGTCACCGGGTGCGCCATCTCAATCCGCAGCGCGCTCTGCGGCCGTCGCGGCTGCTTGGCAAGTTGAACTATCTCACCGGCTACGCGTTGGCGGCGGGGCGCATCCGCAATTTTTTACTGAACGCAATTCACGGCGAACGCTTCGACCTCGCATGGGTGGACGGCGGCGCGGAAGTGAGTCTCGACCTCGTGACCGCGCTGAAGCAGCAGTGCCGTCAGGTGCTGAGTTACAACCTCGACGACCCCACCGGCCGGCGCGATGGCAACCTCTGGCGCACGTTGCTGCGCGCCCTGCCCGCTTACGATTTGTGCGTGGTCGTGCGGGACGAGAGCACGACGGAATACCGCGCGCTCGGTGTCCGAAACCTTCTGCAAGTTTATCGCGGCTACGATGAAGTGGCCCATGCGCCCGAGCCGTTCTCCGCGGCCGACGAGGCCGCGTGGCGCGCGCCAGTGGTGTTCGTCGGCACCTGGATGCCCGAACGCGGCGGCTTCCTGGCGCAACTGCTGCGGTCGGGCGTGCCGCTGGCGATCTACGGCAATCGCTGGGAAAAAGCTCCCGAGTGGCGGGTGCTCCAGCGCGCCCTGCGCGGCCACGCGGTGTTGGGCGCTGGCTACGTCAAGGCCATCCGCTACGCGCAGGTCAGCCTCGGCTTGGTGTCGCAGGGCAACCGGGATTTGCACACGCAACGGAGCGCCGAGATTCCAGCCATCGGCGGACTCCTCTGCGCCGAGCGGACGCGCGAGCACGTGCAGATGTATAGCGATGGAGTGGAGGCGGTTTTCTGGGACGACGCCGATGAGTGTGTGGCGAAATGCCAGGAGCTGCTGGTGAATCCCGCGCGCGCCCGCGCCATTGCGCTGGCCGGCCAGCGGCGCGCGTGCGAACTCGGGCTGGGCAATGAAGTCACGCTGGCCCGCATTCTCGAACAGTTGGAAATCGGCGCATCCGAGGCCAACCGAAAGGCGGTCCTGTGCGACTGAAGATCTCAATCCCGCGGTTCGTGCGAATGGACTGGACGCTAGGCTTTGCGCTTGTGCTGCTCGCCTTGCAGGTGACTAGCGGAACCAAGCTGCTGTTCGCGGAACTGGTCTTCATTTTCACCATGCTACTGGCCTTCACGGTCAACCTGCTGGGCGGCCTGAACACCGTGTCCGGTTTCTGTGTCGCCGTGTTCGGACTCAAGACCGTCGTCATCAGCCAGGTCGCCAAGGTGTGCTATTGGGAGCCGGCGCAGCTCGAGCTGAGCGAGCCGGTGACCACGCTGCTGGTGCTCGTCGCGGGCTTGGGCGGCATCACCCTCGCCGCGTGGGTGACGCGGCCGTTCGCGGTCCGGCAGCCGCTGCTCCCGGCGTTTCAGGACGAGGAGTCGCTGCGGGTCGCGGCGTGGCTCACGTCGGCCTTGGGCCTGCTCAGCATTGTGGGAATGCTCGCCCTCGGGGGGGCGCAGGACGGCGTGATTCATGTCGGCGGCATCACCGGCCTGCTGCGGCAGTTGTCCTTCACCATGAAACTCGCCGTGGTCTTCACCACCGCGCACACGCTGGTGCGCAGCGGCGGCCGGCGCGCAGTGGGCTGGCTCAATTCCACCACGATGGGGATGATGTTCCTCTTCGGGCTGATGACCGCGAGCAAGCAGATGATGTTCGAGCCGGTGCTGTTGTTCGCGGTGACGGCGGTGGCCTTCGGTTTCTCATTCCGGTGGTCGCATGGCGTGGCCGTCGTGGCTCTCGGCATCATCGCCCAAGCCGTCCTCTTCCCCTTTGCCCAGGTCGCGCGGAATTTTGTGCGCGGCTACGGCTTGGTGCGATCGGCGGAACTGACCACGGAATTCATCGGCGCTCTCATTCGCTCAGGCGAGCCGCTCGCGCGGTTGCGTGCCGCTGAGGAGGCGGGCGACAGCAGCGAGAGCGAGTACCAAACCTATTTTCACGGCGCGAGCGGGTTCCTCGAACGCTTCAGCATGATCAAAGCAGTGGATATCCTCGTGACCGAAACGCTGCGCGACGGCGGCTCGGGCTGGGAGACGATCTCGCATGGTTTTCGCATGCTCGTGCCGCGCTTCCTCAATCCCTCGAAGCCAGCCATCAGCACGGGCAACTTCCTCGGTCACAAGGCCAAAATGCTGGGTGACAACGATCAGGGAACCCAGGTGTCTTTCGGGTTTGTCGCCGACAGTTTCAGCGCGTTCAAATGGTGGGGCGCGGTCCTCCTGCCATGTGTCCTTCTGACGGCCTTCGTGCTCGTGTATCGCACGCTGACCGGACCGCTGGAGCGCAATGCCTGGTGCGCCTACCTGATGTGCGATTTTCAGCACAGTTTCACCGAACAACCCATCGCCTCGATGCTCATCAGTTTGGTGCTGGCACCGCTGGGCTATGTCGCCGTCTCGCGGCTCATTCTCGTTGTCCACGTCTGGAGTCGGCGGCAGCGGCCGTTCGACTTCGGCGATCTCGCGGAATCCAAAACGCGGGCGCTCAGTGAAATCCCCTGAGCGCATGAAGCGAATCCTGATTTACCGCTTGGGCAGCCTGGGTGACACCGTTCTCGCGCTGCCGTGCTTTCACTTCCTCCGTCGCCAGTTTCCCGCCGCGGAAATCACCGTGCTGACCAATCAACCCGTCGCCGGCTCGGCACCGCCCCTGCAAGCCATTCTGGAAAACACCGGCACCGTTGACTCGTTCATCGCGTATCCCGTCGGCCTCGGCGGCGCGGGCGCGGCGTTAAAATTGCGCCGGGAACTCAAAGCCCGCCGGTTTGATCTGGCCATCTCGCTCGCTGCGGCGCGCGGGCTGGCGCGCAGCGTGCGGGATTGGCTCTTCTTCAAATCGTGTGGAATTCCGCGCGTGCTCGGCGTGCCCTTTCGTCGCCGGGACTTGGTCTGCCAGCGCGAGCCAGGCCGAGAGCAATTTGAATGGGAGGCGCAACGGCTGGCCTTGCGACTCGCGCCGCTGGGCGCGCCCGGTCCCGCCGACGGTGCGGCGTGGGACTTGCGCCTGACCGCGGCGGAACGCGCGGAAGCCCGGCGTTTGCTCAGTGACGCAGGCGTGACGGCGCCGTTTCTGGCGCTCGCCACCGGCACGAAAGTGTCCGCGAAAGATTGGGGCGAGGAGCGGTGGCAAACCGTGCTGCAACGGCTCGCCGCACGGCATCCCACCCTGCCGCTCGTGCAGCTCGGGAGCCGCGAGGACAGCGCCCGTAACGAGCGTCTTGCCGCCAGGTGGCGCGGCCCGCGCGCGAATCTGGCGGGGGGCTGCGGCCCGCGCGTGAGCGCCGCCGTGCTTGCGTCAGCGCGGCTGTTTGTCGGCCCCGACAGCGGCCCAATGCACCTCGCGGCCTGTGTCGGCGTGCCCTGCGTCGTCGTGTTCTCCGCGCGCAGTCTCCCCGGCCAATGGAATCCGCGCGGCACGGGCCACGCGATTCTTTACCGCCATGTCCCCTGCTTCGGTTGCGCGCTCGACGAGTGTGTCGCGCAACAGTTGCGATGCCTCACATCCATCACCGTGGCGGAAGTTTTGGAGGCGATCGAGGAACGCCTCCCGCCGGTGACGCGCGCCGTGCCGTCGCGCGAATTGGCTCCGCTCGCCTCCGCGAGTTTCGCCGGGCAATCCGCATCACGCTGAAACTGCGATGAGACTATTGCGCGTCATCCATTCGGTGAACCCCGCGGGTGGCGGCCCGGTCGAGGGATTGAAGCAAGTCTCCGCCGCGCTGCTCGCTATGGGGCACCGCGTCGAAGTCGCCAGCTTGGATTCGCCCGACGCGCCGGGCGTTGCGGATTTCCCGCTGCCGCTGCACGCGCTCGGTCCCGGCCACGGCAGCTACGGTTACACGCCTGGCTACGCGCCGTGGCTCACCACGCACGCGCACGCCTTTGATGCCGTGGTTGTCGAGGGCGTGTGGCAATACCACAGCTTCGGCACGTGGCGCTCGCTCAGCGGCCACGACACGCCTTACTTCGTGTATCCGCATGGGATGCTCGATCCGTGGTTCAAGCGGCAGTATCCGCTCAAACATCTCAAGAAATGGCTCTACTGGCCGTGGGCGGAATATCGCGTCCTCCGCGACGCTAGGGCCTTGCTCTTCACCTGCGAACGCGAGCGCGAGCTGGCGCGTGATTCGTTCAGCTACTACCGCTGCCACGAGCGCGTGGTGAGCTTCGGCACCGCGCCGCCGCCCGGTGAACCGACCCGGCAACGCGAACAATTTCTCGCGGCTCATCCGTGCTTGCGCGACCGGCGCTTGCTGCTGTTTTTCGGCCGCGTTCACGAGAAAAAGGGCGTGGACCTGCTTCTGCGCGCGTGGGCGCAGGTCAGCGCCGCGGCTGGTTACGACGACCATCTCGTCATCGCCGGACCCGCCGCGCCAGCGTTGCTCGCGGAGTTGCAGGGACTCGCAGCCGGTCTCGGCGTGACGCAGCGCGTGACGTGGACGGGCCTGCTGCAAGGCGAACTCAAATGGGGCGCAATGCACGCGGCGGATGTTTTTGTGTTGCCCTCGCACCAGGAAAATTTTGGCGTCGCCGTGGTCGAGGCGCTCGCGTGCGGCGTGCCCGTGTTGATCTCGGATCAAGTGAACATTTATCGCGAGATCGCGCAGGACGGTGCGGGATTGGTCGCCGCCGACACGGTGGCGGGCACGGTGGACCTGCTGAACCGCTGGCGCGAACTATCGGAGCCAGCCAGGGAAGTCATGCGCGCGCGCGCGGTCGCGTGCTTTCAGAAGCGGTACGAGATCCGCCGCGTCGCCGCACAGTTCGTTGAGACCTTGCGGGAAAGCGGGGTGGCGGCGTGAGAATCACCGTGGTCCAGGGCGCGTTTCTGCCGGTGCCGCCGCTCCTGGGCGGAGGCGTGGAAAAAGTGTGGTTCGCGCTGGGCCAGGAACTGGCCCGCCGCGGCGTCGCGGTGACGCACCTTTCGCGGCGGCATCCGGAACTGCCGGAACAGGAAACCCTGCACGGCGTGCGGCACGTGCGGCTGCCGGGCTTTGACTCGCCGCGCACGATGCTCCGGCGGCAGTGCGAGGATTTTGTGTACTCGGTGGGGGCAGCGCGCGCGCTGCCAGACGCGGACATTCTGGTTACAAACACGTTCTGGCTGCCGTTGCTCGCGCGCCAACGACGGCAGGGAAAAATCTACGTCCACATCGCGCGCTACCCGAAGCGGCAGATGGCGCTGTATCGGCGCGCGGCGCGGTTGCAGGCGGTCTCGGCACCCGTGGCCCAGGCGGTGCGCGAGCAGGTGCCGACACTGGCGCACAAAGTTGTCGCGCTGCCGAATCCACTGCCGCTCGAACAGTTCAACCAGGCACCGCAACCGACCACGCGGCCGCCGGTCATTCTCTACGTCGGTCGCGTGCATCCCGAGAAGGGGCTGGAACTGCTTGTGCGCGCGTGTGCCCGGCTGTCGGTCGCGCATCAACTCCGCATCGTCGGACCGTGGCAGACCGAGCTGGGCGGTGGTGGCGAGGCGTATTACCAGGCCTTGCGTGCGCTGGCTGCGCCCGAGCGCGTGCAATTCACCGGCCCGATTTTTCAGCCGGAGAAACTGAACTCGGAGTTCGATGCCGCGACGTTGTTCGTCTATCCGTCGCTGGCGGAGAAGGGCGAGACGTTTGGCCTTGCGCCGCTTGAGGCGATGGCCCGGAGCCGCATCGCGCTGGTGTCGGACCTCGCGTGCTTCCGCGATTTCATCCGTGCTGGTAAAAATGGATTTGTCTTCGACCACCGTGTCGCCGACTCCGTGCGCGTGCTGGCGCAGAGCATTTCCGCGCTGCTCGGCGCGCCTGAGCGGCTCGCGGCGCTCGCTCCGGCGGCCTACGCGACGGCCCGGGAGTTTGCGTTGCCGGAGGTCGCCGCGCGGTACCTCGCGGATTTCCAATCGCTGCTCGCATGAGGGAATTCACCACCCATTCGCAAAGCTCGCCCTACGTCAGCCCGTGGTCGCTGGCGCTCCGGCTCAAGCTGCTCGCGTGGGAATATTGCTGGCTGCTCTTCTGCGCGTGGACTCCGAAGCCGCTCAACGCCTGGCGGCTGCTCTGGCTGCGGGCGTTTGGCGCGCGGCTCAGCGGCGTGCCGTTTGTGCATCAGCGCGCGCGGGTCGCGATGCCGTGGAATCTGGAACTGCGCCATCGCGCCTGTCTCGGCGACCGTGCCAACGCGTATTCGCTCGGGCCGATTCGCCTCGAAGAAGACGCTACGGTGGCGCAGGAAGCCTATCTCTGCGCCGGCACGCACGACTTCACTCAAGTGGCCCTGCCACTGCTGACCGCGCCCATCGTGGTGGGGGCGCGGGCGTTCGTCGGCGCGCGCGCCTTCGTGATGCCGGGCGTGACGATCGGCGCGGACGCCATTGTCGGCGCGTGCTCCGTGGTCACCCGCGATGTGCCGCCGCGCACGATCAACGCGGGTAACCCGTGCCGGATCATCCGGCCCCGCGCATGAAACTCTCCCTGGTCAATGAAGCGCATCCTGATGCGTCCGCGCTGCGGGTCGCGCTCGACCGTTTCTACCAGAATTCGCCGGCCTACGGGGCGTTTGTTGCGCCGAGCGACCAGTCGAACTGCTGGCGTTTTGTGGTGGAGAAAGTTGAGGCGGTCATTGCGCGCAAGGGTTCCTGTCGCGTGCTGGAAATTGGCGCGGGCCGCACCGGTTTCCGCCACTTCTGTCTCGCCCCGGAGCTGCACTTCGCCGCCCAAGACGTGACGGCGCTCAATGCCGAGTATCTGCGGACGCAGGCGGACGAGGTGTTCGTCGGCGACCTCCAGACCGTCACGGGGCGGTACGATGTGATCTTCAGCACGTTCGTCTTCGAGCATATCACCAACCCGCGCGCGACCCTCGAACGGGCGTGGGCAATGGTGACGCCCGGCGGGGCGCTGTTTGTTTTCTGCCCCCGCTATGACATGCCGTTTTACCTGCCGCCTTCCTTCGACCATCGGTCGGCTGCGACCCGTTGGCTGACCGGCCTGTTCTTGCTCGGGCGTCGCGTCCGGACATGGCTCGGCGGGCCGTCTGCCTTTCTGATTGTGACCGACCCGTCCGTCTTCCATCGCGAATGGGCGCGAGATCGCGACGCGATTCACCTGGTGTCGCTGTTCGATCTGAGGGCCTTCGCACGCGGCCGGGGCTGGCTTCGGCGTTGCCGGCTGCCGAGCGGCAGCGTCAAGGACTGGGTCGTGAAAAACCTGTTGCAGGTGAACGTGGCCATCGAGAAGCCGGACGCCGACTCGCCCGTCCCACGAACCACATGAAAGGAAACGCCCTCACCAAACTCGGCCGCGTGGTCGCGCATCTGGCCACGCATCCGCGCCACGTCGGCGCGTATGTCACGCGCGGACCGCTGTGCCGCCGCAGTCCGCTCGAACTGGGCGTGCCGTGGTTCGCGCAGTCGGCCATCGAGTTTCTGGAAAGCTATGTAACGAAGCAGATGAGTGTCTTCGAGTATGGCTCGGGCGGCTCGACGATTTTCTTCGCATGGCGCGCGGCCTCGGTGCTTTCCACCGAAGACAACGCCGACTGGTTGCAGCGCGTCCGCGCGGCGCTGGAAGAGGAGAAATTGACGAACGTTCGACTGGCGCATCATCCCTACGATTTCCACCACGCGGCCGACTTCGCGCAATCGGCCTACTTGAATTCGCTGCCCGCCGAACCGCTGAACATCATCGTGGTGGATGGCACGGAAGAAGGCACGCCGGTGCGACCGCAGTGTTTCCGCCACGCGGAGACGCGCATCCAGCCGGGCGGCATCATCATCGTGGACGACTCGTGGCGTTACCCGGAACTGCGCACGAGCCACCGGGCGAAGGCCTGGCGCGAGTTCCGCAGCACCGGCCCGTGCCGTCCGGGCGTCACCTCGACGGACGTGTTTTTCTACTGAGGCCGGCTTCGCTTTCCCATGATCTCCGTCCTCATTTTCACGAAGAACGAGCAGCAGGATTTGCCCGGCTGCCTAGCTTCGGTGGCGTGGTCGGACGATGTGCATGTCCTCGACTCCTTCAGCACCGATCGCACGGTGGAACTGGCCCGCGACGCCGGGGCGCTGGTGACGCAGCGGCCGTTCGACAACTGGGCGGCGCACCAAAATTTCGCGGCACGGGAGCTGCCGTTCAAACATCCGTGGGTGCTGCACCTGGATGCGGATGAGCGCGTGCCGACGCCACTCGCGGAGGAACTGCGTCGCCTGGACGCGGGCGATCCGCGCGCGGCCTTTCGCATCCGCCGCCGCGATTTTTTCTTCGATGGCGCGTGGCTGAGATACGTGCAGGTCACGCCGTGGTATGTGCGGGTTTTCCGGCCCGGCAAGATTCGCTACGAACGCCTCGTGCATCAGGTGGCGGTCGTGGACGGCGAGACTGGTGAACTGACCGAGCCGTTCGATCACTACCCGTTCAGCAAGGGCATCGGCTTCTGGCTCGAGCGCCACGTTCGCTACGCCGCGGTTGAGGCGAAGATGCTGGTGGAGAAAAACGCGGAGCGCGGCTCGTGGAAAACCGCTTTGTTCGGCGCGGATTTTCACCAGCGCCGCGTGCATCAAAAGCGGTTGTTTTACCAGATGCCGTGCCGGCCGCTGGTGAAGTTTTTGTATCTGCTCGTGTGGCGGCGCGCGTTTCTGGACGGCCGCGCCGGGCTGGCGTATGCGCTGCTGCTGGCGATTTACGAATATTTCATCGTGCTGCAAACGCGGGAACTGGAGCTGGCCGCCACGGGTAAAACCTTTCCCGGCGCATGAACATCACGGTCTGGGGCATCAACTACGCGCCGGAGCTGACCGGCATCGCGCCTTACAACACGGCGTTGTGCGAGTTTCTGCGCGGGAAGGGGCACACGGTGCGGATGGTCACGAGCTTTCCGTATTATCCCGCGTGGAAGAAACAGCCCGCCGATGCGAGAAAAGTTTTTCGCGATGACGACGTGAACGACGTCCGGATCCACCGTTGCTGGCATTACGTGCCGCAGCGTCCCGGCACGTTGAAGCGGATTTTTCACGAGGCCAGTTTTGTGGCGTGCTCACTGCACCGGCTGCTGCGGTTGCCGCGCCCCGACGTGTTCGTCGTCGTGTCGCCGCCGCTGCTGCTCGGCGCGGCGGCGTGGCTGCTGACGCGCGTGAAGCCTGCTCCGGTGGTCTTTCACGTGCAGGACCTGCAGCCGGACGCCGCGCTCGGTCTGGGCATGTTGCAGCCGGGATTTTTCATGCGACTGCTGTATGCGCTGGAAGCGTTCGCCTACGCCCGCGCCGCGCGCGTTTCCGCCATCAGCCAGGGCATGTTGCACGCGATGGCGGGCAAGGGCGTTCCCGCCGCGCGCCTGGTCTATTTTCCAAATGGCGTGGCGCTGCCCGAGACGCAGCCCGCGCCCGGAGGCTTTCGCGCGCGTCACGGATTTCGCGCGGATGATTTCGTCGCGGTCTATTCGGGCAACCTCGGCGTGAAGCAGGGGCTGGAGGGCGTGCTCGAGGCCGCGGCGCTCGTGACGAATCCCCGGCTGCACATTGTCATCTGCGGCGATGGCGCAATGCGTCCGCGGTTGGAGGCGCGCGTGCGCGAGCTGAAGCTGGGCAACGTGCGGCTGCTCGAATTGCAGAGCGAGGCGCGCTATCTCGAAATGCTCGTGGACGCGGACCTCACGCTCGTCACGCAGCAGAGCGGCTCGGGCGCGTTTTTCTTTCCGAGCAAATTGCTGCGCAGCCTCGCGCTGGCGCGGCCGGTGCTGACGGTGGCGGACGAGCAGAGCGAACTGGCGCGCGCGCTGGCGGAGGGCGGCTTCGGCGTCAACGTGCCGCCCGGTCGCGCCGACGAACTCGCCCGCGCGCTGGACGGGCTGGCGGCAACGCCGGAACGCTTGCGCGAATGCGGGGCCGCGGGCCGGCGGTTTGTCGCGCAGTTCGAGCAGGAGCGGGTGCTGCGGGATTTCGCCGCCCAACTGACGGCGCTGGCCGCTGTTCGTGATCCGAGCGGCGCACGCGGCAAGACGGAATGCGAGGTGCCCGGTTGACCCCCGCCGCACTGGTTCCGGTCGGCGTGGTGCTCGCGGTTGTCTGGTTGCAGTTGTTCAACCAACTGCGCTCGGACTGGGCGATCAATCCGCAGTACGGCTACGGTTTCATCGTCCCGCCGCTCGCGCTCGGGTTGCTCTGGCAGCGTTGGCCACGCCGTCCGGCGGTGACGACCACGAGCGGGCATGGGGCCATCGCGCTCGCTGGCGCGCTGCTGGCGCTGCTCCTGCCGGTCCGGCTGATCGAGGAGGCGAACCCGGAATGGCGGCTGATCCTCTGGACGCACGCGCTGCTGCTCACGGGCGTCACGCTCGCGTTGCTCCAGGCCACGGGCGGCGTGGCATGGCGACGGCATTTCGCATTTCCGATTTTCTTCCTGCTGGTCGCGGTGCCGTGGCCGGTCGGGTTCGAGCAGGCGATCATTCAAAATCTCATGCGCGGCGTGGCGAGCGTCACGGTCGATCTGGCGGGCCTCGCCAGCATCCCGGCCCTGCGGCATGGGAATCTCATCGAGGTCAGCTCCGGCATGGTGGGCGTGGATGAGGCGTGCAGCGGCGTGCGCTCGCTGCAAACGACCCTGATGGTGTCGCTCTTTCTCGGTGAGTTGTACGCGTTCAACGCCGGGCGTCGCCTCGCGCTGGTGGTCGCGGGATTTTTGCTGGCGCTGCCTGCCAATGTGAGCCGGACTTTTTTCCTCGTGTGGGTGGCGACACGGCACGGCTTCGAGGCGCTGCATCGCGCACACGATGGCGCGGGCGTGGTGGTGATCTCGATGGTTCTGCCGTTGCTCTGGGGCGTGGCTTGGTGGCTGCGGCGCGGGTGGCGTCCGGTGCCAGTGGTCGCGTCGGCGGGCACGCCAGCGGGCACGAATCCGCGGTGGCTGGGCTGGCGGCCCGCGCTGTTGTTTCTCTGGTTCGCGGTCGTGGCCGAAGCGGGAACAGAAGGCTGGTATCGCCGCCATGAAACTGCCGCGCTGCCCAGCGCACGCTGGACTGTCGCGTGGCCGACCAATCAAGCGGGCTTCGGCGAAATTGAAATCGGCGACACCGCGCGCGCCATGCTGCGCTGCGATACGGGCCGCGGCGTGAGCTGGAGCGACGCGCGGGCCAATCAATGGCGGATGTTTTTTCTGCGCTGGGAGCCGGGCAAAAACTCCGCGCAACTCGCCAAAGGCCACACGCCGGACATCTGCCTGCCCGGCACCGGCCACCAGCTCCGTGCGGAGCATGAGCGCGTCCGAATGCACGTCCACGGCGTCGAACTGCCCTTCCGGCACTACGAGTTTGGCTCCGGCTCCCGCACGCTCTTTGTCTTCTACTGCCTCTGGGAAGACCGGCCCTCCGCCCACGCCGATGACCCGCACGAAGACGGCACCCAAGCCAGCCGCTTGTCCGCCGTCCGCGCCGGTCGCCGACATCTGGGGCAGCAAGTTTTGGAAATCGCCGTGGAGGGTCCCGTGACCCGCGAGGAATCCATCGCCGCACTGCGGGAAATGTTGGGCACCTTGATCATCCGCTGAAGGAAAAGCGGCCCGATCCGGCGGGGGGTTCTCCTTTGTCTCACATCAGGCGGCTGAGACTCATGGGTACGCCCCGCGCCCGCCCGCGGCCATTGTCCAATGTTTGCAACGCAGACATTCGCTTGAGCGAATAACTCTCGACGCGGGTTCGCGCGCTGGTTCGCCGCGTTTTTTTCCAAATCGTCACGGTGCCGTCGTTGGTGACAGGGCGGGAATGGCTATCATTGGCAGCTGGGACAGGCCGCTTCTCGGCGCGGCATTGCGCGCGCTTGGTTCACGGCTGTCCGAGCCGGTCATTGAATCGTTGAATGTCATGAAATCTCTCCGCCTTGTGCCATCCCTCGCTGTGTTGGTTGCCGCCTGGTTTGCCATCGTCGCGGCGCAGGCGCAGGCGGCCACGGTGCAGCTTTCACCGACCCGCGACACCACATTGCTGGCCGACAATGCCAATGCCAGCAATGGCTCGGGACCGGTTTTCTTCGCGGGCCTGACCGGTCCGCATGGTGGTGCGGTGCGGCGGGCATTGGTCTATTTCGATGTCACGGCGATCCCCGCGGGCGCCACCGTGACGTCGGTCTCGCTCGTTTTGTCCGTCACCCGCGAGCCGGGCAGTGCGCCGCTGAATGGCACGCTGCGTCGAATCCTGGCGTCCTGGGGCGAAGCGGGATCGTCCAGTTCGCAGGGCACCGGCGCGGCGGCGCAGACCGGGGATGCGACCTGGAGCCACCGGTTCTACGGCACGGGCGGCCAGACCTGGACGACGGCGGGGGGAGATCTGGCGGCCGCCACGAGCGCCACCGCGTCGTTTGGGGCTGTGGGGACGAAGGTGACGTTTGGCTCATCACCGCAGTTGGTGGCCGATGTGCAGGCGTGGGTGAATCACCCGGCCACGAATCAGGGCTGGGCGATTCTGGGTGACGAGACGACCGCCACCAGTGCGACTCAATTTGCCGCGCGGGAAAATTCCAACGCCGCCCTGCGGCCGAGCCTTTCGATTACTTATTCCCCACCCGTCGCCGTGCCGGCCTCCCCGTTGCTGGGCTTGGTGGTTGCGGCCGCGTTGTTGCTCGGTCTTGGGGCATTTCATCTCCGCCGATGCGCCGGGTGAGGGACGCGGTTGGCGGATCGGCGAGTAATCCAGGCCGCCGACGTTCGGCATGCCCGGTCACCCCGGGCGAACGGGGTTTGGAGGGAATGCCAGACCGCCGGGGAGCCAGAGTTTCATGCCAGCGAAATCCTCGCGGCGGAAAGTCACCAGCATCCAGAGCAAGACCGGGGCGGCGAGGTTAAGCCCAGAAAGGAGCATCCGCTGGATCCGGTCCGCGAGCGTTTGCCAGAATGGCGACAACAGCACGAGCGAGACATGGCGCGATTCGTTCCAGATCGAGAAGCCCACGATGAGGAGGATGCCCCCATGCAGCCACAGGCAGCCCGACAACACCGCGCTGATGCGTCGCCGCCATGCGACGGGGGTCACAACGATCAGGGCCAGGAGCAGGGCTGTCGCCCGCCAGAAGCCTCCGGTGTCCACCACGAGGTTTCTGACCGGGCCGGAGCCATCCGGGGCCATGAGGGTGCGGTTGGTGATCTCGATGCGCACAAGACTGCGGCCGTGCTCGGGTTTCAAGGAGTTGAAACCCAGCTCCCGCGGTCCATTCCCCGGCGCGAAGGCGGCGCGCAGCAGCAGCCGGAAGAAGCTGTGGTAAGCCGCGGGGAATCCCGGCCACGGCAGAATCAGCAACGCATACGTGAGCGCGAAGCAGAGCAGGAATCGCCACAGAGTCCTATTCCCGGCGGAACTCATGGCGTGGGGGGATCCAGTGGAGCCAGCCGGCGACGATGCCGATGGTGAGGACCACCAGCAGGCACGGCCACAGCACCAGATGGGCGGTGTCGAAGAACGCGGGAGAGTGGACTCCGATCCAATACAAGCTCGTGATGCGAACCAGATTCGCCGCGAGCAGGAGCGCCACTCCCGCCAAGGCCCCCGGGACTTTCCGATCCAGAGGCGCCGGAAACGAGAATACCGCCGCGCAAAGAAAGGCGGGATATTCGAGGGCGGAACAACCCGGCTCCACGGTGATGCCATGACTGGCGGACCAGATGCTGTTACCGAAGACTTGGCATGGCTCGCCGAACCCATTGAGGAGGCGTGCGCCGAGGTGGGCGTGGGCCGTCAGGCCAGTCGCGAGCATCGCATCCCAGCCTGGGATTAGCGCGAGCGCGTAGAATCCCAGAGTGAAGCCCGCGAATCGCCAGGCAAACTTCGACACGGGGCTACCATTATTTGGCGAGGCCTGCTTGGAGGATTCTCTGTTCCCATCAGTGTCCATCCGGTCCATCCATGGTTCCATGGCCGTATTCGGGCTGACAGTTTCAGGAGCGGGATGAGGGGGCGCGCCGACGGCGACGATTGGATTCCATTGTCAAAAGGATGATGCAGGCCACGCCGCCAAGGCCCGCGGTGATGCCCGGCTCGGGGACGGGGGTGATGATACCATCCACCCAGGTCAGATTGTCGGCGAGGCTCGTGGCGTAGAAGGAACTCTCGACGGGGCTGCTCCCGCTGATGAGCTGCCAGCTTCCGTCCTGGCCAAAGTAGAGTCCGCGCGCATCGAAGATCGCGGCGTCGAAGCTCTGGCCATCCGTGCCCGTGTAGTTGAAATGACCGTCCACGGCGTAGCTGATGCCCGCCAGTTTCCACACGCCGCTGCTCTGGAGAAAGACCGCACCGCCGCTGTCGCCGCCGCTGATATGCGCTTCGTTGGGTCCACCCGAGGCGCTGAAGCCGAAGCGGAGCAGATTGCCGAGCGACGCGCCACCGGCGGTCACGCCGTCCACGATGTTCTGCCCCCAGCGCTGGACCTGATCGGTAGTGCCCCAAGTCCAGCCTTTGAGTTGACCACTGACCGTGACATCGCTGCCGCGCTGGGTGCCGCGGCCGAAGACGACGGCACTCTGGCCTACCGTGCCGGCGCTGTTGTCGCGATAGATGGGCGCGTAATTGGAAAAGGTGCCATTGACCTGCCAGATGCGGAGGTCGCTGTTGGGAGAATCAAAGACAGCGGTGGTCGGATAGGTCGAGCCATTGTAAGTAAATGTGTCACCGACGCTGCCGCCGATGTGCCTGGCGGTGACGAAGTAGTTCGGCGCGATGGCGGTGCCGAGGGAACCGCCCCAGCTTCCCTGATATTGCCAGCCGCTGTCCAAAAGGCCGCCCGAGGGAGCGGTGGTGTTGAAGCTCGGATCACCCGTACCATAGAAGATTATCGCGCGGGCGGGAGTCACACAGAGAAGACAGGCGGCCAGCAAACAATATCTGAGACGCATAGGATGAAGTTGGCAGGGGAGTTCAAACCACTAACCGGCACTAATGGGAAAAACTGACATAACTCATCGGGCTAATTGCTTTCTGTCTTATTAGTGCAGGTTAGTGCCGGTTAGTGGTTTCCAATTCTGTATCGAACACAGTTCGTGTCACACACCGTTGGCGCGGGCGAGCAGCGCGGTTTCCTCGGGCAGCAGTTTTGCCTGCCGGGCGGCTTGCAGGAACTTGCCGGCCTCGGCGGCCCGGCCGTTGGCCACCAACACGAGGCCGTAGTAGGCGGCGACGTTGGGTTCCAGCAATTGCTCGGCGGTCAGTTTCGCAAACGCGGCGAGGGCTTCGTTGCTTTTCTTCTGCAAATAGAGGGAGAAGCCGTAAGTCGAGACGAACACGGGATTCGCCGGATCACTTACGTATAACTCGAGCGCCTTCTGGTGGCTGGCCTTGTCGCGTCCGTCCAGAAGCAGGCTGGTCATCACCAGATTGTTTTTTACCGCCAGATTATCCGGCTCGGACTGGTTCACGCGGCTGAATAGCGTTCGCAGTCCGGCGGTGTTGCCGGTCTTGGTGAGCCGGGTGCTCAGGGCAAGGAACGCGCCTTTTTCCTTGGGCCAGTTATTGACCACCTGCCAGAGAGCTTCCTGGGTTTCGGTCTCCCAATTCCACGCCGTGGTCATTTCGAGCAGCTCCTGCAGGCCGGCCAGATCCTTGTCCGCCGCCTTGAGGGCCTTGCGCCACTCGACGACGGCGGCGCGTTCGTTGTCCTGTGCCCGCAACGCGCGGGTGAGGAAGGCGAGACGGGCGGGCTCGCGGCGCGCCCAGTTTTGGTCGCGCAGGAAATTCTCCAGGCCCTTCCAATCCGCCGCGCGTTCGAGTGCTCCCGCCGCAACGGGCGCGAGCGGTAGTTGGCGTCGCACATTCTCGGGCACCTGCTTTAACCAGGCCGCCGCGTCGTCCACCTGGCCTGCGGCCCGCAGCCACTGCGTCAGCTCGAAGGCCTGCATGGGATTTTCGTGTGCCCGCGCCTTGAGCTGGAACAGCAGCGCGCTGAAATCGTCGCGCTGAAATTGCCGGAGCACCTGGAGGCGCAGGAGGCTGTCGCGGAATTCCTCGGAGCTTTTGAACAGCTCAGCGGAATGCGCGAGCGCGACGGTGCCGCGACCGTGCCGAGCCGCATCCTCGGTGAGCATGCGCAATGCGTCGGACTTCGCGGCCGGGTTGGCGCGCAGGGTGAGGAGGAGCGAGCGGGCCTGCTCCTGGCGGTTGGTGTCGTTCGCTTTCAGGCGGAGCGCCGCGAGCTTCAGCGGGGCCACGACATTGGTCGGGGCGAGTTGCATTGCGGCGAGGAGATGGGTTTCCGCCTGCGGTTCGCGATGCGTCGGGATGCACAACAACGCGGACATCCAATGAAACTCAAACGTCTGGCGCGCGGACTCGGGAATGTCGGCCAGCGCCTTCTCCGCCACGCGCGAGTCACCGAATGCCAGCGCGGTCTTGGCTAGCATGACACGGTTGGTGGTGACCTCGGGCTGCAATTCCACCAGTCGCTGGCGATAGAACACCGCCACGCTCGAGCCGGCGCGTTCGGCGACGTCGGCCATCAGGCGACAGGTGGGAACGTGACTCGGGTCATTCTGCACGGCCTGACGAATGGTGAGCACGGCCTGGCGGAGATCGGCGCGGGCGAGATGGTCGCGGGTCTGATTCAGCAGGCGGGCCTGCCGCCACTGGGTGTAACCGCGGTAGGCGCCATAAAGCGTTCCGGCCAGGCTGGTCACGGTAAAGAGCGCGATCAGGGTCAGCTTGAGCAACCGCGAGGCCGAAGGTAACGACGTGTTCATAATAAGCGGGGCATTCTAGGCGGTGAGAGGCGGTTCACAATAGGACCGCCGGAAAGTTACTCCAATGTCATCGGACTGTGACTTGGTCGGTCACTTTCTCCCCGTTCGTAACAGACCAGCATCGTAGCGGAGCCAGGCGGCGCTGGCGGCCGGCCAATCGCGGCGACCGGCGTGAAGCTGATAGGACAGGTAATGAAAATAGTTTGGCGCGTTGGCGCGCTCGGTGGTGCTGCTGAGCAACTGCAAGGCGTCATCCATGCGCCCTTCGTTTTGATGGCGATTAACGAGGATGAACACCGTTCCCCAGTCGGCCGAGTTGAGATGGAGTTTGTTCTGGAGGCGGGCCAGAGATTCTTCCGCAGCGAGCGTGGGGAGCTTGGGTGGCTTGCTCCAGCGGGCGATCACTTCGCCGGCGGCCTCGTGCTGACCGGCCTGCATTTTTGCACGCGCCAATCCCGCCCAGGCGTGCGGCATTTCTTCGGGATGAGTTTCGAGATAGTCCGGGAGCAGCGTCCGCTCCGCGTGCTCCGACCAGAGGCGGAAGAGGGTGACGCGTTGCTCGTCCGACCATTCCGAGAGCGGATGGCTGACCACGAGTTGCAGCATTTCCTTGAACAGCTCCGGCGGCGCATCGCGGAGGTAGCGCAGTTGGGTTGTTGGCTGACGAGCGGCTGGGGCCAGCAGTGCGCTAATCAGTCCGGGGTCGTGTCGGCAAAGCGCAAAGACGTGATCAAACATCGCGCCGGTGTAGCCGCCGCGACGGAAACATTCTTCCAAGGCGAGCGAGGTTTGCTGCGGCCAGCCAAAGGCCCACCAGTATTGAAATTCGAGCACCGGCAGGTCCGGCAGATTCGGCTCGAGTGCGCGGGCGCGGGCGAAGTCGAGCACCGCGTCGTTGACCTCGCCGCGACTGGCGAGCGTGACCCAGGCCCGCTGGAAATACAGCCGCCAGTCGAGCGGGGTGAGCTTGAGAGATTGCTCAGTGAGTTGTCGCGCCTTGACATAGTCGCCCGCTTTGCCCGCCGCCGTGAACTCCGTGTCCAGACGCCGGCGCAGCGTGGTGCCGGGATAATTCCACTGAAACCTCGGCCCGACCCACGCGAGCAAAACCAGCGCACCCAAACCCACAAGCAATCCGCGCCACCACCACGTCCGCGGAACTCGCTCGATGTCATCGGCCGGGCGTGGCTGGCCTGCGGCGAGAACCAATAGCACCGGCCAGACCGCTCCCATGCGATGGGCGTTCATGTCCGCGAAGCCGTGCGCGAAGAGACAAAATCCGCCCACGCCGGCCCCGAGCATCAGCGGGCCGTCACGCTGGCCGAGCGTCGCGGTCGTACGCCACACACACCAGAACAGCAGCGCCCATGCGATGGGCACGGCGAGCCACCCCAGCTCGGCGGCGAGACACACCCAGTCGCTTTCGGGATGCAGCGCGCGCTTGTCATTCCACGAGGCCGTGCGGAAGAAGGGAAAGATCGCCTCGAAATTACCCGCGCCGACGCCAACCAGTGAGGCCTGGTGGACTAGCTGAAGCGCGTCTTTTTGAATCACCACCCGGTAGTCCGCCATGGGCGTTTCCGCGACCTCGCCGAATCGCCTCACGGCTTTCCCGCCGAAGATCAGGAACAGCACGCCCACCATCCCGAGCGCCACTCCGAGCCGCAACACGTCCGGCGTGCGCTTTTGTTTGGTTACTGCGCAGACCACGAGCCACAGCAGCGGGCCGCCGAGCAGAATGAGGATGCCGCTGCGAGAGAGATTGAGTGTGAGCGCGACGCCGAACAGCAGGAACACGCCGAGCCAGAGCACGTGCTGAGTGGCTTTTTGATTCGATTTGCGGAACGCGAGACAGAAGCTGATCAGACCGGCGAGTCCGAAGATGAAACCTGTTTCGTTACGGTTCGGGCACGGGCCGAACGGCGCGGCCGGCCAGAAGGGCGGTCGCGAGCCATGCACGAAAAACACGATCGACACCACCGCCAGCACGGCGAGTACGGTGCAAAAACCAGCCATGATTCGCGCGCGTCCCCAGCTCCATGAGCGGGTGAGGAGAAAGTAGCCCCACACGAAATTCACCCCGAGCACGAGGAGGCACTCCAAAGTCACCCACGGTTGCAGACTCACCTGACCGCCGAGGTCGAGGTCCAGCGCCGCCGTCAATTGCTGCCGGACATCGCTGCCGCCGAGCCACGAGGCCGGCAAAAACGCCGCCGCGCACAAGGCCACGAAGACGCCGGCGAGTGCCAGAACCACCACGGGAAGCTTCGTCGCGACGCGCCGGTTGTCGCGCGCCATGAGCACGATGGCGGCACCGAGCAGGGGGATTTGCGCCGGGAACTCCACCGCCCCCGCGACCGCCGGAGCGAGCGCGCTCAGGCAGACGATCAGGGCGTCCAGACTCGCAGCACTCAACAAAGGCCTTGTTTCACAGAGCAACCGGTTTGGAGAAGGCTGGATTCTGCGGTCGCTCCCGCCGCCCAGTTACCGCGGACTGTTGCTCTTCACGACCTGATCAAAGGTCGTGGTGTTCGGCACTCCGTTACCGCCGCCGCCGATTTGCGAATTGGGAGGGTTCCCGGCTGGCGGAGTAACGGGAGGCTTGGTTCCCGGCGGCTGCGTGCTGGCCAGTTCAATGTTCGCCACCGCGTTGAATTGCGAGGCCAGCGCCGTGCTGACCGCGGCCGGAATGGGTTGCACTTGCGGCGGCGGCGTGTTGGCGGGCCTGTTCGCGGAGGTGGGCGCTGCCGGCGTGAATTGCTGATTTGCCGCCACCTGGGTCCGGGTCGTGGCCGTCCGGCCATCCACCACGTTCGAGGTGGTGTAGTAAGCGACGCCGCTCTTCACCACCAGTCCAGCGCCCGGCTTGATGGCGAACTCCGAGGGTTTCACCTCCACAATGCCGCGGCTGGTGACCACCTGAAACTTCGCGTCATCCTTCATCCCGGTCGCATTCCCGACGATCTCACCGGAATTCAAGGTCAGTTTGACTTCCGGCTTGGTGGTCAGCCCATTCGGCCCGGTGGTAGGCACCGTCACCTTGTCAATCTTCAGGTCGGAATCACCACCCAGGCGGACCGTCGCGGCAGTCGCTTTCAGAAACAGGTCCACGAACGATTCTGCGCCCTTGGTCTGAATCGTAAAACCCTCCGGCAACACCATGCCCTCGCGCACCCGGATGCTCCTGCCGGTCGGCGACACGGCAAACACCCGGCCTTTCACGCCTTTGACGACGATGGAGTCGGCGTTGGCGGGAACCGTCCCGGCTGAAGACTGTCCGGTGTTGGCGGGAGAGTTCTGCGCTGCGACCGCCGCTGCGAGCGAGACCACCAGTACAGCCGCCGTCCAGAAGTGAGTTTTGAATTTCATAGATTGGCTTTTAGAAAGAGTTACCCAAGGAACTGAGAGCTACTCCGGCAAATCATCACCAAAGTCAGTCGGCGGGAAAGCACTCTATGGTTACATTGCTGTGACAGAAGACCAATAGCGGCGGCTCCATGGCAAAACTCGCACCGTCGTGCGAGTATCGGCTTAGCGCCCAAGGCGCGGATTAATTCCAGCCTGGGGCAACGCCCCAGGAACCGAGCCATTTACTATTTGAGCGCTGAAAGCGCGGGCCATCGCGGCGACGGATCATCCTTCAGCAGGAAGATGGGACGGGCTTTCAGCCCTGAATTTGTTGGCTGGCATCTGACTGGGGCGTTGCCCCAGGCTGGTATGAGCCGCGCCGTTGGCGCTAAACACATACGTGGTGCGAGTTTTTCATCCCCGACCGAAACCTACACCAAGCACGTTCGCTCACCGGGCAGACCTCAATTTTTAGCAGCAACTCGCCCGGATAGCCAGGCGATCGGCTCGCCCTTCCCGCCGCCCTTCGTTACCTCTCGGTGACAAGCCGGCATTCCCGCTCGGTCCAGCCGACGCCTTCCGTCGCAACTCATTGGCAGTCAGCGTCGTTACTCTCCCTTACCGCTGGTCCTGTTCGTGCCCATCCCTGTCCTCAACCGGGTAGCAGTTTCGCCGTCCGCTCCCCTATCGTGTGGGAGTGGGCAGTTGCTCACAAGTCGCAGTTGCAACTGCGGCTCAACGTAAGTGTAGCTAGTCAACACAACCCAACAGAACAAATGAAAAACCTCAAAACCCTCATGCTGGCAGGTGCCGGAGCCATGTTAGTGGCTCAAAGCGCCGATGCTGCCATGACCTACGCCAACGGGGACCTGCTGCTCGGCTTCCGCAAGGACGCCGCCACCAGCAATCTGGAAGTGAACCTCGGTTCCATCAACCAGATCAAAAACATCGCGGGCACCGGCCAGGTGCTCGACTTCAGCACCAAGTTCACCAGCGCCGACATCCTCGCCGGCGTCGGCACCGTCGGGGCGGGCAGCTTGAACAACGCCATCTGGTCCGTCAGTGGCTCGATCAACGCCCTTAACCAGAACGGGATCACGGCCGGCACCAGGTCTGTCTGGCTGACCAGCGCGCGCGGCATCAACAGCGCGGACGTCAACACCCAGACCACTCCGTGGACCCGGGCGGCGTCCCAAGGCTCCATCAGCTCGGCTGTGCTCACAGTTGGTGGCGGTTTTGCCGCCGCGAATGGCAACGCGGGCAGCACCACCGCCGCGGTTATCGCGAACGGCGCGAACTCCTACCATGATAACATCGGGGACGGCGGCGACTTTGCTACCTTCCAAGGTAACATCGAAAACACCCTGTCCGGCACGTTCACCACGGGCGGCACGGCGGCCCGTTCGGACCTGTATGAATTGCAGCAGGGCGCGGGCAACGGCACGTTCCTCGGCTACTTCGAACTGGGCACGACCGGCGCGCTCACCTTCGTCGCCGTTCCGGAAGCCAGCAGTTACGCGACCGCTTTCGGCGCGGCCCTCATGGCCCTGGCCCTGATGCGTGCCCATCGCAAGAGCGAAGCCCACAACTAAACCTCCTCAACCCAACCATCCAACCTCAGAAAACAGCAAACCACGTAATCAACTCCACACACCCATCAAGATATGAAACTCAATAAATACCTCCTCGGCGGTCTGGCGGGCCTCCTGCTTGTCCCGGCGGCGCAAGCCGACTTCACCATCAACATCACTGGCTCCACCGCGTTTCGCGCGGCGGCCTACACCGGCATCCTGTCCCTTTATGATGCCGGTGTGAACGTGAACGCGGGCAGCCTCAACGCCAACGGCGACCTGGTCACCGTTGCCAACCCGCAAGCCCCCCTCGCCCCCTCCTCGGCGAGCATCTACAATGGTCAGAACTACATGACCTTCAGCGGCACGATGCCCGCGTTCGGCTCTCAGATCGTCACCATCAACTGCCAGTGGAGCGGCTCGGTCGAAGGCATCCGCGACCTCACGCAGGGCAACAACCTCTCGCTCCTCAGCACGCCCGTCAGCCAGACCACGGCCTATACCAACGCTCCGGTCACCGGCGTTGCCGACTTCACGTTCACGGACGTGTTCCAGTCCACCACCACCTACAAGACCCCCACGCTCTTGAAAGCTACCGTCGGGGTCATTCCGTTCGCGCTGGTCAAGAGCGCCGGCGCTCCGGCCAACCTCACCAACATCACCCATCAGCAGACCCGGACCCTGTTCGCGGCGGGCGTGGTGCCTTTGTCCTACCTCACGGGTGACATGTCCAACGGCGGTGATACCAACAAGGTCGCCTGCTTGATCGGTCGCTATGCCGGCTCCGGCACGCGCTTCGCGATCTTTGCCGACACCGGCTACGGCGCGCTGAAAAATTCGATCAACTATAAGCATAGTACGACCGCCGACGCCGGCAGCCCGGCCTACACTCAGGTGACCCCCGATCCCAACGAGGGCTACACCAGCGGTAGCAACATCCGGACCGATCTGGGTTTCAGCACCGCCAAGGCGCTGGGCACCGACGGTGCCACCTATGTCACCGGCTATGCCATCGGCACCTTGGGCGTGAAAGACGCCTTCAGCGTAGCCGGCAACTCGGCGGGCGCGCTCAACCTGACCTATGATGGCCAGGCCTACAGCACCAACGCCGTCCAAAACGGCCAATACACCATGTGGAGCTATCAGCACTTCATGTGGAAGTCCGGCCTCAATGCCAATCTCACCACGTTCAAGAACAACGTCGTGGCCACCATTCCCAACAACCTCGGCACGGGCACGGGCGCCTCCGGCATCCCGCTCTCCGCGATGACGGTCGAACGCTTCGTCGATGGCGGCCCCATCGGCACCAAGTACTGAACGATCTAGTCCTGAGAGAACTAGGTCTGTTAGCCAACCACAGCAGCGCGGGCGCAAGCCCGCGCTGCTTTTTTTTACGCTTTTCCCATGGTCATCGGCGGTGCCGGAATTTTCCTGCTCGGCTCTCGATCTACAGATTCGTGCCTTGGATCAGTCTTTGCGAAAGTTCATGTAGTCCCCACCGGGGCCTCCGTCTCCTCCGTTCGGGACGGGTATCTGTTTAGCGCCAAAGGCGCGGACTCATACCAGCCTGGGGCAACGCCCCAGGAAACGAGCCATTTACCATTGGAGCGCTGAAAGCGCGGTCCATCGCGGGAACGGTTCTGCCTTCATCAGGAAGATGGAACGGGCTTTCAGCCATGAATTCATTGGCTGGCATTTGACCTGGGGCGTTGCCCCAGGCTGGTATGAGCCGCGCCTTTGGCGCTAAACACATACCGGAACGGAGGAAAGGGGCGGGGAGAGGAGGCGCTCCGCACGGGTGAGACCGTTGGCATGGGTGGAGCACCCGTCTCCCCGGCCCTCTCCCCGTTCGTGCCTCCCGGGTCGAGGGAGACGGACGCGCTTCTTGTTACAGCGGTCCCGGCACGAACTTTCGCAAAGCTTGATAACTGACGGATGAATCCCTCGATACGAGCAGGGTATGCCTGAGTGACGGTTGGGTGACAAATGGCCGCTACCGCCCTTGACGCTCGACAGGTGTTTCGACGGTTGCTTGACTCTTACTAAGATTTCAGCCGGCCAGTCCCATATCCCTCAACAGCGCTGGGCGTTTGTCCGCCTGGCGCTGGGCTTCCTGCAGATCGCCGGTGCGACCGCCTCGCTCGGGCTGCTGGTGCAGCTCGGTCCCGTCCCGCTGGTGATCGGAACGGTCTTTGTCACCGGCGTGATTTCGGCGACCAGCGCAGTCCTGTTTCGGTGGCTATGCGTTGATAGTCCAGACCGCCCACCATTAGGTTGGCCGTCCATTATGAAACCATGCCTCGCCGAGTTTTTTGGCACGTTCGCTCTCGTGTTTGCGGGCACCGGTGCCATCGTCATCAACGAAGCCAGCGGTGGAGTTGTCTCCCATGTCGGGATTGCCCTGACCTTCGGATTGGTGGTGCTGGCCATGATTTACACCGTCGGCGAAGTCTCCGGCGCGCACCTGAATCCGGCCGTGACACTCGGCTTCTGGGCCGCCCGGCGCTTCCCGGCCCGCTTGATTGCTCCGTACCTCGCCAGCCAGTGTGCGGGGGCGCTAACCGCCAGCGGCGCACTGCGCCTGCTCTTTCCCCAAGACCGTCTGTTGGGCGCGACCCTGCCTGCCGGCTCCGCGATGCAGTCCTTCCTGCTGGAAGTCATCCTGACGGCGATGTTGATGTTCGTGATCTTGAATGTCTCCACGGGCGCGAAGGAAAAAGGACTCACCGCGGGCATCGTGATCGGGGCGGTGATCGCCTTGGAAGCACTCTTTGCCGGACCCATCTGCGGTGCTTCCATGAATCCCGCCCGCTCGCTGGGTCCCGCCCTGGTCGCGGACCATCTGGAAAGCTTGTGGATTTACCTCGTTGCGCCGGTTGTCGGCGCCATTTTGGCCGTCGGCGGCTGCCGCTGTGTGCAGGCTGACGGCTGTTGCTCCAACCCCGTTCCGAAACCTGCTCTATGAAACAAAAAGTTCTGTTCGTCTGCATCCACAACAGCGCCCGCAGCCAGATGGCCGAGGCGTTTCTCAACCAGATCGGTGGCGACATGTATGAGGCCCATAGCGCCGGTCTCGAGCCGGGCAAACTTAACCCTGTCGTGGTGGCGGCCATGAAGGAGGTCGGCCTCGACATCTCCGGCAACCGCGCCAAGGGGGTTTTCGAGTATATCAAAGCCGGCACGATGTTTTCCCATGTCATCACCGTCTGCGACGAGGCCAGCGCCGAGCGGTGTCCCATTTTCGTCGGCGTAACCAAACGGTTGCATTGGAGCTTCCCTGACCCCTCCAGCTTCGAAGGCACCTACGAGGAACGCCTCGCCGCCACCCGCAAAGTGCGCGACAGCATCAAGGAAGTGATCGAATCCTGGTGTGCGGCCCCCTGACCGGCTTGTTTGGAACGATCGCTGCGAAGGTGGGGCAGGCATCCTTGCCTGCCGGTTCACGGGGCATCCCTGCCCCGTGTTCCCGGTTCCGCCGCGCCGGCCATCCCCCCGTGGGAACAGGCGGCAAGTATGCCGCCCCGTCTCACCGCAAACAACTCCGCTTCCCCCTGACCCATTTCGCCAAAAACGTCAGTGAAAACACAAAACGGGTGCCCGATTTCACCCACTTTGAGAACTCACTGACAAAATTACCGACACCACTCAGACGCGGTGTGACTGATCTCACAGAATTCGTGAATCGACTGACGAAAAACGTGAGTCATTTCACCAATTTTGTGAATTCGCTGACAAAAAACGTGAGTCGTTTCACCCAAACAGTGAACCGACTCACGTTGATGGTGGATTCGGTCGGTCAGGGGTTGGGCGGAGTGGGGGTGGGATCCGGCGGGGTAGGAGGCGTGGGCCGGTTTCCTTGTCCCGCGAAGAGCTGGCTCAGGCGCTCGTGAACCGGGTCCGCCCCAGGCAGCACGTCCAGATTATCCCCGAGGTATTTGTAGCGGAAGTTTTCTCTGCCCGCCAGCTCCGCCAGCTAAACTTGTTTATAGTGAATCACTTACAGGCATTTCGTGCTCGAATGTGTAGCCACTAAAACATATATGAAATACCATAATTCGCTCGCTATATTGCCTGTTCTGGCGAATACACTGTGCCCACGATGTATCTCGACACCGCCAGCGTCACCTCCGCCAAGGGCCGCCGCTACTCCCGCGTCCTCCTGCGCAGTTCGTACCGGGAGGCGGGCAAGGTCAAACATCGCACCCTCGGCAATCTTTCCCGGTGCTCCCCGGCCGAAATCGCGGCCGTCCGCCTGGCCCTCCGCCACAAGGACCAGCTCGCCA
>CAMAUZ010000001.1 GCA_945861535.1 Akkermansia muciniphila | reverse complement strand
TACCTGCGGGAACGCAATCTCCGCCCCAAGCGCTACGTCTGGAAAGCCGCGGGGGAGGAAATCCTGGCCAAGATTCAGCGGGCGCGGGCCGCCGCAAATTCCGCGCCGAAAGAATTATGAGTATAGTTTTGAGAGACACTACACTAGTCGCCCGCTTGTCACTGCATTGCACGAGTCTCAGTAATTTCCGTCCCGGCGACTGCCTTTCAGAACCTCGCAGAGTTTTGGGGAATGCAGTGATCGGAACGAAACGTCTTCCTCTGCGCTTTTCCCATCTCTGCGGAGTTCTGTCCCGGTCCCCTACCCTGCCGTCGTGCGGAGCTTCAGGCCGGCGGGGAGTGAATCGCCCAGCGCGCGGGCTTCATCGGCGTCGTCGAGGATCGCGACTTCTTGGAGCATGAGCCGCCAGGCCGGCGGGGCGGAGGCGGTGGCGAGGGCGGCAAGGGCGCGTTCGCGGGCGGGGTCGTCGAGGTCGCGGCTGCGGTCGCCGGTGCGGCGGGCGAGCTGGGTCACGGCGAAGAGCACGCCGTCGAGGCCGCGTGACTCGGGGCGGAGGAGCAGGTCGAGCCACGCGGTCGCGGTTTCTGGCGGGACAGTGCGATGGCTGCTCCCGTAGAGCGGCACGCGCGCGCCGAGGCGTCCGAGCGCCCACGCCCACACGCCGCCGCCCGCTGGCTCAGCGCGCAGGCGGGTCGCGATCCAGCCGCCGAGTTCGGTTTTGGTGGCGACCGGCAGATGCTCGAGCGCGGCCGCCGTGCGCACCATTTCCTCGAGGCCGTCGGGCTGGATGCCCTTGGCTTTCGGCCCGGAACGCGCCTGCTGCGGGGCGAGGCGCGCGGCCAGATGCGGGCGCAGATATTCCCAGAGTTGCAACTGCCGCGGCTCGTCGAGGCCGCCCGCAATGCGCCGCCACAGCACCCAGAATTCATTCCAGCCGGCCTTCTCCTTGTGGAACTCGACCAGCTCGGGGAAGAGCTCGAACGCCTGTTCGCAGCGCCATTCGTCGAGCGGATAGCCGAAACCGGGGCGCAGGCAGAAGCCGAGGAGTTGAAAATAAACGCGCTCGTGACTTTCCGAACGACGACGGCGCGGGGCGTGGAGGTGCAGCGCGCTCCACATCTCGCGCAGGAGCGAGACGCGCCAGGTCTCGCGCGCGCCGAGGCTGCGCTCGAGGCTGGACCAGAGCTGTTTCACATCGCGCGGCGGGAGGGACGAGGGCGCGGCGGGAGGGCCGCCTGCGCTCCCGGCGGCGGCGGGCGCGGACGCGGGCTTCGCGCCGCCGCGGCCGTAGATGCGTTCGATCCAGTCGCGGGCTTCGCCGAAGCGCGCGGGCAGCGACTCGGTGGTGGTGGCGAGCGCGCCGCGCGTGGCGGTGCCGCGCAGCTCGAATTCCAGCCGCCACTGTTCGCCGGACGCGGCGGCGACGCACCAGAGTTCGAGCGTGCCCAACTCGGTGAGGCGCGCGCGCAGGTGGACGGGGACTTCGCCGGCCTTGGCGGTCGCGCCGCGCAGCAGGCTGTGGATCGGCGGCAGGGCGCGCAATTCATCGGTCACGGTGACGATGTCGCCGGAGCGGTCCACGCGGTCGGAGGTCGTGGTGAAGAGGGGGAACTGCACGGGCTGGCCGAGCGTGAGCTGGAACACGCGGTCGCGCAGTTCGACGGTGTCGCCTTCTTCGTGGCCGCGCGGAATCACGCACAGGGCTTGCGCGGGACCGCCGTCGCGCGGGCGGCCGAGGCCGACGTAGAACGCGTGCGCTGCGCCGCCGCCGATGCGGCGTCCGAGGCCGCGGCGCGCGAGGCCGTAGTAAGCCGCGCCGCGGGCGACGGCGAGTTCGAGCGACTGATGCTCGAGCACGCGAATCGGCGGCTGGTCCGGCCACCAGGCGGAGAGCACGCGCAGCAGGCGCGCGGCGATGGGCGGGGAATTGAAGACGCCGCCGTTGAGCAGGACGGCGTCGGGGCGCGGGAGGGCCGACGCGGGAGTACCCGTCGTTGCGTCCGGCGCGGCCTCGCCCAGCGCGGCGAAACCGGCGGCGGCGTGCTGGCGCAGAAACGCGGCGAGATGCCGCGTGACGGCGGGGTCTTGCGCGTAGGGCAGGCCGAGTTCCTGCAACGCGAGGCGCGCGGCGGGGCGATTGCGCGGGGTTTCGTCGGGGGCGCAACCGGGGAAGAAACCGTCGAGCACCAGCTCTTCTGCTTCGGCGCGGGACAACGCGGCGGACCACGCGCCGCCGAGCAACCGGCTGCCTTCCGCGGCGACGGAGACGTGCTGGGTGTCAGGGGCGTCTGCGCTGAGCAGGGTTTCTTTGGCGACGCGGCTGGCTTGCACGAGTTGCTGCCATTGGCCGGTGCTGAGTTTGCGGCCGCCGGCGGTCATGCGTTCCTCGAGGCGGCGGGCCAGCGTGGCGTCCATGTTGTCGCCGCCGAGCATGAGATGATCGCCGACGCCGATGCGGCGCAGCACCGGGCCGTCCGCCGTGACCGAAACTTGCACCAGCGTGAAATCACTCGTGCCGCCGCCGACATCGACGACCAGCACGAGGCGCACGTCCGCGAGCGTTTGCGCCAGCCGCGAGGTGTGCCGCGCGGTGAAGTCGTAGAAGGCCGCCTGCGGTTCCTCGAGGAGCGTGAATTTCTCCAAGCCCGCCTGCCGCGCCGCATTCACCGTCAGCGCGCGCGCGACTTCATCGAACGACGCCGGGACGGTGATCACGACCTCCTGCGCGGCCAGCGGCGCGTCGGGATGCGCGTGGTTCCACGTCGCCGCGAGATGCGCAAGCAAGTCGGCGGACGCGGTGACGGGCGAAATCTTTTTCACCTCCGCCGCCGCGCCCCACGGGAGAATGGGTGCGGCGCGATCCACGCCCTCGTGACACAGCCAGCTCTTGGCTGAGGCGACGAGCCGCCCCGGCACACGCGCGCCCTGCCAGCGCGCGAATTCGCCGACGACCGCGCCGGGCGTCTCCCCCCACGGCAGGCGCGTCGCGCCGTCCGGCAGTTCGTGTTCGCCCGGCAGATAGATGCACGACGGCAGCAACGCCCGCGCCGCAATCTCAAAGGGCCGCACGACCTGTGGCACGGGAATGTCCGCGATCACCGAGCCCGCGCCCGCGGCGAGTTCCACGCACGCCAGCGCGCAGTTCGAGGTGCCGAGGTCGATGCCAACGATGTACTTTGCCGGTTCCATGATTTCGCGAGTGCGGCGGAGATTAGGGAGGCAACGGCAAAAAGCCATGCCGGGGAAAATGATGAGGGGACGCGGCGCATCTGCGCCCTGCCCCTCCCGTGTAGCGCAGACTTCCAAGTCTGCTGTATCGCGGGTTTCCAAACCCGCGGGCGGTCCGGTCACCCGCAACGCCTCGACTGGTCGCACGCGCCCGAAATGCCCGGCCCCTGCCGATTTGGAAATCGGCGATACAGCAGGTTTGGAAACCTGCGCTACGGGGGCGGTACGTGGAGCGCGGCTGTGTCCCGCGCCGGGCGGGATCAGCCGCAGCACGCCCAACGTCGAGCCAGGTTGCTGCTTTCGCACGCGTCCGTCGGTGCGGAGCTGCTGCGGCTGGTCGCTGCGACACAGCCGCGCTCCGGGGGGTGGGCCGGGCCGTTGTTGATGTAACCTTTGGCACGGTCACTCCGTCTGCCTTGCCAGCGTGGTTTTTCAGCCCCGCCCGGTGGCGTCGAAAGCGGCGGCGGGCAGTGCAAAAACACGGTGTCGCGCGGGGGCGCCCGCCTGAATGAATGGGAAAAGGTTCCCGTCGGGAAACCACCAAAACGGAAAAATATTTTATGGAATCGATGTTTAGCCGCAATCACACCCCTCGTCTCGAAGACGCGTTTCAGACCCGCCGCCAGTTTTTGAACCGCTTCGGCACCGGCATGGGCGGGCTGGGTTTGGCGGCGATGCTCGGCGAGCAGTTGCTCACCAGCACTGGCAGCGCGGCGGGGACGAGCATCTCGCCGCTCGCGCCGAAGAACTCGCACTTCTCGGCCAAGGCCAAGCACGTCATCCACATTTTCGCGCAGGGCGGGCCGTCGCACATCGACACCTGGGATCCGAAGCCGGGGTTGGCCAAGCACGGCGAGCAGAACATTTCGGCGATTGGCGGCGTGCCGCTGCCGCCGGTGTTCAAGTTCAAAAAGTCCGGCAAGTCGGGCGTCGAGGTGAGCGAGATTTTCCCCAAGATCGGCGAGTGCATTGACGACGTGGCGGTGATCCGCTCGATGCACACGGACATTCCCGCGCATGAGTTCGCGACGGTGATGATGAACACGGGTTCGGGCCGGATGGTGAAGCCGTCGATGGGTGCGTGGGTGACCTACGGCCTGGGCACGGTGAACCAAAATCTGCCGGGTTTCATCGCGCTGGCCCCGGGCGGCAACGCGCTGGGCGGTTCGGCCAACTGGCGGTCGGCGTTCCTGCCGGGCGCGTATCAGGGCACGAGCATCAACACGGCGAACCTGAGCGTCGAGAAGCTGATCGAGAACCTGAAGAATTATCACGAGACCAGCTCCGAGCAGCGCAAGCAGTTGGATCTGCTGAAGAAGCTGAACGAAATGCACAACGAGCGGCTCAAGCGCGAGGCGGCCCTCGAGGCCCGCATCCAGTCGTTCGAACTGGCGTATCAGATGCAGACCGAGGCGGTGGATGCGTTCGACATCGCGAAGGAATCGCAGGCGGTGCGCGACATGTACGGTGATACCGCGCAGGGCCGGCAGATGTTGATCGCGCGGCGGTTGGTCGAGAAGGGCGTGCGCTTCGTGCAGGCCTGGCACGGCGGCTGGGATCATCATACGGCGGTCGAGAAAAACCTGCGCACCAAGGCAGGCGAATGCGACCAAGCCATCGGTGCGCTGCTCAAGGATCTCAAGCAGCGCGGGCTGCTCGACCAGACGCTGGTCGTGTGGAACGGCGAATTCGGCCGCACCCCGCGGCACGACAAAGGCCAGCGCGGCGACCCCGGCCGGGATCACCACAACAAGTCGTTCGTCGCGTGGATGGCCGGCGGCGGTGTCAAAGGCGGCACGGTCTATGGCGCGTCCGACGAGTTCGGCTACAACGCGGTGGAGAACAAGGTCCACATCCACGACCTGCACGCGACGATTCTCCATCTGCTCGGCTTTGATCACGAGAAGCTGACGTATCGCTACAACGGCCGCGACTTCCGCCTGACGGATGTGTACGGCAGCGTGGTCAAGGGCTTGGTCGCCTGACGAGGTGGGCGGGGCGGCCCGGTTTCGATGAGTGCCCGAATGATGAATCACCTGGCGATAAACCGGGCGGCGTCATTCGGGCCTTTTGTTTTTCTGATTTCAATTGGCTCAACATGAAAAGGCACAGCGTTATGAAAGTGGAACTGCGGCGGTGGATTCTGGCGGTTTTGTTCAGCGGCACGGGCGTCGCGTTGCTGGCGGCCCCGCCCGCGGCGGAAAAGCTCGATCCGGACCAACTGGCGTTCTTCGAGAAGAAGATTCGCCCGGTGCTGAACGACCACTGCTACAAGTGTCACAGTGCCACCGCGGAGAAGTTGAAGGGCGGGCTGTTCGTGGACTCGAAGGAAGGGCTGCTCAAAGGCGGCGAGACCGGCCCGGCCGTGGTGCCCGGGAATGTCGCGAAGAGCCTGTTGCTCAAATCCATCAAGAGCGACGACAAGGAAACCGCGATGCCGCCCAAGGGGCCGAAGCTGCCGGACAATGTGATCGCGGACTTCGAATTGTGGGTGCGCTCCGGTGCGCCCGATCCGCGCGTGGCGGTGGCGGGGGCGAAGTCGATGCAAGCCGTCGATCCCGAAAAGGCCCGGAACCATTGGGCGTTTCAACCGGTGAAGAACTTGGCGGCACCGGCGGTGAGCGATCCCAAGGGCTGGGCGAAGACCGACCTCGATCGGTTCGTGCTCGCGAAGCTGCAGGCGAAAGGCATGGAGCCGTCGCCCATCGCCGACAAGCGTACACTCATCCGGCGCGCGACGTTTGATCTCATCGGCCTGCCGCCCACGCCCGAAGAAGTCGCGGCGTTCGTCGCGGACACTTCGCCGAATGCGTTTCGGAAGGTGATCGACCGCTTGCTGGGATCGCCGGCTTACGGCGAGCGCTGGGGCCGGCACTGGCTGGACGTGGCGCGTTATGCGGACACCTCAGGCGACCGGAATAACAATCCCAAGAACCCCGCCTCCTACGCCTACGCGTGGACCTATCGCGATTACGTGATCCAGGCGTTCAACCAGGACAAGCCGTTCAACCAATTCGTCATCGAGCAGATCGCCGCCGACCGGATGCCGCTCGGGCAAGACCGCTCGTCGCTGGCAGCGCTGGGTTTTCTCACGGTCGGCAAGCGCTTCATGGGGAACATCAACGAAGTCATCGACGACCGGATCGACGTGGTGACGCAGGGCCTGCTGGGCATGACGGCGGCGTGCGCGCGCTGTCACGACCACAAATTCGACCCCGTTTCGCAGCGCGACTACTACGGCCTGCACGGCGTGTTCAATAGCTCCATCGAGCCGGCCGAAGAGCCGATCATTTCGTTCCGCAAATCCCGCGAGGATTACGAGGAGTACATGAAGCAGGTCGCCGCCGTGGAAGAGCGCATCGCCGGGCTGCGCGAAACCGAGGAGAACAAGGTCCTGGCCCAGTTCCGCGGCAACACCGAGAAGTACCTGACCGCCGCCCGCGAGGTCGTGAAATCCGGCGGCAAGAACGCCGCGAAGATCGGCCGCGAGAACGGCCTGGACCCGGACATTTTCGAGCACTGGGTGGACCTGCTGAAGAAAGCCTCCGCGACGCACGACCCGGTGTTCGCGGCGTGGGTGGCTTTCAGCGCCATCGCGGACGACCGCTTCGCCACGGAGGCGAAAGTGCTGGCCGCCAAGCTCGCCGCCAACGCCGACGCGACGCGGCCGGTCAATGAGCTGGTCGCGCGGAGTTTCACCACCGCCCCGGCGCAGTTTGCGGAGGTGGCGCAAACGTATGCCCGGCTGTTCAAAGAGACCGACAAGCTGGTCGAGAAGACCGGCAAGGACGGCAAGCTCGACCCCGCGCACGAGCAACTGGCCGCCGTGCTGCACGGCGAGGATTCGCCGATCAAGCTCGATCGCCGCGGCTTCCAGCGGATCATCGGCAACAAGATTCAAAACGCGGAGGCGGCCGAGGCCTCGAAGATCGTCGAGTTGAACATGAGCCATCCCGGTTCGCCCATCCGCGCGATGGTGCTCACGGACAAAGACCGGCCGGTGGATTCGTTCATCATGATCCGCGGCGAGCCGGCCAACAAAGGCCCGGTCGTGCCGCGCAAGTTTATCGACATTCTCGCGGGTCCGAAAGCCGCGCCGTTCAAAAACGGCAGCGGCCGCCACGACTTGGCGCTGGCCGTCGCCAGCAAGGACAACCCGCTCACCGCGCGGGTCTTCGTCAATCGCGCCTGGCTCTGGCATTTCGGCGACGCGCTGGTGCGCACGCCGGGCGATTTCGGCCTGCGCTCGGAAGCTCCGGCCAACCCGGAACTGCTCGACCATCTCGCGTGGAAATTCATGGAAGACGGCTGGTCGGTGAAACAACTCCACCGCACGATCCTGCTCTCCAGCACCTGGCAGCAGGCCAGCCTCAACGTCGAGCGCAACGCCGCGATTGATCCGGGCAACTCCCTCTTCTGGCGGCAGAACCTGCAGCGGCTGGATTTTGAATCCCTGCGCGACTCGCTGCTCGTCCTCAGCGCCAAGCAGGACTTCACCAAGCGCGGCGGCCCGCCGGTGAATCTCGCGCTGTCTTCCGCGGCATCGCGCCGGACGGTTTACGGCATGGTCGATCGCGTGAAAATGCCCGATGCCTACCGCATCTTCGACTTCGCCAATCCCGACATGACCTCGCCGATGCGCATGCCCACGACGGTCCCCTTGCAGGCGCTCTACATGATGAACAACGCCTTCGTCATCGAGCAGGCCCGCGGCATGATTGAACGCGACGACTTCAAAGCCCGCACCACGGACGAACAGCGCGTGGATCATCTCTACCAGCTTGCCTACCAGCGCCTGCCGACGGCGGACGAGCGCCTGCTGGCTCTCGATTTTCTGCACGAGCAATCCAGCGCCTCCGAGGCAGCCCCGGTCAATGCCGGCGATTCCCAAGTTTGGAAATATGGCACCGGCAATTACGACCCCGCCACCAAGGCCGTGAAAGGCTTCAAACCGCTGCCGATCTTTTCCGGCACCGCGTGGCAACTCACCGGCAAGGTGCCCAATCCCAAACTCGGCGGCGCGGCCCTCACCGCCGACGGCGGACAGCCCGGCGATCCCACGCAGGATGTCGTGCGCCGCTGGATCGCCCCGCGCGACGGCACGGTTTCCATTGACGCCATCCTGAGCCACTCCACCAAGCGCGGCGACGGCGTGATGGGCATCATTGTCTCCAGCCGCACCGGCGAACTGGGTCGCTGGAAAGTGTTCAACACCAGCCAGCCCACGCGCTTCGACAAAGTCGTCGTGCGCAAAGGCGACACGCTCGATTTCATCACCGACTCCCTGCAAGACCCGTCCTTCGACACCTTCACCTGGGCGCCCGTCATCCGCCTGGTGGACGCGCAAGGGCAGGAATGGAACGCGATGACGCAGTTCGCCGGGCCGGTCGGCGGCAAAAGCCCCGCCCGCGTGGTCAAGCCCAAGTCCCTCACCGCGTGGGAAAAGTTCGCGCAGGTCCTGCTCGAGGCGAATGAACTGATCTTCGTGAACTGAGCGGCGCGCCAAAATGGCAGGCCTCCTCCCGAAGCAGGCGTGAGCATTGCTCATTAAATCCGAGCGTTGAAACCTGCGGCGTAGCTTCCTGACATTGGGCGCGGAACAAAGGGCCGAATATCTCCGCCGCCGGAATCCGGGCGAGGCGCATCCCGAAAAGCTGCCACCGTGGGCCGGCACGACCGGCCGCCTTCCTGCCCACCACAATGCGCTTCGCGCTCAAAGACTGGTGCCCGCTGATTCTAATGCGCGTTCAAGATTGGACTGAGGCGCGCCGGGATTTTCGCCGCTGGCAAGGCGCGAGGAAGGAGCATCTCCAACCGGGATCTGTGACTGACGGGCAACGCCGCCAGCGGCGAAAAGACCCAGCGAATTAGTCCAATCTTGAACGCGCATTAGAATGAAGCTGCCAAGCTCGCGGCGGCTTGCTGGCACAAGAATCGGAGCCAATTGGAGGGCTGCACCGCTGCTATTTCCCGGCGGAACGTGCCACCTCGCGAGCGCCGCTCGATGTCACCAACGGTGGCGGAGTTGCACGGCAAGTTGAGCCGACCGGGTCTCGGCGATGGGTTGCGACCGGGTTCATCGACGAGGGGGCGACCGGGGTTCGGATCCAGAAACTCCCGTTGTGGTGCTGTACGAAGGTCGAAGCCATTTTTCGGCCGCTCAGGATTTCGAGCGACCCGGAGTTGGGGCAGCAGCTCGGCGATCGAAGGGAGCCAGGCTGGCCGCACCCAAGTCTCCGTGCAGCCTCGGGTTCGGCAGTCAGTGACGTTGGACAAATCCGGCGAGAATCATGTTGAGCGGGTGGGAAACAGTCTGCTACCACTTCGCGCCAAACAAAATCCCACTCAAAAATCCGACCCACAAAACTATGAACAAGTACATCGCGGAACTCATTGGAACCTTCTTTCTCGTGCTCACCATCGGCTGCACCGTCATCGGCGGCGTGGCGCTGGCACCGCTGGCAATCGGCGCGGCGCTGATGGTGATGATCTTCGCGGGCGGCCATGTATCGGGCGGACATTTCAATCCGGCGGTCACGCTCGCGGTCTTTCTGCGCGGACGCTGTCCGGCCAAGGATGTGGTGCCGTATTGGATTTTCCAGATCATCGGCGCGGTGCTGGCGGCACTGGTCGTGCAATTTCTCATGGGCACACCGGCCAAGCCGCCGGGCGATCTGAACGTCGCCAAGTCACTCGTCGCCGAATTCCTCTTCACCTTCGCGCTGGCCTACATGGTCTTGAACGTGGCCACCTCGAAGGACACCGCGGGCAATTCCTTCTACGGCCTGGCCATCGGCATGACGGTGATGGTCGGCGCGTTCGCGGTGGGCGGCATCTCCGGCGGCGCGTTCAACCCGGCCGTCGCCGTGGGCATCAGTGTGATGAAACTGGCGGCATGGTCGAACATCTGGATTTATCTCGTGGCCAATCTGGCCGGCGGCGCGGTGGCGGCGGTTGTGTTCAAGCTGCTGAATCCGGAGGACAAGTAGGCGGCGGGACGAAAGCGATCTCCGAAGAGAAAAACGAGCGCCGGGATCAATGCCCGGCGCTTTTTCTTTCACTGCGGGAGCCGTGTCCACCCCGAGGGAATGAGCGGTGCCGCTGCGGTTTGGGGTGCGGTAACTCGTCACCGCTTTTGCGCAGGCGACTTGTCGCCTTGCAAAAGCGGTGACAAGTCACCGCACTCCAAAGCCGGCACACCGCCGGAAGCGGCTCTGCGACGCCGTTTTTATCCGTGCCCAGCCGTCGTTCAATTTCCGGCGTTCGGACTCAATTCGACCGCCCTGCCCCGGCATCGCGCGGGCCGTGGGCGGCGCGGAAGACGCGGAGCTTGCCGTAGTCGAACCGGCCGCGCAGCAGCTCGTGCGCGCCGCTGAGGGTCTGCCAGCCGGCTTTCTCGAAGGCGGAGCGCATTTCCTTCGCGTCGTCGGCAGTAAAAATTTTGTCGAGGTCGATTTTCTCGCCGGCCTCGATGACGCTGGCGAGATGGCCGGAGATAGTGCTTTCGCTGAAGCCCCGGTTGCGCGCAATGGTGGCAAGGTCGAGGCCGGAGCGGAACTGGCGCAGGCTCTCGCGGACGGTTTCGGTGAGGAGTTCGCCGCGGGATTTCGCGGGGCCGAAGCTGGTGACGGCCTGCAATTCCTCGGCAAACATCTGGCGCGGATTGGCGGCGAGGTGGGCGCGGATTTCCTCGAGGAAGGCCGGGCCGTAGGAACGCCACTTGGCGTCGCCGACGCCGGAGATGCAGCGGAAGTCGGCTTCGTTTGCGGGATAATTGCGCGCCATGAGACGGAGCGAGTTGTCGCCGAAAACGATGTAAGGCGGCACGCCCTGGGCGTCGGCGAGCTGCTGGCGGAGGGTGCGGAGTTTGTCGAAGAGGAGTTCGTCGCACGCGATGTCGCCGGCACGCTGGGTGGCGGCCTGGGGCGCGGCCATCGGTTTGGTGAGCGTGATTTTGCGGCGTTCCTTCAGTGCGGCGAGACCCTCGGGGGCCAGCTCGATGGTGGGGAACTGGCCGGTGCTTTGCGCGAGGTAGCCCAGGCGCATCAACTCGCGCGCGATGGTGCCCCATTCCAGGCGCGTGTGCTCATTGCCGATGCCGTAGGTGGAAAGCTCGTGGTGCCGCCACTGGCGCACGCGGTCGGTGTCGCCGCCGGTAAGCACGGCGATGACGTGGTTCAGGCCCACATTGAAACCGCTCTTTTGTTTGATGCGAAAGACGCAGCTCAGGAGCTTTTGCGCGGCGAGCGTACCGTCGAAGGTCGAGCGCGGCGCGAGGCAGTTGTCGCACGCGCCGCAGTTGGAGTCGGGGTAAGTCTCGCCGAAGTAATCAAGGAGCGCGGCGCGGCGGCATTCGTTGATCTCGGCGTAGTGGACCATGGTCTGCAACTGCTCGCGGGCGATGCGGCGCTCGGCTTCGTCGGGCTTCTCGTCGATGAAACGGAGCTGCTTGATGACGTCACCAGGGCTGAACATCAGGAGGCATTCGCCGGGCAGACCGTCGCGGCCGGCGCGGCCGGTTTCCTGATAGTAGCCCTCGATGTTTTTCGGCAGGTCGTGGTGGATGACAAAGCGGACGTTGGGTTTGTTGATGCCCATGCCGAACGCGATGGTAGCGCAGATGACGCGGATTTCGTCGCGCAGGAATTTCGCCTGGTTCTTGCTCCGGTCCTCCTTCTCCATGCCCGCGTGGTAGGTGCCGGCCTTGATGCCGTCGGTGACGAGCTTGTCCACGAGCGACTCGGTGGCGGCGCGGCTGGCGCAATAGATGATGCCGCTTTCCTTCGGGCGGGCGCGGAGGAATTCGAGGATCTGCCGGTAGCCGCTGCTCTTGGGCGCGACGCGGTAGCTGAGATTTGGGCGGTTGAAACTGGCGACGTAGATGCCCGGCTCGCGCAGTTGCAATTGTGCGACGATGTCCGTGCGAACGCGCTCGGTGGCGGTGGCGGTCAGGGCCATGCAGGGCACCTGCGGGAACTGTTTGCGCAGCTCGGCGATCTGCCGGTATTCGGGGCGGAAATCGTGGCCCCACTCGCTGATGCAGTGCGCTTCATCAATGGCGAAGAGGTTCACGTTCCAGCGTTTCAGGTCTTCGAGAAAGCCCGACAGCATGAGGCGCTCGGGCGCGACGTAGAGCAGGCGGAACTCGCCGTTGTGCAGGCCGCGCAGGATCGGGCGCGATTCCCCGGCGGCGAGGGAGGAGTTCAGAAACGTGGCCGCAACGCCGCTGGCCTGGAGGGCGTCCACCTGGTCTTTCATCAACGCGATCAGCGGCGAGATCACGACGGTCAGGCCGGGGCGCACGAGCGCGGGGAGCTGGAAGCACAGCGACTTGCCGCCGCCCGTGGGCAGCAGCGCAAACACGTCCTTTCCCGCGAGGGCGTCGCGGATGATTTCCTCCTGCAACGGGCGGAACGAGGTGTAGCCAAAGACCTCCTTCAGCGGCGTGAGGAGGTCATGTCCGGTGGGTTGGGCGGTGGGCATGGCAGGTGGTTTTTTACGGCAACGCACGGGGCGCGTCGCACGGTTTCAAAGGCGGATTTTTAACCACGGATGGACGCGGATGGGAATGGGGAAAACGTGACGGTCGCGAGGTGAGCAATGCAGTCCTGCTTGGTTTTCATCCGTGTCCATCCGTGGTTTCTAATTTCCGATTGGTCGTTGCCGGGATCATTGCAGCCACGCGGCCCACTCATCTTCGCGGAAGCCAACGCGACCACCGTCCTTCGTCACCGCGAACGGACGTTTCACGAGGTTGCCGTTATTCGCCAGCAGGGCGAAGGCTTCGGCGATTGGCAGCGACGCGAGTTTTGGGCCGAGTCCGATAGCGCGATAATCCTGACCCGAAGTGTTGAACAGCTTGCGCACGTCGCCGCCGTACTGGGCGAGCATCCGCTTCAGTTCGGCCACGGTCGGCGGCTGTTCGCGGATGGCGACGACGGTGTGCGCGATGCTGCGGGCGTTGAGAAACTTGAGTGCCTGCCGGCAAGTGCCGCAGCCGGAGTAAGCATAGACTTTGAGCATACGGGCGGAGGATGAAGCGCGGGACGGCGCGGTGTCGAGACGGGGGTTTGGCACCGTAGCCGCCGACTTCCTGTAGGAGACGACGTAAGGAGGCTCTGACCTTTTCCGCGTGGGCAGCGAACTGAGTCTTGCGGGCTGACTTGGGCGAGGCGTGTGGAACCGAAACTTGGTTGCAAGACGCAGCTTGGGGTGTTTTCGGGCGGGCCTTGCGCGGACGGAGGTTGGAGTCTCGTTACCTCGACTCCTACAGGGACGAGAGCGCGGTCCGTTGGCAGGCGGATTCCCGGACCGTTCGCTCGCGCCGCCTCCGCCTCGTCACCTCGGCGGCTACGCGTACGCCCCGGCTCCGGCGGCCGGACTAAATCGCGAAGTCGTTGTACTCCGGTTTCACCGCCTCGTCCGGTGGCGCGAGCATGCCGGCGGCGACGGTAGCGTTGGTGCCTTGCTCGATGAGGATGAACGAGCCGGTGAGGCGGTTGAAGGCGTAGCCATCGAAGGTCAGCGGCTTGGCCACTTTCAGTCGGATGGTGCCGATGTCGTTGACGACCAGTTCCGCCGGCTCGGGTTGCGCCTCGAAGGTGCGGATGTCAATGCGGCTCTCGATGGCGGTGACGACGGCCTGCACGGTCTGCGTGGTGTGTTTGAGGAGATATTTCCGGCCGCGTTGCAACGGGCGCGGGTGCATCCAGCAAATGCGGGCGTGGAGATCGGTGCCCATGCCCGGCATGGTTTCCAGGCCGACGATCGTATCGCCGCGACTGATGTCGATGTCGTGTTCGAGAACGAGCGTGACGCTCTGCGGGCAGAAGGCTTCGGCAATCGGGCCATCGAAGGTCCAAATTTGTTTCACGGTGCTCTTCAGGCCGCTGGGCAGCACCATGACTTTCTGGCCAACCTTCACCGTGCCGCCGGCGAGCTGGCCGCTGAGGCCGCGGAAATCGTGCAGCTCTTTGTTGGTCGGGTTGTTCGGCCGGTTCACCCATTGCACGGGCAGGCGGAAACCCTGGAGGTTCCAGTCGCTGGCGATGTGAATCGTCTCCAGATGCCCCAGCAAGGTCGGGCCGACGTACCACGGCGTGTGTTTGGAAGGCTCGACGACGTTGTCGCCGTTGAGCGCGCTGATGGGGATGAACTTCACGTCGCGCATGTCCAGCAGCGGCAGGAACTCCTCGAAGGCGTCGCGGATTTCAAGGAAGCGGTCCTCGCTCCAATCGACGAGGTCCATCTTGTTCACCGCGATGACGAGATGCGGAATGCGCAGCAACGACGCGAGGTAGGTGTGGCGGCGGCTCTGCTCGATGACGCCGAGGCGCGCGTCCACCAGCACGATCGAAAGGTTGGCGGTTGAGGCGCCAGTGACCATGTTGCGCGTGTATTGAACGTGGCCCGGAGTGTCGGCGACGATGAACTTGCGGCGCGGTGTGGCGAAGTAGCGGTAGGCCACGTCAATCGTGATGCCCTGCTCGCGTTCGGCGCGGAGGCCGTCGGTGAGGTTGGCTAGATTGATCGCGCCTCCGCCGGTGATGTCGGCCGAGCGTTCCAGCGCCTCGAGCTGGTCCTCCATGATCGACTTGGAATCATAGAGCAGCCGGCCGATGAGCGTGGACTTGCCGTCGTCCACGGAGCCGCAGGTGTTGAAGCGGAGGAGTTCGATGGGGTGTGGGGTGTGGGACATGAGCTGAAAATACGAGTCAGGGCTTGGGAATCTGTCCCGGATGGGAGGGGATGTCAGCACGCGCCTGGTCAAGTTTTGGGCGACTGCGATGAATGTCAGCCCAGTGGTGAATGTAGTTCCAATCAAGAGCATCGCCCTGCATAGCGATGACGTCGCGCGCATCTTGGAAATCCTTCGCCCGCGGCCAGCGGAGCTTCGTTACGATGTAGTCTTCCGCCGTCAACACGAAGGTAGGCTGCCCCTCGTAGTTGGTCGCACGACGACGCTTCCAACGTTCCTGATCGTGGGCGTCTTCACTCAGGTAAAACAGTTCCACCGTGAAGCCGCTTTCAGCGTGGACGATGACATTTTTTAACGTGCCCGTGTTGGTCTCGAAGCTCATCTGCTCATCCATCCGAAAGCCCGGACCAAGCGCATCCAGCAACGTGCGGAACGACCCGACACTCACTCCGAGCACCAGGTCGGCATCCTTGGTCGATCGAGGTTCCGCGTAGTAGTTCCGAGCGAAGGCCCCGACCAGCATGTGGGAAATGCCCGCCTGATTCAGGGCTGCGACGACCTGCCGGGTAATAGTCGGGGCAGGCATCATCGCGTGGCCTCCTCCAGCCGGCGCTTGATGGCGATGCGCTCCCGCACTTTGTCGAGCAACTGCGCCTCCGTCGCGTCCGGCATTTGCTCGCGCAACGCATTCAAGGTGATGGAACAGGCGTAATCGAAAAGCTCCGGCCCTGCCTTCATGCGCTCTTCCGGCGGCACCTTGCGAGCGCGCTCGATCTTCTCCCAGTACAGGGCGTCGGCCAGTGGTTTGAAATCCAGATTCATGATCAATATTTGGGCGCGGTCACATCGGCAAGGGCGGCGGCCGCCCGGAGGAACTCGCCACGGGTTACTTTGCCATCGGTCAAGGGCAGCTTGTCAACCGCGATGCCCAAATCCTTCCCCAGCGTGCGCCAGCGCCCAGCCAGCGCAGCGTCCAGCGGTGTGGCCAAATCCGCTGTGTGACCGGGGTTCGCCGCGAAGTATTGGCCGTGGATGTTTTTGCCGCGCTGGCCGGGCTTGCCGGGCATCGGCGCGAGGCCGTGCAGTCCGCCGTGCGCGCCCCACCATTGCACCGCCGCCCAGTCCGCGTGGCCCGGCAGCACGTCGCTCACGTAAATCAGCGCCGAGTTGTCCGCGAGCAGGCTACGCTGAAGCGCCGGCACGCTCACGGCTTGCACAGCGGAATTTCCCTTTACCGCCAGCGCCGCCGCGTGACCTGCCGCCTGGCCGAGCGACATCCAAATCGGCTCCAGCCGCAGCGCGCAGAAACCGACGTGCGAGGAACTCGCCGCCACGGGCACGAGCAAGTTGTCCACCTCGCGCGGCAGCAGTGTGCCGTAGGGAATCTGGTAGGGCGGCACCGGATTGTAGAACTCCCCCGTGTGCTTCCCGACGAACCGCGTGCCCTCGCGCGTCGTGCCGTGGCAGTTGTTCCCGTAGTCGCCCATCGCGATGGCGTCGCGGTGCAGCACCGCGCGCGCGTCGCCCGGCGCGTGCTCGCTGTCGCGTTGCGTGAAGATGCGCACACCCTGCATCCGTCGCGCCTCACGCACGTAGAGTTGCGGCGGCAGCCCGCCCGTCTCGGTGAACTCATCCTTGCACCAGCCCCACTCGCGCGCCTCGTCGCGGAACTTCGCGGGCACGGCGGAATCGTTTTGCAGGAAGTAGAGCAACCCCACGTTGTCGCGGAGGTGCTCGGCAAAGATGGCTTGGCGCGTGGCTGCATCGCCGTCCGGCCAGCCGAGGTTCTTGCCCGGCAACGACAGTCGCACCAAACCTCCGGAGACATCGTTGATGTCGAATTTCCCGTTGGGCAGCGCGGGAATCTGCGCCTTCATCATCCCGCCGCGCTCGAAGCCCCACGCGAAGACCTTCGTGATTTTCCCCGACTCCAAATGTGCCAGCACCGGCAAGAAGTCCTCGCGGCGATAACCCGGCGGCGCGACCAGCGCGACACGGTTGGTCGCGTTGCGCGTGGCCATGAAGCGGAAGTTGTAAGCCTGCAACTGCGCGTCGCCAGACGCCGGTGCGAGCGGCTCGCCAAACTCCGCGCGCCCCTCGCGCCCCGCCCGCCACGGCACACCGGCCTTCGCCAGCAAGTCGCCTTCGTAACTGCCATCAACAAATACCCGCGCCGCCAGCGTAACCGCCTGCCCATCCGCACCCATGAACGTCGCCGACTCGATGCGATTCGTGCCGCCGCCCTTCCGCACCACAACCGACGCCAGCGTGAGTCCCCGCCGCACCGTGATGGAGTTGTGCTCCGCGAGCAGTTGCTCGAACACGAGTAAGTTCACCTTTGGTTCGCCAAAGGTCCCGTGAAACGAGTCGCGCACCTGCCGCGAGTCCTTGCCGTAGGTCTTCACGTAATGCGCTTCGACCCGCCGGCTGAAATCCAAAAACGCGCCGCTCAAACTCTCGAACGAATGAAAGTCCGCGTGCGACAAACCGCTCGTCACCAACCCGCCGATGCGCGTCGTCGGCTCCACGAGCACAACGTCTTGCCCGCCCTTCGCCGCCGCCACCGCCGCCGCGATGCCGCCAGGCGTCGCGCCATAGACGAGCACGCGAGCCTGCGCGGCGAGCGGCGTCACGGCCATCGCCAGCCCGGCGAGCCCAAGCAGCGTCAGGCAAATTGCTCGGTGGTAAAGGTTCATGGCTTCGGCAGAGGAATCGTTTCCATCGGCACGGCCCGCGCTAGTGCCCGAACTGCATCGGCGCGGGTGGCGGGCGCGGATTTTCGCAGTGCTTCGCGGGCGGATTCCGGGGCGCGCTCGACCACGGCCTGCCACTCGTCGGCGGGAACGGCTTTGGCGGGCTGGAAAAAAATGCTGTCGGCGTCCGCGCGCCAAAGACCGGCGAGGGTCATTAAGCTTGCGGCGGTGAAGGCGGGGTGGTCGGGCGGGAGGTCGTGGTAGGGCCAGAGGAGCACGCCGGGGCCGTTGGTGCCGTGGGCGAGGACGTGCTGGAGTTCGCGGATGCGACGGGCGTCGGCGGCGAGGGCGCGGGGTTGGAGATTGTCGCGGAGGCAGAGCCACGCGGCGGTCGCGCCGGCCTGACCGCAAAGCATCATCTGGCCGTGCAGGCGAAGGGCGGATTGCACGACGCTGCTGACGCCGATGTTCTTGCCCGCACCGAGCAGGCCGTCGCGCTCCACCGGCACGAGGCCACGGAGCGGAAACATCCCGCGGTCAGTGTGCGTGCTCCAATTGCGCGTGGCGGTGTGGATGGTCACCCACGGCGCGGTCGGATCGTTGCCGAGGAACTGCCGGCGGGTCGGGTGGAAATCGATGTTGAACTGGAAGCCAAACACCGCATCGGCAGGCATGAGTTTCGCCCAACGCGGCTCCTTGTGTGGCGTGCGGAGGTCCTGCTCGCACAGCATCGTGAGGGCTTCGAGCCGCAGGCCTTCGCGGACGTAGGGCTTGGGCGGGAGGCGGTCGGGCGTACCGAACTCGCCGGTGAGCGCCAGCTTGCGGAAGCGCGGCTCCAGCTTTTGGACGTGATGCAGCAGGCCGAGCGAGTGGCGCTTGGCATCCTCGAACACGATGCGGCGCTGCGCGGGTGTGAGGGCGACGAGGTTCTTCTTCGACGCGCCCGGTTCGGTGGCGTCGAGCGCGTCGGCGACAGATTTGGGCCAGACATCGAGCGGGTAATCCTGCGGCGGCCAGTTGAAAAACAACGCCTCCTGTTCATGCGGCCATTTATTGTGCGCGGCGTCCACGAGGCGGCGATGCGTGTAGATGTTCACCGGCGGCGAGTACGGCCCACCGGGATGCGTCGTGTCGGCAAAGGCCGGGAGGTTCATGAAGAGCACGCCGCGGGGCCAGCCAGTGGCGGCGAAGTTCGTGCGCGTCTCGCGGCTGCAACCGAAATAACGGCGCGCGTCGAAGCCCGGCGGCTCGGGGAGGATGCTCTCCTGGGCCGCGCCGCGCACCACGACGCACCAAGTGAGCGGGTTCATCTCGCGACGGTTGGCCTCGGTGATTTGCGCCGGCGCGCTGGGTTCGCCAAAGCGCGCTTTCTCGTCCGGTCCGGCGCTCCATTTCGCGCCGCTTAACTGGATGACATCGCCCCAATCGGAGGCGTCGATCGTGAGGCGGGCGTGGACTTCGAGGAGCGGGGCGTTGGGGTTGCTTCCAGCCGTCGCGCGTGGATCGGATTGAAGCGGGCTGAAGCCCGCGCTCCGGGCGAAGGTCACGCCCGTGACGCGGTTGCCGGCGACTTCGACCTTCACCGGTTCCCAGCCGCGTTCAATGCGAAGGCGGCCGCTGGCGACGTGCGGCGCGACCAGTTCCTCGAAAATGCGCGCGGCCTCGCGCGGCTCGACCGTGAGCCAGGCGCAGAAGGAATTGGCCGGCTCGGCCTTGCCGTATTTGCGGCGGTTGGTTTCCTCGATGGCGTGGGCGACTTCGAGGAACATCCCTGAACGTGGAAAGCGCGCGCGCTTGCCCTTGACGGTGGTCCACTCGTCCACATTACCCACGCCCTCGGCGCTGAACTGCCCGCCGAGCATCGCGATGTCACTCACGAGCACGACGCGCGCAACGCCGAGCCGCGCGGCCTGCACGGCGGCGGCCACGGCCGACTCGCCACCGCCCACGACGAGCAGGTCGGCTTCGAGGCGCGGGGAGTCGGCGGCGCGGACTGGCACCACCAGCGCGAGGAGAATGAGGGCCACGACAAGCCGGGTGGGAGAGCAACAGAACATCCTGAAAAAAACTGTTAGAGCCACGAAAGACGCGAAAGAAGATCTGGTGGGATCCGGCGTTGTCATCGCGTGGGTGAGATAATTGGGTGCCGAACGACCTCGATTCTGCCCTTTGTTTTCGTGTGGGATCATCTCAGTTGCTTGCACGCGGGTTGGCAAATTGAGGCCGTTCTCCCTCACCCCAACCCTCTCCCGCTGGGAGAGGGAGAATTGTCGTCCGCGCTCGGCAGAGAGGAAGCGTTCGGGTTGGCGAAGCGCGGGCGAACCGGCTCCCTCTCCCAGCGGGAGAGGGCTGGGGTGAGGGAGAACGCGTCCGTTGCGCCAGTGCGGCGCTCCCGCCGAAGTCACCCACCCGCCTGGCAAGAAATTGAGATGCGTCATGTTTGTTCTTTCGTGTGTTTCGTGTCTTTCGTGGTTCGCCGCAATCGCCGTTTCCAAGGTCATAGTTTTATCAGCGCGCTCGCGCCACCGTTCGTCGCGCAACAGTCCCGAGGTCCACGAGCGCCGCGCGGTCGCCCGCCTGCTTTACCAGATCGCAGACCAGTTCAAACACCTTGAACTCCGGATCGTTCGGATAGAGCACCGACGGATGCGCGAGCAGGTCGAACACTGCGCGCTGTTCGATGGCCCATTCCACCCCGAGCCGGATGGCGTGCAGAAAGTCCGCGAGCTTCCAGCGCCCCGTGCGGAACGCCCCGACGTCGCTGATCGGACTCATCGGAATGTCCACCAGACCGGTCGGATACACGAAGGGCTGGGCCGCCGCCTGCGCCTGGACGATGCCGTCGAACACCGCGCGGGTCGGGGCCTCGCCGGGCTTGCTGTTCGGATGCGCCGGGTATTTGCAGCTCAACCAGGTGAAGCCGCAGTCCAGGAGCATCTGTTGCACGTCGGGACGGCCGTTCAATCCATCGGCAAAACCACCGGGCGTGCGAAAGCCCGCGGGCGCGATGCCCAGCCGGGTGCGCATGGCCTCGGTGCAACGCTGGATGTTTTCGCGAATGACCTGCGCCGGAGTCTTCCCTTCGAGGAGCCACGGCGCGCGTTGGAAGCGGAACTGAATTTCCGCGGGCCGCGTCGCGAGGACGTAAACGTGGTCGTAGGTGTGATTGCCGATGGGATGGCCCTCGGCATGGAGCTGCTTGAGCCAGTCCACGTTCTCCTGCTCGAACACCTGGCCGACGGCGAAGAAGTGAATCACACCGCCCCGCGCCCGCACCCGCCGCGCCGCTTCGAGCGAATAGCGCTTGGTCTCGGCATTGAGATTGCCCTTCTCGTAATCCCAGTGCGTGTCCTCCCAGCGCGGAAAGTTGCGCGACATCTCGAGATCGAGCGTGAGGGCGATCATCGCCTTGTCACCGGGTGGCGTGCGCAGGGCGGCGGGCTGGGCGAGCGTCGCGGGACCGCCCAGTCCCGCAGCGGCGCCGGCGAGCGAGAGGCGGCGCACGAACTCGCGCCGGCTGCGCGGCGGGCCGCTTTGGTCCGGCGAAAAACTATTTCCGCGCAGGTTCATATTTGATCCACGAGATCTGGGTGACGAGCTGGTTGAGTGAGGCGAAGGCGATGTGCGCGCTCGTTGCGAACCGCGGCGTGACGTGGGCGGGAAACGTGGCGAGCGTGGCATCGCCCACGAGGAAAGTGTTGAAATCCTTCGCGAGATTTTCATAGCCGGCGCAGGTCCGCGCGAAACACATGTCCGTGGCGTAACCGGTGAGCAGCACATGCCGGATGCCATTGGCCCGGAGAAACGCGCGCAGGGCGGGATAACCTTCGGCGTCGTAGATCACGACATCATCCGGGTGCAGCGTGACATCCCGCGTCACGGGAATGGGAAGCTTCCAAAAATCCGGATTGTTGTAGCGGTTGGCGTCGAGGCCGGGGAACTGCCGGAAATAATCCGCCACCGGTTGCTCGCGCGACAGGGTGAGGGTGGAGACCAGCGGCTGGCCGCGGTAGTTGAAGCCGCGCAGCTTCGCATCGAGTTCGGCCGCGCCCGCCTTGCGTTCGTCCGCTCCGGGATTCTGGGTGAAGGAACGGTAGAGCTTGCGCCGGATGGGATCGCACTCGCCCGGCAGGCTGTAGAGCACGGCACCCACCCTGCCCCGCTGCGCTTTCAGGAACGGATCGATCACGCCGCGTGTGTGCCGGGCGGCGAGATGATTTTTCTCCGGGGTGCAAAAATCCGCCACGCCCGCCGGCTCGGGCGTGTTCCAGCCCTGGCCGTCATCGATGCCCCACGGATGCACCATGATGATGGCCGTCTGGCGGGCGCGCAGGTGATTGTTCATCTCGATGATGCCGCGGGCGTTGTAGCTCCAGCGCCAGGCGCGCACATGGAGATCGGCGTCGGGGTCGAGCACGATCGGAGGAGCTTCCCAACGATTGGTCTCGCGAATCGGCTCGACCCACTCGGGATGGTCGGCCAGCAACGGCTTCGGTGCGAGGATGGGCGTGAGGGTGTTGGTGTAGGTCCGCGGCGCATCGGCGGCGACGAGCGGGTGGGGCGCGAGCAGGAGCCACAGACAGGCGAAAGCAACGGGAACGGGAGAACGGCGGAGGAAGCTCAAAGCACAAAGGCTAAAGCTTAAAGAAAGTTTCCAAGCACCAAGCTCCAGGCTCCATCTGGAGCTTGATCCTTGGTCCTTCCCTTGAGCTTTGAGCTTTGAGTTTTGAGCTTCAAAACGCCATCGCCGCCCGCGCCCACGCCCGCGCGATCCGTGTCCCTCCGTGTCCATCTGTGGTTGAACAGCTCTTTTCAGTTTCATGGTTTCGCCGGGGTTGGGTGCGGTGATTGCAGATAGCCAAACAAGTCGCGCAGTTCCTGGGGTTGCAACGGTTTAAGCAGTCCTTCCGGCATCAGCGAGACGGCGGACTCGCGCAGGGCAACGACCTGTGACTGCGGGATCAGCATCGCTGTTCCGGTGGCGGTGGCCAGCGTGAGGTTGCCGCCGGACTGCCCAACAATCACTCCCGACAGCACGCGGCCATCGCGGGTCTCGACTTCGTAGGCCAGATATTCTTTGCGAATGGCGGCGCTCGGATCGACGAGGCTGGCGAGCAGGAATTCCCGGTCGCCGCGATTGGCGTGGGTAAGCTCGGGACCGGCCCGGCCGCCCTCGCCGAAGAGCGCGTGGCAGGGCGCGCAGAGGCGCGTGAAGAGCGCCCGGCCGCTGGCGGGATTGCCGCTGCCGGCGCGGAGGTCGTTGTTGAGCCGGCGCATTTCCGCGAGTTTTTCCTCAGCCGTGCCGACGCCGATGCTGCCCCACTGTTTACGCACGATTTCGTTCAGCGCCCGGTCGTCGTGTCGGGCCACCGGGCGCAGTTGTTCAATGGTGAAATCCGCGGCCGGGACACGCCCCGCGACCACCGCCGCGAGCAGCCTTCTGGCCCATGTCTTGCGACTCAACAGCACCTCGCGCACCCGCGCCTTCACGCGTGCGCCGAGCCGCGGATAAAGCACGAGCAACTCGCCCGCGACCGCGGGGAGATCGAAGCCGGGCAGCGTTTCGAGCGCGGCGAGTTGAACGGGTTCGGGGGCCTGCCCGACGAGTTGGAGCAGTCGCGTCACGTCGGAGGAATCGCCCAGTTCACCGAGCAGCCGGACCAGTTTGAGGCGGAGGTCCGGCGCGGCCTTGGCATCGAGCACGAGCGTGCGCACCCGCGCCAGAGCTCCGGCGCGGCCGGTGCGCGCCGCGAGCTCGAGGAGCGCGGGATCGGCCGTGTCGGCGCGCCAGAGGGAATCGATTTGAGCGGCGAGCAGCGGGGTGACCGGCTCGACGCCGGCTCGGGCCGGGTTGGTGCGGATGCTCGCGGCGGCGGTGTGGGCGAAGAGTCCGCCGGAACCGAAGGTTATTTCGCCGGCCGGACGGTCGTGGAATCCGTGGCTCACGGCGGCGAGCAGGCGGCGGCGATGGGCTTCGTCCGGCGCGCTGGCGAGCAGGCGGGCGCAGGCATCGAACGCCGCCGGACTGCCCTCGGCGCTCCAGCGACGCAGCAGGCGCTCGTGAATCACGTCGCGCACCAGCGCGGATTTCCACGCCGCCGCGGAGAGGAAGCGGCGCTCCACTTCCGGCAATGCGCCCACCGCGTGACGCTCGACCGCCCACCACAACAGGAGCGGCACGAACGGATCGCGCAGGTCGGCATCGCGCAGCGCCAGGGCTTCGATGATGGGCAGCGCGTGCGGCGCGGGGAAGCGGCACGCCGACGCGGCGAGCTGGGCGCGCACGCGGACATCCGGCTCGGCACCCGCGAGCGCGGCAAGGCGTTCTGCGAGCGCGGTGGAAACGCGCTGCTCATCGCCCAGCAGGCGGACGGTCCATTTGCGCACGGCCGCGCTGCGATGCCCGAGCGTTTGCGCGGCGAAGTTTTCATTGAAGCCGCCGCTGACGTGGAGCGCCCACAGCGCCTCGAGGGCGAGCTGGTCGTTCGCGGTTTCGAGAATCAGCGACCGCAGCGGCAGAATCGCCTCGGGATCGCGGCGGTCGGCAAGCACACGGCGCGCGGTGCGCACGAGCCAGTCGTTGCGCTGACCGAGCTGCGCGAGCAATTGCGGCGTCGTGAATTTGCGCAAATCGGGCGGCGCGACCGGTCGGGTGCCGGTCGCGGAGAGGCGATAGATGCGGCCGTTGCTGCGATCCCATTCCGCATCCGGGTCGGGATGCGCGGTGCGTTGATCGTGCCAGTCGGCGACATACACCGCGCCGTCCGGGCCGACGGTGACATCGGTGGGCGCGAACCAGGTGTCATTCGCCGCGAGCAGCCAGCCGCCGTGCGCCGACGTGAAGGTCGAGCCGGCGCGATACATTTCATGCCATTGCACGCCGTGCCCGAGCAGATCGCCGGCGAGATGGCGGCCGTGAAAACGTGCCGGCAGATTCGTGCCGCGATAGATGATCCCGCCGTCCGTCACATGCCCGCCGGTGAAATTGGTGTGCGGGATGTGATCGAAGTAGCCGAACGCATACGGGTGATGCAGCGCGCCGTGCTTGCCGAAACTCTTCCAGTAGTTCGCGCCCTGCACGGCGTGGAGATTGCGATACGGGCCGACATTGGTGCTGGCGATCAGTTCGCCCTCGGCATCGAAGTCGAGGCCCCAGGCATTCCCGCCGCCCTCGCAAAACAGCTCGAACGCGTGCGTCAGCGGATGGTAGCGCCAGATGCCCTGCTGAAATTCCACGCCGCGAATCCGCGCCGTCACCGTGCTGCCCTGGCAGCCGTAGAGCCAGCCGTCCGGCCCCCACGTCAGCGAGTTGGCGACCGAGTGGGCGTCCTCCATGCCGAAGCCGCTGAGGCAGACGATGGGGTCGCCGTCGGGCAGGTCGTCCTCGTTGCGGTCGGGATAGAAGAGCAGATACGGCACGTTCAACACGAACACGCCGCCATGTCCGAACGCGAGGCCGGTGGCCAGGTTCATCCCGTTCACAAAATCGTGCGCGCGAGCGGCGCCGCCATCGCCGTTGGGGTCTTCCAGAATCGTGATCCGATCCGCACCGCGCGGGCCCTGCGGCGGCGGCTCGGGGACGCGGTCGTAGGTGGTGCGGGACCAGCGGTCCACGGCGGCGCGTTTCAGCCCGGCGGGGTTGGGGTATTGGAGATATTGCAGGACCCAGAGCCGGCCGCGGTGGTCGAACTCGATGGCGACGGGTTGCGCGATCATCGGCTCGGCGGCGACCAGTTGCACCTGGAGGTCCGCGGCGAGCGTCATGCGACGCGGCGCCTCGGTCGGAGAAAAAGCCTGCGCACCGGACTCGCGCGAAGCGAATAGCGAAACGATCCCGACCGCCGCCAGCAGCGCGGGGAAAACCCGTCGAGGCGATGCCGCGGTCCGGATGGCCGTGCCGGGGATCATTCCGATTTTCGGTTCACCAAGCCCGCGAACGCGCGGCGCTCGGCCCACAGCAGGAACAGCGCGGCCACGGTGATGAACGCGTGTGCTGGACCCCAGCCGCCCTTAACGACGAAGCCGTGGAAGCAGAGGATGTTGATGACGATGGGACCGAGGAAGAGCAGGCCGAGGTTGCGCGTCTTCGGCACGATGACGAGCAAGCCGCCGATGATTTCACAGACCTTCACAAAGGCCATGTAGCCCGTGGGTGCGAAGGCGGCCATGAACTTGCCGGGCAGCGAATCTTCCGGCGGCCCCGGCGGCATGGTGCCGAAAAAGAAGAACAATCCGCCGGCGAGGAACATGAGGCCGAAGAGGGCCGCGATGATGTGGGTGACGATTTTCATGGGTGTGGATGTGGATTGGTTGGTCTGCGTTTTCGTATTGCGCTGGATTGCATCAAACGCCTTTCGGGTTGGCTTGGGAAGTCTTGCCGCCGGTGGCTGAATCATCGCGGGCTTTGGCGAGCCGGGCTATCACTTCATCGGAGGTGAGGTTGTAGCGGCGTTTTTGCCCGGTGTTCACCGTGCGCAGGGCCGGCAGTCGGAGCAGCGGAGTCATGTCGCCGTCGATGACGTTGGTTTCGACGAACGTGAAGAAATCCAACTGCCTGAGCGGTTCAGTCCATCGCAAATCCGGCATCGGGGCGCACGAACTGAGTTTCAGCCGACGAAGCCGGTGCAGCGCTGCCAGCGGTTGGTAGGAGGCAATGGCGGGGAGCTTCTGGAAGGCAATCTCGCGCAGGCCGTCCCCGCCATTTGTGAAAGCTTCGAGGGAGCTCAGCTTCGGGGCGTAGGCTAGGTCGAGATAGCGCAGGTCTTCAAGTGTCTGGAGACCGTCGAGCGACTGGATGGGAGTCTGCGTGAGGTGCAATTCCTCGAGCCGGATGCTGCCGGCGAGGGCGGAAAAGTCTCGGGTTTTTGCCACATACTTGCCGATGTGCAAACGGCGCAATTCCCGCGCCGCGGCCACGCCACGATTCTCGCTGTGCCACGAGCCGGTGAAGACCTCGAGCTGGGGGAAGCAGGCGAAATCGAGTCCGCACGGAGGCGATTCGATCATCAGCCCGCGGAGATTGGAAAGGGACTCCAGCGGTCGCAGGTCTGTCGGCGCAGGGCCGGCGATTTCCAGATAACGCAACGAAGGGAAGTCTTTCAGAAACGCCAGATCGTCCACGCCTTCGGTTCGCAAGCCGCTGTAGGTCATGCGGCAGGTGGCCTCCGACCGGGCAAATTCAGCGAGGACTTCCTTCCGATTCTTGCGGGTGACGATCAGGAGAACATCGCAGAGCACCGCCCGGTAGGGCCGCTGCGTAAGTTCCGAAAGCCGGATCGAGAATCCTTTGTGTTCGAGTGTGATCATGGTTGGCTGGGTTTTGGCGCGAGGGCGGGGCCGCGTCACGGCAACTGCTGCTTCACCACCGCCATGCTCGCGGCGAACTTGTTCATCACGAACTCGCGCGCCTGCGCCGCCTTCGCCTTCGCAGCGACGGGGTCCTTGGCCATCGCGAGCACGGCGGGGACGAGCTTCGCGCGCTCCTCTTCCTTGTCGAAGTCGAAGAGCCAGTCGCCGAGGCCGATCTCGCGCCACATGAGGCCCTTGGTCGTCTGCTCGGCCCACCGGCACACGATGGCGGGGACGCCGTTGCCCACGCACATGATGGGCGAGTGCATCTCGTTTCCGAAAAGGCCGGCGCTGCGCGTGTAAACCGAGATGGCCTCGCCAGTCAGCCAATAGTTGGGTCGCCAGACGGCGCGCGCCTTCACATCGGCGGGGAGCGGGTCGTAGAGCAGCTCCTTGCCCACCGCCATCTGCGTCTGGTCCTCGGGGCAGATGAGCACTTTAAGCTTCGTCTGGCGCAGCACCTCGATGATGGCCTGCCGATGCGGCGCGTGATCGTGCTCCTTCAAAGCCTCGTTGCGCGCGTGCTTCACCGGGTCCAGCGCGCGCTCTTTGTGAATGGTCCAGTAAGGCGTGAAGCGCAGGCGCGGAATGCAGCAGAGAAACTGGCCGTCCTCCAAGCCATTCGCTTTGAGGAAGGACGTCGCCTTCGCGTCATCGCGCAAGTCCGTGGCGAACGCGCCGTCCGGCCCGAACTCCATCAGCGGGCAGGTGCAGCCGCGTTGCTTCGCCAGCTCCAGTGACTTCGAGTCGCGGAAGTAGGCGAACTTCGCGCCGCTCAACACCGCGACGGTCGCCGCGATGCTCTTGTCCGACGCGGGCGAAGTGGCGGTGGAGCCTTGCAGCGGCAGCGTGATGCCATAGACGCCGTAGGGTTTGCCGGTTTCCTTGGCCCAGCGCGCGACATCGTTCTGCGCGACGAGCGACGGCCCGGAGCCGTGCAGCAGGAAGTCGCACTCGGCGAACGCGGCCTTGAGCGCCTCCGGGCCTTTGACAAGGCGCAGTTTCGGGAAGCGCGCCAGCAGCATTTCCTCGACGCCGTTGTCCACCTTGCTTGGCCAGAGCCGCACCTCGACGCCGGGCAAATGCTGCGCAATGAGCGCTAGCACGCCCGGCGTGTGCGCGATGTCGCCGATGTTGACGGTCTGCCACGACGAGCGGAGCAGCAGGCGTGCGGGGCGCTTGTCCGCGGCGCAGGCGACGGCGGGGTGCAGCGCGGTGGCCAGCGTGGCGGCGAGGGTGGAGTGGAGGAAGTGGCGGCGGTTCATGATTCTTTGGTGTTTTTGACCTCTTTCGATTTCTTGGCTGCCTGCGTCAGCGCCAGGTAGTTCTCACTCGTGACAACGTTGCGGCCGCTGCGCTGCTCCAGTTCGCGGCGGGCATTGCCGGCGACGGTGCCGCCCTCGCGGGCCGCCTGCTGGCTTTGCGGAAAACCCTGGGCATCCTTGTTCCGGGTTATCTCAGTCGTGGCGGCCTCGCCGAGCATGGAGAAGATGAGTTCAAGGTCAGTCATGTGATCGCGGAGATTCTCGCGCTTGAGGCGCTTGAACTCGGCGTATTCGGCCGGTGTGAGACCGAAGGCCGCTTGGGAAATCTCGGCGGTGAGGATGGCGTACTCCCGTTGCTCCCTCACACCGCGCTTTTTCCATTCGCCAGTCAGCTCGTCGCGGATGGCGATGGAGCGCATCCGCTTTTCAATCCAGTCGTCGGAGTAACCCTTGGCCTGATAGAGTGCGCGGGTGCGTTTGGTGGCCAGCTCGGGATCCTCAATCTCCTGAATGCGTTCGTAGCCGACGCGGGCGAGCCAGCGCTTGAATGGCTCGGCCTTCGGGCTGGGAATGCTCTGGATGAGGCGGAAGATGCCCTCGGTGTTCCAGCACTGGAGCAACTGCCGTCCGCCGGGCGTGTCGAAGGGCAAACCAAGGGGGGGGGCAATTTGCCCCCCCCCTTTGAGAGCCTCGGCAAAGGGCGGATCGCGACGGCGCATGTCCTTGAGATAACCTTGGGGATTGGCCGAATCGGTCAATGCGCCGACCACATCCGTGATGACGAACCACCATTCGCCGCCGTGAATCACGCGGCGGATTTCGCGCTGTTGGAAGAGGGCGATGCGGTGGGTGGGATTGGCGTCCGGGGTGGTCATGGGAATGTGTTTTCTCGCTTCAGTATGGCGCGGCCAGAGGGGTGAACTTCAAGCAGGATCAATGGCGGCAACGTTTTCGTTCGGTGAGTTCGCTGCGCTCCCGACACGCGCAGGGTAGCCGCGGCGGCTCAGGTTGGCGGTGGATTCATTCGTATTTCAGCAGTGCGGTGGCGGTGCAGTCCTGGTCGGCGGTGACGCGCAGCCAGCGGGCTTGGAAGGCGGCGGGGAAGGTGTGTTCCACGCGTTGGCCGGGCGCGGTCGCGAGGATTTTGTGCGTGATCCAATGGCCTTCTCCGGTGAGGTCCACTTCGACACGAATCGTCGCCGGTGCGCTCGTCGTGAGCGTGAGGTGGCGCTGGGCGTAGCCCCACAGGAGATAGGGATCGCTGGGTTGGCCGGCTTTCACGGTCGCGTCGTGCCACGGGCCACCGGTGCCGGTGGGTTTGCCAAGTTTCCAGAGGTCGTCAATCGCCCCGGCCCAGACGGCGGCCTTGCCGTCGTCACTGCGGAGGATGTGCTCGTTGGCGGACGCGTCGGGGCGCACGCCGGTGAGAATGAGCAACCCGCGATAGGAACAATAATCCATCACGCGCAGTCGATGGGTGGCGATGGGGCGAATCTTGGCGAAGCCGTCGGCGTTCTCGGCGGGCAGTTCGTAAAACGTGCCGTGGGCGCTGAAGACATCGCGTTCGGTGGCGACTTCGCGGCAGATGCGGAGGAGTCCGGCGCGGGTGGGTTCGTCGAAGGCGGCGGCGGTTTTTGGGAGACGCCAGCGGCGGCCGCGGTCGTCCACGATGAGCACGCTGGCGGCGTCCACGGAGACGACGTCGCGGGGGATGGCGACTTTGTTTTTCACGTAGGCGTGGGCGGCGGGATCGTTCACGGCGCGGAGTTGCAGGGTCGCGTCGAGCTCGTAGTAGCCAGCGTCGGTGGACTTGGTGCCGGTCACGGTCATGGCGGCGAGATGGAGCGTGCGCTTGTTGTCGCCGCGCGCACGGACGAGGCCGCCGAGGTGCGTGCCGGTGTCGGCGAGAGTGGACAGGCCCGTGAACATTGGGTCCGGCTGCGTCGGGCGCGGGTCGGGATCGCTGAACGTGAAGTGAACCGTCGCGGCGGTGCAGGCGGTGTCGGCCTTCACGCGCAGCCATTCGCCGCGGGCGTCGTCGCCGAATTCGCGCCAGGCGGATTCACCGGGCGGGATGGTGATGGTGCGGAGAGATTGCCACTGGCCGGTGCCCGTCGCGTCGAGTTCAAGAGAGAAGCTGGCCGGTGCCTTGCTTCCGTTGATGAAATGCGCGGAGCGGCGCTGCCAGCCCGCGAACAGGAAGGGATCGGAAGTTTCGCCCGCCTGCACCACATCGCGCAGCCAGACGGCACCGCTGGCGAGGGTGGGACCGAGTTGGTCGGGAGTCTCTGACTCGGTAAACCAAAGATTCGATTGCGACTGGCCGGGACCTTCGATGCCGCCCTTGACCTTGCGTTTGTTAAGGAACTCGGACTTGGCCGAGTCGTCGCAACCGAAGACGAGACGGCTCTTTCGCTCCGGGCCGGTGCCAGACTCCCAGCGGCAGAAGTCGCCGATGACTTTGAGATAAGCCGAGCGCGGGCGGATGCCAGCGGTGTTCGCGGCGCTGAAGGTCTTGGGAAAACGCCAGAACATGCCGTGCATGGTCATGAGCAGGTCGCGTTCGCCAGTCTCGCGGATGCGCGGCCACTCAGTATTCCAGCCGTGCGCGCCATCGTAGCTGTGACTGGCCTTGGGCAGGCGGAAGGCGCGCCATTGGCCGCCGTCGAGGAGCATGAGAATGAGCGAGCGATGATCCCAGCCGATGCACCAGATGGGATCGGTGTCGGGCTTTTCGTTGCCGTAAATTCCGCCGAGGCCGGTGACTTCGGTGAACTGATTGCGGCGCACAACGGTCCACGCGTCGGCTTTGCCATCCCACGTCGCCAGCACGCCGCTGGGTACGGTGGGATTCGATAAAGCCTCCTTCGCGTGATCGCCGTTGTTCGCGTAGATGATGCGTCCGAAGCCCGAGTAGAGACCTTTGCCATGATAGCCGGGAAGGCCGGAATGACGGCCAGTCTTCTTCTGCTCATCCGCCCATAGCTCGGTGACGGCGAGTGTTTTCACATCCACTTCGTAGAGACCTTCCTCCATCGTGGCGGAGTAGATTTTCCCCGCTGGGTCGGTGAGATGCCGGGCATTGCCAGTGGGGCGTCCGAACATCTGCGAGTAAGGAATGACGCGAACCTTTCCCTGCGCGTCCACGACATACGGCCCGATGAAGAGTTGCTGGGATTCGCGATGAATCATGCGGTTCGCCGGCGTGCCACCAATGCTCTCGGGCCGGATGATCTGCTCCAGCGCAGGAGTTATCTCGTAGAATTTGTCCGACGAGCCGCTCGGTTTATGCGGCGCATAAGTCACCACCCACAGCCGTCCCGCCCACGGCACGACCGCGCCCGTGCCGCATTCCCCCTCGTTGTTGAACATCGCGAGGTGAGGGTAGATGCCGGAGAGGCTGGATGCTGCCGCGCCACTGCGGCAATTTCCGAAGCCACAGGCGAAGAAGATACAAAGTAGAAATCGCAGTTTCATGTTGGGAGAGGTTAAGCGACGGCGGCAGGACTGCGGCGCATCGCAGCTTGGGGATCAGACATTCAGGCTGGTGACAAAATCCGGCCATGCCATCGCCTTGGCACCCGGCAAGAGCGCGGTGGAACGAAGTGGGTGCCGCGAGGGACGGTGAACGAGCAACTGTTCGATGCCTGCGCCGGCGGGGTGCTTCGCTTTGAGGGCTTCGGCAAGCCGGGCCATGCTGGTGGCCATGCCGGGAACCGGAGTTCGGCTGGCCTTCGCCTCGATAAGTCGGACAGCGCCATTCCGAACGGGCATGAGGAAATCCACTTCCAGACCTTGCTGATCGCGGAAGAAGTAGAGTTCGCGGCGGCGGCCCGCGTTGACCTGTGCCTTGACAATCTCCGCCGCGACGAAGCCTTCGAAGAGCGCCCCGAGAAAAGGTGATTTCTCCAATTCCGCCTCGGTGTCCACGCCGAGCAGGTGGCAGGCAAGGCCGGAGTCGGCCAGATAGACCTTCGGGGACTTGATGAGGCGCTTGCCGGCGTTCTCGAAATAAGGCGGCACGAGCAGCACCTGCCCGGTCAATTCGAGGATGTCCAGCCACGCGCCCACGGCGGGGACGCTGAGTCCCAGCGGCGCGGCGAGATCGGACTTGTTCAACACCTGACCGTGACGCGTGGCCAGCAGGGCCAGGAAGCGGCGGAATTGCGCAAGATCACGCACCCCGAGCGCCGCCCGCACGTCGCGCTCGAGGTAGGTCTGCAAGTAAGAATTAAACCAGAGGCGAGCGGCCGTGGGTCGGGCCAGGACTTCGGGATAACCGCCGCGCAGGAGGGTCACCTTGGCGGATTCGCGAGCCGAAAGGGGCAACAACTGAAGGACGGCGGCGCGCCCGGCCATGGATTCGGTAACACCCTGCATCAAAGGTGTCTCCTGGGAGCCGGTCAAAAACCACTGGCCCGCTTTGTGCGGCTGGCGATCCACCCGTGCGCGCACCAGCGCAAAGACCTCGGGGACGTTTTGTACTTCGTCGAGGATGACGGGGGGCTTCATCTCGTCGAGAAAGCCGTGGGGGTCCTGCCGCAGGCGCGCGACTACGTCCGGGTCTTCCAGCAGGAAGTAGGACGCCCCCGGCACGGCCCTTCGCAGGAGCGCGGTCTTACCCGCGCGGCGCGGACCGGTGAGGACGACCGCCGGGAAGCTGCGCGCCGCCCGGAGGAGCTGGTTTTCGAGTTCGCGAGGGATGAAGCGCATTTGAGTTTTCTAAAGTGTCAGTTTAGAAAACTCAAACCTAGAAATACCCGGCTTTCTTCCGATCCTCCATCGCGGCCTCGCTGGCTTTGTCGTCGGCGCGGGTGCCGCGCTCGGTGACGCGGGCGGCGGCGACCTCGCGGATGATGTCGCTCACGTTGTCCGCCGGGCTTTCGATCATGCCGGTGCTGATCATGTCGGCGATGGTGCGGACGCGGCAGACCATGGTCTTGGTGGGTTCCTTCGCGGTCGGACGCGCGCCGGCGTAGGGGTCGGGTTTGGTGGCGTCGTTGTGCGCGGGGGGGACGGGCAGCCACTGGCCGCCGCGGCGGAAGCAGTCGCGGGTGTGGCTGAAGTAGATGTTTGGCACCTCGAGCTTCTCGCGCTGGATGTATTCCCACACGTCCATCTCGGTCCAGTTGGAGAGCGGGAAGACGCGCATGTTTTCGCCCTGGTTGAGGCGGGCATTGTAGAGATTCCAGATTTCGGGGCGCTGGTTTTTGGGATCCCACTGGCCGAAGGCGTCGCGGAAACTGAAGAAGCGTTCCTTGGCGCGGGCCTTTTCCTCGTCGCGCCGTGCGCCGCCGATGCAGCAGTCGAAACGGAACTCCTCAATCGCACCGAGCAGCACGGGAATCTGGAGCTGGTTGCGACTGATCTGGCCGGGCGTGGGCGTGGCGAGGCCCTTGACGAAGGCTTCGTCCACGGTGCGAACGATGAGTTTCGCGCCGAGCTGTTTTGCGCGGCGGTCGCGAAACTCGATCAGCTCGGGAAATTCGTGGCCGGTCTCGACATTGAGGAACGGCATCGGAATCTCCGAGGGGCGGAAGGCTTTCTCGGCGAGGCGCAGGATGCAGATCGAGTCTTTGCCGCCGGAGAAGAGAATGGCGGGGCGCTCGAATTCGGCGGCGACCTCGCGCATGATGTGAATGGCTTCGGTTTCGAGATACTGCAAATGGTCGAGATGGTAGCTGCTCATTAGGCGGGAAGCGGTAAAGGGTTGAAGGGTTGAAGGGTTAAAGGGTTGAAGGGGATGGGGTCTCGGTAAGAAGGGCATCCAGATCACTGTCGGTGAGGCCGTAGGCTGGAGAGGATTCGTGCAAAGCTAGGGACTCCCCCTGCTTTCGTTCACGGAGGTAGCGGAGGTAGCCAGCCATTACCCGATGGACGCGCCAAGCATCCTGTTTGAGACCGGTAACCTCGGTTGCCGCCAAATAGGTCTCGTCGGTACAAATGTTCAAGTCATCAATCAGCTCCTCGAGTGAGCCGCGAGAAATCAGTGTGAACCGGATCTGTTCCAAGTAATGAAAACGTCCGTGACCTTCGGAGATATTGTTTGTCAGCGAGACGGCTGCCCGGCGTATCTGACTTGCCAGTTCAAACTTTTCAAAACTCGGCAGGCGACGCGCGACTCCGTACATGGCCTTCCGAAACTCCCGCGCCAGTTGGTATAGCTCCAAGTCTTCGAATGTCTTGAACGGCTCATTTGCTTGCGGAGCCGGTTGGTTGTAATTGGTCGATTCGGTCGGTTTCATAGGATGTTTTGGCTAACAGGCTGACGGATGACGGATGAATGGTTGAAGAGGCAGCTTCGGCCCCCCTTCAACCCTTCAACCCTTCAACGTTTCAACTCTTCAACTTCTCCCCTCCCCAACTCGCGTGCAGTCCACACTCCCGTTTCTCGTCTGCCTTGGCGGGGTCGAAGTAGTCCCATTCGTTGGGGAGGTTGTGTTGTTTGAGATAGGATTCCAGCTCGGCGTCGGACCAGTGAAAGACGGGACTGACTTTGAGGGAGTTGAAGTTGCCGTCGGGCGACACGATGTCGAGGCCGGCGCGGTTGGGGTTTTGCACTTTGCGGAGCGCGGTGAGCCAGACGGTGGGGGCGAGTTCTCTCATGCCGCGCTGAAAGGGTTCGAGTTTCATCACGGTGCTGAAGGCTTTGATGCGTTCCTCGTTTTCGGGCGTAGGCTCGGGCATGCCGCCGTGGACGGCGTCGTAGTGGGCGGCAGTGAGTTTCGGGAGATAGGCTTTGAGGTTCAGCTTGAGCTGGGCCTTGAGTTGCTCGGCGTGTTGGTAGGTCGCGGGGCGGTTGTAGCCGTGGTCCACCCAGAGCACGGGAATGTCCGGCTGCACCTGGGTGACAAGGTGAAGAATGACCGCCTCGTAAGGACGGAAGTTGGTGGAGACAATGGCGCGGCCGCCGGCTTGCCCGATGGCCCATTGCACGATGTCGAGGGCGGATTGGTGGCGAAGGGTGGTGTTGGCCTGCGTGATTTGGTCAGTAGTCATGGGTTAGGTGGTGGTAGGGAGGTTAAATATCGAAATCTTCCTTGGCCTTGATGCGGCCGAAGGAAATGCGGGTCCAGAGGCGTTCGTGAACATAGTAGAGGAAGATTTTGGTGAACACTTCGACAAAGCCGATGCTGAGCGCCAATTTGACCTCCCGGGTGATGAGCCAGGAAATGACGATGGTATCGACCGTTCCAGTAACCCGCCACGAGATGGCTTTGACGATGCTGCGGTAATGTTTTTCTTCGGCCATGGGAGGTTAGAATTGGCTTAGGTCGGCAAGGTCTTTCGGACGCGCGCTGGCCTGTTCGTTTTGTTTCAAGTCGGCCAGACTGATGATGTGAACTGGGACGCCATCATAATTGGCTTCAACCCGTCTTTCCCAGGCCTGGGCGAAGTCGCCGCCGGAGATGTGATTGAGTATCTCGATGAGGTGTGGCCGCGCGCCAAAGTGAGTCACCATCTCGGCATTGAGCAATTGAACGGTGGACAGTCCGGCCATTTCGTCGTCGAAGAAACGCCGGATGGCCGCCAGCATACGGTCGGCATTCTCGGGTGTCCGATTGATCCACACATCTAAGCGCGAGGTGACGCGCGGGTAGCCGTGGTAGGCGACGGCGTGGCCGCCGATGAGCAGGTACTCAGCCCCAGCGTCGTTGAGACACGCGAGGAAGTCGCGGAAGTCGGGCGGCAGATGCCTCGGGTCCATAGTTTAGTTCCCGGAGGTATTCGAGATGCCAGAGGCGCTCGCGCGGCGTCCGGGAGTGCCAATACTAGCGCTCTTTCGCGTCGGCTTCCGCGAAGCCGTGGGAGAAGGAGACAATGGGTTTGATGAGGCGTTCGCGCATAGGGAGAGAGTGACAGAACGAGCCGAGGGGTTCAACCGGAACTCCGAAGCCGGTTTCGCGCCCCGGAGTGGAGCGACGGTGTCAATTGGCATCGTGGTGTTGGAGGCCACCAATTCCGGGGGACACTTCATAGTGAAGCGGTGGTGGCGGCAGGAGTTCATGGGATAGGCACTGACGACGGGTTACTCAACTTCGGCGCGGTTCAGGCACGCCAAAAACTCGCGGAATTCGGGCGTTAATTTTCGCTTCGCCATAGATTCGGATTCTCAGTGCTTCCAGGGCTTCCATCCGCTCTTCCGGAGTGCGCGACCACCAATAGTCGCGCACCTCGGCATCGGCTTCGGCAAAGGAGCGGTACGCCCCGAAGGTGCGGTAGCGTTCATGTCGAGAGTCAGCGTTCATGGTTCCGTTTCGGCCGCCAGGGGTTCAGGTAAGCAACTGACCACCGTAAGGCCGGATGTTATTTTGCAGATTCGTGGTCGGTGGGCAGGCTAAAGTGTGCCTGGCTAAATCCCTTCGCCCGGACTGAGCGACAGGCTGTGCGTGACGGAAACTTCGGGTGGCAGTGATTCACCTTCACGGGACAGCACGCGGTATTGGCGGATTTGGAGGGAGACCTCGCGTCCGTCAGTGAGGTTCAGGCGCGCGTATTCCTCCTTGGTCATGCGGGCGCGGATGATCAGGCCGCTGGGGAGTTCGAGTTCGAGCCGCAGCAGGACGCCGAGGAAGTAGGTGTGCCGCAGCACCGCGACGTGGCGGTGGGCGGTGAGGTCGTTGGAGACCTGCACGGCGTAAGGTCGGAACCCGATGCGGAGGCGCTGGCCGTCGGCGACGCCGTGGGTGGGGAACTCCAACTCGCCGTAGCGCGCCATGCCGTCGCGGACCTCGCAGTCGAGGACGTTCATCACGCCGATGAAGCGCGCGACAAACTCGCTGGCCGGTTCCTCATACACCTCGCGCGGCGTGCCGATTTGCGCGAGGTGGCCCTTGTCGAAGATGACGATGCGGTTGCTGACCTCCATCGCTTCCTCCTGGTCGTGCGTGACGAAGATGGTCGTGACGTTCAGTTCGTGGTGGAGGCTGACGAGCATCTCGCGCAGCTCCTGGCGGATTTTGGCATCCACGGCGGCGAACGGTTCGTCGAGCAGGAGCACGTCCGGCTTGGGCGCGAGCGCGCGGGCGAGGGCGACGCGCTGGCGCTGGCCGCCGGAAAGCTGATGGGGAAAGCGTTTCTCCAAATCTTTCAGGCCGAGCAGTTCAATCAACTCCTCCACGCGCGCGGTGCGGTCCGGCTTCGACCATTTTTTGATTTTGAGGCCGAAGGCGATGTTGTCCGCCACGCTCATGCTCTTGAAGAGTGCGTAGCCTTGGAAGACGAAGCCGATGTTGCGCTTCTGCACGGGCACGTCGTTGACGCGTTTGCCGCGCACGAAAATCTCGCCGGCGGTCGGCGCTTCGAGACCGGAAATCATCCGCAGCACGGTGGTCTTGCCGCAGCCGGAAGGGCCGAGCAGCGCGACGAGCTGGCCGTCGGCGACGGTGAAGCTCACGTCGTTGACGGCGGAAACGCCGCCGAACTGTTTGGTGATGTTCTTAAGCTCGATGCTCATTGCGTGGTTGCCTGCTCCGCCTGCTGCGCCAGTTCTTCCAGCTTCGCCTCACGCCATTCCAGCCAGGTCTTCAAGCCCAGCGTCAGCAGCGCGCCGAGCGCGAGGATGCTCGCCACGGCGAAGGCGGCGGCGCCTTGGTATTCGTTGTAGAGCTTCTCGACGTGCAGCGGGACGGTGTCGGTCTTGCCGGTGATGTGGCCGCTGACGACGCTGACCGCGCCGAACTCACCGACGCAGCGCGCGATGCAGAGGATGGTGCCGTAGAGCAGGCCCATTTTCACGCTGGGCAGGGTGACATACCAGAAGGTCTGCCAGCCGTTCGCGCCGAGCGTGAGTGCGGACTGCTCTTGGTCCGAGCCGGCGGCCTGCATGATGGGAATGAGTTCGCGGGCGACGAACGGGAAGGTGACGAAGAGGGTCGCCAGCGCGATGCCGGGCACGGCGAAGATGATGCGGATTTCGCGGTCAGCCAGCCATTCGCCGAAGTAGCCTTGCAGGCCAAACAGGACGATGAACATGAGGCCGGCCACGACCGGCGACACGGAGAACGGCAGGTCAATCAGCGTGACGAGGAGCGACTTGCCGCGGAACTCGAACTTCGTGATGGCCCACGCGGCGGCGAGGCCGAAGAGGACGTTGAGCGGCACGCAGATGACCGTGACGAGCAGGGTGAGCTTCATCGCGGAGAGGGTGTTGGGATGTTTGAGCGCGTCCCAATAGACCGTGAAGCCTTTCGCGAAGGCTTGGGCGAAGACGTTGACCAGCGGCAGCAGCAGGAAGACGAACGAGAAGAGCAGCGCGACGGTGATGAGCAACCACTTGACGACGGGCGATTCCTCCGTGCCACGCTGCGACTTGCGCTGGCCGGCAGTGAGTGTGCGTTTGGGAATGGCGGACATGTCAGCGCGAGAAACGGTTGGCCCACTGTTCGAGCAAGTTGATGACGGCGAGCAGGGCGAAGGAGATGACGAGCAGCACCACGGCGAGCGCCATCGCGCCGAGGTAGTCGTATTCCTCCAGCCGGATGACGATGAGATAGGGAGCGATCTCCGTCTTCATCGGCAGGTTGCCGGAGATGAAAACGATGGAGCCGTATTCGCCGATGGCCCGCGCGAAGGCGAGCGCGAAGCCCGTCATCACGGGCGGCAGCAGCGTCGGCGCGATCACGCTGAGGAAGGTGCGCAGGCGTCCGGCGCCGAGGGTTGCGGCGGCTTCCTCGACATCACGGTCGAGGTGTTCGAGCACCGGTTGCAGCGTGCGGACGACAAACGGCATCCCGACAAACGTGAGCGCGATGACCACGCCCAGCGGCGTGAACGCGCCCTTGATGCCCAGCGGCACGAGGAATTTCCCGAGCCAGCCGTTCTCCGCAAACAGACTCGCCAGTGTCAGGCCCGCGACCGCCGTGGGCAGCGCGAAGGGGAAGTCCACGAGCGCGTCAATAAAGCGCCGGCCTGGGAAGTTGTAGCGCACGAGCACCCACGCCAGCAGCGTACCGAACACCGCATTGATGACGGCGGCGGCGAGCGACGCGCCGAACGTGAGCTGGTAGGCGGCGAGCGCGCGGTCCGTGGTGGCGAGTTTCCAGAAGTCCGCCCACGAGAGGTTGAGCACCTTGAGGAACAGCCCGGCGATGGGCACGAGGACGAGCACGCTCAGGTAAAAGAGCGTGAAGCCCATCGTCAGTCCGAACCCGGGCAGGACCCGGAATTGTTTCTCAGCCATTCGCAAGGAGTGAGGTTAGCTCGCGCACTTGGTTGGGAACAATCTTAGAATCCGCCGTTGCCATGGTGGAGGCGGGTGGCGGGGTGCGGAATCCGATTCGCGTCTTCATGGTTCGGGTGAGTGGTCATTGGCATCACAGGAACCTGCGTTGGTGGGCCATGGGGGAACGGGGTGGAGGGCTAGATGTTTTGCGCGATGGCGAGGAGATAACGGTATTCGACCAGAATGGTCTGCAACGCGCTGGAAAACGCCTCGACCTGCCGGTGCAGCGGCGCTTTTTGCGGGGTCTCGAGGGTGATTGCAAATGGCGGCCGCGACACGCCGGGCACCGCCTGCAACACCCCTGGATAGCCCAAGGTGATGATGCCGCGGTGCGCCGAAAATCCGTCAATGACCCGGCGTTGGTTGCGCGGGAGAAACTGTTCGGCTTCGCGCAGGGCCGGCTCGATCAAATTCTCGGACAGGACCGCTCCGTTGACGAAACCGTACAGCCCATCGCTCGTGTCGTCGCTGTGCAGCGTGATGATGCCATCGAAGGCGTGCAGGCAGATTTCCGCTTCGAGAAAGCTGACTTCAGGCTCGCTCGATTGCTTCCAAAACTCGTGATTCAGATCCTTCCCACTGCGTGAACGGCGGGTGTTGTCCTCAAAACCGGTCGGGTTGCAGATAGGGTAGAGGAACAGAGCAAAGCCCTTGGCGATTTCCGGATTCCGTTCGAGCGCCGCCACAAAGCGTGTGAGCGCCAGCGCCCCTTCCGGTTCGTCGCCGTGAATGGCGGCAAAGATGCCAATGCGGATGGTGTCGCCGCCGCCTTTGGGGCCGAGATACAGGTACCGCGGCAGGCTGTAAGTGTGCCCGTGGTTTTCAAACTGGCCGAGCGACCTGCTGAGGAGATGGCTGGAATTTTCCGCCAACTGGTCCAGCGGCGCCAGCAGCCGGTCCATGGACCGCCGTTCGGGAAGCGGGCTCGCGACCGTGACGGAGTGGTTTTTCAGAAGTGTGGTTTTCATTGGATTTTTGCAGTTGGGGCGACGGCTGGAAGGCACGCTGGCCGCCGCCGGGTGGAACCAAATTACTTGCGCTGGATTTGGTCGAAGGTGCCGCCATCGGCGAAGTGCGTCTTGGTCGCTTTCTGCCAGCCGCCGAAGACTTCATCGATGGTGAACAGTTGCAGCTTCGGGAACTTGTCGGCGAACTTGGCCGCCACGGCGGCGGAGCGCGGACGGTAGTAGTTGCGCGCGGCGATTTCCTGGCCTTCGTCCGAGTAGAGATAGTCGAGGTAGCCCTTCGCCACGTCGGTGGTGCCGCGCCGTTTCGCGACCTTGTCCACGAGAGTCACGGGCGGCTCGGCGAGGATGCTGACGGAGGGCACGACCAGTTCAAAGCCGCCCGAAAACTGTTCCTTGAGCGCGAGAAAAGCCTCGTTCTCCCAGCCCACGAGCACGTCGCCGATGCCGCGCTGGATGAACGTGGTCGTCGCGCCGCGCGCGCCGGTGTCGAACACGGGCACGTTCTTGTAGAACTTCGCGACGAACTCCTTCGCCTTGCCCTCGTCGCCGTTGTTCTGCTTCAGCGCGTAGCCCCACGCCGCGAGATACGTCCAGCGCGCCGCGCCGGAGGTCTTCGGGTTCGCCGGGATGATGCCGATGCCGGGTTTCACGAGGTCGTTCCAGTCCTTGATGCCCTTGGGGTTTCCCTTGCGCACGAGGAAGACAATCGTGCTGGTGTAGGGCGAACTGTTCTGCGGGAGGCGCTTCTGCCAGTCGGCGGGCAGCAGGCGGCCCTTCTCCGCGATGGCGTCCACGTCGTAGGCCAGCGCGAGCGTGACGACATCGGCTTCGAGGCCGTCAATCACGCTGCGGGCCTGCTTGCCGGAGCCGCCGTGCGACTGCTGGACCGTGACCTTGTCGCCGATCCTGGCCAGCCAGTGTTTGGCGAAGGCCGTGTTGAACTCCTGATACAACTCGCGAGTCGGGTCGTAGGAGACGTTGAGGAGCTTGATGTCCTTGGCGGACGCGGTGAAGGCGATTGCCAGTGTCAGCGCGGCGGACAGCAGATGGGGGAGTGATGATTTCATGGGCGATGGATTCCAGTGGGACCGGTTCAGCGTGGCTGGGATTGGGAATGGTTGGCGCGTCATCAGAATGCGTTCACGAGGATTTCGAGATAGAAGAAGTCTGAGTCTCGATGGCCCGCGCTGCGGGTGAAGCCGCCAGCGAAGAAGTGCGAATAGCCTACCGTGACTTCCGCCTTGCTGGTGACTTGATGCCGGAAACGAATGTCAAATTCGTGGCCGATGTAGGTGCCGCTGCGACCGGCCCGGTCGCGATGGGCGGTGTCGGTGCCGCCCGTGGCCCGGAGGTTGTTTAAGCGATCAGTGCCGCTGGCCAGCCAGTAGAAGCTATGGCCGGCATCCACGCTCACTTTCTTGTGGGGCTGGAAATCAAGGCGGACCTTGGGGGTGCTGATGTTTTCCCACACGATGTAGTCGTTCGCCGACCATGGGCGGGCGAATCCATAGAAACGCTCAAAGCGCTGGTTCTGATTGTCAGTGGGGTCGCGGTCCCCGGTGGCGTAACCGTAGAAGGCACTCAACCGAGGCTTCCAGGCGTGCGTGAACGTGTAACCCACCTCGCTGGTTAGGCCGAAGGCACGCGTGGATTGGGAGCCGGTCGCGGTGTTTTGATAGCCGAACTGGTAAACCGTATCGAAGTCGTAATCAAACGCCGTCTGGCCCACCCGGCCATGACCGCGCAGAGCCAGGGAGTGAACCTCGCGCTCCAACTGGGCTGCGGGCTGGTTCGGCGTAGGTCCGGTGGCGGCCTGCCGCAGCATCAGGTAGTAAGGCTCCAGGGTGATGCTGTCGGACCAGCCGCGCCAATGTCCGATGGCACCGTAAATCCACTGGCCCTCGGTGGGTTCGTCCACGTTGTATTTCAGCCGCAGGTTGGGCTGCACTGCCAGCAGGTCCAACTGCCAGTCATTCTCTGGGCGGCCCAAGGCCGCACGGAAGCCGTCAAAGGTGTTCGGTGTGTTGCGCCACTGGTTGTTGCCCAAGAGCCGACGGTCCAGAAACTCGAAGTTCATACGCCCCGCCCGCACGCTTAACGGCCGTGGGTTGCCCAGGCGGTCGTGACCCAACAGGGAGGCGAGATAAAGCTCCGCATACAACATGGTGGGCTCGAACTCGTTCACATCACGGTTGTCGCGGACAAATCCGCTGTTGTAGCGCCGCGAATCCGTCAGCTCGAAGGCGAAGCGGAACGGGTCCGCGATTTCCTTGATGCCGAGATAGGCGCGGGTGCGGAGCAGCAGGGGCTGGTCGATCCCGAGTTGGTTGCGCCGGAGGTCGTCCTGCCGGTATTCGTAGCGGAACCGATAGTCCAGCCCCACGTCCAGCCAGGTCAGTTCCTTGAACGCGCCCACACCAGATTTGCTGAGTTCGCGGACATACCGAGGCGGATCTGGATCGCGCTGGGTGCTGTAACTCCGGGCATCCCGATAGTAGGACTTGGGCGGCTCAGGCGGCCGTCCAGCCGGGTTCACAGCGGTTGTGGGATTGGAAGACACCTCAGTGCTTGGGGCTTGTCCGGAACTGGGGTGGAGCGTCGCCAAGTGGAGGGCTGTCGCGGAAATCACGAGGATCCAAGTGCGGTTCATTCAGCTTTGTTTTCATTCTTAGGCAACCTCCGGGGTGACGGTCGGTCTTCTGGTTTTTGTTTTTGGTTTAAGCCGCCCGTCGCCGGGTGGGCAAAATCATTTCTCCCGGAGCTTCTCCGGGTGGTCGAAGCGCACCTTCTCCGTCCGTTCGATCTGCACGACGCGGTGCTCGTGGATCACGACTTGCACGACCCCGAAGCGGACCGATTCCACCTGCTGGACCACGATGGCCAGCCACTCCGGCGGCTGGGATTTTTCGTTGTGGTTCGCGCTGTTCATTCGACGTTGTTGTTTCGTAACGCAGACAGTTTTACTCCTATACTCTACTAAATCAATAGAGATTTAGAAAAATCTTTTCAGGCCGTTTTTATTTGGCGATTTAGGCGATTCCCTCCGTGAAATACTTAAACTTGATTGTTTCAGTGGGGATTCTAGGCTCCCGCCATGAAACTAACCGTTCGTGGCGAATACGCGCTGCGCGCGCTGGTGGTGCTGGGCCTCAGCTACTCCGCCGACGCCGTCCTCCGCATCCAGGCGATTTCCGAGCAGCAGAACATTCCCAAGCGCTTCCTGGAACAAATCCTCAACGACCTGAAGTCGGCGGGTGTGGTGACGAGCAGGCGCGGCGTGACGGGCGGCTATCGGCTCGCCCGCCCGCCGCACGAGGTCACGCTCGCGACCGTCATCCGCCACATGGACGGCGCGCTGGCTCCGGTGAGCTGCGTGAGCGAACGGTTTTACGAGAAATGTTCGTGCCCCGACGAGGCGAAATGCGGCATCCGCAGCGTGATGAAGGAAGTGCGGGAAGCCGTGGTGAAAATTCTGGAAAACGTGACGCTGGCGCAGTTGTGCGAACGCGTGAAGCTGCTGCAGGGCGTGCAGGCGAACATCCTAGACTATGCGATCTGAGCACCGGCTGCGCCGCCTTTGCCACCGCGTGATGGGGTGATGGAAACGCCTTGTTCTCACGCCGACCGCGGCGATTTGAAATCGCATTGATCGAGCAGTACCTTCAATGCGCTGTGGCAACCAGCCGCCGGCCGGCGCTGGAGCCTGCTTTGACGAGGCTGCGGCAGGGTCTGTCTTGAGGCATGGGAGCAGGAAACTTTGCGATCAGAGCTCGACATAGTCGCCCGGCCTCAACGCATCGAGCGTGTGGCGAATGTCCGGCGCAATGGTTCTCAACACCCGTAGCTTGTTGCTCGGCAGCACGACGATGCCAAGTCTTCGCCCGAGGAGGTTTTGCTGGTAGCGCAAGTTGCGGTCTGCCGTAACCAGCACGTCGAAGCCGGCCTTCTCGGCGGCGTCGATCAGATCGCCGTTCTCCAATTCGCCCCAGCCCATCTTCTGCGCGGTCACGACTTCGTGGCCGGGCAACTCCCGGCGCCGCGGACGCGGCATGTTGACATCGAACCGCACCTTCATTTGGCCCCGGCCAGCATGGCGTGTTTGGCATGTGCGAGCACGGCCTGCGCCTGGACGCGCGTGATGTCGGGGAAGGCGTCCAGCCACTCGTCGAGGCTCACGCCGTCTTCGAGATTATCGAACAGGCTGTCGATGGGCAGGCGTGTCTTGTAAAAGCACGGCGCACCGCTGCGCCGCCCCGGATTGATCCAGATCAGCGGCTGCTCGGCGTTGGGGAGCAACGCGTCTTCGTTCATGGGCAAATGGTACGGGCCAGAGTGCCGATTGTCATGGCTTCGTACTCCGGGTTCATGGTTCAGGCAGGTTTTCGACATCGGCCAGGTCTTTGGCACGACCGCTGGCCTGCTTGTTGGCGATCAAATCCTGAAAGCAAATCAGATTCGTCTTCTGCCCGTCGATTTCTGCGACAACTTTGCGTGCGTAGGCTTCCTGAAAATTGCCGCCGGAGATTGTCGGCACGATTTCGATAAGGTTAGGAACCGCGCCAAAGCGCGTCACGTTGTCGTGATCGAGGAACCATTCCTTGACCAGCCCTTGCAAGGCCGTCCCGAAAAAAGCGTTCACCGCCCGCACCAACTTCTCCGCGTTGTCGGGCGAAACCGCAATCCACACGTCGATGTCGCGCGTCGGGCGGACGTAGCCGTAGTAAGCCACCGCGTGCCCGCCCACGATGAGGTATTCAACGCCAGCTTCGTTTAGACAGATTAGGAAGTCGCGGAAGTCGTCGCTTAGATGCGTCGGGGCCATAGGCGTATTGGCGGGCGAGTTCGAGCTGCCGCAATCGCTCCAGCGGAGAGAGCGACCGCCACCAGGCGCGGTCCGCCGCCTCGGCCTCGGCGAACGAGGCGTAGCGGGTGACGATCGGTTGAATGACTCTCGGCATTGCGGTGCGATAATGCGCGTTTTGAAAATGGGGTTCAACGAGTTACCAAGCCTCTTTCTTCCGTGGGGATTCGAGCACCGCGATGGCTTGGGCGCGCGTCACGGCGGGGAAGGCGTCGAGATATTCGTCGAGGCTCACGCCGCCTGCGAGGTTCACGAACAGGCTGCCCACAGGAACCCGCGTGCCGGTGAAGCACGGCTCGCCGCCGCGCACCTCGGGATCAACGCAGACGGGGAGACGGCTGGAGCGCTTGGTTAGAACGAGTGAAGTTTTCATGCGTTTTGGTGGGCAATGAGGCTTCTGAGTTTAGCGAGACTCCCTCGCTTGTGCTGTGGCTCACGCTTCCAACGGTGGCTTTCTAAGTATCACTGATTCGCGAACACGACTTTCAAGTTGTCTGCGATGCTCTCCAATTAGCTTACGGAGTTGCTCTAGTTGTGAGTTTGACGCAAACGGGTTGAGGACAATGGTTTCAACCAGCGCCTCAAGATCAACATGCACCGGTTCACCTTTGCGAAGTTGAGAAGGATTCCAATCAGGTGAACTTGACCACGGATAATGCCGTAATAACGCCAGGCGAAGCTCACGCTCGTCGGAAAACCAGTATGCTTTCCAGAACACTACTTCTCCAATATCGTGTGAAGGAAGATCGTCGTTCCAGTGGTCAAGGTATTCCACTTGGCGGCAGTAAACATCGTGGGAAGTTCTTAACTTTCCGTGAAGATGGAACATCCGTCTTTGAGTCGTTTGCAGCGCAAATCCACCTTCCGCGGAAGTCCCGTCCTGCTCCTTCTGTTGGCAATAATGCTTCCAAGCCAGATACGACTCGTGTTCCTGCATCCTCCAGCAGCAAACGTAAGACGACTTGCGAGGCAATTCGAAGCTCGGAACGAACCCTTCGCTTTTACCGGGATACACAAACTCAAGCGCCTTCCGTGTTCGTTCGGCAACCTTGACGGGAAGACGACACTCATAAGGGTCTGCGGTCAATAGATCTGCCCTGCAGAAATAAAGCTCACTCGACCGGATAATGGACTCTGCTCTGGATTGCTTGAAATACCGCCAAATCTTTCTCAGTGGGTTTATCTGTGCGTTGGCGATTGCCATCACGGTGACAAGGTTTCCTTCCATCTTCACAACTACTCGCAAAAACTGCTCCTTAAACACGAACGCATTCGGTCTTGGGAGTTGGTAAGAGTTGGTTGCATTGATCCGGTTGGCAATGGACGCCAAGATGTCCATTACTGGAGGCCTTTTGGTAAGGCTGATCGACTCCAAATCCAGCTTACCAGACCGAGTAAGCAAGACGTGACTCATTTCGGATTCTAGCCACTGAACTTCACCCCTTGTCTCCTCCTGAATTCCCTCATCAAAAAGAACCAAGGCGCTCTCTTGGCTGAATTGGTTTTCGACCAGCCGCGCAAAGACGCTCCGCTTATCATTAGGGAGCGATTCTAACGAATCAGCCAATTGTAGCGTCGGATCGAACATTTTAGCACTCTTGCCTTAGTTCACTAACACTCCACCCTGTTCCTTCAACACCACCCGGTAGCACCAATCCCCGAAGCGTTCGCCGGCGGTGCGCTCCGTCGCGAAGCGCGCGAGCAGGGGGCGGAGTTCGGCCTCGATTTCAGGATCCTTGACCACGTCCTTGAAGAGGCGGTTGAGGCGCGTGCCGGCGGCGTTGCCACCGAGCCAGAGCTGGTAGCGGCCGGGGGCTTTGCCGACGAAGGCGATCTCCGCCATGTAGGGACGGGCGCAGCCGTTGGGGCAGCCGGTGGAGCGGATGATGATTTCCTCGCGGTCGAGGCCGAGGTCGGCGCAGAGCTTTTCGATCCGGTCCACGAGGCCGGGCAACATGCGTTCGGACTCGGCCAGCGCGAGGCCGCAGGTGGGCAGCGCCGGGCAGGCCATCGAGTTGCCGTGGAGAAGGGTGGTCTGGTTTTCGGTGCGCACGCCGTGCTCGGCGAGCAGCGCGGTGATGGCCGTTTTGTCGGCAGGGCGGATGTTGGCGAGGAGGACGTTTTGATTCCCCGTGAGCCGGAATTCGATGGCAGGGAATTTTTCCGCCACCTGCCGCAGGGCGGTCTTCTGGCGCGCGTCAGGCGTGTCTTTGATCCGGCCAGTTTCGACAAACAGCGTCAGAAAATGGGTGCCATCGAGGGCGTGTTGCCAGCCGTAGGTGTCATTGCTCGTGGTGAATTTATAGGGACGTGCCGGCTCCAGTTTGCAGCCGGCGCGTTTTTCAATTTCGCCCCGGACAAAGTCCACGCCGCGTTCCTGCAAGACGTACTTGAGCCGCGCGTGTTTGCGATCGGTGCGGTCGCCGAAGTCGCGATGGACGGTCAGCACGGCCTTGGCGATTTCCACGACGTGCTCGCGCGGGAAATAACCGAGCACATCGGCGAGGCGGGGATAGGTCATCTCATTGCCGTGGCTGCGCCCCATGCCGCCGCCGGCGGTGAGATTGTAGCCGAGCAGCTTCCCGTTCTCGACGATGGCGATGAAGCCGAGGTCGTTGGTGAAGACGTCCATGTCGTTGTTCGGCGGGAGGACGAAGGCGGTCTTGAATTTGCGCGGCAGGTAGGTCTTGCCGTAGAGCGGATCGACAAAGTCCTTGTTCTCCGTTTCGTCGATTTTCAACTGCACGCCGTCGATCCAGATGGAGTGATAGGCCTTGGTCTGGGGCGCGAGCGCGGCGACCACGCGGTGACAATCGGCCACCATTTCGGCGCGCGCGGCGATTTGTGCCGGCGTGGGTGAAGCGGTGATGTTGCGGTTCACATCGCCGCACGCCGCGAGCGTGGAGAGGAGCGCCTCGTTGATTTTCTTAATGAGCGGGCCGAGGCCGGACATCACGACGCCATGAAACTGAATGCTCTGCCGCGTCGTGATCCGCAGCGTGTTGTTGCCGTAAGTCGAGGCGAGGTCATCGAAGGTGATCCACTGCGCCGGGGTCATGATGCCGCCGGGGATGCGCCCGCGGATCATCATGATGAACTTCTTCTGGGTCTTGCGCGCGTCGCGGTCGTCCTGCTGGTAGATGCCGTGGAACTTGATGAATTGCTGGTCGTCGGCGGAAAACTGGTCGGTGCCGGAGGCGACGGTCGCGGCAATGTTGCCGGCGAGCGTGGGGATGGCGTCCTTGATGACTTCGTTGTGCGTGAGCTTTGCTGGCGCGGCGGTTTCAATCATAAGTGTCTTAGTTATGTTACGTATGTTATGGTTTGGACTCGGGTTGTCAAACCGTAATTCTGGCCCAGTTTCTTTCGCTGCGGCAGAAAGATCAATCTGTCTTGGCGAGGCGGTTTCCTGAGGTTCGAGTCGCGGAACATGCGCCTAGCGCAATCAAGGTCGCCTCCGGCAATCCAACGCCGCCCAGCCAGCACCGCCGGCCTGCGGCGCCCCCCGGAGTTCGCCGAGGCGCCGGGAGATTTTCGGATGCCCCCGCCCCTCTCCAACCGCTGCGACCGCGGCTCCATCGCGCTCCGGGGCCAGGCGCCGGCACCCGGCGCACGGACGGTCTCCGCCAGCAACAGCCCCGAACGCGCATCGGTGCGCAAGCGTTCTCCCCCGTTCCCCGCCCCACCCGACGCGACCGCGGCCAGTCGCACTCCGAAAGACGCCACCGCTCCCAGCCAACCGCCGCCATCAACTTCACTCCTCCCGCGCCGGCTTCTGCGCCATCGACTGGGCGAGATTGCGCCGGATCGATTCGCGATTGGCCGCGTCGTAAAAATCCACCGGATTGAAATCATCCGTCAGCACGATCCCGTGCTTCGCGTCCGGCGTGCGAATCCCCTCGTAGGCCTGCCGCGCCGAATGCCGCACAATCGGGTGCATTGCGTCGAAATTCGGCTGGCGACGCACCGTGAACTCCGCCTGATCCGTCGCCACCAGGAACACGTTGCCATTGCCCGACAGATGCGTCCGCACGTTGCGAAACACCGCGCGCAAGGTCTTCTCCAGCGAGGCCCCGAAAAAATCCTTCGCCACGTCGTTCTCGCCAAAACTGTTGATCACCAGCACGCCGTCCGGCCGCAGCACCCGCCGCATCGCCGCGAACGCCTCGCGCGTCATCAGATGCGATGGCGACGAATCCCCGAGGAACGCGTCGAGCACCACCGCGTCGTATTTCTTCGCGCTGCTGTTCACCACGTAGCGCCCGTCGCCCACAATCACGTTGAGTTTCTTCGAGTCGAAATCAAAAAACTGCTCCGCCACCGGCACCACCGCCGGGTTGATCTCGACCACATCCACCTTCGCCCCCTCGCGCGCGAACTGCATCGGCACGATCCCCACGCCCATGCCGATGCACAGCACGTCGTCCACGCGCGGCGCATACGCAGCCGCCAGATCGTGCAGCATGAAGGTGAACATCGACGCGCTCTGCTTCTCCGTCGGGTCGTAGGTATTCTGCACAAGGTAATCGTTCAGGTAATACAACCGCTCGCCGAAGTTGTCCTGAATCACCTGCAACTGGCCGAAGTTCGAGTTGCTGCGAAACACCTGCGAACCGAACGAAAACTGCGTCCGTTGATCCCGCGTCACGCCCGCCCACCCGAACAGCAGCGCCGCCACCACGCCCACCACCACGCCCGGCTGCTGCCGCGTCTTGCGCCCCCAACCAAAAAAATAAACCACCGCCAACGCCATCAGCAGCCCCGCGGTGATGAACATCGTCTGCGAATTCGGCAGAAACGGGATCAGCACGTAACCAATCAACACCGTCCCCAGCACGCTCCCCAACGTGCTGATCGCCGACAGCCGTCCCGCATTTCCGCCCACGCCGATGACAGACACCGTCAGCACGCGGATGAAAAACGGCCCGACCATCGCGAGCAAAAACAGCGGCACAAAAAACAGAAACGCCGACGCCAGCAGCGACCCCAGCGCCAGCTTGAATTTCAGGCACCGATACGCCACCGCCTCCACCGCCAGCACGCTGAAGCACAGATAAATCGCCGCGACCAAGAGGCTCCCATAAATCCGCCCCAGCTTCGGCGTCCGGTCCACGATCCAGCCGCCCACGTAATACCCGAACGCCAGCGACACCAGCGTCACCGCGATCTGCGCCGTCCACACGAAGTGCGACGTGCCGAAGTACGGCGAGAGCATTTTCGCCCCCAGAATCTCGATCACCAACACCACCGCGCCCGTCGTGGCCGCGGTGAAATACAAATACCGGCGGAGGCTGGGGGAAAGCGCGTCAACGCTCGAAGGGGCTTGTTTCTTTTGCACCCGGTTCTTGTACTGACAGTTCCGCGGGATGGAAAACGAAAACGGGTGAACCCGTAGCCGCCGAGGTGACGAGGCGGAGGCCACGCGTGCGAATGGCGCAACCATCCGCCTCCTCACTTCGGCGGCTACGGCCCCGCGCACCACGCCCGAACCCGCAGCGCAATCATGGGAAAATACTGGCAAGTCATCAGCATCGGCATTCAGAACACCCTGGTTTACCGGGTGAACTTCCTGTTCCGTGCCACGTTTGGCCTCGTCCCGCTTACCGCCACCATCCTCCTCTGGAAAACCATCTACGCCGGCAAGGGCGACGGCACCACCGTCGGTGCCTACACGCTGGGGGAGATGATTTCCTACTACCTCCTCATCACCATCGTCGATGCCCTCACTTCCGTGACCGAGGACGACTGGCAGGTCGCCGCCGACATCAAGGACGGCAACATCAGCCAGTTTCTCCTCAAACCCATCGACTACCTCAGCTACCGCCTCTGCCTCTTTTTCGCCGGACGCATCATCTACACCGCCGTCGCCATCATCCCCGTCGCCGTGTTCATCACGCTCCAACGCGAGCACTTCGTCGCGCCGCCTGACATCGCGACCTTCGGCCTTTTCCTCCTCTCGCTCGCCCTCACCGCACTCCTGCAATTCTTCCTCTCCTACACCATGGCGCTGCTCGCCTTCTGGGTGCTCGAAGTCGCCACCTTCATCTTCATCGCCTTCGCCTTCGAATATCTCGCGGGCGGACATCTCTTCCCCCTCGACATCCTCCCGCCCGCCGCCGCCACAGTCATTAACTACCTGCCCTTCCCCTACCTCTGCTTCTTCCCCATCAGCGTTTACATGGGCAAAACCACCGGCCCCGCCCTCGCGCAAGGCCTGCTCATCCAAGCCGCCTGGGTCGCCATCACCTACGGCCTCGCCCGCTTCGTCTGGAACCGCGGCATTCGCAAATACTCCGCCGTCGGCGGTTAAAAACGTACGCTGTGAAATCTCCCATGCAAAAACCCGACGCGATTGCCCCAACCGCTGCGCGCGTTGCAAGTGCCGGAGCGCCGAGCATTGCTCGGCACGAACCGCCCGCCCCCGCCCAAGCCGAGCAATGCTCGGCGCTCCACCGCGACTCACGGTCCCATTTCGCGCCCGACTCCACCGAACTTGGCAACTCAAGACGAACCCGAGTTGGCAAAGGAATGGAGGCAAAGGAATGAAGACAAAAAAATCACCCGCGAAAATTCCTTCACCCCATTCCCCTGCCCTAAATTCCCCTGCCAAATGATCCCTGCTCCCCCACCCCCCGTCGCCCCACACGAACCCCTCGTCCTCCCGCCCCACACCCTGCGCAGCTACGCCGCCATCTACGCCGCGCTGTGGCGCAACTCGATCGTCCGCGAGATGGGTTTCAAATCCAACTTCCTCCTCTGGATCATTGTCGAACTGCTCTGGTTCGCGCTGCAACTCACCTTCATGGCCGTCATCTATTCCCACACCGACAGCATCGGCACCTGGACCCGCTGGGAAGTTGTCCTGCTCGTCGGCGCGAGCCATTTCATCCAGCAAATCTTCACCGCCCTCTTCCTCGTCAACTGCTCGCAACTCTCCGAACACATCCGCACCGGCAAACTCGACTTCATGCTCCTCCTCCCGGTGAACCTCCGCTTCCTCGTCTCCCTCCGCCAGGTGGACCTCGGCGGCTTCATCAACGCTGCCTCCGCCGTCGCCGTGATGATCTACGCCGCGCGCCAGCTCCACCTCGTCCCCAGCCCCCTCCAAATCCTCGGCTTCCTCCTCCTCTGCGCCCTCGGCATCCTCATCCACTACTCGCTCCTGTTCCTGCTCGCGACCGTCAGCTTCTGGACCGTCCGAGCGCAAGGCGTCGTCTGGGCCTACTACAATCTGTTCAACATCGCGCGCCTGCCCGACTCGGCCTTCCAGGGCTTCTTCAAAGCCTTCTTCACCCTCGTCATCCCCATGCTCCTCGTCGCCAACGTCCCCGTGAAACTCCTCGTGCAAAAACTCGACAGCCCCTTGGAAATGCTGCTCCTCGCCAGCCTCAGCATCGTCTGCTTCGCCCTCTCCGAATGGGTCTGGCGGCTCTCGCTCCGGCGGTACACGAGCGCGAGTTCGTGAGGGAGCAACGGACAGGAGGCAGGAGACAGAAGTCAGGAGGCAGCAGGAAACAACCGCCGAAACGAAACGGAGCCAGCCACGGGCCGGCAGTTCAAGGTAGGGCGCGCCTGTCCTCAGCGCGCCGCCTGCGCGTCCACACGCCACGCGGCGCGCTGGGGACAGACGCGCCCTACCCACCCGATCCCATCTCGCTCGCCGCCGCAAACAACTCCGGTTCACCACGCCATGTCAGTCCGTGAAGTACGCATCTCAGTTCATGCACATGCCCCGGTACGCCGTTCCAGCCCAGCGGGCGAAAGACAATAGCCCAGCACTTGAGTGCTGGGCTATTGTCAGTCGTCCCTGCGGGACTGGGCCAACGCGCACCAATCGTCGCCAGCAACCGCGATGTGCCCGCCCATCAAATGCACGTTGTCAGGCTCTCGGAGCACTCCTAAACTCAACCATCTACAACCAATCTGAATTCCCACCATGCCTGCCAACACTGCCTCCCAATCCAAGCCCCAGTGCCGCGAACTCCCCGACCAAGTGTTGCAAAGTGAGGAGAACGCCACCGCCCGGCAGGCCGTAGCCGATCTCCGCGCGGGCCGCGCACTCATAGCCCGTCGCCGCAAAGGCCGCCGGATTTCCGACCGGGACATCAAGGACGGAATCGCGGCGGGCCGCCCATGAACATTGCTGCCGCGCGATAGATTTCCTCGTCCCATCCAACCGCCCCATCGCACCCTCACGCCCTCACACCCTCTCACGCTCGCTCGCCGTCACGCCCCCAGCTCCCTCCACAAATGCGCCCCCAGCCGCATCCCGGCGGCGAAGGCATCCAGGCTGAATTTCTCGTTCGGCGAATGCAGGTTGTCGTCGGGGAGGGCGAGGCCGACCAGCAGAGTGTCCACGCCGAGGATTTTTTTGAAATCGTTCACGATGGGAATCGATCCGCCCTCGCGCAGCAGCACGGGCGCGTGGCCAAACGCCTGCCCGAGCGCGCGCAACGCCGCCTGCGCCGCCTCGCTCCGCGGCGACACCAGATACGGCTCGCCACCGTGTCCCTGCGACACCTCGATCCGCACCGACGGCGGGCACACCTTGCGCAGATGTTTCGCCACCAGCTTCAGGATTTTCTCGGGCTTTTGATTCGGCACGAGCCGGAAGGTCAGCTTCGCCCGCGCCCACGACGGCACGATGGTCTTGCTGCCCTCACCTTGGTAGCCGCTCGTCAGGCCGTTGATCTCGACCGTCGGCCGCGCGGCGCGCTGCTCGTTCGGCGTGAAACCTTTTTCGCCAAACAACGCCGAAACGCCGAGTGACTTCCGATACGCGCTTTCCTTGAACGGCAGCCGCGCCATTTCCTTGCGCTCGTAGGCCGTCAGCTTCACCACGTCCTCGTAGAATCCGGGAATCGCCACGCGCCCGTTTTTGTCGCGCAGACTCGCGAGCATCTGGGACAACGCCATCGCCGGATTATCCACGCTGCCGCCATACAGACCCGAGTGCAGATCGCGCGACGGCCCGTGCAACGTCACCTCCACCGCCGCGATCCCGCGCAGCGCGTAAGTCAGCGCCGGATGCTGCAAGTCCAGAATCCCCGTGTCCGAAATCACCACGCCGTCGCAGCGCAGCTCCTCGCGATGACTCTTCAGAAACGGCGGCAGATTCTCGCAGCCGACCTCCTCCTCGCCTTCGATCACAAACGTCAGGTCGCACGGCAGCGGCGTGCCCGTTTTCAGATAAGCCTCAACCGCCTTGAGATGCGCGAAGTTCTGTCCCTTGTTGTCGCTCGCGCCGCGGCCGAACAGCGACCGCCCCTGGATGCGCGGCTCGAACGGCGGCGATTTCCACAGCTCGAACGGCTCCGCCGGCTGCACATCGTAGTGCCCGTAAACCAGATAATGCGGGCGCTGCTTCGCCGGATCGCGCGGCGTGCGCGCGAGCACGATGGGATTCCCATTCGTCGGGCAAAGCTGCGCCTCCAGCCCGATCTGCTGACAGTGGGCGACCACCCATTTCGCGCACGCCTCGACATCGCCACGATGCTGCGGCTGCGCCGATACGCTCGGGAAACTCACGTATTCACACAGCTCGCGGATGAACCGCTCTTCGTTTGCCGCCAGATATTCCAAAACTTGTTTCATGCAGGCGACACTAGCGACCGCCCGCGCCGCGAGGCAAAACAAAGCGCGACCTGTGGGTCAGGCTTCCAGCCTGACGGTTCGGGCGGCATCCCTGCCGCCCGTTTCAGCTGGGGACGTACGCCGAATAGGGGCTTGGAACACGGGGCAGGGATGCCCCGTGAACCGGCAGGCAGGGATGCCTGCCCCACATGCCTCAGTTGCGCCGCCGCTCGGGGAGGGAGGCGGCGATGATCCACAGCACCAGGAAGCCACCGACGGCAAAGAGCAGCGTCTTGAACCACCCGGGGCGCGTGGTGTTGGTGGCGGCGAACTTGATGGTCATGGGCTTTTGCACGCCGGTCTGGAGGACCTGCGTGAAGGAGTGGCGCAGGCCGCGCGTGGGCAGGTTCACGCGCAGTGGCTGCACGGTGACCTCAGCGATTTCCTGTGCTTGCTGGAGTTTGCCCCATTGCTGCTCGGCTACCTTGAGATCGTACTCGCCCGCCTGCTGCGCGGGCTGGGCGGCTTGGGCGACCTGTTGCTGCTCGCGCTGTCCTTGCGATTGCCATCCTGGCGAATCCGCCTGCTCGTTGTTTTTCGCGACGTAGCGTTGTTGCGCCTGGAGCAGGTTGCTGCCCTGCACCTTGCGCACGTCGTCCTCGAGTTTCTTCAACTCCTGCACGGTGGATTCATCGCGGTAGGAATTCGCGGCCGCCTGTTTGAGCGCACCGTTGAAGTCCTTGTAATTCCCCGCGCTCAACTGGCTGCGGGCGTTGCTGAGCGAGCTGACAAAATTGCCACGATTGGCCACCTGCGCGGAAACCTCCTGTCGCGTGTAATCCGCCAGCGTGTAGGAAGTCGCCACGGCCGCGGCCACTTCGCTGCTGTGCGTCATGCTTCCCTCGAAATCGCGATACTCGTAATCGAGCGGCAAATACAAATCCCAGCGCGCGTTCTTCAACGGCACGTCCAGCTCGGGCGACGCGAGGTTCACCTCGCCGCGGGCGCGGGGAAATTTGTTGGTGCCGACGAAGACCAGCTCGACCGGCACCGGCGCTTCATCCGCGCCGGAGCGTTCGAGCGGCAGGAGCAATTTCCCATCGCGCTGGCCGGGGCGCACGGGCTGGCCGGCGACGAAGGCGGACCAGATGTGCGCGCCGGGCGGCAGTTTGATTTCGAGGTGCTGGCGGCCGTTGTTGCGCACGGCCAGCTTCATCTCGGTCATCATCTGGCCGTCGTCGGCGACGACGGTCGTGAGGGTGGCGCTGTCCACGAGGGCTTGCAGCACGGCGGCCTCGTCGTAACGACGGACATCCAAAGTCAGCTTGTAGCCAGGCCGCAGGTAGCGATAGGCCATCACCGCCGCCTCGGCGCCGGAGCGCGCGGCGATGCCGGTCACGCCCGCCCAGTCGGGCAGTTCACGCGCGTCGATCTTGATCAATTCCTCGCTCGCGGATTTCTCGACGACTTGCAGCGGAGCCTTGGCCAGCACGGCCAGCGCGCCGGATTCGCGCTCGACGCCGAGCGCCTGCACGCCGGCGAAATCAAGCTGGTTGGTCTTCGCGTCGCGTGGATTTTCCCACGTCACGGTCAGCGTGAAGGTGCCGCGCACCTTGTTTTGCAACTCGACGCGCCATTCGCTGTTCGTCTCGTCGCGGCGGCGGATGGCCGCGCCGAGCAGCTCGACATTTTTCACGCCTGCGGGCACGCGCACGCGGAACTCCTTCACCGGCGCGTTCTGAATGTCGTAGCGCACCACGGCGCGGCCGGAGAGCAGCGTCTCGCTCAACGTCAGCACGTTCACCACCTCGGCGCGCACCCATGATTCCATCGGTTCGGTCGCGACGGTGAGCTTCCACGCGGGCAGCGGGCCGGGTTCGGCGCTGATCAGCTTGTAAGCCAGCGACGGCGTCTGCCCCGGCGGAGGCATGTAGGGCTGCATGCGCGACATCATCACCTGCTGCTGGCCCTGGGGATTGATGTTCTGCTGCACCGGCTTGAAGGCCGTCAACAGACTCGCCGCGGGCACTTCGCTCAAGCCATCGAACACATCCGTCTTCACGCTCACGCCCGGCTCGGCGTTGACGGAGACGTAGCCGGTGAGCTTCTGCACGCCGAGCGGATGCACGCCCACGAGGGGCAGCGAGCGCGGCGGCGCAGAGTAGTTCGTGCTCAGGCTGACCTGCGCGAACACGCGGCCCAGCACGCGTTCCTTGAGCGCGATGTCGAGTACGCGCACGCCGTTTTCGGTGCGCTCGTTCCACTGGCTGACCTTGTCGCCCGTGTCGCTGGCGCAGAGCACCGTGTCGAGCCGCAGGCCCGGCGGCAGCACGAGCTTGAAGCCGAAGACACCCGCGCGCTTGACCTCGTATTCCGCCACGCCGAGCACCTGCAAACCCTCGGCGCGGATGAAGAAATGATTCCGCAAACTCGCCTCGATCAGCGACGTGACGGCCTCGACGCGCACGGCGAGTGCGAAGCCCGGTTTCAGAAAACGATACGCGCTCACCAGTTCGCCGACGGGTGGTGAAGCGCCGCGGCTGAACTCCCCATTGTCCACGCGCTGCAAGCCCGGCGCGCCATCCACGAACACGCTCAGTTCCTCGCTCCCGCGCACGGCTACGAGGCCGTTCTCGCGCTTCACGTCGCCGGCGTGCGGGACTTCGAGCTTGAGCGCCGCGGGCAGCGCGGGCAGCGGCTTCTCGGTCTCGACCGTCACCTTCCACTCGGGCGCGACGCCCTTGAGCAGATCCACGACGACGACTTCGTTCGCGCCTTCCGAGATGAGTTCCCACGTGCGGATGCCGTCGCCGGCGACACGCAGCAGGCGCTGGCCGGCGGGCAGGCGCACCTTGGCCTGGCGCAGTTCGCCCTGGCTGATCTGGTAATTCAAAATCGTGCGCGTGTGGACCACGCCGCCGCCAATCGTGATGAGCGAGCTGTTCACGCAGAAGATCGTCGCCTCCATGTCCGCGACGCGTTTCACGCGCGGCGTCCATTGCAGCTCGACGCGATCGGTCGCGCCGAGCACGGCCTCGACGTGCGTCTGCTTGCCCTGCGTGACGCGCTTGAAGGACACCGCGCTCGGGAATTCGACATCCGCGTCGGGTTCATCGAGGTCCGCGGTGAAGGTGCTGGCCAGCGCGCTCGGGCTGCCGAAGGCGAGCAGGCGGCGCGTCACGTCGCCGCCGAGGCGCACGAGCAGTTTCAGTTCGCAGGTGAACTCGCCCTTCTCGGGCAGCCACACGCTGACGGTGTCGCCGTCGCGGACGAGCTTGGCGCTGCCGTCGGCCACGAAGGACTGCACCGCGACGTCATCGCCGAAGAGGCGCACGGTCTGGTTGGTGGCGACGCTGAGAATCTGCAACGTGGCGTTGAACTGCGCGACCTTCTCGCCGACGCGGCCGACGTATTTCGCGGAGACAATCGTGGCGGAAGGCACGGCTCCGGCGGGAACGTAGCTGACGCGCGCGGCGGCGGAGTCGAGCGGCTGCGCGGACGCAGACGCGAGCGAGAGGAGCAACAGCAGCGCGGTGACGGCGGGCGTGGGCGCGGCGGGCGAGGACGATGACGGCGACGGCGCGGGAGCGGAAGGGGCGGGCGGTTCGGAGTCGCCGGGTGAGGACGGGGCGTTGTCGGCGGGCGCGGCGGGCTTGCGGCGCGGGAGCAGGCGGCGGAAAAGGGCGACGAGCAGCACGAGTGCGAGCACGCCGGTCACGAGCACGAGCACGACGTGCAACATGCGGAGCGCGAGGAATAGGTTGATGACCGCGCCGAGCGCGAGCACCGCGCCGACGGTGAGGGCGAGGCTGCTGCGGTCGGGCTTGTTCCATTGATGCCAGCAAACGCCGAGGCCGATGAGGAACGCGGCGAGCTGGAGGATCATTTGCACGATGGAGAAAACTTTCGTGCGCATCGCGGTGGCCTGCACGGAGAGCGGCTCGCGGCCGACGTTCAGGACTTTCGTGAAGTTGAAGCTCTGCCCGGTCTTCGGGATGTCGATGCGGATGGAGCGGATGCCGGTGGCGGTGGGGGCGTAGGCGGCGCCGGAGACGCTCGTGCTGTTGGCGGTGAAGAAATTCACAGTCGGAGTTCCCGCTGCCTCGCCAGAGCGAGCAACCGCGCCATTTGCGCCCAAACCCGTGACAAAACCGAATGTGCCTGCGCTCGTTCCTTTTTGGAAATTCAGGGCGCCCGCGTCGGAATCTGTCACCATGGTATTGTCGATGATGGTTACCGTTTGATTCCTCACCGCCGGTTCGTTGAGCGCCTCCTGCGCCCGTTTGGCGGCAGCACTGACACCGGGACGACTTGGGTTCGCCAATTGCTCCTTTAGCTCGCCATCCCGCGCCGCCATCTCTTTGCGGGCCTCCGCCAATACGCGCTGCCGGGTTGCGGGCTCCGCGGGCGGCGGCGACATCGGCATGGTCGGCCGGGGTGGCGTGGCCACGGGGCCGGACATCGGTTTGCCGGCCGGCATTGGCTGTCGTGTTGACCCTCCAACCGGAAGGCCAGTGGATGGCATGTCCACGGCCCCGGAACGATCGCCGCCGACAGCCATCGGGTTCATCGAGCGCTGCAAGTCTCGCTGGATCGCCTGCTCGAAGCTCTGCGCGGTCAGTTGCTGAACCGAGCCGTCGGCAAATGCGGCGTCGTTTCTCCCGCCGGGTCGCACTGCGTAGGCCAGCAAGGCACTGGCGTCACCCTCGGTTTTGCCCGCGCCGACATAGATCAAACGCTCACCAGTCTCGGCATCGTAGAGGACTTTGTCCGAGCCAAGTTCGCTCATCATCTCCTCGAAACTCAGCGGGAAGCGGCCGTGTTCGGAATGAAACACCCGCGCCGCCATCGCGACCTGCTTCAGGTTATTGACCGTCTTTATTCTCGACGCCTTGGCCTTCGCCTTGCCGAGCGCGGGGAGCAGCATCGAAGCGAGAATGCCGGCGAATGCGAAGAGCACCAAGGCGGTCAACAGGCCCGCCGCGCCACGCTTTCGCGCCGCGGAAACAAGAACCCAAACGACCACACCGAACACCAGCAGGCCGACGACGAAACCAAATCCCTGATCCCACAGGTTGCTGTAAAGCTCGACGAACTGCCCCCACGCATCACGCCACCCATACGTCGTCCCGCGCGCCGCCGTCATGCTGCCATCGAAGCCCGAGAGGCGCTGGGTGAAGGGCGCGTAGAGGGTCCATTCGGCGTAGGTGTTGGGCACGTCGGTGCGCGGGGCTTCGAGGTGGAGACGGCTGGGCAGGAGCTTTTTCAGCGAGGCGAAGGTCTGCGCATAGACGATGTCCACGGCGAAGGCCTGGTCGCGGTTGGCGGTGCGCGGGAGCGAGACGAGGAGCGACTCGGCGTCGCGCTCGGCCTTGACCGGTTCGCCGTTCACATAGACGCCCCAGAGCGCCGCGCCGCCGGGGAGCTGGAATTTTTGAAACTGCTTGTCGTTGTTTTTCACCATGAACGAGGCCTGCGTGAGCATCTCGCCCGCCTCGGTGAGGACGCTGGTGATCTGCGTGCGGTCGGTGACGGCGGAGAGCACCTGCGCCTGTTCGTGGCGCGTGAGTTCGAGGCCGAGCGCGAAGTCGCCGCCGGTGTAGCGGTAGGCCAGCAGCACGGGGCGCGTGATGAGCGCGCGGTCGGTGTCAGCCAGCTCGGTGGGGTCGATCTTGCGCAGCGGCTCGGCGACGGGCTGCGGCTCGAGCTTGAGGCTGGCGGCGGTGGTGATGGCGACGGAGCCGGTCTCGCGCTCGACATCGAGGACGTGCGCGCCCGCGGCGTCGAGCGTCGCGCGGCTGGGATTGAACTGGTGATCGTAGGTGACGACGAGCGTGTAGCCGCCCCAGACCTTGTCCTGGAGGCTGATGGTCCAGATATTCGTCGCGGATTCCTTGCGGCGAATGTTGGGGCCGGTGAACTCGACGTTTTTCCAGTGCGCCGGGAGTTTCACGCGGAACTGCTGCACGCCCTGGTTGAGGATGCCGTAGCGGATCGTCGCGCTGCCGCCGATCTGGCCGTCGCCGATGGTGATCAGGTTGAAGACCTCGGCGAGGACGCGCGCGGGCAGGCGCTCGGGGGCGAGCGAGAGCTTCCAGTCGGGCTGATCGAGGAGGTAGCCGAGGATTTCGTCGCCGACGGGGCCGATGAGGTTCACGGGGACTTCGCGCAGGCCGGCGAGGGTGACGGTCTTGAGGCGGATGCCCTGCGCGGCGGCCGCACCGATGCGGCCGGTTTCCTTGGTCGCGCCGGTGACGCGCAACGGCGCGAGGTCGAGTTGCGCGGGGAATTGTTTGTGCGGCTGTTCGAGCTGCACCTCGAGACGGCGCGCGCCGAGGACCTGGTTTTTGAAATTCACGCGCAGTTTGCCGTCGGTGATTTTCCAGTCATCGACGCCCTCGCCGCGCACGTCGGCGACGGTGAAGTTCGTCTGCGTGACGAGATCGAGGCCGTAAATTCCGGCGCGCTCGACGTTGAGGCTGAGCGTGTGGGTGACGAGCAGGCGCGTCTCCTCGAGGCGCACGGTGACGCGGTCATTGACGTTGACGATGGGTTCGAGGCGCTTGACCTTGACCGAGAGCGCGAAAGGGCGGCCGTAGAAACGATACGCCGCGAGCGCGCCGCCGGTGGCGTTGACCTGGCGCAGGCCGGTGGCGGTATCGACCTCGACGAGCAGTTCCTCGGCGGACACGGTGAAGGAGCCGGACTCGCGGTCCACGCCGGTCGGCTCGGGCGGGAGCAGCGCGGCGGTGGCGGCGTCGAGGGGTTGCTCGGAGAAGATTTTGATCACGGCGGATTTTTCGAGCGGCTTGATGAACTCGATGGTGAGCGTCTGGCGCGCGCCGTCGGGTTTCACCTGCCAGTCGCGGACCTGCGTGCCGCCGGAGATTTGCGTGATGGTCTGGTTGGCCGGGAGCGTGATAACGAGGCGCGGGACGCTGCCCTGCACGACATCGTAGGTGAGGTCGGTGGTGTATTTGATGACGGTGGGCGTGAGGTGCGCGCGGGCGACGGTATCGACGGTGACGAGGGATTTGCGGGCGACCTCGACGGTTTTGCCCTGCCAGCGCAGGGCGAGCGTGCGGTCCGCGCCGAGGAAGCCGCTGATGATGCCGGGGGCGCGGGCGTTGGTTTTGCCGGGTTCCTCGAGCGCGGGCGTGCCGGAGAGCAACTGGAGCTCGACGCCGGGCACGGTGGACTTGGCGGTGACCTCGGCGAGCGCGGCGGCGGGGCCGGTGAAGGAGATGTGGTTCCACGGTTCCTGCCGCGTGATCTTGGCGATGATCTCGAACTCGAGGTCGTAGATGCCGGGCTGCGTGGCGACGAGGCGGAACTGGCGCGCGGCATTCACGATGCGCACGCCCTCGGGCAGGGCGGGCGCAAGCACGGCGACGTCGCCGGTGAAGAGGGGCGCGGAGATGACGTTGGTGGTCATGGATTCAGCCTGGAGGAAAACGCTGAAGCGCGCCTCGGTGTCGCTGATTTTCCCGTCATAGCGGAGTTGGTGGAAAAAGAGGTTGGTCGAGACGGTCGAGGCCTTCGTCGCGAGCGGGACGGCGAGTTTCGGCGGACTGGTGCCGCGCGAGAAGATTTGCAGGCCGTTCAACACGGCGACGCCATTCGGGCCGGGCGCGACGTCGATGCGGACGGGCTTGCCGGCGAACACGGTGACATCGCGGAAGACGACGTATTGCTGGCGTTCCTGCCAGGGCGCGGTGGCTTTCCATCCCGCGGAGCCGAGCGCGGTGAGCGGGCCGAAGGTGTTGGTGCCGGAGCTGAGGGCGCCGCTGGTGAGGGTGAAGACGCTGTTTTGTTCGCCAGTGACGTCGGCGTCAGCGTGGCCGTAGAGGAAGAAGTGGTAGTTGCCCGGGTCGAGATTGCGGACGGTGACCGTCATGTTGCTGCCGTTGAGCGGGAAGATGTAGCCGTCGTACATCGGGTCGCCGGTGGCGTTGCCCCAGACGCCGGGGGCGTTCGAGACGGCGAGGCTGACCTTCGAGGCGGAGGCGTCGGCGAGTTTCAGATTTTCGAGCAGTCCGTCGGCGACGAGGGCCATGCCGGGGAGATATTTCGGCGAGTAATGGCGGTAGAGATTCCAATGGTCGTTGGTCCCCTGCCCCGTGGCCGCGAAACCGGTCTTCGCGCTCGTGGTGCCGACGCCGAAATCGACGTTGAGGAGGACCTGGGCGGAGGCGGTGGTGGTGAGGAGGAGCAGCGCGAGAATTCCCAGAAGCCAATTATTTCGCAGGAAATCCGAGAACCGGCAGGCGCTGGTAGGGCGCGTCTGTCCCCAGCGCGCCGCCGACCGTGTGGATGCGCAAGCGGCGCGCTGAGGACAGACGCGCCCTACCATGAAGCTCGCGGCGCGAGCGAGCCGGAGCGGTAGCGGGGCAGTGGCGGAACGCGCGGACGTGAAACTGGGCGCGAGAGCGACGGAGTGCGCGGCGGTGGAAGATTTCATAGGCAGTGGGCGTTGGTGAAAAACCGGATTGGCGATGAACGGTGGCGAAGGTGGCAGGATGTGGGGCACGAGGGAATCAGGTTAATTCTTTAGCGGTTGAACGAGATGGTGCGGGCCGGCGCGCTGCTCCAGAGCGCGGCTGTAGGCGCCGAGCACCAGCCGCAGCATGCTGGCAACGCCGCCTCCCACGGAACTTTCCGGGCCGCCCGGTTTCCCGTCCCGGAGGGACGCCGGAGGAGATTAGCCGGGGGCAAGTCCGCGCCCGCGGACGCCGCCCCCGGAAACAGTGCTGAGTTACTCCGTGCCCCAGCGGGGCATCGAAGAAATGGCCCGGGATTGCTGGACGAGCGCTCGCGGCCCGGTTTGCCCGAGGCGACGGTGGTGGCGGCGATGCTGCGGGGCGGGTGACGCCAAAAACTTCTCCGATGCCCCGCTGGGGCATGGCCCGTTCGGCGTGGCAACCGGGGGCCGCGCCCTCTGGCGCGGGCTTGCCCCCGGCTAATTTCCTGCGGTGTCCCTCCGGGACGAAGAGCCAGGCGGCGGCGACCATTCTCTGGTGGTCTGGTGGCGACCAGAGCAACGGCAAAATCCTCGCGGCCCGCGGGGATTTTGAAGAGTTGTAGTACCGAGTTCTCTTCGGGGCAGTTCTCTGAGTTCATCGTGTCTCTGTGGTCACATTCCGGCGGCCCAAAACCGGCGCGGGCGGCGACGCGGGGTGGCGAGACGCTTGCGCGCGGAGCGGACGATAATCTGCACGACCGGCGCGGCGTTGGTGCGGTCGAAGCGCTCGATGATCTGGCGGTAGAACGGCGCGGCTTCGGCGGTGCGCTGGGCGTCGGCGAGGAGGTCGGCGGCGGATTTCCAGGATTGGAGGACTTCCCATTCCTCGGACGGATAGCGCTGCGCCACGCTGGCGTGGAGGGAGATGGCGTCGTCGAGGCGGCCTTCGGTGGCGCGGATGTTGGCGAGGCTGCGGAGGGCCTGGGCGCAGAGTTTGGTGTGGGTGGGGTGTTCGCGGAGGAGTTGCTCGTAGCCGGCGGCGGCCTGCGCGAGAAGCTCCTTACGGCGCGCGCCCGAGGCTTCGGCGGAGGGGAGGTGGAACTCTTTGACGGTGCGGTCGAAGAGGGCTTGGGCGGCGGGGGGAGCGTTGGTGGCGGCGGGAGCGGGTGCGGCGGGCTTGGGCGGCTCGGGGAATTTGGATGGGGAGCAGGCGGTGAGCAGGACGAGGAGGAGGACGGGGAGACAAAGGGAAAAAGAAAGAGCCTCGATACGCGGGAAAGGCGGGCTTTTGGTACCGCAGGCGTCCTCGCCTGCGAGTTCGGGCGGCGTCTCGCCGCCAGTACCAACTCGGGGCGAGACGCCCCGCGAACTCGCAGGCGAGGACACCTGCGGTACCTCGCGCGGCGTAGCCGCCGACGTGAGGAGGCGGACGCGTCCGCATGGCAACCGATCCGCCTCCTCACGTCGGCGGCTACGGGCTACGGTGGGAAAGATCATGCAGGCGGGCGGGGAGTGTTCACGCAATCACCGCGTGGCACTCGTGCCGTGGCGGGTGGTGAGGGTGTAGGTGAGTTTCTGTTTCTCACGGGGCTGGAGCGGGAGGAGGAACTTCACTTTGTTGGCGTCCATCTTTTCAAAGGGTGTCTGGGTATCCAACGACCAGTCGCCGGAGAAGTTGCGGCGGATATCGAGGCGAATGTCGATGTCGCGGGAGTTCTGAAGCTCGATCTCCCAGGTGGCTTTGGTGGTCCAACCGGTGAGGTTGCCAGCAGCGTCGAAGGCAAGGTTGGTTTTCTCCCAGTTCATCAGCGTGGGTGTCACCAAGACGCCGGCGTCAGGGCCGAGGTCCATCTCGACGCGCTCGTTGATGGGAATGTATTTCACGGTGGTCGCGCCGACGTAGGCAAGCAGGCGGTCCTCGGTGACAGTGCGGAAGGCGCGGACGGCACCGTCGGGGAGCGGCTCCTTGCCCAGCTTGCTGGCGGTGTTGTTGGTGAAGGCGTAGAAGCGCACGACGTTCGCACCCCATTGCTCGGCCTCGAATTTGTAGAGTGACACAAGCGGGACCGCGGGAGTGTTGAAGGAAGGGAGACGCTTGGACCAGCCGGTAGGGATCGTGTCGCGGCCTTCGACGCTGTAGAGGAAATATTCGGAGAGGCTCTCTTTTACGACCTCGCGCAGCTTTTGTTCTTTGCCACCGGCGCCGCCGCCGGCAATTCCGCCGAACCAAACGGTGCCGGAAGTAGTGGCGAAATCGCTGGTAACGAGGCCGAGGTTGCCCCGGTTCCGCAGCGAGCTAGCCAGTTCCTTGTCCAGTTCCTGCCCGCGCCGGGCTAAACCGGCGATGTCCTCGACCAGGCGGATGGTGCCGACGACGAGGCGGACGGCGGTGTTTTCGTAGTCTTCGCCGGACTTATTGGTCACACGGACGTTGCCGGCGAGCTGCATGAGTTTCTCGGGTTGGTTGACTTCGGCGACATAGTCGGCGGACCAACGGATGCCACTGGTGAAGTAGCGAATCTCGACGGTTACTTCGCCGGCGAACTCACTCTGGATCCGCCACTCGAGAGTGTTGGTCACGCGCGGTGGGAAGCTCACATCGAGAATCTCTATTTCATCCGGGCGGGTGAGGGCGCGGAACTCGACGGAGGTGGGGTCGATGAGGGTGTTGGCCCAGGAGAATTCGAGTTTGTTCAGGCCTTTGCGGAAGGTGAGAAGACGGGTTTCTTTGACAAGTGTGAGGTCGGCCGAGTTATAGATCGTGAGTTGGACCGAGTCGCGGCCGGGGAGGGAGGTGACGTTGATACGGGCGTGGCTGGGGGCGGCGAGAGTGAGGGCGAGGAGGAAGGAGAGACAGAGAGACCGAGGGAGGGAGAGACGGCGCGTGAGAGTGTGAGAGTGTGAGGGTGTGGGGGCGGGATTGGCAGACGAATGGGGGCAGACGAATGGAGACGCAGTATTCGTCTGCCCCCATTCGTCTGCCATATCGGCTTCCGGGAGCGTGGGTGGGTGTAGGGCGTCGGTGGGGTTCATTGACGCGGGTGGGTAATCAGCGGGTGGCGTTGGTGCCGAGGCGGGTCAGCAACTCGTAGGTGAGTTCGCGTTTCTCGCGGGGCTTCAGGAGGATCAGGAACTTCACTTTGTTGGCGTCCACCTTCTCGTAGGTATCGGTAGTCGTGAGGGTCCAGTCCCCGCGAAAGTTGCGGCGAAGGTCCACGGTGACGGCGATGTCGCGGGAGTTCTGAAGTTCCAGCTTCCAAGTTTCCTTGATGTTCCAGCCTTTGACATTCCCGTTGTCGTCGAAGGCAAGGTTGGTCTTCTCCCAGTTCATCAGCGTGGGTTTCACCAACACGTTCTGGTCGGCGCCGAGTTCCAGTTCGACGCTTTCGTTGATGGGGATGTATTTCACGGCGGTCGCGCCGAGGTAGCTCAGCAGGCGGTCGGGGGTGTCGAGGCGGAAGGCTTGGACGCGGCCGTCGGGGAGCGGTTCCTTGCCGAGCTTGGCGTCGGGACTGTTGGTGAAGGAGAGGTAGCGCATGACTTGGGCGCCCCAGCGCTCGCGCTCGAATTTGTAGAGCGCCGTGATCGGCACGCCGGGCGCAGTAAAGGAGGGAAGCCGCTTGGACCAGCCGGTGGGGATCGTGTCGCGGCCCTCGACGGTGTAGAGGAAATATTCAGAGAGGGCTTCCTTGGCGACGGCTTTGAGGCGCTCCTGTCTCGCCCCCAACCGGCCATCCTTGGCGGAAGGTGCGGCTTCTTCCGCCAGGCTGTCACTGAGTTCAAGTACGGCCCGCACAAGATTTCGGTTTGGACTGGAGGCCTTCTGACCCTCTGCCTCCGCACGCTCCTGCCAGCGGCGGGCGAGGTCGGCGATGTTCTCGACGAGACGGATGGTGCCGACGACGAGGCGGACGGAGGTGTTTTCGTAGTCTTCGCCGGAGTTATTGGTCACGCGGACATTGCCCGCGAGCTGCATGAGTTTCTCGGGTTGATTGACTTCAGCGACATAGTCAGCCGACCAGCTTATGCCGCTGGTGAAGTAGCGAATTTCTACGGTGACTTCGCCGGCAAACTCGCTCTGAATACGCCACTCGAGGGTGTTGGTGACTCGCGGCGGGAAACTCACATCGAGGACTTCGACTTGATCGGCGGCGGTGAGGGCGCGGAACTCGACAGAGGTGGGGTCGATGAGAGTGTTGGCCCAGGAGAATTCGAGTTTGTTCAGGCCTTTGCGGAAGGTGAGGAGGCGGGTCTCTTTGACCAGGGTGAGGTCGGCGGAGTTGTAGATGGTGAGTTGGACAGATTCGCGGCCGGGGAGGGAGGTGACATTGATGCGGGCGTGTGCGATGGAAGTAAGGGCGAGGAGGAGTAGGAGACAGAGGGACGGCGAGAATGGGCGTCGTGGGTTAAACCACCCCTCACCCTCATTCCCTCTCCCCGTTGAGGGGAGAGGGAGGCCGGATGCGGGGGCGTTTCTCGCAATCGCACCCGCATCAGTTCTTGCGAAAATGCGTGCTGTCCGCGCCGGTGCCTCCGGCTCCCTCTCCTCCATTCGGAATGGAGGAGCGGGTTGTGGAGAGGAGGCGCTCCGCAAGGTTGGGCCGTTCGTAATGGTGAAGCACCCCTCTCCCCTGCCCTCTCCCCGTTCGTGCCTCACGGGGCGAGGGAGAAGGACGCGCTGCTTGTTGCCCCGGTCCCGGGACGAACTTTCGCAACGATTGATAGCGGGTTCAGGGAGCGAGGGTGAGTGTCCGCACGACAGCCGATCCGCCTCCTCACGTCGGCGGCTACGGGCAGGGGCAGAGACGGTAGTGTTCATTGACGCGGGGGAGTGTTTAGCGAGTGGCGTTGGTGCCGAGGCGGGTGAGCAGCTCGTAGTTGAGTTCGCGTTTCTCGCGGGGCTTTAGGGGGACTAGGAATTTCACCTTGTTGGCATCCACCTTCTCATAGGTATCGGGAGTCGTGAGGGTCCAATCGCCGGAGAAGTTGCGGCGGATGTCGAGGGCGATGTCGATGTCGCGGGAGTTTTGGAGTTCGAGTTTCCAAATCTGTTTGAGGTCCCAACCCTTCACGTTGCCGTTGGCGTCGAAATCCAGATTGGTCTTCTCCCAATTCATGAGCGTGGGTTTGACGAGGATTTCGGAATCGGGGCCGAGGCCCATTTCCACGCGCTCGTTGATGGGGATATATTTCACGGCGGTCGCGCCGACATAGGCGAGGAGGCGGTCGTCGGTGATGGTGCGGAAGGCGCGGACGGCACCGTCGGGCAGCGGCTCTTTGCCGAGCTTGCTGGCGGTGTTGTTGGTGAAGGCGTAGAAGCGCTGGACGGTTGCGCCCCATTGCTCGGCCTCGAATTTGTAGAGTGACACAAGGGGAACAGCGGGGGTGCTGAAGGAGGGAAGGCGCTTGGACCAGCCGGTGGGGATGGTGTCGCGACCTTCGACGCTGTAGAGGAAATATTCGGAGAGGGCTTCCTTGGTGATTTCGCGCCGGCGGTCCTCAAGCTCCAGACCATTGGCGACACCACTGCGTTTGCGGGCGGCGTTGCCGAAGGCAAGCGAATCGGCGGGTTCGAGCCGTTTCATCCCATCCATCTTTTTCGATTCGTCCCGGAGCCGACTGAGTTTTTCGCCATCTTTGTCACGGCCTTCCTCACCGCGGCGGGCAAGGTCGGCGATGTTTTCGACGAGGCGGATGGTCCCGACGACGAGGCGGATGGAGGTGTTTTCGTAGTCTTCGCCGGACTTATTGGTCACGCGGACGTTGCCTGCCAACTGCATTAGTTTTTCGGGCTGGTTGACCTCGGCGACATAGTCAGCCGACCAACTGATGCCGCTGGTGAAGTAGCGAATTTCTACGGTGACTTCGCCGGCGAACTCACTCTGGATGCGCCACTCGAGGGTGTTGGTCACGCGCGGGGGGAAGCTCACATCGAGAATCTCTATTTCATCGGGGCGGGTGAGGGCGCGGAACTCGACGGAGGTGGGGTCGATGAGGGTGTTGGCCCAGGAGAATTCGAGCTTGTTGAGCCCTTTGCGGAAGGTGAGGAGGCGGGTTTCTTTGACGAGGGTGAGGTCGGCGGAGTTGTAGATGGTGAGCTGGACGGAGTCGCGTCCGGGGAAGGAGGTGACGTTGATGCGGGCGTGGACGAGGGAAGTAAGGGCGAGGAGGAAGAGAAGACAGAGGGACGGCGAGAATGGACGTCGTGGGTTGGACCACCCCTCACCCTCATTCCCTCTCCCCATTGAGGGGAGAGGGAGGCCGGATGCGGGCGCGTTTCTTGCAATCACACCCGCGGAGAGCGGCGGAGGACCACCGCAGTCCAAGACGCTCGCGCGCCGGCGGACGGGGCTGGATAGGAAGCGAGCGACGGGATTCATGGCGGCGGGTGGGGAGGTTGCGGCGGATCAGCGCGTTGCGTTGCTACCGAGGCGGGTGACGAGGTCGTAGGTGAGTTCGCGTTTTTCGCGGGGCTGCAAGGGGATGAGGAATTTCACTTTGTTCGCATCGACTTTCTCGTAACGGGCGGTGGTGGTGAGGGTCCAGTCGCCGCGGAAGGAGCGGCGGAGGTCAACGGTGATGTCGATGTCGCGGGAGTTTTGGAGTTCGAGCTTCCAGGTTTCCTTGAGGTTCCAGCCTTTGACATTGCCGTTGGCGTCGAAGGCGAGGTTGGTTTTCTCCCAGTTCATCAGGGTGGGTTTGACGAGGACTTCCTGGTCGGGGCCGAGTTCGAGTTCGACGCTTTCGTTGATGGGGATGTATTTCACGGCGGTGGCGCCGAGATAGGCCAGGAGGCGGTCGGGGGTGCGGGCGCGGAAGGCCTGGACGCGACCGTCGGGGAGCGGCTCTTTGCCAAGCTGGGCGGCGGCGCTGTTGGTGAAGGAGAGATAGCGCATGACCTGCTGGCCCCAGCGTTCGCGCTCGAATTTGTAGAGGGAGACAATGGGAACGCCGGGAGTGGTGAAGGAGGGCAGGCGTTTGCCCCAACCGGTGGGGATCGTGTCGCGGCCTTCGACGGTGTAGAGGAAGTATTCGGAGAGACTCTCTTTGGCGATGGCTTTCTGTTTCTCCCCTTTGGCGTCGGCAAGGCGCTCAACGTCGAGGGAAAGATCGCTCATGTCTTTCTTGGCCTTCTCCATGACGGAGAATGAGCGGATTACTGGTTGGGGAACTCTTTGTCCGCGCTCGGAATCGGCGCGGGGGGTGGCGAGGGTGGCGATGTCTTCGACGAGACGGATGGTGCCGACGACGAGGCGGACCTGGGTGTTTTCGTAGTCTTCGCCGGAGTTGTTGTTCACGCGGACGTTGCCCGCGAGTTGCATGAGTTTCTCGGGTTGGTTGACTTCGGCGACATAGTCGGCGGACCAACTGATGCCGCTGGTGAAGTAGCGAATCTCGACGGTGACTTCGCCGGCGAACTCGCTCTGGATGCGCCACTCGAGGGTGTTGGTGACGCGTGGGGGAAAGCTCACGTCGAGGACGTCGATTTCGTCAGGGCGGGTGAGGGCGCGGAACTCGACGGAGGTGGGATCGATCAGGGTGTTGGCCCAGGAGAATTCGAGCTTGTTGAGACCTTTGCGAAAGGTGAGCAGGCGGGTTTCTCGGACCAGGGTGAGGTCGGCAGAGTTATAGATGGTGAGTTGCACGGAGTCGCGCCCGGGGAGGGAGGTGACGTTGATGCGGGCGGAGGCGGGGGCGGCGAGGAGGAGGAGGGAGAGACAGAGGGACAGAGGGAGGGGGAGATGGCGGGAGGGCGTTGTTGTCGAGTAGGTGTGTCTTGGATGGAAGCACCCCTCACCCTCATTCCCTCTCCCCATTGACGGGAGAGGGAGGTCCGAGGCAGGCGCGGTGGTGGCGGGATTCATAGCGGCGGGCGCGGAGTTGGCTGTAACTCAGCGCGTGGCGTTGCTGCCGTGGCGGGTGACGACGTCGTAGGTGATGTCGCGCTTTTCGCGGGACTTGAGGGGGACGACGAACTTGATTTTTCGGGCGTCCACTTTCTCGTTGGCGACGGTGGTGGTGAGGGTCCAGTCGCCTTGAAAATTGCGGCGGATGTCGACGGTGACGTCGATGTCGCGGGAGTTCTGGAGTTCGAGTTTCCAGGTTTCCTTGAGGTTCCAGCCTTTCACGTTGCCGGATTGATCGAAGGCGAGGTTGGTTTTCTCCCAGTTCATCAGAGTGGGCTTGATGAGTACGTCCTGGTCGGCTCCCAGTTCGAGTTCGACCTGTTCGTTGATGGGGATGTATTTCACCGAGGTCGCGCCGACATAGGCGTAGAGCTGATCGGCAGTGGCGACGCGGAAGACGCGTACGGCGCCGTCGGGGAGGGGTTCGTTGCCGAGTTTGCTGTCCTTGTCGTTTTTGAAGCGGAGGAAGCGCATGGCCTGGTTTCCCCATTGCTCGGTCTCGAATTTGTAATAGCTGGCGATGGTGACGCCGGGGGTGCGGAAGGAGGGCATGCGTTTGGCCCAGCCGTTGGGGATCGTGTCACGGCCTTCGACGGTGTAGAGGAAATATTCGGAGAGGCCTTCCTTCACAACCTCGCGAGGCCGGCTTTCGGAAGCGGCGGTGGCTTTGGCGAGGGCCATGCCGGATTCGCGGCGGAACATGACGACCGGTGCTGGCGCGGCGGGGGCGCTGGTGACGGTGGGCGCAGGCTGGCCGCCGGGGCGGCCCTGGCGGGCGAGTTGGGCGATGTCCTCGACGAGGCGGATGGTGCCGACGACGAGGCGGACCTGGGCGTTTTCGTAGTCTTCGCCGGAGTTGTTGTTCACGCGGACGTAACCGGCGAGTTGCATGAGTTTCTCGGTCTGGTTGACCTCGGCGACATAATCGGCAGACCAGTTGATGCCGCTGGTGAAGTAGCGAATCTCGACGGTAACTTCGCCGGCGAACTCGGAGTTGATGCGCCACTCCAGGGTGTTGGTGACGCGGGGGGGGAAGCTGACGTCGAGGACTTCGACCTGGTCGGCGGCGGTGAGGGCGCGGAACTCGACGGAGGTGGGGTCGATGAGGGTGTTGGCCCAGGAGAATTCGAGTTTATTGAGGCCCTTGCGGAAGGTGAGGGCGCGAGTCTCTTTGACCAAGGTAAGGTCGGCGGAGTTATAGATGGTGAGCTGGACGGAGTCGCGACCGGGAAGGGAGACGACGTTGATGCGGGCGTGGCTCGGGGAAGCGCCGAGGACGAGGCCGGCGAGAATGAGGGACAGTGGGCGGATGGTTTTCATAGGAGGAACTCCGGTCGGCTAGGAAGCGGTGGCGCTTAGTAGCTGGTGGGTTCGTTGCCCTGAACGTTGATGCGGTTGAGCTGGAAGTTGACGGTGGTCTTCTTCGTGCCGGTGCTCTCGGCGGGGAGAGTCAACTTGTACTCGATGGTGAAGGCGTCCTTGCGGTCGTACTTGTGGGTGCTTTCGACCATCTTCCAGTAGCCGGGGATGTGCTCGGTGATGACGAGTTCGGCGGGGACTTTTTTGAAGTTCTCGATCTCGATTTTGTAAATCTCGTCGGTGTTCCATACGACGACCTGGTTGCCGGTGTTCCGGCGCATGTCGGTGCGTTCGTCCTTCATTTTGCGCTGGGTGACTTTGACCTCGCGGCTTTCGCCGATGAAGAGCTTCAACTCGCGGTCGGCCGGGGTGAGCGTGGCCCAGTCTTCACCGGTGAACGCGACGCCTTCGCCGGCCTTGCCGCCGGGGGCTTCGGCCTGTTCCTTGGTTTTGATGAAGATGCGGACCTTGCCGGGGAGGAGCGTGTGGGTGCCGAGCTTGGATTCCTTGTCGTTCTTAATGATGTAGGTGAGCGGGAGGCCGATGGTGCTCTTTTGGTACTCGGGGTCCCACGGCTGTTTCGCAGCGTCCCAATTGAGGACTTTGCGGATGGGCAGGGCGTCCACGCGTTCGGAGAGGAGTTCGAGGACTTCCCCGGCGGCGATGCTTTTCTTGAAATTGGCGCCGTAACCGATGCCAACCTCGGCCTCGGTGAGGTCTTCGCCGGAGTCGTTGCGGAGGCGGAGGTAGTTGCGGAGGTTCAGCGATTTTTCATCGGGTTCGGCGACGGCGCGATAGACGACATCGCGGCCGAGGCCCTGCAGCAGGTAGGAAATGCGCATGCGCTCCTCCTTGGCGTCGGGGCTGCTGATGGCCCAGATGAGGGCGTTTTCATTGGGGGGATAGCTGGTGTTGAGGATGATGACCTTGTCGGGCTGGCTCAACATGCGGACCTGGATCGAGGCGGGATCAATGTTCACGCCGCGCCAGGAGAAGTCCACCTGGTTGACGCCTTTCTGGAGGGTGAGGATGCGCTCCTCCTCGACCAGCGTGGCGTTGGGGTGGGCGAGGGAGACGACGACGCGCGCCCGCTCGGGCAGGGCGACGAGTTTGACGCGCGCCTGCGCAGACGCGGCGGCGAGGGTGAGGACGGCGAGGGTGGTGAGGAGGTGACGAGGATTCATGGCAGCCTTCATAGGTTGGTTGTGTGAAAAAGTTCTAGGGCAACGGACACCAAAGTCGCGACAATTTCGCTGGTTACGGAGGGGTTAGACGGGCGGACTAGCAGAATGCTCCCGCGAAAACGGGGCCCCGATTGCGGGGGTGCCCCCACGGCAGATCGAGCCAGACCACGAAGGGACCGGCCCGCGTCGGCACGCTGCGAGGCGCTGACGGAGGCGGGCGAGGGCCGTGTTTTCGGGAAGGTGCCGGCGTTTGCGCAATCCCGAGGCAGGAAAAAAGTTGCGCCGTTTTTGAAAACTGGCGCACTGTGAACTATCCTCTGGCAGTTCGGCTGGCGGATGTCGGCCGTGGAGATTTGCGGTCCGGCCAAACGGACACACCGCCCAAACCGAACCAGAGAAAGATCGAAATGCGACTCGAAGAACTGAAATCCAGCCGGTCCAAGCCCAGCCAACCGGGCGGGGTTCTGGTGTGCCCGAAATGCGGCGAGAAGAACACGGACGACGCCCGTGCGTGCAAGGCTTGCAAGCAGAGCCTGTACATCAACTGCGCGGTCTGCGGGCATGAGAACCTGCGGGCCAGTCCCCGTTGCATTTCCTGCACCCATCACCTGCGCCCGACGATTGGGCGCCAGTTGAGAAAGTGGGTGTTCGAGAAACACGGGATGCTGATCTTGAAAGTGATGCTCGTCCTGGGGGTTTCCTTCGTCGCCGCCCACGTCATTCTCAAGGTGGCGGAGGTGGAGCCGGCCGAGCCCAAGGAGAAAGCCACGACAACGGGCGATGCGAAATTCAAACCCGCCCCGAATGCCCCGGAGATGGTCAACCTCGAACCAAAAGTCACCCCAACCTCAAAAAAACCGGCGGCCAAGCCCGGCGCGCCCGCGACGGAAAATGATCCCCTCGAAGGCTGGCGGGAGCGGTATTGCGCCGCCACCGTCGCCAACGGGATAGTCACGGTGACGGGCAAGGCGCTCAACAAGAAGAATCCCAGCATCACCGGCCCGTTCCTGGCCTCCTACGGCAGCAAGTTCAGCGTCGGCCCCGGCGCGATCAAGTTCCGCGTCCGCAGCGCCGCCGGTGGTCCGGGCAAGGTGGAGTTGCTGCCTTCCGGGACGGATAGCGACCCAACCGGGATGAAGACAATGCCATTCACCACCACGGGTGGCGACTGGCAGGAAGTCAATGTCCCGATCCCGTACCCCGGACCGTATGGCATGATCCGGCTGTACCTGCCCATGCAAGCGCAGACGGTGGATGTGGACTGGATCGAGGTCGTCTCGACCGGAAAATTCCGCCGCTACGATTTCTAAGCCAACGGCGGGGTGCGGGTTGATAACTCCAGGTCGGGACGGTGGGTGCGCTGCTGGGACTGTGTGATGGCGCAAGACCGGCCGCTGTGCGGCGCTCTCGACTCCCGCGACAAATAGACAGCCGTAGAAAATCCGGAAGGTTTGGCAGTCGGAGGGTGTTTCCGGGTATCGCTACCGTTCCGAATCTTTGCGCGTCGGGAAGATGTCCATAGTTCCCCTCGCGTCCTGTCCCTTCTTATCCCTGCGGTATTTTGTTGGGCGGCTCAGTTCCATCTCAATTCTCCACAGAACACCGCAGCGATCGGAAGGGACGCAGAGAGGGGCAGAAACAAAGTGAGTTCGGCGGACAATCCGGCCGGAGAGAGTTTTCGCACCGAGCACCCTTGGAGGGCAGGCTTGAATCTGGCGGGACGGTGTTTTAACGCCCGCCAAGATAGGAAAGAGTGAGAGTCCCCTGTCGTCGCCTACCAGTGGGGGAAACAAAAACGCGCCCGGACTTGGCGGCCCAGGCGCGTTATGAATTCGTGACGGCCCTGCTCGGCCGCTCAAGCGAAAAGCTTGGTGATGGCTTTGGCTTTCACCAGTTCGCGGGGTTGGTTGAGGTGGTTGTACACGATGGTTTCGGGGTCGATGCCGAACGCGTGATAGATGGTCGCGAGCAGTTCGGTGGGATGCACGGGGTCCTCGGTCGGGCTGGAGCCGGTCTTGTCGGACTTGCCGTGGACGTTGCCGCGCTTGATGCCCGCACCGGCGGTGATGGCGGTGTAGCAATACGGCCAGTGATCGCGGCCGTCGGCACTGTTGCCGTTGCCGGAGGTGCTGACGCCTTTCTCGGGGCTGCGGCCGAATTCACCGAGGCAGACGACGAGGGTTTCGTCGAGGAGTCCGCGTTGATCGAGGTCTTCGAAGAGCGCGGAGAGGCCCTGGTCGAGCATGGGGCCGGAGCGGGTCTTCATGCGGTCGGTCAGACCGGCGTGGTGATCCCAAGAGTGGTTGTCCGAGTTGGCGACCTTGGGCCAGATGACTTCGACGACGCGGGTGCCGGCTTCGACAAGGCGGCGGGCAAGAAGACAGCTCTGGCCGAAGGTGTTCATGCCGTAGCGCTCGCGCAGCTTGGTGTCTTCGCGTTCGATGGCAAAGGCGTCGCGCGCGCGGCCGGAGACGATGAGGTTCAGGGCGCGGTCGTAATACTCGTTGAGGTTGTATTGCTCCACGGCCTTGTCGATTTCCGGCATGGCTTCATGCACGGCGTCGCGGAGGCGGGCGCGGCGTTGGAGACGGACCGAGAAGACGTCGGGCCGGAGCTTGAGATCGTCGATCTTAATCCGGTTCATCTTGGTCAAGTCCATGTCGTCACCGTCCGGGAAGAGATAGTAGGGATCGAAACCTTTGCCGAGGAAGCCAGCGGTGCCGCCCTTGCCGACGACGTTGGATTCCTGCAACGGCCGCGGGAGCATGACGAACGGCAGCATCGGCTCGGTGGGCGGCTTGAGGCGGATGATGTTGGAACCGAAGTTCGGGAAGTCTTTCGGGCTGGGCGGTTCGAGCTGGCCGGAGGCGCTGACCTTGTCGGTCGTGTAGCCGGTCATGATCTGGTAGATCGCGGCGGTGTGATTAAACAGGCCGTTGGGCGTGTAGCTCATCGACCGGATCATGTTGAACTTGTCGTTCACCTTGGCCAGTTGCGGCAGGATTTCGGTGTAGTTCACCCCCGGAATCTTGGTCGGGATGCTCTTGAAAACGCTGCGGAATTTGTCGGAGACATTTTCCTTGGGATCCCACAGGTCAATGTGGCTCGGGCCACCCTGGAGATAGACCATGATAATACTCTTGGCCTTGCCCCAGCCGGGGGCTTTTTTGGCGGTCGAGACGCCAGCGCGGGCTTTCAGCTCGAACATGGAGCCGAGGGTGAGGCCGAGCAGCGCGGAGCCGCCGACACGGATGAGGTCGCGGCGGGTGACGCCGAGATGGGTATCGCAGAGGTCTCTGCCGGGTTGACCAGGAACACGAATCATAGGTTTGTCTTTTGGTTGATGGTTGCGTGACTAAAAGCTTTTCGGGTGCGGGAGTCTAGCGGTTAAACAGGAAGGCCGGATTATTAATGAGCGCCCAAGCGAGATCCTGCGCGGTGGTGAGGCGTTTGTCGGTGAGTTGCTTGGTGCTCATCGTGGTGTCCTGCCGGAGCTGGACGAGCTTGGGATCGAGCTTGATCGGCTCGGTCGCCGTGACCACGACGCCCTTGAGTTCGGCGAGCTTGGGATCGGCGGGGAGCGGCAGCTTGCTGGTGAAGAGCGTCTGCTCTTTCTTGCGCAGGTCGGCATCATCGCCGCGATAGTACGTGGTCAACGCGGCGACCTGCTCCTTCGAGCGGAGCGGCGGCGGGAGCTTGACGGCTTCGATCACCGGCGCGGGCAGGCCGAAGTTCAGCGGGTCGGCGGAGGTGGTGACCCAGACGCGGAAGCGGCCGAGGGTGAAAGCCTCGCCGAACTTCTGCGACAACACGAAGCGCAGCTCGGTGGCATTGGTGCTGGTGTTGGCGATCGGCTTGGCGAGCTGGAACGTGGCGAAGTGCGGCTGTCCGACCGGCGCGCCGCCGATGGCCCAGCCCTTGCCGCCGTTGTCATTTTTGCCGTCGATGGCGAGCTTCACGTCGAAGTCCTTCTGCGAGAAATCGGCGCGGGCGTCGGAGAAGGTTACGTTGGTTTTCTCGTCGGCCTTGCCCTTGCGATTCCACGCGAGGGTCAGCTCGGTGAGGACGAAGTTCCCCTTGCTCCGGCCGGGGCCGAAGTCGGGGAGGCTCAGGTCGGGGAGCGCCTCGATCAGCACGCCGGTGATGTTGGTGAGCTTGGTCTCGGCGGTGAGGTTGTAGTCAATGGTCGCGCCGGTGCCAGTGGCGAGGAGCGAGCCGTCCTTCTGCTTGGCGAGCTTCATGTTGGGACTGGCCTTGATCTCGCTGAACTCGAGCATCGTCCACGCGGTCCAAGTGCGGCTGACGGGGAGGTTCTTGTCCCACTCGGACTGACGCGTTGCCAACGCGGCATCCGAATCCTTCAGTGCCTTCTCGTCCGCGGCGATTCTATCGAGGCGTTTCTTTTCGGCGGCGGCATTGATCGGCGCGCGTTCCTTCTCGTAGGCGGCGAGGGTTTTCTCGGCGGTGGCGATGGCGTCGAGGCGTTCCTTTTCGCGGCGGGCGATGTCGGGGGCGTGTTTCTTTTCGGAGGCGTCGAGCGCGGCGGCGAGCTGCGTGTGATCCTTGTCGATGTCCTGGGCAGTCTTGAGGGCCTTGTCGATTTCCTTGTCGGTGGCCGGGCGGTTGAGGACGCGCAGGTAAAGTTCCTGCACCACTTTCCGGTCGTCCTTCTCGGCGGTTACAAGTTTGGCGATGGCGTTGTTGGTGTCGCCGACGGCGTCGGCCACGGCGGGGCCGGTCAGGAGGGACATGACCGAGCCAAGGCGGATCTCATTGCTGCGCTCGCATTCGCAGGCGCTCTCGCGGGGCGGGCGGCCGAGGTTGGCGAGGAAGCCGCTGGGCACGTCGATGGCCGAGTCGGGTAACTGCGCGGCGCGGGTGCCGGCCTTGACGCCGGGGAAATTCGGCGCAGCGCCGGTGACGCGCAGGACGGCGTCGTAGAGCACCTCGGCGGGCAGACGCCGGGCGAGCGCGTGCGAGTAATTGATCTTGTCGTCCTCGTTCCATTTGTGGGTCGCGAGCGTGAGCTGGTAGGTGCGCGATTTGCAGATGAGCTGGATGAGATGGCGCACGTTGAACTGGCTCTTCACAAACTCCTGCGTGAGATATTCGAGCAGCTCGGGGTTGGTCGCGGGATTGCCGGCGCGGATGTCGTCCAGAGGCTCGATGATGCCGACGCCGAGGAGATAACCCCAGAGGCGGTTGACGTAGCTGGCGGCGAAGTAACGGTTGTCGGGCGAGGTCAGCCACTCGGCGAGCTTCTCGCGGCGGGACGGCTTTTCCTTCTTCAACTCGAACTTGGCGGGATACGGAAAATCAGGCGGCGTCACCTTGCCGGTGCGGTCGTGCTTCACGTCGCCGTCGGTTTTGTCACTGATGATTTCATACAATGGCTTCGCGCCCTCGACGGCGGTGCCCCCGATGTTCTTGTCCTTGCTCTCGGGATCCTTTTTGAGGTCCACCTGGGCGAAGAACGCGGTCATCTGATAATACTGATCCTGCGTCCAGCGCTCGAAGGGATGGTCGTGGCACTTGTTGCAGTTGAAGCGCGTGGCGAGGAAGAGGTGCGTGGTGTTCTCCATCGTCTCGGTCGGCGTGCGCAGAACCTTGAAGTAGGAGGCCTCGGGGTGTTCACGATTCGAGCCGACGGCGGTGACGATCTTCTTCACGAACTGGTCGTAGGGGGTGTTGGCGTCGATTTCCTTGCGAATCCATTCGCGGAACGCCTGCGCGCCTTCGGCCCCGAGGAACTTGCGATTCACCTGCAACAGGTCGGCCCACTTGTTCGCCCAGTGATCCACGTAATCGGGGCTGCCCACGAGCTTGTCGATCAGCGCCTCGCGCTTGGCACGGGTGTCGGCCTTGTCGGCGACAAAGGTGCGAACATCATCCGCCGTCGGCGGCAGGCCGGTGAGATCGAGATAAACGCGGCGGACAAAGTCGGCATCGGAGCAGAGGTCCGACGGCAGCGTTTTCATCCGCTTCCACTTGGCGGCGACGAGTTCGTCGATCTTGTTGTTGGCCGGCTGGTCTTTCCACGTGAAGCCCGTGCGATCGCCCATGACGGTGATCGTCGTCGCGGCGTAAGCGCCCTCGTAGCGCACGAGCACGGGGGCTTCGCCGCGCCGGAGCACCTTCAGCAGGCCACCGCCCTCGTCAATGGCGACATCCGTGTTGCCGCTCTCGGTGAAGGACTCAGCAGTGACATCGCGGGAATCGCCATTAGCAAAAAACGCCACGACGCGGATTTGCTGCCGCGCGCCAACGGCTTGGACAACTGGATTGTGCGGGAGGATTTCGATGCGCGTCACCCGCGGCGCGGCGAGGTTGAGCTTGGCCCCGTCGGCGATCCACGCGCGGAGGATTTGATAATATTTCTCGTCGGTGCGCGTGCGCTGGCCGCCTTCATGCGGCACAGCCCCGGTGGACTTGAGCAACATCAGGCTGTCGTCGGGCGAGGCGAAATTCACGCGGCGCGACGCCAGATCATCAATGAAAGCGCGCACGTCGTAGATCGGATCGTAGCCGCGCAGCGACAGCTTGAAACCGTTCTTGCCGTCCTTCGCGCCGTGACACGTTCCGGCGTTACAGCCGAGCTTGGAGAGGACGGGATTCACGTCGCGAATGAAGTCCACCGCGATGTCTGGCGTGAGGCCGGAGACCTGCACCGGCACCATCAGCGTCTTGTCGCCGAGGCTGACCTTGAGCTGCGTGGTGCCGTTGGCGATCGGGTGCAAATGCCCGCGCGGCGTGATGTCCGCGATCTTCGCGTCCACGCTGAAATTGACGATGCGCGTCACGTCCGCCGTGTCGCCCGAGGCGAGCTTGGCGCTGACGACGACCTGGTTGTACTCGGTGCTCTTGCCGAGCTTGATGGACTTCGGTTGAACATCGAGCGACACGACCTGCGCGCCTTTCGGCAGGGTTTCCTGATCGGCGGGATTGAGCGTGTAGAGATTGGCGGCGGGCCGCAGCGCGGCAGCGGTGGCGGGTCCGGACGGTGCGGTCTTGGCGGCGATCACCGGCGCGGAAGGAACGGATTTGGCAACCTTGCCCGTCGTCGCGTCGATGAACCGCAGCAGCCCATCCTGCCCTGAAGCCGCGACGGTCTTCCCGTCCGGGCTGAACGCCACGGCGTAAACACCCGCCGTCGCGAGATCCCACTGCGCGACGAGCTTGGTGCCGCTGGTCTGAAATTTCTCCAGCTCCATGCGCTCCGCCGGGGTCTGCGAGGCGAACCGCTTCTCCATGATCTTCTTGATGTTGTCGGGAATTTTCACGTTGAGGTCGGCCGCGTAGATGACGACCTGCCCGCTGTTGTCGAGCGAACTGGCGGCGGCGAATTTTTTCCCGTCGCGGCTGTAGCGCGCGCTGAAGATGCGACCCGGCATGTCGGGAAATTTGCGGATCAAATTCGCGTTGTCGCCGATCTGCCGCGCGGTCTGGCGGAAGATGCGGAACACCTGCGGCGCGCCGTCCGAGCCGCCCACGAGGATGTTGTCCTGCTCGGGATGCCGCTCGATGGAGTGGATGCCGCCGCGCAGTGCGCCGGGCGTGATCGAGGTGACATTGTCCACGAACCGCTGCGTGGCGACCTCGGTGAGCTTGGTCGTCATGTCGCGCCCGACGGAGACGAGATGCTCGCCCGTCACCGAGAAGGCCGTGTCGAGCACCCAGTCGCTGTGCGAGTTTTGTTGGAGAAATTGTTTGCCGGTCTGGGCATTGATCGCGCGAACGGTGTTGTCCGAGCAGCCAAACGCGACGGACGCGCCATCGGGCGACCAACTCACGCCGTAAACCGTGTCGTAAGTCACCGGCAGCGACAGCTTCAACTTGCGCTTCTCGACCTCCCAAATCTGGATTTCCCCCATGCGCGCCGGCTGACCGCCCGCGACCGCGAGCAACTTGCCATCCGGCGAAAAACGCACGGCCTCGATGCGCTCGGAAAGCCCCACTAGGCGCGCTGCCACTCCCGAGCCATCCGCCTTGTGGAGCAGTACCTCGTGAAATCCGGCGACGGCAATGAGCTTCCCATCCGGCGAATAATCCAGTGACGTAACCACCGGCGGCATGGTGTACACCGGCAGATGATCCTGATCGTAGCGCTGGCGGGCATTGGCGGGCGTGTCGTCGTTCGCGCCTTCGGCCACCCACTTTTTGATGAGCGCAACCTCTGTCTCAGGCAGCGGCGGTTTGCCCTTAGGCATCTCGACCTCCCCAGCTTTGTTGGGGATCAATTGCTGAACCAACAAGCTTTGCTCCGGCTTACCGACGCGCACGGCCGGGGTCTTGTCCTTGCTGTCACCACCCGCCAGCAACTTGGCGAAATCGGTCATCACGTACCCGCCCTGCGCCTTGGCCGGCTGGTGGCAGCCCTGGCATTGGGCCTGAAAAATGGGGCGGATTTGCTTGTAGTAACTGACCGGCCCTTTGTTCTCCTCCGTCTTGGCGGCGGGAGCGGCGGCGCGGGCCGGCAGCGGAACGGCCATGACAGCGGTCAAAGCAACAACGAACGAAATACGATTCATAAATGTTTTGTCTCCCCAGCGCCGTTTCGCCGACCGGTCAAACGACCGTGGTCTCACGCCTGCTGGAGCCGCTGCGAAAGACGGTCTCCACCAACTGGGGAGGCGACGCCCGACGCGGTGCGCCCGGCGATTCTGGGAGCGCGGTCAAAGACTCCCAGTGACAAGCCAGTATTCGCCGCTTGTTTGGATTTAGCGTGCTTGGACTCAGAAGCCGCCACCCACGGATGTCTTGCGCACGTACAGCACTGGATTAAGGCTCGGAGTCCAGAGCGGCGTGCCCTGTTGGCAATCGGCGATCTCGCCCAGGTCTGGAACGGCGGAGGAGGCCGCGGCGGGGTCGCGGGTCGGAACCTTCACAATCACCACATGCCCGTCCGCCGCGCTGGCCACCGCCGTGCGCCCATGCCGGGTCAACCCCTCGCCGTAAGTGCTGCCAAAATTCCAATTAGTGCGCGTCCAGTTGAAGTCGCTGCCGCTCCAATTGAAGTTGTTCATCTTGCGGGAATCCTCGGTCGTGAGCAGAAAATCCGACGCCGGCTCGACCGACGACACCCGCACCGCCGGGCCGTTGGCGTTGGGCCAGATAATGTGCGAGTTGACGACATAATCCAACGGGTACGGGAGGTCCGCATATTTCGGCACACTATCCAGCACGCCCGGACATTTGTACATGTTGGTTGTGGCCACGTAGGGGAGCAGCAGCTTGAACCACCTCGTCGGGTCGGTCCCCAACGGCGCGTTGGCCGCGAAATTTCCGCACAAGAACGCGTCGTTGAAATCCCCCGCATACACCAGCATCGCCAGGCTGAGCTGCTTCTGATTCGACACGCACTTGGTCTGGTGCGCCTTCTTCTTCGCCGCCCCCAGCGCCGGCAGCAACAGCGACGCGAGGATACCAATGATGGCGATGACGACGAGCAACTCGATGAGCGTGAAGGCGCGGGCGAAACGCCGCGGTTGGGAGGTGAAGTTCATAGCTGGGTTCGGGAACAAATTTCTGCCGGGGAAATGGAAGATAGCGCCTTTCAAGATGCAGCCCGTGCGTTGTTGGTGGCGTTCAAAACTGATCCCAAAGACTCCGCGGGTCGCCACTGGACTGCATCGTTCCCACCGACCGGGCGGCCAGCGACTCGACGTGACCATCGACCATCACGGCATTGGCCTTGCCGTTATGGCGGCCATAAACGCGGGTGGGATGACTGATATAGAGACCATCCGTCGGCAGACGAAAATGGATCGTGCGGTCACCCGCGCCGGTGATGGGAATGACCCGGTCGGGGTCCGGCTCGAAGGGATTGGCCGCCATTGTGGTGTCCAAGAAGTGTATCGTGGCACTGGGTTTGGCGATGGCTGTCTCGTGATAGCCGCGGTTCAAGGTCAGGATGCTCACCGTCAAATTGATCCCAATGTTGAAGAGCGCCCCCGGCTGGTTCCCCGCGCAGTGAAAGACATTGGTGTCCCCCAGATAGGGCCGGGCAAGGTCGGGCCAGCGCGTGTAAATCGGATCCGGCCCCCACAGCGCGCCGGCTGGCGCCGGCACGGGCGACGTCGGGCTGCCGAGGTAATAGGGCAGCAGATAACTCTCGAAATCATCCTTGTACAACGTGGCCGCCAGCGCCAGTTGCCGGACGTTGTTCAAGCACTTGGTCCCCTTGGCCTTGGCCTTGGCTTGGGCGAGCGCCGGCAGCAGCATCGACGCCAGAATGCTGATAATCGCGATGACCACGAGCAGTTCAATGAGGGTGAACCCTCCCCCGCTGCGATGGACAGATGTTTTCATAAACCAAATGATCGGCGTGAAATGCAGCCACAAAATGAGCCTCCGATCCCACCGGGTCAACCTCGCGTTGCCATCTGGTCTGGATTCCCAGCCCGGCCTTGCCACGGAAACCCATCCTGTTCCACGCGACAAATTGTTTGGCAACCCGCGCCGCTTTGCCCGAACACTCTCCCCGCGTCCGATAACACACATCGCATCCACCCAAACCGACCGCCATCCGCTACCCCTTTCCTCCCCAATGACCATCGCCGAAATCCTCCACCAACTCGAAAAAGTCCCCGACCGCGCCGACTTCGCCCCCTACGCGACCGCGCTCGAGGCCGCCATCGAACAGCGCGAGGCCATCACCCCCGAACTCATCGCCGCCATCGACCGCGTCTCCGCCGACCCCACACTCTTCCTCGACGACCAACACCTCGGCCTGCACGAATTCGCCCTTTATCTCCTGGCCCAGTTCCGCGAAACCCGCGCCCGCGACGCCGTCCTCCGCTTTTTCTCCCTGCCCGGACGCCAGGCGCTTGATCTCACCGGTGACGCCATCGCCGAGTATGGCGCCGTCCTGCTCGCCTCGGTCTGCGGCGGCGATCCCGAGCCGCTGTTCAAATTGATCCTCGATGAATCCGTGAACCAATTCGTGCGCCATCAAGCGATTGAAGCGCTGGCAGTACAAGCGCTCTGGGAAGAACGCCCCCGCGACGCCGTTATCGCCGACCTCCGCAGCCTCTTCGCCCTCCTGCCCAAGCCCGGCGACTGTTACGTCTGGGCCGCCCTGCTCGTGGTCATCTGCGACTACGCCGCCACCGAGCTCGCCCCGGAAGCGCGCCATGCCTGCGCGGAAAATCTCGTCGATGAAGAAGTGATCGACGCCGAACGCCTGGAAAACGATCTGTTCCACGACGACGGCGATTGCCACGGCGACTTCTGTGAACGCAACGCGCCCTTCGACGCCATCGCCAATATTTCCGGCTGGGTCTGCTTCACTGCGGAGGAAGACGAACTTCCCTGGAAAAACATCTTCATTGATCCGCTCCCCTTCGGCGATTTTCCAAATCCGCCGCCCGCCGGGCCGTTCTATTCGCCCGACCTCCCGCCGCTCCCGCCGCTCAACGAACCCGGGATCGCCATCACCACCGGTGAACAGCCCTACCTCGCCCCGCCCAAGGTCGGCCGCAACGACCCCTGCCCCTGCGGCAGCGGCAAGAAACACAAAAAATGCTGCGGCAAAAACTGATCCTCGGGGATTGGGACAGCGTAAGAAATCTCGAGACAAACCCGCTCCCTTCGAGCGCGAACTTGCTCTTCACAATCCTGCAGCCGCGCCTCAGATGCGCCCACGAACGCGACAGCCTTTGCCTCGCCTTCCATCCTCGCCAACAAGGTTGATCTACCTTTCGCGACCGCAAGCCTCGTTCATTTCTCCGCGGTGAAGTCAGCAAAATAATCGCCCACCCGAAGGCGTGAGAACCAGGCGGAAGCCGCTGTCTTTCCTCACGATTTTGGAAAGGCTTGGAACGCGAGCCGCGCTTGCCGTAACCTGCGGCACATGAGTTATCTCGAAGTCATCCAGCACTGGCGCGCGCTGCCAGCGGGACGGCAACAGCGACTGCGCTGGCAGGCCATCCCCCGGCAGGTGGCCGAGAGCATGGCGTTCGAAGGTGAGCCGGTTGACGCCGTATGGCTGACGAAACTGCATCCCCCGATTCCTCCACTCGCTGGCTCGAAACCAGCCGGGGAATTCTCTCCTACTCGGAGCTAGCACCGCTGCTGGCCGAACGGGTCCTGCGGGTGCAGGAACGCATCGAGACCGATGGCTATGCCGACTGCCCCGTCGCGGAAGTATTGATTCTCACGCTGCACCGCGATTTCTGCGGCGACTTGGTCCCCGACTGGGCCGGACGCTGGCGCACAGTGGCGGTGCGCGTCGGCGCGCACGAACCGCCGGCCCCGCCGCGCGTGCCCGAACACATGCGCCAATACGCCTTGGATTTGCAGGCGCGACTGGAGGATCCGCTCCCAGTCGAGCAAGTGCCCGAAGCACTCGCCTTCGCCGAGGGCCGGCTCCTCTCCATCCATCCGTTCGCGGATTTCAACGGACGCCTCGCGCCTATGGCTCTGGGAATTGATGCGCCGCCTGCGCCTTCCGCCGGTTTCCCTGATATCGAACGAACCCACGGCGGTCCGCGCTTATCTGGCAGCGTTGCGCGCTGCGGACCGACTCGATTACCGCCCGCTGGAGGAATTGTGGCGGCAGCGTCTGGCCGCCGCCGGGAAACCCGAGTGAACATGGCTCTGCCCCGCCCGCCACACGCTCGCGCGCAAACTACCCTCCCTTTTTTCTGCCCCCATTTTTCTGCCGACTCCCCATGAAGCCCCGCCCACCCACCCCGGTCCAAGCGCGGCCATAAAATCAATCCACACACCACCTCCCCCATGAACCTCCCCTCCTTCCGTCTGCCCCTCGCGCTCACCCTCGCCCTCCTCTGCCTCGCCGCCGCGCCCGTACCCGCGCAAGTCGCCGGCAAATCCACCACCACCGACCTCCTCCTCGCCGATGCCTCCGGGACCAAGGCCGTCATCGTCGTCTCCCCGATGGCAGGAAAATGGGAGCTTCAGGCCGCCACCGATCTTGCGAAATATCTCGAAGCCATGACCGGGGCGAAACCCGCCCTCGCCGACAAACCCGCCGCCATCGTCGCCGCCCTCAAGGCCGACGCCCCCGCCCTGCTCATCGGTTCCGAAGCCCTCGACGCCGAGCCGTCCCTCCGCGAAGCCCTCGCCAAAGTCGCCCGCAAAGACCCCGTCCTCCGCGCCGACGCCATCGTCATCCGCCGCAAAGGCAACCGCGTCCTCATCGCCGGCACCAACGACGAAGCGCACTACTACGCCGTCGCCCACCTGCTCCAACTCTGGGGCTGTCGCTGGTATTTCCCCGGCGAATTCGGCGAGTGCATCCCACACCACGCCACGTTGAAAGTCGGCGAACTCGACTTCACCTACGCGCCCCCGTTCGAGGTCCGCAACTTCTGGCTCGCCTGGAACGCCAACAACACCGGCGCGCCCGAATTCCAACGCCGCAACTTCGGCAACAACCTCAACGTCCCCAACGGCCACGCCCTCGCCCACTACACCAAGTCACTCGTGCCCGCCGGCAAAACCGTCTATAACGTCCCCATCGCCGAGGACGCCACCGCCGAACACGTCGCCCGCCTCATCAGCACCAATTTCAGCAAAGGGTTAAATATCAGCCTGGGCCTCGAAGACGGCCTCTACGAATCCGCTTCCCCCAAGGACAAGGAACTTATGTCCGGCTTCACGGATAAGTACTTCCTAACTCCCTCCATGACCGATGCCTTCCTGACTTTCTATAACAACGTCAGCCGCATCCTAACCAAGCAACATCCCGACAGTGCTTCCCGCATCGGTTTCCTAGTCTATGCCAACATCACCCTCCCGCCCCAGCGCAACCTGGTCGCCGAGAAACCCCTTGTCGGCTACCTCGCTCCCATCGACATCGACCCCAACCACGGCATGGATGACCCCCGCTCGCCGCCGCGCCAGGAATACCGCGAGATCCTCTATCGCTGGGCCAAAGTCATGCAGGGCCGCCTCGTCATCTATGACTACGACCAAGGCATGTTAGTCTGGCGCGATATTCCCAACCCCGCACTCACCGCTCTCCGCCAAGACATCCATCACTACCGCAAAGCCGGCATCCTGGGCATTTCCACCGAGAGCCGCGGCGCCTTCGCCACCACCTTCCTCAACCTATTTATCCGCCAGCAACTCTATTGGAATCCCGATGCTGACATAGATGCACTCCTGGCCGAGTTCTATCCTAAATTCTACGGCCCCGCCGGCCCGGCGATGGCCAAATACTGGTCCGCTATCTTCAAAGCCTGGGATGACACCATCGTCACCGAGCACGAGTATTTCGTCGCCCCCGCCATCTACACGCCTGCCCTTCTTACCGAACTCAAACGCCACCTCGACGCCGCCGAAGCCGCGATCAAAGAACCCGCCGCTTTGCGAAACCTGTCCCCCGCCGACGCCAAAAAACTCACCGACCGCATGAGCTTCACCCGCCTCGGCTTCGAGGTGCTCGATAACTACATCACGATGGTCACCGCCGCCGCGGCGCAGACTGATTTCAAGACCGCCACCGCCGCCGGCGAACGCGGCCTCGCCGCCCGCCTCGAACTCGCCAAACTCAACCCCATGTTCACCACCCGCGTCGTCGGGGTCGCCGCCGAGAGCGACAACAGCGGCCCCGCCTGGTGGCCCGGCGAAGTGAAACAATACCGCGACCTCCTCGCCCTCACCGACGGCACCAAAGGCACACTCGTCGCCAAAACCCCTGCCGAATGGGCCTTCCGCCGCGATCCCAGTGACACCGGCCTGCCCAGCGGCTGGGCCTATCGCGATAACATCGTCGATCTTACCTGGTGGAATTCCCAGCCTGACAAAAACTCCCCGGACATCCACCGCCGCAATCCCGGCCACTGGGAAATGCTCCGCACCGATCTCTACTCGCAAGCCCAGGGCGTCCTCACCTATGACTACCATAGTTACACCGGCTTCGCCTGGTATCGCACCCAGCTCGAACTCACCGCCGACCAGACTAACGGCAAGCTACATCTTATGTTCCCCGGTCTCTTCAACGAATGCTGGCTCTACGTAAATGGCTATCTCGTCAGCCATCGCCCCGCCAAAGCCATGTGGTGGTATGGCGACTACAAATTCGAGTGGGACGTGGACATCGCCGGTCACCTCAAGCCCGGCGCGAACACCATCACCCTCCGCTATCACAACCCCCACCACTTCGGCGGCATCTTCCGCCGCCCCTTCCTCTACCGCGCAGTCGAGAAATGATTGAACTCACGGACGGGCCGCCCGAGTTGCAAATGTGGGGCAGGCATCCCTGCCTGCCAGTTCACGGGGCATCCGTGCCCCGTGTTCCGGTATGGTGATCTGCCCACCGTCGGAAAGTGGGTACGGGCGGCAGGATGCCGCCCGAACTGGCAGGCTGGAAGCCTGCCCCACATCCACCGCCGAATTTTGCCGTTGTTTGCTCGGGGCACGCCGCTAGCTTCGCGGCCGTTCGCCCCGTGAGAGCCATCGTGCTTGCTGCTGCTGAGTTTCAACGGAGCGAAATACCAAAATCATGTTCGAAGCCGCTGAACTGGGCCGGTCCGTTTCCAAAGAAGACTACGAAGCGCAGGTGCCAAAACTGCGCGCGGGTCTGCTGGAGGCGCAGTTCCGGCTGCGGTCGAGCAAGGTCCCGGTCATCATCATCGTCACCGGCGCGGATGGCGCGGGGAAAGGCGACGTGGTGCATCGGCTCAATGAGTGGCTCGATCCGCGCGGCATCGACACGCAGGCATTTTGGCTGACCTCGGACGAGGAGTCGGAGCGGCCGCCGTATTGGCGGTTCTGGCGGGTGCTGCCGGCCCGCGGGCGCATCGGGGTTTTCTTCGGTTCGTGGTACACACGGCCCATCGTGCGACGGCTGGCGGGCAAGCTGAAGAGTCGCGAACTCGACGCGGAACTGGACCGCATCGCGGGCTTCGAGCGGATGCTCGCGGAGGACGGTGCGGTGATCATCAAACTGTGGCTGCATCTTTCCGTCGAGGAACAGGCCCGGCGGTTTCGCGATGTGGAGAAAAACCCAGAAAAACATTGGCGCATTCTGCCTACGGACTGGCACAGCCCGAAGCTGCATTCGCGCTTCCGCGAAATCAGCGAGCGCGCGGTGCGGCACACCGATTCCGCCGCGGCACCATGGCAGGTGGTCGAGGCCGGGGATGACCGGTATCGCGATCTCACCGTGGGACAAATTGTGCTCACCGCGCTCCGGGCGGCGCTCAAACAGCAGGTGACACACGGCCCGAGCGTGACCGCGAAACGAACGCCCGTGGCGGCGGGAGTAACCGTGCTGGATCGGGTTGATCTATCGCAGGCCCTGGCGGACGACGACTATGCGCGGAAGCTGGAGAAATATCAGACCAAGCTGAACCGGTTGACGTGGGCGGCGTATGAGAAACGACGCTCCACGGTGCTGGTGTTCGAGGGCTGGGACGCAGCGGGCAAAGGCAGTTCCATCCGGCGCGTGACGGAGGCGATTGATCCGCGGTTGTTTCGGATCTTTCCCGTCGCATCGCCGACGGATGAGGAACGGGCGCATCATTACCTGTGGCGGTTCTGGCGGCATCTGCCGCGCGCCGGAATGATCCGCATCTACGACCGCTCGTGGTATGGGCGCGTGCTGGTGGAGCGCGTCGAGAGCTATGCGCGCGAGGACGAATGGAGGCGGGCGTATCGCGAGATCAATGATTTCGAGGAACAGCTCGTGGAGGACGGGATGGTGCTGGGGAAATTCTGGCTGCACATCAGCAAAGAGGAGCAGTTGCGGCGCTTCAAGCAGCGCGAGGCAGTGAGTTTCAAGCGGTATAAGATCACCCCGGACGACTGGCGAAACCGCGGGAAGTGGGATCAATACTCAGCGGCGGTGAACGAGATGGTGCGCCGCACCAGCACTAAGTCAGCCCCTTGGACATTGGTGGCGGGGAACGACAAGAAGTTCGCGCGGATACAGATACTGAAGACGATCTGCAGGAGTCTGGAGGAGTCGCTGTGAGGGGGAGGGATGGCCGCAAAAAGCGCAAAAAGGCGCAGAAACCCGAAGCAAGCCGGGGCAAGGGTTGCGGTTGGGGCGGGGCCACGAGCGTGCGCTTGGCAAGGCAGGGATTTCCACCAACCGGCATTCGCAAAGGAATGGGGGAATATATCTGTTCCTATCAGTCATCACGAAAGATCGTGCGGTCCGCACCGTGGCCGCCGGCTCCCTCTCCTCCGTTCGGAACGGAGGAGAGGGGCGGAGAGAGGAGGCGCCCCGCAATGATGACATGGGTTGCATGGGCGAGGCACCCCTCGCCCCTACCCTCTCCCCGTTCGTGCCTCACGGGGCGAGGGAGACGGACGCGCTACTCGTTACAGCGGCTCCGACACAAACTTTCGCAACGACTGATATTCAATTGCCTCCATTCCTTTGCCCATTTGTTCTGCACCGAGTCGGGAGTAGGGAACAGTCAGAGCAAGACTAAGTTTTAGCAAACATCAAACCAGAGAGACAATTCGAGTTATGAGTGACAAGAAATTAAACGGACGGGTGGCGGTAATTACGGGCGCGAGCAAGGGATTGGGCAAAGCCATGTCTCTGTCACTGGCGGCAGAAGGCGCGAAGATCGTGATGATCGCACGCAATGCCGGACCGCTGGAGGAAGCCGCAGCCGAGGTGCGCGCGCTGGGCGTCGAGGCCCTGACAATCACAGCGGATGTCGCAGACGAAGTGCAGGTGGAACAACTGCGCACCGAAGTCATCGCGCGGTTCGGATCAGTCCACATCCTGATCAACAACGCCGGGATGAATCTGCGCAAACCGTTGGCCGATTTCACGCTGGCCGAGTGGCGGCTGGTGCTCGACACGAACCTGACCAGCGCATTCCTGATGTCCCGCGCGTTCATCCCGCATCTCGTCAGCAACGGCGGCGGACGGATCATCAATCTCACTTCGATGATGAGTCACATCAGCCTTCCGGGGCGAGTGCCGTACTCCTCTAGCAAGGCGGGCCTGCTCGGTTTCACCAAGGCGCTGGCACTCGAAATGGCCCCGCGCCGAATCACCGTGAACGGCATCAGCCCCGGTCCCTGCGCGACCGAAATCAACCTACCCATCCTGAACAACCCCGAAGTCAGCCGCCAATTCACCGAACGCATCCCCCTCGGCCGCTGGGGCAAAGTCGAAGAAATCGGCGCACTCGCCGCGCATCTCTGCTCGGACGCCGCCGAGTTCATCACCGGCACCGATATTGTGATCGACGGCGGCTGGACGGCGCAGTGAGCAGGGACCGCCCGCTTTCCGGGGCGCGGCTTTCATGCCGCTTCAGCGTGGTTCGTCGGCACGGGTGCGAACGCGCTGCGACGGTCGGACGGTAAAGCGGTGTGAATTCCAAAGGCGGGGACGAGTTTCCCGTCTGATGCTCGGATTCGCCCATTGGTTGTCACCGCCCGGAACGCTCGTGGTTTGCACGTTGGGATCACATGGGTGGCGAGTCCGAGCGGCCCGGGCGGGGGGAAATGTCAGAGTCTCCTCACGTCGTCTCCTACAAGGTTCACCAGTCGCCGACGCTGCCGTCGGGGTAGAAGACGCGTTGGGCGATCTCTTGTTGGAAGGGGTGTTTCTTGACGGCTTTTTCGTTGATGGTGATGCCGATGCCGGGGCGGGTGTTGGGGCGGACGAGGCGGCCTTTTTTCTCGACGGTGAAGCCTTCGTCCACGACGTCCTGCCGCCAGGGGACGTCGGCGTGGACGGTTTCGCAGATGATGTAGCTGGGCTGGGAGAAACCGAATTCGAGCGAGGCGGCGGTGCTGACGGGGCCTTGCGGATTGTGCGGCGCGAGGGCGATGCGGTGGGCTTCGGCGAGGGCGGCGATGCGACGGGCTTCGGTGAAGCCGCCGACGTGGGTGATGTCGAGCTGGCAGACTTCGCAGCCGCGTTTGGCGAACAGGTCGCGAAAGGCGGCGAGGTGGGTCATGCGTTCGCCGGTGGCGACGGGGGTGACGAGGGCGGCGTTGATCATGGCGAGGCCGTCGATGGATTCGGGCCAGCAGGGTTCCTCGAAGAAGTAGAGGCCGTAGGGTTCGAGGGCTTTGCCGAATTTCAGGCCCATCGCCGGCGAGGGGCGCGCGTGGCAATCGACCATGATGTCGATGCTTTCGCCGACGGCGTCGCGCATGGCGGCGACGCAGGCTTCGGCGGTGCGGATGGCTTTGAGTCCTTCGATGGGCATGGTCGGGGGAACGGCCATGCTCTTGAAGGCGGTGAAGCCGTCGGCGACGGCCTGGCGGGCGAGGTCGCCGAAGCGTTTGGCGTCGTCGGCGCGGGTCTCGTAGAAGTCTTCCATCTTGCCGCCGCCGAGGTGGCAGTAGGTGCGGACGTAATCGCGCACGGGGCCGCCCCAGAGTTTCGAGCATGGGAGATTCGCGACTTTGCCGACGATGTCCCAGAGGGCGATGTCGATGCCGGCGATGGCGGTGGAGCGGACGATGCCGTGGCCGTGCCAGAAGTGCTGGCGATACATCATCTGCCAGAGGTGTTCGACGCGGGTGGGGTCTTCGCCGATGAGCAACTCGGCGAGGTCCTGGACCGCGCCGACGACGCTGCGGGTGTGCCATTCGAGGGTGGCTTCGCCCCAGCCGATGAGGCCGGGTTGGTCGGTGGTGACTTTGACGAAGACCCAGTTTCGCATCCGGGCGTGGCAGACGAGGGTTTCGATTTTTTTGATTTTCATGGGAGAGAGAAGGGAGAGGAAAAGTAATTAGTGATTAGTAATTAGTAATTAGTAATCAGTTGAGAATAGGCCGATGGAACCATTAAGCCGTAACAATTCAGTCGAGCCGTTTTAGTTAGACCACAGAGACACGATGAACACAGAGGCCTGCAAGGGGCGGCATAGGATCAAAGCGGGTAACATTTAGGGAAAAAGCCCCGCCCATTCTATGCTTTGTCTTCTCTGTGTTCATCGTGTCTCTGTGGTTAATCGGGATTGGTCCTACTCCGCGGTTACGGATCAGGAATTAGTAATTAGTGATTAGTAGTTAGTTGGGGAGCGGGCGGGGCGGATGGTCCGCCTCCTCACGTCGGCGGCTACAGGGCGGTGATGCGGGTGGAGATGGAGTCGAGGAGTTGTTCGAGGCTGCCGGCGGCGACGACGGCGATGGATTCTTGGTAGATCTTTTTGTCGTAGAGACCGGCGGGCGGGAGGTAGGAGGCGCCCCAGTCGGCGGCAATGGTGGCGACGATGATCGGGGTGCCGGGGAAGCGGCGGCGGAGTTCGGTTTGGAACACGCTGTACATCTCGCCCTGGGCCACGAGCCAGAAGGCGTCGCCCATGCGCCAGAGGACGACTTGGAGCGGGAAGTGTTCGCCGGCGGGCAGTTGGGCGAGGCGGTGGAGGAGGCGCATTTTGCGCTCGGCCATGGCGCGGCATTCGGCGGCGCGGGGGAGGTCGCCGTCGGCGCGGGCGGCGCGTTCGTCGTGTTGGAACTGCTGGAGTTCGGCGGCGACGTTTTCTTTCCTCGGCTGGCCGGGGCGGTAGGCGAGGGGTTCGTGCCAGCGGGCGAGCTGCCAGCGGGAGGAAGCGGAAAGCTCGGCGGGCGTGAGCGGTTGGTGCGCCCACGCGCCGAGGGTCGCGCCGGAAACAACGGCGCCGGTGAAGACGAAACGCGTGCCGGCGGCGGGCAGCGCGGTGAGGGCGGAGAGGGCGGCGTAACCGAGTTCGCGGCCGTTGCGGTCGGCGACGGCGGGGTCGCCGACGTAGCCTTCGCGCGGGCCGAGTTCGCCGGAGGCACCTTGCAGGAAGACGCACGGCGCGCCGGTGGCCTGCTCGACGACCTCGCGCATCGCGCCGGGGAAATCGGGGCTGATGAGGGTGTTGTCCCAGGCGAGCGTGGTGGGGTGGCAGGCGTAGTTCACGAAGGTCGCGAGGGGCGCGCCGTGCTCGTTGGTGACGCGCGCGACGAGGACGGTGTCATCGGCGGGGCCGGCGGGATTGAAGCCGCAGATGGTTTGCTGGGTGGTCTCGTCCCAGAAATCGCGATGTCCGGCGAGGCAGCAGCGGCCGGTGCCATAGACAATGCTGGCGCGGGTTTGGCGCGACAGGGCTTGGGAGGTGAGTTCGGAGACGATGCGGCCGAGCTGGTTCAGATAGTCGGGGATCAAATCGCCGCCGGGCAGGCCGACGCGGTCGAGGCCCATCAGGCCGGCGGCGTGGGTGTGCGAGAAAACGACGGCGATGGTTTCGCGCCGGCAGCCGGTGGCGGCGGAGACGTGGTCGAGGAGATTGGTGAGTTCGAGCGCGCCGAGGACGCAGTGATCGAGGGCGACGAGGATTTGTTCGGTGGCGGGAGTGTCGTCGCCCGCGTCGGCGGCGAAGGCGATGACGGTGGCGCGCAGGGGCCGGTGGATGCCGGTGGCGCGCTCGTGTTTGGCCGCGCCCCACATGCGGTGATAGATATTGGCGGGCGGGGTGATGTCGCCGGAGGCGAGGCCGAAGCGGCAACGGCTTTGCGGGGTGTCAACGTGGGTGTTCATGGGTTGGCGTGGGTTGAATCGAACAGAAAAACATAATTGAACCCCGGATCGACACAGCTGGACACGAATAGGAAAGGCCAGTTTGCGGTGGCACAATTCATCCGGTGAAGGTGGCGAGTGGTCTCGTTTTTCATCCGTGTTTATCCGAGTCTATCCGCGGTTTTCGGATTCCATCCGGGGTTTCGCGAATCAAGGATTGATCGACGATGTTGCCGTTGGGATTGAGGAGCAACCAGAAAACCGCTGAGACGAGGTAGGTGCCGCCGAAGACCAGCAACACAGCGTCCCAATTGCCGAACTGGCGCAACAACACCGGCACGGCGATGGGGAACGCCCAGGCACCGAGGTTGCCACACATATTCATCGTGCTGTTCACAGTGGCGACGTGCTTCTGGCCCATGTCGATGGTGATGGTGTAGGCGCAAGGTCCGGCGAGCGCGGCGCAGAAGGAGCCGAGGCTGATGATCAGGACGGCGAGGTTGGTTTCCTGGATGAAAAACGCCACGCCGATCAGGGCCGCGCACACCGTCTGGCAGACGACGGCCATGCCTTTGCGCGCGAGGTTCAGGCTGTGGGTGCGTTTCAAAATCAGGTCGGAAGTCGCGCCGCCGAGGAGGCTGCCGATGACGGTGGCGAGGAGCGGGAGCATCGTGAGGAAACCGGAGCGCGCAATGGTGACGCCGCGCGTCTCTTGCAAGTAGGTGGCGAACCAACTCGTGAAAAACATGTAGCCCGCGGCGCGGAAGGTTTGCTGGCCGCAAATCCACCAGAGCGCAGGGCTGGAGTAGAGAGCGAGCCAGGGAGTGCGTTCGGGCGGTGCGGGGGGCCGCCTCCTCACGTCGGCGGCTACGGGGGCGGCGGCTACGGAGGCGGAGGAGGCCGGGGGCGTTTCGGTGGGGCCGCGAATGAGGTCGAGCTCGGCGGCATTTACAGATTGATGTTGCTCGGGTTCATTGCGGAACCAAAGCCAGAAGCCTGCGGCCCAGAGCAGTCCGGGCAGGCTGAACACGAGGAAGACCAGCCGCCAGCTCCAGCCGCGGCCGACGGCGGGTTCGAGCAGTTCGAGCATCAACCCCGTGAGCCACGCGCCGATCGCACCGCCGACCGACATGAAGCCACCGAGCGCGCCGGTGCCGAAGCCGCGGCCGGTTTTCGGAAACCATTTCGCGATGGTCATGGTGCAGGCGGGGAACAGGCCGGCCTGCCCAATGCCTTTGAAACCGCGCGTGATCGTCAGCGCCCACAGGCTGCCCGAGAAGGCCGTCAGCGCGGTGGCAATCGACGAGATGACCATGAAAATGGGGAGCGCCTTGCGACTGCCCCAGCGCTGCGAGAGTTGCGCGGTGGGAATCTGGCAGAGCGCGTAGGAGAAAAAGAAAACGCTCATCAACATGCCGGTCTGGTCCTTGGTCAGGTTCAGATCGGTGCGAACGGTGCTCTCGGCGACGGCGATGGCGTTGCGGCTGATGTAGGCGAGCGCCGCGGCAGCGCAGAGCCAAGCGAGCACGCCGAAGCGGGTGCGTGTGGGAGGCGTGGCGGGCGCGGCGGATGGATTCACGGCGCGAGACGCTGCCAGAGCGGGACGGCGCACGCCAGAGCGCAAATCCGACGAGCTTGCGTGCGAAACGGGCAACAAAAATAGGCGGGCGCCTTCCGTGGGCGCCTGCGGACCGGTTGGAGTACAAGAAATTGAAGACAGAAAAATTATGGACAGAAAAATGGGAGAGGGACTGCGTGGCTCGGCTCCATTTTTCTGTCCTCAATTTTTCTGTCAGAAGTCCCCTCTGTGCCTGCTTGGTTCCGAGGGCACGCGACAGAAAACTACGGCAGCGCAGTAATCAAAACCCACGCAGGGCTTTTGCCGCATGGATGTGCGGCGAGAGGCGAGAGAGCGCCGGTGGCAGGATCGAGGCGATAGACGGCGAGACGGTTGGAGGACTGGCCGGCGGCGAGGAGGAGGCGGCCGGTGGGATCAATGGCGAATTCGCGCGGCGTCTTCTCGGTGGGCGTGTGGCCGAGGGCGGTGAGGCGGCCGGTCGCGGCGTCGATGGCGTAGCGGGCGAGACTGTCGTGGCCGCGGTTGGAGCCGTAGAGGAATTTGCCGTCGGGCGTGATTTCGATGTCGGCACAACTGTTGTTGCCGGTGAAATCGGCGGGGAGGGTCGGGAGGGTTTGGAGGGCGGTCAGCGTCCCGGTGGAGGAGTTGAACTGGAAGGCGGTAGTGCTACTGCCCTTTTCGTTGACGGCGTAGAGGAATTTTCCCGAGGGATGGAAGACGAGGTGGCGCGGGCCGTCGCCTTTGGGGGTGAGAATTTCCGGGATGGCGTTCGGGGTGAGTTTTCCCGTGGCGGGATCGAATTGGAACTGGAGGATTTTGTCCGCGCCGGTGTTCGGGACGAGGACAAACCGGCCGTCGGGCGAGGGCACGATGCAGTGGGGATTGGCACCGGTGCCGAGCAGGCTCGTGGCGGAGGGTTGCACGGTGCCGTCACTGGCGATGGGATACACGGCGGTTTTGTTGCCGGAGTAGTAAGCGGTGAGGAGATGTTTTCCCGAGCGGTCCGGCGTGAGGTACACGGGGTTGCCAGCGACCTTGGTGGTGCCGAGGAGCTTCAGCGCGCCGTCGCCAGGATTCACGCGGAGGCTGGCGACGGATTCCACGGAGCGCACGGCGGCATAGAGGAATTGTTTGTCGGCGCTCAACGCCAGCGAGCCGGGCGCGCCGGGGAGCGGGGTGTTGTCGAGATGCACCAGATCGCCGGTGTCGCGCTGAAGGCGGTAGCGGCCGATGGCGTTGTCCCCGCTGGCGGCGATGTAAACGATGAACGAGGGCGGCACGGTTTCTGCCGCTGCGACGGGCGCGGCGAGCGTGAACAAGCACGCGGTGGCGAGGGTGATGGTCAGGGCGGCGGGGAGGAGATACATAGGTGAGTGGAGTGAGGAGAAATTATTTCCGGCGACCGTAGGCGCGGGGTGGCAGGCAGGCAAGGCACGAGCGCCGGACGGAAACTCGACAGGAGTGCCGCCTGACTCGCAGGAAACTTCCAGGTTCCCCCGCCGGACGAACGTGATCGCCCTTGCCCAATTCCATGTTGCATATGCAACACGCAATTGGTCTTCCCCGGAACCCGCTCAGACTGGATTCGAGGCGGATGCGGGCGGGACTGACACTGCGAAAGCCGCTGCAAACAGGGACTGAGGGCGTCCATCCGCCGGAGATGCGCCATTGCGTCCGGCCATCAAATTCGCCGGGATGCAATCCCCGGCGGCACCCGAATTCGTGTTGCATATGCAACACGAGTTTGGGCGACTGGACGCGGTGGGAGGAGTCGTGTGCGGAGGCGGTTGGCGCCGGACGGGGCGGATTAGCTTCGCGCACCGCCGGAAATCGTGCATGACTGCCGCAGCTCTTCGCAGCGAGGAGCATTGCAGCAAACCAATTCAAGCAACCGCCTTCCCGTCATGAACCAACCCACTGTCGCCCAAAAAGCCCCCTACCCCGTCGCCGTCGAAGCCGGCAAGACCTACTACTGGTGCTCGTGCGGCCAGAGCAAATCGCAGCCGCTGTGTGATGGTTCGCACAAAGGCACCGGCTTCAACCCGACGCCGTTCAAAGCGGAAAAGACTGCCACCGTTTACTTCTGCGGCTGCAAACACAGCGGCAACGGCGCGCTGTGCGACGGCAGTCACAGCAAGCTGTGATCTCGATGTGCCGTCCGCGCCGCACAGCGGTTTCGGCTACCACAGGCGTCCCCGCCTGAGAGTTCTGACGGCGTCGCGCCGCCAGTCCTGCGGAACGGGGCGAGACGCCCCGTTAACTCGCAGCCGAGACGGCTGCGGTACCCAGAATTCAGAATTCGGGCGCAACCGCGCCGCTGGGTGGTCCCGCGAAGATTTTTGGAGGGAAGTGGAGCGGGCGAAGGGAATCGAACCCTCGTGGCCAGTTTGGAAAACTGAGGCTCTACCATTGAGCTACGCCCGCAACCGGGAGGCAGATTAGCGAGGGCGCTTGCGTTGTCAATTCGCGCGCCGGTATTCTTTCCGCCCCATGAGTTCTCTATTGCTCACCGGTGGCCGCGTCATTGACCCCGCCAACCATCTGGACACAACCGCCGACGTGCTGGTCGCCGCCGGCCGCATTGTCGCGGTCGGGCGTGACGCCGGCGCGGCCGCGCCGGCCGATGTCGTCCGCATTGATGCCCGCGGCAAAGTCGTCTGCCCCGGCTTTATCGATCTGCATGTCCACCTGCGCGAACCCGGACAGTCGGCCAAGGAGACCATCGCCACCGGCATCAAGGCGGCGGCCAAGGGCGGCTTCACCACCGTCGTGTGCATGCCCAACACGACGCCCTCCATCGACAGCACGTCGGTGGTCGCGTTGCTGCGGGAGAAGGCGGAAAAGGAAGCCTCGGTCAACGTGTTCGTCACCGGCGCGATCACGAAGGGCATCGCGGGCGAGGAACTCGCGCCCATCGGGCAGCTCTTCAAGGCCGGCATCGTCGCGATCACGGACGACGGTCATTGCGTGCAGAACAACGACCTCATGCGCCGCGCCCTCGAATACGCGCGCATGTTCGGATTGCCCGCGATGGATCATTGCCAGGACTACGCGCTGGCGATGGACGGCGTGATGCACGAGGGCTACTGGAGCACGGCGCTGGGCCTGCGGGGCTGGCCGGCGGTGGGCGAGGAGGCGATCGTGCAGCGCAATATTCTGCTGGCCGAATTGACGGGTACTCCGGTGCATTGCCAGCACATGAGCACGGCGGGGAGCATCCGCCTGCTGCGCGAAGCCAAGCAGCGCGGCGTGCCCATTTCCGGCGAGGCCTGCCCGCATCATTTCACGCTCACCGACGCCGCGGTTGCGGGAAGCGAGGCCTTCTGGGCCAAGGACGGGAAGAGCCTCTTCGGCTACGAACCCGACCCGAGCCGCCGTCCGGCGTGGCCGTCCTACGACACCAATTTCAAAATGAATCCGCCGCTCCGGTCGGCGCACGATCGCGAGGCGATTCTAGCGGGGCTGGCGGACGACACGCTGGAAATCTTGTGCAGCGATCACGCGCCGCATTGTGATTTCGAGAAGGAGGTCGAGTTCGATTCCGCGCCGTTCGGCATCACCGGTTTGGAGAACGAACTCGCGATCTCGCTGATGCAGCTCTACCACGCCGGGCGCCTCTCGCTCGCCAAGGTGATCGAGAAATACACCCTCGCCCCCGCCCGCCTGCTCAAGCTCGAACGCGGCACGCTCAGCCCCGGCGCCATCGCGGACATCACCGTGATCGACGCCGATGCGCACTGGGTTTTCGAGCGCGCGGACACTGCCAGCAAATCGCTCAACAACCCCTTTTACGGCTGGCCGCTCAAAGGCAAGGCCGTCGTCACCATCGTCGGCGGCCGCGTCGTCTGGCGCGATCCGAGCCTCGCCCACAACATTACCCTCGCATGAAAATGAAGCGCCCCATTCTCCTCGCCAGCCTCGCCGCGTGCCTCGCCTGGACCGGTTGCGACAACAGCGAAACGCCGGCTGCGAAAGGCGACGCTCCGGCCGCTGCCGTCGCGGGCGACGCGGCCGAGTGGCTCACCGATTTCTCCGCCGCACAGGCAAAAGCGAAGGCCGACAGCAAACGCATCTTCCTCGATTTCACCGGCTCCGACTGGTGCTCGGCGTGCAAGGCGATCAAGAAGAAAGTGCTCACCAGCGCGGAGTTCGCCGCGTATGCCAAGACCGCCTTGGTGCTCGTGGAAGTGGATTTCCCGATGAACCACCCGCAGCCCGACGCACTCAAGGCAGCCAACAAAACCTTGTCGGACAGATTCAAAATTGACGGCTACCCCACGCTGGTGGTCACCGACGCCGACGGCAAAGAACTCTGGCGCGAAGAAGGCTACGACGACGAAACGCCGGCGCAGTACGTCGCCAAGCTCAAGGCGATCAAGCTGAAGTGAGCGCACGTCGGCGCGGCGGGCGGCGGCGCACAGCGCTCCCGCAGTGCGACCGTCCTCGGCCGCAGCGATGTCCGCACGCCCGCAGGCCCCGCAATTTTTCCACGCCTCACTGCGCTTCACCTTGCTGCGCCCGGGGACGGGCGCACTCCAGTCGCGCCCGCCATGGAACTCCTTGACCCACCCACCTCCGCCCCTAGCATCCGCGCAGTTTTATTGAACCAATGAATGCGATTTTGGCCTTGGAAGACGGCACGGTGTTTCGCGGCAAAGCCTTCGGCGCGCGCGCCACAGCGTGCGGCGAGGTGTGCTTCAACACCTCCATGACCGGCTACCAGGAAATCCTGACCGACCCCTCGTACAAAGGGCAGATCGTCACGATGACCTATCCCGAGATCGGCAATTACGGCGTCAATTCCCAAGACGTCGAGTCGTGGCGTCCGCACGCCGCCGGTTTCGTCATTCGCGAGCTTTCTCCCGTCGTCAGCAACTGGCGCGCGGAACTTTCCCTCGGCGAATACCTCGCCAACAACGGCATCCCCGGCATCGAAGGCATCGACACCCGCGCGCTCACCAAAAAGCTCCGTATCGGCGGCGCGTTGAAAGCCCTCATCTCGACCGAGTCCATCACCGACGCCCAAGCCATCGACGGCGCGCGCCAATGGCCCGGCCTCGTCGGCGTCGATTACGTCAAAGAAGTCACCCATCGCGAGCCGTTCGTGTGGGACGAGCACGACAAGGACAGCGCCAGTTTCAACCTCGTGCGCGGCCTCGCCAAAGTGGCCGACGCCCGCAATCTCCGCGATCCCCTGCCGCCCGCCGACATCCCGATCGTCGCCTACGATTTCGGGATGAAATACAACATCCTCCGCCGTTTGCGGCAGCGCGGCTTTCGCGTGCAGGTCGTGCCCGCGACCACGCCCGCCGCCGACGCGCTCAAGTACAAACCCGCCGGCATTTTCCTCTCCAACGGCCCCGGCGATCCCGCGGCGCTCGGCTACGCAGTGCAAGCCGTGCGCGATCTCATCGCCAGCGGCATCCCGATTTTCGGCATCTGCCTCGGGCACCAGATTCTCGGGCAGGCGTTCGGCGGGCGCACCTTCAAGCTCAAGTTCGGCCATCGCGGCGGCAACCAACCGGTGAAAGACCTCGCCTCGGGCAAGGTCGAGATCACCTCGCAAAATCACGGGTTCGCGGTGGATCCCGTCACCCTCCCGTCCGATGTGGCCGTGGACCGCATCAACCTCAACGACCAGACCGTCGAGGGAATGCGGCACAAAACGAAGCCCATCTTCTGCGTGCAATACCACCCCGAGGCCTCGCCCGGCCCGCACGACTCGACGCCGCTCTTCGCGGAGTTCCGGGAAATGATCGAGCGACGCGGGGGTTGAGCCGGCGCGGTTTCAGCCGCAAAAAAGTCGGCTGAAAATAGGGGCAGAAAAATGACGGGAACTGGTGGTATCCAGTTCCCGTCCTCTTTTTTTCTGCCCCCATTTTTCTGCCGGCCTCCAGAGGCTCGATCCAATGCGCGACCGACGCTCACCGCACGGGCTCACCGGAAGATTTCTGCGAAGAATACCTTCATCGCCTCCCACGAGCGCTTGTCCGCCTTCTCGTTGTAAGCCGCGCCTTTTGAGTTGTCGTTGCCGGCATTCCAGTCCGTGAAGCTGTGGACCGCGCCGCCGTAGCTGAACAACTGCCAGTCCACCTTCGCCTGCCGCATCTCCTCGGCGAACGCCGCGACGTCCTTCGCCGCGACAAACGGATCATCGCCACCGTGCAACGCCAAAACTCGGCACTGGATTTTCTTCCCATCGTCGGGCGTGAGGCTGTCCAGCCCGCCGTGAAAACTCACCACTCCGGCCACCTCCGCCCCCGCCCGCGCCAGCTCGATGACCGTCGTGCCGCCAAAGCAATACCCGATTGCCGCGACGCGCTTCGGATCGGTGAGCGGATGATTCTTCAGCACCGCCAGGCCGGCCACCACCCGTGATCGCAGCAAGGCGCGGTCACTCTTGTATTTTCCGGCCAACAGCCTGGCGTCCTTCGGCGTGGCGGGCCGGATGCCCTTCCCGTAGATGTCCACCGCGAACACGTTGTAGCCGAGCTGCGCCAGCATCTCGGCACGCTTCTTTTCGTAAGCACTGAGGCCCAGCCATTGATGCACGATCAGCACTGCCGGCCGCCTGCCCGCCACGGCACCGTCCGCGACCTGCAAGCCTTCGAGCATCGTGTCGCCAAGTTGATACTCAATGGGTTTGAAATTGATTTCCGCCAGTGCCGAGGCCGCGCCGACGAGCACTCCCGCAAGCAATAGAAGGGTAGTTTTCATGTCCGCAATGATTACCGCCGGAGCCGCGCGTGGGCAAAGCCGGATAATCGGCGAGCGTCCCGCGCGCCGGCTCCCATCGTTGTAGGAGACGACGTAAGGAGACTCTAACCTCCCTCCGCGAGCGGCCCGCTCAGAAACACCCCGAGCCGCGGCTTGCCACGAAGCTCCTGTCCCACGCACCTCGCCCCATTCAGCCACCGAGACTCAGTCCGCTTCTCGCGCAGAAAAGGTCAGAGTCTGCCAACGTACGGTTGCACCCGGGTACCGCGGGCGTCTCGCCAGCGAGTTCGCGGGGCGGGTCGCCCCGAGGCGGAACGGGCGGCGAGACGCCGCCCGAACTCGCAGGCGAGGACGCCTGCGGTACCCCGGCCTCGGCCCGTCCGCTTGCCGCGCCCCACGCAGGTCCGATGGCCCCAGGCTGCGCCTTCCCTTGGCGCTCGGTATCTCCTCACGCCGCTCCTACACCGGCTCCTGCTGGCTGATGCAATGGAACGATCCCAGCCCCCAGATCAACTCCGTCGAATCAATCCCCACCACCCGCCGCTGCGGAAACTCCCGCTGCAAAATCTCCAGCGCCCGCCGGTCGTTCGCATGCCGATACGTCGGCACCAGCACCAGTTCGTTCGCGATGTAAAAATTCGCGTAGCTCGCCGGCAGCCGCTGTCCGTCGTATTCCACCACGCCCGGCATCGGCAACTCGACGATCCGCAAGGGCGCGCCGTCCTGATCCTTCATCGTGCGCAACCGGAGCAGATTGTCCTGCAGCAACGCGTAGTTTTCATCCGCCGGATCTTCCTCCACGACGGTCACCACCGTCGTCGCGTTGACGAACCGCGTGAGGTCATCCACATGCCCGTCGGTGTCATCACCGACAATCCCGTCGCCGAGCCACAGCACGTTGGTCACGCCCAGATAATCGCGGAGATACTGCTCGATCTGCGCGCGATTGAGATGCGGGTTGCGATTGGGATTCAGCAGACACGCCTCCGTCGTGAGCACCGTGCCGCGTCCGTTCACCTCGAGCGCGCCGCCTTCCATCACGATGCCCGGCGAGAACAACGGCAGGCCGCGCAGCTTCGCGACATGTTGCGGCACCGCGTCGTCGAGATCGAACGGCGGATACTTGCCGCCCCACGCGTTGTAAGCCCAATCCACCACTGCGCGCTCCCGGCGACCGTCGCGTTCGCGCACCACGAAAATCGGTCCATGATCGCGGCACCACGGTTCATACGCCGGGAAATGATGAAACCGCACGCGCTCCAGCGGTACACGCCGCGCGGTCAAGAGTCCGCGCACCCACGCCTCCTTCTCGGCATTCCAGACATTGATGTGTACCTCCTCGACCGCGACGAGTTCGCGGATCAAGGCAGCATAGACATCCGGCACCGGTTCGTATTTGTCGGGAAAACTGATGCCTTCGGGCCGCGGCCAGGTGAACCAAGTGCCGGCGTGACGCTCCCATTCCGCGGGCATGTGAAAACCGAGTTGTTCAGGGGTGGACATGATGAATGCGGGTTAATCCGAACGAAGGCTGGGGTGTTTGAAAACCACGAAGGGATGCGAATGAACACGGATGGGAACGCGGCGGGACCAGCGTGCGGAGTGCGCCCGTCCGCGGGCGCAGCAAGGTGAAGCGCCGTGAGGCTTCAGCGGATTCCTGCGGCCCCCGTGCGGGCGGATGTCGCTGCGGCCGAGCACGGCCGCACTCCGAGGTTGCTGGTCGCACGCGCCCGTAAAAAATCCGCCCCCTCCCCATCCGTGTTTATCCGTGTCCATCCGTGGTGAAAAATTTCTGCGCTCGACTCAGGGCAACGGCGCGCCGAGCGAAGCCTCCAACAGCCGATACCACTGCTCGCGCGCCAGCTCGACCGGCTCGGCCCCGGCGGCCTCGCGAATTTTTTCCGGCTTCGTCGAGCCGACCAACGGCACGATCCCGGCCGGATGTTTCAGCAGCCACGCCAGCGCGACATTGCCGCGCGTGGTCCCGAGCGTCCGCGCCTGCGCGTCGAGTTCCGCAACGATTCGCGTCACGTCGTAGCGCTCTTGCGAAGGCAGCAACTTCCGCGCGCCATCCGCCAGCAAACCGCCGCCCAGCGGACTCCACGCCAGCGGCGTGATCCGCTCCGCGAGACACTGATCCAGCGTGCCGTCGTTGAAACTGCCGAGGCACGCCAGGCTGATCTCGACCTGATTCACCGCCAGAGGAAAGGGCAGCGCGCGCTGCAACGCCGTCACCTGCGACGGCCGGAAATTGCTCACGCCGAACTCGCGGACCTTGCCCTGCTCGCGCAACTGCGCGAACGCCGCCGCAACCTCCTCGGGATTCATCATCCAGTCCGGTCGGTGCAACTGGTACAAATCAATCGTCTCGATCCCCAGCCGCCGCAGCGACTGCTCGCACGACCAGACAATGTGCGACCGGGAAAAATCGTAACGCACCGGCGCGTCCGGCGACGGCTCGCCCGGTTTGCGAATGCCGCACTTGGTGGCAATGACGACGCCCGCGCGCAGCTCCGGCACGTCACGCAACACCGCACCAAACGCCTGTTCCGCGCGCCCGTCGCAATAAATGTCCGCATGGTCGAACAACGTGTAGCCGGCCTCGTACGCCGCCAGAATCGCAGCGCGACCCAGCGTCCGCCCCGCCTCCTCGGTCGGCGCAATGCGCCAGCAGCCGTAGGCCAGACGACTCGAACGCAACGAACTTTTTCCCAGCAAAATGGTTTTCATGGCTCAGTAATCGGGCGCGAAACTACGGGGCCGGGCCGGCGGATGGAAAGGGGTTTTGCTCGCGCGCCAGCGCAGGCCGGCCCCAGCCGACCGTGCGACGTTTCACCGATGCACCGGCCGGAATCTTGGGACCGGGCTCTCCTTCGGGCACTCCGGCTCGATTGGCCGGTCGGCCATGGCTTGCCGCAGCGGCGAAGGACGGAAGGTAACCCCACGCGCCGCGCACACGGACCCAAATTTCCGCAACATTGATCCTAGAAAAAGCAGTCGGAACCACGAAAGACACGAAAGGCACGAAAGGAGAAGGGCTTGCGGAATTCGGGGGTTGTCACCTGGAGAACGAGTTATTCGGATATCGATCCACCACGCTTCCGCCCTTTTTTTCGGGCTTTTCGTGCCTTTCGTGTCTTTCGTGGTTGAACCCGACTGCCGTTTCCAAGGCGCTCCTCGCGGCGGCGAAACGACGGCTCACCGTCCGCCACCGACCGCGCCTTGCGCCCGCTCGGTGAGGAATTGCGCGAGCACCGGCTCGTAGTCCGCATCGGTGTGTACCGGGCGGTAGTCGGCGTTGAACTCGAGGCAGCCGCCGCGCAGCCGCTCCCCATGCCGGCGGAACTCGCGGAGGTATTCCTCCCGCACGATCGCCGGTTCGGTGACCATGCTGAAGGGGCTTTCGAGATCCACGAAGCGCACCGGCCGGTCGAATTTGAAATCGCTCTCCATCCGGTCCAATAGTTGGAACACCGCCAGATCGTGCTTCTGAAAACGCAGATGTTGGAACGCCTCCAGCAGCGGCTCGACCTCGGTGAAGAAATCGGAAATCACGATCACCAGCGCGCGGCGGCGAATCTTCTCCGCCAGTTCGTGCAGCACCTTCGTCAGCACCGTCGGACCGGCGGGCGCGACGCGGCCGAGCGTGTTGAAAATCTCCTGCAAGTGCGCCGGATTACGCCGCGGCGGCAGTTCGATCGGCGGCGTTTCGCCCGCGCACACCAGCCCGGCGGCGTCGCCCTGCTGCACGGCCAGATAGCCCAGCGTGCCCGCAACCTTGCGCGCGTAATTGAACTTGCTCCCGTGTCGTCCCGTGAAACCCATCGACGCGCTGAGATCCACGACGAGGTAACACCGCAGGTTGGTGTCGGCCTCGAACTCTTTCATGAAAAACCGGTCGGTGCGGCCAAACACGCGCCAATCGAGCCGGCGGATGTCGTCGCCGGGCGCGTAGTTGCGATATTCCGCGAACTCGACGCTCGATCCGCGATGCGGGCTTTTGTGATGCCCCGAGATGCTGCCCTCCATCGCGAAGCGCGTGACCAGCGGCAGATGCTGCAGCCGCGCGAGCACCGCCGGATCGAGAAAACTGGGACTGGCGACTTCAGCCACGGGCTTGGGCGCCTCCGCGCAGTTCGGCCAGCAGCCGCTCGACCACCTTCGGGCTGGTCATGCCCTCGGCCTGCGCTTGGAAATTCGTGAGAATGCGATGCGTCAACACCGGCAGCGCCACGGCCTCGATGTCCTCCATGCGCACGAGGTAGCTGCCGTGCAACACCGCATGCGCCTTCGCCCCGCGGATCAGGTATTGCACCGCGCGCGGACCCGCGCCCCACGTCACCCATTTCTTGATCCACGCCGGCGCTTCCACGGAATTCGGCCGCGTCATGCGCACAAGATCGACCGCGGCATCATAAACGTGATCGGGCACCGGCACGCGCTGGATGAGCTGCTGAAACGCGATGACCTGTTCGCCCGAGATCAGTTTCGCCAGCGGAGCCGCGGCGTTGCCGGTGGTCACCCGCGCGATCTGCCGCTCCTCCTCGAGGCTCGGATAATTCACATGGATGAAAAACATGAAGCGGTCGAGCTGCGCCTCAGGGAGCGAGTAGGTGCCCTCCTGCTCGATCGGATTCTGCGTCGCCAGCACGAAGAACGGCAGCGGCAGCCCGAAGATTTTGCCGCTCGCGGTCACCTTGTGTTCCTGCATCGCCTCGAGCAGCGCCGACTGCGTCTTGGGCGGCGTGCGGTTGATTTCATCGGCCAGCACGATGTTCGCGAAAATCGGGCCTTTCACGAACACGAACGCCCGCCGGCCCGGCTGATCGGTCTCCTGCAAAATGTCCGTGCCCGTGATGTCCGACGGCATCAGGTCCGGCGTGAACTGGATGCGATTGAACTGAAGCGACATCACCTCCGCCAGCGCGTGAACCATCGTCGTCTTCGCCAGGCCCGGCACGCCCATGAGCAGCGCGTGCCCCCGCGACAGCACCGCGATCAGCAACTGCTCGATCACCTGGTCCTGCCCGATGATGACCTTGGCGACCTCGGCCCGCAGGCTCTCGTACAACTCGCGGAGCTGGCCGATGGCCGCGACCTCGCCGTCCGCCGTCGCGGCGGCGGCAGAGCTGGTGGCGGGAGATGAACCGGAGGCCGACGCGGGCGTTTGCTCTTCACTCATAATGGAATCAATGGCTGTGCAAGGAGGCGGACGCTACGGCGCGCCCCCCGGGCAAACAAGGGGAAAGCTCGGTGGGAGGGAAAGCCCAAAGCTCAAAGTTCAAGGGAAGGAACAAGGGTCAAACGGGTTCCGGAACCCAAACGACGATGGAATTGGCGAAAATCGGACCGCAAAGCGAACCACCCAAGCCGACAGACGGAATAAATGCCCGATCCCGTTACTCGTTGGGCAACGGCTGGAGCTTGTCTCTTGGCCATTCCCTTGAGCTTTGAACTTTGAGCTTTGAGCTTTGGCCTTTCCCCTACGCTCACTTCACAATCTCAATCCCCTGCGGCCAGCGCTCCTGCGGCGCGAAACCCAGCAGCCGTTTCGTCGGCTCCAAATCATAACGGAGAATGTGATTCGGCTGGCTCGTTGCATACACGATCGCGAACTTCAACTCCTCCGGCGCCTCCACCGCGCACGCAAAGAATCGCCCCGAATCCCCCGGACTCAGATACACATCCTGCGCCCACTCCGAGGCCGCGATCTCCGCCACCTGCGCCCGCGTGCGCGGGCACCACCCCAGCCGCGCCACGATCACGCTCTGCCCGTGCATCTCGCTGTAACTGCGCCCGATCGACTCCATGAACATCTTCGTCGCCGCGTACCAGTATTTCGGCGCGACCGGTTCATCGGGATGAATCGGCCACGGCCCGGCCAGCGCGCGCCACCAGCTCACCTGCCCGCTGCTCGGCAACACCAACCGCCGCACGCCCGCCAACCGCGCCGCCTCCATGATGTTGTAAAAACCCACGATGTTGTCCGGCAACAGCCGCGACATGAAATCATCATCATCCGGCGTCGCCGCCAGATGCACCAACGTATGCGCCCCCGCACACGCCCGCGCGCACGCCTCGATGTCCGCAATATTCCCGACCACCGAATCCGCCACGCCCGGCGTCGGCACCCGGTCAAACCCGCGCACCGCCTGCCCCCGCGCCAGCAGCTCACCCACCACCGTCTGCCCCACCCGCCCCGCCGAACCCGTCACCAAAACCATGCTCGATCTGTTCATACGTGTGTTCTAAGACTGAAACAAAAAACGGGCCGCATCCTTCGCAGCCACCCCCTGGTTTCCAAGCCATTTCCCGGCCCACACCCCGCGCTCCAAGTACTCCGGTTGACGGTATCGCCCGGCCCGCCTGAATACGACATAGCCCCTGCGATAAGCCCATCCTGGAGCCAGCCAGCCCCCCGGCCCTGTTCCCCCATCAGCCCGGGCCGGGCGGCGGCCGGCACCAACTCTACGGTTTGAAATACAGCTCCGTGGTCGAGAGCGTGTTGTTGGCTGGAGTCTGGATGCCGCCAGTAACCAGCACCCGTCCGTTGTTGAGCAAGACCGCCCTGTGATTATGCCTCGCTGTCCCGAGCGCCCCGGTCAGTCCCCAGCTCGCTGAAATGGGATTGAAGACTTCGGCCGTCACCAGTGATGACAGGGTGATGCCATCGCCACCGCTGCCGCCAGTTACCAGCACCCGCCCGCTCCCCAGCATCGTGGCCGTATGCGCGCCCCGTGCCATCCGCAACCGGCCGATCACACTCCAAGTCCCAGTCGCGGGATTGAACAACTCAGCCGTCGTCAGCGCCCCGGCGTCACCGAAGCCGCCCGCCACCAGCACGCGCCCGTCGTCGAGCAGCGTCGCCGAGTGCCGCTCGTGCCCGACACTCGTGCTCCCGACTGTCGTCCAGGCACCGGTGACCGGGTGGAACAACTCCGCGCTCCGCAGCCGTCCACCGTTGCCGATTCCACCCACCACCAACACCCGCCCATCCGCCAGTTTGGTCGCCGTGTGATAGAAACGTCCCGCCGCCAAGCTTGGTCCGTCACTCCATACTTGGGTGATCGGATCATACAATTCCGCCCCGGCCGGATATCTTCCGGAAGGATCAACCCCGCCCACCACCAGCACCCGCCCATCACTGAGTGTCGTCGCCGTCAAATAACGGCGCGGTGTCCGCAGCGAGCCCGTTGTAAGCCACATTCCACCGGCCGGATCGAATAACTCCGCGCTCGCCAGCGAACCAACATCCTTGCCGCCGACGACCAGCACCTGCCCGTTCCCCAGCAATGCCGCCGCGTGCCCAAACCGACGCTGAATCATATCACCCCGCCGCGTCCACACCTCCCCCTCCGCATCACTCGTCTCACTCGATGATTGAATCACGGGGCCTTTTCCTACTCCGCCAGCCACCAACACCCGACCGTCGGCCAGCAAAGTTTCCGTATGCGAATAGCGCGCCAGACTTAGGCTACCATCCCTGACAAAGGCACCAATCACCGGCAGGAAAAACTCCGTCGATTGGGTCGCTCCGGTCGCAGTCAGTCCGCCGGCAATCAGCACCCGCCGGTCATCCAGCAGATTAGCCGTCGCATACCGCCGCGCCGCATTGAGGTATCCCGCCACCGTCCAACGCCCGCTCGCGGCATCAAACATCTCCAGACTTTGGATCACCGCCCCATTGAAGCCACCTCCAGCCAGCACGCGCCCATCCAACAAACTCACGGCAAAGTGAGAATGTCGCGCCGTCATCAGACTCCCGGTGACCGCCCAGGTGCGCGTCGCGGGCTGATAGAGTTCCGCCGTTGCGAGCGCCGTGCCGGCGGCCGATCCCATGCCAGCCGCCACCAACACGCGCCCATCCGGCAGCAAGGTCCCCGTATGCCCGAACCGCGCCCCCGCCAGACCACCCGCCGCACTCCAGGTACCCATGACTGATGAGTAAATCTCCGTCCCCGCGAGCGGCACCCCGCCCGCTCCGTTGCCACCCGCGACCAATACCGTCCCATCACCAAGCAGGGTCGCGGGGAATCGTTCCCGCGCCGCAATCATGTTCAAGCCCGGCCGCCACGAGCCGGCCACCGGGTCATATATCTCCGTGGTCGGCAACACTCCTGCGGCCCCGCGTCCACCCATCACCAGCACCCGGCCATCCGGCAGTCTCACCGCCTCGTGATTCTGCCGCGCGGCACTTAACCCCGCGGTCGCACTCCACCTACCGGTGGCTGGATCGTATAGCTCCGCCGTCGTCAGACTCGCCCCGGTCGTCGTTCCCCCGACCACCAATACTTTCCCATTCGCGAGCAACGTCGCACTGTGTCGGTAGCGACCCGTTGCCATGCTGCCCTTCGCCACCCACACCCCTGCGGACGGATTGAACCACTCCGCCGTTGCGAGCGCCGCACTGCCATTGGTGCCGCCGACCACCACTAGAGTTCCGTCCAGCAACCGGGTAGCCGTGTGCCCATACCTCGGGCCACTCAACGTCCCTGCCAATTGCACCGCTGGATTGACCACGCTGAAACTCCGTTCCACCGCCGGTGCCGCCAGATAGCTTCCGTTCCCCGCCTGCGTGACCCGGATCGTCACCGTGCCGGGTCCGGTGACACTGACCACACTACCGGTCACCGTCGCCACTCCCGTGGTCACGGTGTAAGACACCGGCAACCCCGAACTCGCCGTCGCGAGCAACTCAAACGACGCCTCACCCTGCACCCGGTCTCGCACGGGTGAAAAGGTGATCACTTGCGGCACCCGTGCGTTGATTACTGAAAATGGACTGCTGTTGCCGGCATGTCCGCTGCCATCGTCCGCCAGCAGCGACAGGTTGGTCGCCGCCGCGAGTACTGTGACATTGCCTGTCCAGACCCCGTTCACAAAATTGCCGGACACCATGGGCGAAATGGCCACTGGCAGCGAAGTTCCGACAGTGTAGCGAAGATCGACGAACGGCCAGCGGAGACCATTGCTGATATCCGGAAACCGATCAGTCTCGGAATGGTAACTCTGGACGATGGTTCCATCCGTAAATATCCCCGGCAGATCAAACCCAAAATAATATCGATCGCCGCCGGTCAGCACACCCACACGATAGGTCGCTCCGGCAGTCAGCGAGACAGATGTGGCGAGCGGTGTCTCCACCCAAGTCTCTGGCACGCTCACGACCTCGCGGGCGGCGAGCAACGTGCCGCTCTCGGTCCAAAGCGATACTTTCGTTCCGGCATAATGGCGCACATGAGTCACCACCAGATCGGCGTTTGGGGTAAACGAATAGCCAAGAGTAAAGGTGCCACTGTTTTCGGATTCGGGTCGGGAAACACCACCGAGCAACGTGTTGTTGGTCCCCTCACCGGCAATCAGGCCACTGAGGCTCACCGGTCCCGTGAAATTGGTTGCCAGTCCGTCCGGCGTTGCTGCGGAAATGGTGACCGCAAAGGGCACTCCCACAACCTGAGGTGAAGAAATCGCACCCCAGACTAACTGGATGTCCGGGCTGAAACTGACCAGATCCACCCAGGCGGAGCTCGGATTACTGGTGAAACCAGGGTCCTTTACGTAACGCCAGCGCAAGGTCTGATTCCCAGCCGGCAGCCTGAGGCTTTGGTACCGCCAGTCCGAGGCACCGCCGAAGCTAACGGATTGCAGCCCACCGTTTACCGAGAATTCCAAAGAATCGAACCCGAACTCGGCGGGAACCTTTGACCAGAAGGAAAGCAACCCGGGTCCGGTGACAGTTGTCTCCATCCAAGATTCCTGACCGCTCCGAATGGTGCCGCTCTGGCCGGCATCAACGCCGTCGAGGGTAACCGCAACTTGGCCCACCCACGGGAGATCCCCGCCCATTGTCCAAGTCCGCCCCGGGGTATCCAAAGCTTCGGCCAGTTCCACTCCGACGGTCAGCGTCGCATCCGCGCCCGTGGTGGTGGCATCTTCGTTCACGCCTCGGATCCGGTAATGATAGGTCCGGCCGGGCATGAGGCCGGTCACGATCGCGCTGACACTGGTGTTGGTGAGACCGGTCGCCGTCGAAGGCTCCGCCGTAATCGTACTGCCGTAATCAATGGTCAACCCATAATCAAACGTCACCGCGGTGGGCTTGCCATTGGCGTTTGCCATCCCATTGAGAGTGGCGCCGGAAGCCGTCACCGCCGTGGCACTATCCGTGGTAACGATAGGCCCCGGAGACGGCGTTACAAAAATCTCGTAACTGCCAGTGCCGGCTCCGTTCCGGTTTACCCCCTTTAACCGATAGGCATAGTAAGTGTCCGGCCTCAGACCGCGTATCACCGCACTCACACTGGTGGTGTCGCTGCCCACCACTGGAGATGGCACTGCTGTCACGATGTTGTCCAACATCGGAAACTCTCCATATTCGAATGTCACCACGGTGCTCTTGCCGTTGGCGTTGACGAACCCGTTGAGCGTCGCCTCGGTGCTGGTGATCGGCGAGGCCGGGCCAGTGAAAACATAGGGCATCGGGATGAAAGTGATCTGATCCACCCAGGCGCTATCACTCCCGCCGCTGACGGCGCCGTCTTTGACATAGCGCCAGCGCACCGTCTGAGGTCCCGCAGGCAGCTCGATGCGTTGCAATTGCCAGTCCACCTCGCCCGAAATACGGCCGTTTTGTAACACGCCGTTGAGATAGATCTCCAAATAATCAAACCCGGACTCCGAGGAGACCTTCCACCAATAGGAGAGCACTCCCGGACCCATGATCGTGGTTTCCATCCATGACTCCTCACCAACTCCGATGGCACCACTCTGCGCGGCGTATCCCCCATCCACCGTCACATTGGTCTGCACCATCCACGGAGCGCCGCCACCGGTGTTCCAAATCAGCCCCGGCAGGTCCAAGGCCGCTGCCAGATCGACAGGCAGAACAAAGAATGCGTCCGCGCCCACGCTGCTGCCCTCACTGTTGGCGGCTGTGATTCGATAATGATAAGTCACGCCCGCCGTCAGCCCATTGACTGCGGCGCTGACAGCCACAGAGACGCTGTCAAACACCGGCGACGGTATCGCCATCACGCTGTTCCCATAGTTTGTCGTCAGCCCGTACTCAAACATCACCGCTGTGACAAGGCCGTGCGAATTGACCAAACCGTTGAAGGTCGCCGCGCTGCTGCCCATGAGGGTGGCATCCCCGGTGCTCACTGAGGGAGCCTGGCTCAATAGGACTTGGTCCACCCAAGCGCGGTCCAAACCCCGGCTGAAGCTAAAATCCTTGGAGTATTGCCAGCGCAGGGTTTGGCTTCCGGATGGGAGATCGACCGTCCACTGCTGCCAGTCAGTTTCACCGGAGATGCCGACACCCTGTTGCGATCCATTCACATAGAATCTGAGGTTGTCGAAGTTGGACTCTGAAGAAACCTTCCACCAGAAACTGAGCGCTCCAGGGCCGGCTACCGTGGTCTCCATCCAGGACTCCTCACGATCGCTGATTGGGCCGCTCTCGGCGGCATGCAAACCATCGTGCGTAGTTACAAATTGTCCCGTCCACGGGGCGCTCCCGCCGGTTATCCAGGTGCGATTCGGGTCATCCAAGGCTTCGGTCAAACTGGGGTTGATCGTCAGTCGAACGGCGCGGGTCAGGGAAATTCCACTGCTTAAGTCAGTGAAGGTGACGGTATCCGAGTAACCCCCAGAACTCAAGGTTGCCGCCGTATCACTCAGGGAAATGGTGACGGTGATGACCTCGCCCGGCGCAAGGGCACCGTTGGAAGCTGACACACTGACCCACGGCTGGGTCTTGGCCGCGGTCCAACTCAGACTGCTCGGGCCAGCATTTGATAAGGTATAACTCTGACTGACCGGCTGGAACGGGCCGCCGCGCCCGCCGCTGGTCACAAAACTGAGATCCGGCTGGATTCGCAAAGCATCCGCGGGATCGAACGATTCCACCACGCCGAAGGTGGTGTAGCTCTCCGGAGTAACGGCGTTGATACCCATGCCACGTTTGGCAAACGCCGCCCAGAGTTCGCTCTGATTGGCCCCGCCGCTATTGATCAAATCAGCTTGAAGGATGCCATCCCGCGCTTGGATAAAGTTAGGATTGACGGGGCAAAGCTCCATCCCGTCAGTCACCAATTGCAGGATGAGTTGATTGCCCACCGCCCACCCGTACTTGCTAATCAAATTCGCCCGCGCTTCCCACAAGATCACACACCAGACCTCGCCCTGGTTATGCACCTGGCCGGAAGCGTTGGTGCTGCCGGAGCTGGGATCAATGTCTCTCAACGTCAGCGGATTGATCGTCCGATCAGTCGAGTAGGGAAAGCGCCGGATGCCAGCGTAGTAGTCTTGCAGGACATAGCCGCCAATGGCATAATTCCCGTTTACGTTGTCCCCTGACTGGCTCAGCAGCGCGAGGGCATAGAAGTCCGACCAACCCTCGCCCATGCCCGCGGTCTGCAAGGCGCTGATACCAACGCCCCCACCCACGCGCCGGTTGCTCAGCCCGTGGGTGTATTCGTGAATGATGACCTCCGCGTCCAAATCACCATCGCGGCCCGGTGCCGGGTGGTCGAAGACATACATCTGCATCCGTGGTGCCAGCCCGTCTGGCGGTGTGGACATATTGGCGTTGTTCACTCCGCCACCATCCTGCGCGTCCGCCTGCAAAGCATCATTGCCCACGCCGCCCCGGTTGAAATTTTCCGTCTGGAAATTGCCTGCCGCCTCCGTGAAACCCAGCTCGTAGAGTTTGTCGTGCATGAAATTGCACCAGTAGAACAACTGCGCCACCGCCGCGTCCTGATAGGCGCTCGGCGGCTTGGTCAGATCCAGGGGAAAATCAAACACCCGGAAGGGAGAGCCTTGCGGGCGCGGCAGGTCCGGCTGATCGTCGCTGTTAATGTCAAGGTGGGCGTCCACATTGTTACCCAGGGTTTCATTCAAGCCATCGTAGATCCAGCCCTTGGGTGAGGCGGTGAGATTAAGCGCCTTGAGAGTGACCAACGAACGGGCCACCAGCGGCGGCAGATTGGTCTGCGGCGTGGGATGGCTGGGCGAAAAGGGTGACGGACTGTCGGAAGTGTAAACCCGATAGGTCGCGTCACTGATATACTCGGTCAATCCTTGGCGAACATGCACTTTGCCGGAAGCCGCATCCACCAACAACCGGAACATCTCCCCACGCTGTTTGCTCGTCAGCACGATGTCCCAGCATAGCCGCAAGGCCGTCCCGTTCAGCGGCAACCAAACCAAACGCGCGTGGGTTTCGCCCGGCAACCGGGGATGGCGGAAGCGCTGGTATTTCTCGGCGCCGCTCGACCGGGCTTCCACCGCCATGACAGCAGTCGCAGTCACGGTTTCTCCCACCGCGGCAGCCGCGAGGGCAATCGCTTGTCTCGGCGTGATGCCGGGATTGGCCAGCAGCGCAGCGCGATTAGAAGTCCCGTTGTTCGCCGCGCGAACTGGATCGGCGAGAAAACGACTCGCCAGGTTCACCAACTCTCCTTTCGCCGTGGTATGCGCCATCAGCACCCCCTCATGCACTGGGATGCCATCCACCTGCTGCTGCCAGATCACCGTGTGGAGGCGGTTGTGTTTCGCAACGTAATCCCGCGTGATCCTGGCCGCCCCCAGCGCCTCGGGTCCGTGACCAAATAAACCGCGGTGCTCCTGAAGAAATGCCTTGGTGGGCAGAAGCGGATCACCCGGGGCAAAGGCCCGCACTGCTGCCGCCGAAACACCCCGCCCCAGGCCATTCTTACCACTCAGAAATCCGTCGCGTGCCAGAATCAACTTGGGCGATCCCGTGAGCAGATCAAACTGCACCGCCGCCTGCGGTAGCCGGGCGCGCAGATTCACCACGGCGTTCGATTGCCCCACCGTGACCGGTTTCGCAGCGATTCGCGCATCCAAGTTAGGCAAGCGGGGGTGCTCCGGCTCGTGCACTGCGCCGAGTGGGAAGGACACGGCGAACCATAGAAACCCCGCCAACAGCCAAGTCCGCCGCCAACTTGGAGCGTTGCCCACGACTGTTCCGCCAGAACCAAGCTCCACGCCGCGGGCAATCGTTCCCACCCGTGTCGGCACGGGAAGAGAGTCTTTTTCGGTCGGGGATTCGGCGGCGGAAATACCAGTGGCAAGGAACGAATTCGTCGCCGAATTGTAGGTAGATAGTCGGGTAAGTAGTTTCATTTTTAGCCTTCCATTTAGCACACCATGTTTTCTTCCTGCCCTGACATTATGAGGAAGCCATCCGAAAATGGCTATCTCAAAATGGCTGCCCGTGGGAACTTAATTAGCCGAGCGACCGGGTGGGATGGGAGGGGAACCAAATTGCGAGGAGTCCCTACTCGGCGGCGTGGCTCGATGGCAGTCCGAACCCGACGGCGACCAGGCCCCCGAAACGACCACCCACAACGCCCGCCGCCACCCAATTGGACATTGATGTCCACACTGGAGATGTGGGTGAACGATAGAATGGAGTTTCGCTCTCCCGTTGCAGCACACACGCCTCTCCGGTCTGTAGATCACCCACCGACTGGATAGTTTCGGGCAAGTCGCAGTCAGCGCACTGGCTGGGTCGGAAGGGGCGCAATCCAGGTGGCGGCGGTGAGGGGGCGGGGGTTGTTCAGGCCACCGCCGGTGACGATGAGGCGACCGGCGATGATGGCCGCGGATGGGGAAAGGACTTTCACAGGTAAGTCGCCGACAATGCGCCAGGCATCGGTCTTGGGATCATATTCTAACAAATCCCCTACGACATTGCGCGGGGGCTTGGATTGGTTGCAGCGGCCACCCACGATCAGGATGCGGCCCTGATGGATGAGGGTGCTGGACTCGAAGTGACTGCGGCCGTCGGGCAGGCTGGCGATCTGTGTCCATTTCTTAGTCGCGGGATCGAAGCGATGGCAGGGGTTGAGATCGTTCTGGGTCTTATCATGGCCGTGAGCGCCGCCGAGGGCGTAAAGCTTGCCGTCGAGCACAGCGGAACTTAGATGGCCGCGCGGGGTGGGCAGGTCCGCTTCGCGTTCCCAGGTTTTTCCGCCATCAAGGTTCAGACTCCAGTGATCGCCGGAGTCAGTTTGACGGTCGGATTTGTAGCCGCCGAAGTAGTGGAGCCGACGCCCGACGACTTCGAGGCCTCCGCCCGCGCGCGGCTCCGGCAATGGCGGCCCGGCGGTCCAGGTGTCCGCAGTGACATCATACTTCCACACTTCATTAGTGACCGGGCCGGGATGTTTGCCTTTGAAACCTCCGGCGAGCCAGATGGTAAGTCCGTCGAGGGCAGGATTAAGATGAGTGACCCGCGTCGGCATGTCTTGTTTCCGTGTCCAGGTGTCACTCACCGGATCATGGACATCAAGCTGGTTCGAGGCGGCCAGCGTGTCGGTGAAGCCGCCGAACAAGTAGAGTTTCCCGCCCACGACGGCGGTCGGTGACTCTACCCGTGCCCACGGTGACGGCGCGCCCTTTTTCCACTCCAGCGTGGGCCAGGCTAGTGCCCGGGCGGCTGGGGATACCACAGCTTCCGGGGCCGTGCCTGCCGCAGGCGGTTCGGCGGCGTGACTAAGCACGGGAAGTTTTAACAGGGCTAAGGCGATTAGCGTGCGATAGGTGGTGAGCATTGGGGAAAGGTGGTCGGGAATTACAAGAGCTCCACCGCGCGGGGGAGTCCGAGCCATAGCGCCTCGGCATATCTTACGCCGCAGGACGTGCCACGATACCGGGCCAGCGTTTCCTTCGCCTGCTTGGCGCCATCGGGTTTTGTGGGGTCATGGGGCCGGTTGTCCTTCAGCGCCATGAGTGCGCCGAGCCAGTCCTGCGCCTCGGTCCAGGTGTCAGTCACATCGACGTAGGTGTCGGGCGTGAAGCCGATCGTGTGGCGGGGCCCGTTGTCGTAGAGATAGAGACGGCCGGGCGGTTGGTAAGTCACTCCCTCCAGCATCTGTCCGGCGTTGCGCACGGCCACGCGGGTGAGTTCGGAGGCGACGACGTGGTCGTTGTGATGGTCATCCTTCCAGAGGGTGAAGGCCACGTCGGGTTTAATTTCCGCGACGGCACGGGCCACCAGCAGCTTGTTTTCGAGTCGTGCATCGAAGCGGTGCGAGGCGAAGTTCAGGAAGCGCATCTCGACACCGCGCTCCAACGCGAGGCGGCGGGTGCCTTCGACGAATTCGGCGGCGCGGCCCCTGGCTGGCGCCCAGTTGGTGTAGTCACCGATGAGGGAGAGCACGACGACCCGGTAGTGTTTGCGGACGCCTTGGAGGAGAATCCCGGGAATGCCGAAGATGCAGTCATCGTAGTGCGCGCCGAGTGCGAGGAGAGTTTTCATGCAAAGAGAATGGCTGCTGCCGCGCTGGTGGAAATCTCGGATCGGAACCGGCGGGCGAAGCAACGGTCCGCCACGGCGCGACTCGGAAGGGCGGCGTGCATCCGGCGGAGGCTAAACCGTAACCATTCAGTGAGGGCGCAAGGAGCGCGGCCTTCAGGCCGCAGAAGCGTGCGTCCTGTCGAGGGCGAGCGAATTTCCGAACCCTTTATGGAACTCACCCAATGGTGAGTGGGAGGACGCGTCCGTAGCTTGTAACACGGTCGCTGCGGGCGGACGTTTCTGCGGCCTGAAGGCCGCGCTCCTGTCGCCCTAACTGAATCGCTTCGGCTCAGTCGTGAGCGTTTTGCCTGCAAAAACGAGCTTCGCTGCCGCGCACCGCGAAACTTGGGCTGGAAAAAACTGCCCAAACCCCGTCCCACCCCATTGAAATAAGGGGGGGAACGGCACCTGCCCCCGCTGCCGCAAAAAAAGGGACTTCCGCTACAAAAAAGCCGGACCAATCGGTAGTTGCTGCTTGGACCTCGGAGCTTTTCTTGAGCTTTGAACCATGAGCTTCGAGCTTTAAGTCTCGCCCGCCTTTTCCCCGCAGAATCGGTGTTGCCCCTCGAACCCGGCCAAGCTTCAATGCCCGACACGATTTTTTTGACGATGATCCCGCTCCGCGTGTTGTTGGTCGAAGATCAGCTTGGCGACGCCAGGTTGATCGAGCACGAATTGCGCAAGGCGGGCTTCGCGCCGACCGGGGAACGGGTGGAGACGCAGGAGGCTTTTTGCGCACAGTTGGATGGCGGGCCGGAAATCATTTTGTGCGACTACTACCTGCCCCAGTTCAGCGGCCTCGCGGCGTTGCAACTGCTGCAGGAACGCGGTGTGGACATCCCGCTGATCGTGGTTTCCAGCGGCATCAACGAGGAGCAGGCCATCGCGACGCTCCGCCAGGGCGCCGCGGATTATCTCTTCAAGGACCGGCTCGGACGGCTGGGCGAGGCGGTGAAACAAGCGCTGGCGGCCAAACAATTGCGGGACGAGAAACGGGCCGCCGTGGCAGCGCTGGAGGCCAGCGAGCAGCGGCACCGGGAGCTGGTCGAGTTGTCGCCGGACGCCATGCTGGTGCTCTGCGGCGAGGAGGTGGTGCTGATCAATCGCGCGGCCCTGCGGCTGTTTCGCGCCTTCACCCCCGCGGAAATCGTCGGCCGCTCCGTGTTGGAACTCATCCATCCGGCCTGCCGCCAACACCTGCTCTGGGACCTGAACCGGGTCGCGGCGGAGAACGCCACCCTGCCCGTGCTGGAGGAGCGCATGGTGCGGCTGGACGGCTCGATGATGGACGCCGAGTTGACCGCGGCCCCGCTGCTGCACCACGGGCGCGAGGCCCTGCAATTGTTCATCCGCGACGTGACTGAGCGCAAACGCGCCGACGAGGCGCGGCACGAGAGCGCGCTGCAATTGCACATCGCCCTCAACGCCGCGCGGCTGGCCACCTGGAGCTGGCATCTGCCGGACGACAAGGTGAGCTGGTCCGCAGGCATCGAGGCGCTGTTCGGTTTTCCACCGGGCAGCTTTCAACCGACCATCGCGGCATATCTGGGCTGCGTGCATCCGTCCGACCGCGACTGGGTCGAGCAGAACCTCAATACGGCGCGGGCGGTCGAGTGTTCGTTTGAAGTGGAGCATCGCGTGCGCTGGCCGGATGGGGAGACCCGCTGGATGTATCTCAAGGGCAACTCGGCCGCAGGCGACAGCGGTCCGGTGGAGCGCGTGTCGGGCGTGGTGATGGACATCACCGACCGCAAGCACACCGAGATGGAGATGCAGAAGCTGGCGGCCTTCGCGCGGCACAATCCCAATCCGGTGCTCGAGTTTTCGGTGGATGGCCGCCTCACTTATTTCAACGCCGCCGCGCAGGAAATGGCGCTGACGCTCGGCCAGCGGCATCCGGCAGAAATGCTCCCGGTCAACACCGCCCAGCTCGTGCAGGAGTGCCTGGCGAGCGAGCGGTCGCACACGCGGACCGAGGCGACGCACGGGGCGCGCACCATTGCGTGGTCATTTTTTCCGATCCTGCCGCACCTGGTAGTGCATTGCTACGCACGCGACATCACCGAGCGGCTCAGCCTCGAGGGGCAGTTGCGCCAGGCCCAGAAAATGGAGGCCGTCGGCCAGCTCGCCGGCGGCGTGGCGCACGATTTCAACAACCTGCTCACCATCGTGCAGGGGCACGTCAGCCTGCTGCTGAGCCGCGGGGATCTGAGCGGGGACGCGCAGGAGAGCCTGCACCAGGTGCTGTCGGCGGCCGACCGGGCGGCCAATCTGACCCGCCAGTTGCTAACCTTCAGCCGCAAGCAGGTGATCTTGTTGCAGCGCCTGGATGTGAACGAGGTCGTCAGCCGCCTGGCCAAACTGCTGCGGCGGGTGATCGGCGAGGATGTCCACCTGCACTTCACCTATTCGCCGTTGCCCGCGCTGGTGGAGGCGGACGGGGGCATGCTCGAACAGGCGCTGATGAATTTTGCGATCAATGCCCGCGATGCGATGCCGAACGGCGGCACCCTGACGCTCGCCACCGAGATCATCACCACGACGGAAGTGCAGCGGGCCTTTCATCCCGAGGCCCGGCCCGGGCAGTTTGTGCGCCTGACCGTCGAGGACACCGGTGCCGGCATCGCGCCCGAAAATCTGCCGCATATTTTCGAGCCGTTCTTTACCACCAAGGAAGTCGGCAAAGGCACCGGCCTCGGCCTGGCCACCGCCTACGGCATCGTCAATCAGCACCACGGCTGGATCGAAGTGGACAGCCAGGTGGGACGGGGGACGACCTTCCGTATTTTTCTGCCGTGCGCAGCGCATCCCGCCCCGGCCGAACCCGCGCGCGCCACGCTGGAGCCGCCGTCGCGAACCGAAGTGCGGGGCGGCCACGAGACGGTGCTCGTGGTCGAGGACGAGCCGACATTGCGCGCCTTGGTCTGCCTGGTTTTGCGCAAGCACGGCTATCAGGTTCACGAGGCCGGGTCCGGCCCCGCGGCCCTGCCGGTCTGGGCGCAGCATCACCGGAGCATCGACCTGCTGTTGACGGACATGGTCATGCCGGAAGGCATGACCGGGCGCGAACTGGCCGAAAAACTGCGGCAGGAGAAGCCCGCCTTGAAGGTGCTCTACACCAGCGGCTACAGCCCGGACCTGCTGGGGCGGGACTTTCCGCTCGTTCACGGCCTGAACTTTCTGCAGAAGCCCTTCCCACCGGCCCTGCTGGCCCGGACCGTGCGGCAATGTTTGGATGCGATGGTTGGCCCCGCCGTCTCCTGATCCCACCGGGCAGCGGCGATGTTTCGTGGGGGGATGGTCAGGAGATGACCTACCCCGAGGAGCGCGTCCGGCGGTGAGTGGTTGGGTGGGTAGGACGCGGTTTTGGAGACGCTCGAAGCTCAAAGCTCAAAGTTCAAAACTCAAGGGAAGCACCTGAACCAGCGGAACGGCGGGTCTCTGACGGCGGGCGAATGCGCCCCGAAACTCCCGCCGTTCCCCCGCCGGTAACCGGACCAAGTCTCGGCTTGGAAAGAATCGAAGACCTCCTCCCCACCGCGCCACCCGGCTCGGCGCGCACCAATCCCGTGGAACGCAAACTCACCGATGCGGTGCATCACTACCTCGAGGCGAACAACAAGCTGCCGCAGGATTTTGGCGCGCTGATAACAGCCAAGCTGATCAAAGCAGTCCCCCCAGCCACCGCCGGCAAACGGTTCGCCATCGACCGCCAGAATCTGCAGGTCGTGATCATTGACTGACGTTCCGGCCTTGTCGGGATCGGGGTAACGAGACTCCAACCTCCTTCCGCGAGCGGCCCGCCCAAACACTCTCCGAGCCGCGTCGTGCAACCAAGTTCCCATCCCCCGCGCCTCGCCCACGTCGGGCCTCAAAACTTCGTCCGCTGCTCTCGGGGAGAAGGTCAGAATCTCGTTATCTCGACTCCTACGAAGGTGGGCGCCCCGTCCGCGCTCCCGGACTGGTAGGAGTCGAGGTAACGAGACTCTAACCTCCCTCCGCGAGCAGCCCGCCCAAACACTCTCCGAGCGGCGTCTTGCAGCAAAGTTCCCATCCCACACGCTTCACCCAAGTCAGACCCCAAGACTTCGTCCGCTGCTCTCGGGGAAAAGGCCAGAGTCTCGTTACCTCGACGCCTACAAGACACGGGAAGGCCGCCAGCGCTACCGAACGATTTCCAAACCGGGGATCGCCTGCTTCAGCTTCGCCACGCCCGCCTCGGTGACTTTGCAGCCGCCGATTTCCAAGCGCCGCAAATTCGCCAGTCCGGCGAAATGCTCCAACGCGACATCGGTGATGCCCGTGCCCGCCGCGCTGAGAGTCTCGAGATTCACGAGCCGGCCAATCGGCACAGCGCCCTCGTCCTTGATCACGCCATAGATCCGCAGCACGCGCAGCGACGGAATCTGGCTGGCGTGGCGGACACCCTCAGCGATGGCCTGGCCGTCGTGCAAATCGAGTTCGCGCAGTTTCTTCAACGCCGTAAGCGGTGCGATTGCCGCGCCCGTAGCCTCGCGGCTGCCAATCTGGAGACGTTCGAGATTCGCCAGCTTCGCCAGCGCGGGCGCGCCGGCATCGGTGAAATGCACATGCACAATCTCGAGGCGTTCGAGGCTGGTGACGACGCTGATGCCCGCCAGGCCAGCGTCGTTCACCGGAGTGAAATGGAAGTTGGCGTTCTCGAGCTGTTTGAGATTGCTGAGAAAACGAAAGCCTTCGCCGGTGCATTTGGCCGAGGCCAGCGCGAGCACGCGCAGCTTGGTAAGATCGCGCAAATGTTCGAGATGCGGATCGGTGATGGGCGTGAGCGTGAGGTTGAGGCGCTCCAGATTTTTCAGCGTGCCGACAACCTTCAGGCCGGGGCCGCTCATGCTGGTGTTGGCGAGATCGAGACTCACCAGATCGGGCAGGTCCGCCAACCGGTCGAGCCAAGGATCGACGAGGCTCTCGTTGCGTTTGTAGGACTTGTCGTGCGGATTCTGGCGGTCGTAGAGATCAATCGCGGTCAGTCGATTGAGAAACTGGAGCGCCTCGCCGCCCACCAGATCGCGCAGCCACTGCGGTCCACCGTTTTCAAATCGCACCGTGCCCTTGGCCGCCAGCGTGGCCGCCGTGATCTCCTTGAGGCGCGGCCGCAACACCGCGGCGCGCTCCAACTCGGGGCCAAGGTCGCGCACCTTGAGCCGCAGCAACGGATCGTTGATCGCGCGCCAGTGGCGGTCAAAGCTGGCGGCCAGCTCGGGGTCAAACGCTGATTTTCCCCGTGCATCCCAACCCGCCACCAGCGCGATGGTTTTTCGCAACATCACGGCATCGTTGGTGGACACGGTCAGCGTCTGGGCGGACGCGGTGACCGCGGCCAACGCCAGCAAGGCGACGACCGCAGCCCGCCCCGCCCGCGCCGCAAAACACGATCCGGTCACGCCGGCGGGCGCCTGGTTTTCAGTCCGGGAAAATGGGGCGATGGCGAAGCAAACAGGGTTGGAAAAATTTGGCACGCGTCTCAGACGGGACCTCAAGGGAAGGATTCAGCGGCCGCCTAACTCTCCGGAAAAACCCCTGTCCGCGGGGGCCGCACCGCCGCGCTTTGCACCATTTCCACCAGTCCGCGATGAGTCATCAGCCAGAACACCGCCCCCGCAATGAAACACCCGCCGGCGGCAAATCCCATGGCCACGGGTCCGAGCCAGTTGTCCGCCAGCGCCCCCAGCACACCGCCCACGCCGAACGCGCAAAACACCGACAGCAGAAAACGCAGCTTCCACCACTCGATCTGCCGGTGCCGCAGCCAGTGCCCCAGCATCACCCCGATGTCCGTCACCGTGCCCGTCACATGCGTCGTCCGGATCATTAGCCCGCAGTAACTGCTCGTCATCGCGTTCTGCAAACCGCACGCCATCGCCACCATTGGCAGACCCAGTCGATGCTGGACCACCAGCAGCCACGTCGCCCCGGCCAGCAACACTCCCTCGCACATCAGCACCACGCCATAACGCCGACCGGGCAGCAATTTCAACGCCCCCACCAGCATCCCGGCCAGCGCCGCGCCGATCCCAAACCCCACCACGATCCCCAGCGCCGCCGAAGCGTCCACCCATCGACGCCCCGCCACATCCAGTCCGAGATGCGACACCGCCCCGGTCATGTGACTCACCGGTGCGTGGAAAAAACCGAGCGCCACGGAATTGATGAAGCCCGCCGTCCCCGCCAGGGCGAGGGCACCGGGGAACAAATGCCACACCTGCCGGAGTGCGGCGTCCTTATCAATCGGTTGGGGATGGGAATAGGGCATGAGTCACTTTCAACCGCGCCCACCGTGAAGCCTCCCCACCGCCCGGGCAAGCGCTCCCAAAAACTCACGGCTTGGCCAGCTTCCGATGTCGTCGGCAAGCGGGACCACGCTCCCAGCGCCGCCGCCGAGCGTGCAACTACCGCCGAACGCCGCCCGCGAAATATCACTTCGGAAACGCCGCACCGCCCAGCTCGACGAACGCTTTCTCGACCTGCGCCGCAAAACCGCCACCAACGTAGCGCAACAGCCGGTCGTTCCCCTTGACCTTGGCCTTGATGTCGTCCACCGCCGCCTTCACGTCCGCCGCACGCTTGCCCGCCGCGAAGAGTCGCTGAACCTCCCCGCGGAGCGTGACAAAGAAATTGATCTGATCTTCCAACATCTCCGGGCCGCCCATCGCGCCGTGGCCGGGGCAGATGAATTTCGGGCCGAGCTTTTGCGCCGCCTGCAGGGTCTTGATCCAGTCGCCGATGTGACCGTCGCCGACGTAGTTGTAGGGGCCGTTCACACAGGCATCGCCGGTGAAGAGAATTTTCTCATTCGGCAACCACGCGAAGCCGTCGCCGTGCGTGTGTGCCACGCCGAAGTGCAGCAGTTCAACCCGCTGTTTGCCGTCATCAAAATAGAGCTCCTGCTTGAAGAGCACCGTGGGGATTTTCAAGCGGCTCGCCGCGACATCGGGCCGCCCCTTGGCCGCCTGTTCCCACCGGCCCGGTCCGCCGCCGAAATAATTGGTCTCGTATTTCTTGAACTCCGCCAGCGCGCCGATGTGCGCCACGGGCATGGCCCCGGCCTCGTGCCAGACCTGATTCCCGTACGCATGATCGCCGTGGTGATGCGTGTTGAACGCGAAGCGGATCGGCTTGTCCGTCAGCGCCTTGATTTTGGGAATCACCTCCTGCGCGCCCGAGGGGAAGTTGCCATCGATCACCAGCACATAGTCGGCAAAGACAATCCAGCCGTTGTTGCAATGCCCTTTGCGTCCGATGTCACCTTCGTGGAAATAGACATTCGGCGCGACCGTCTGCACCACATTAACCTGCGCCGCCGCCACCAAAGGCAGCAAGGCGAACGACAACGCAGCGAGGAAGGAGAACCAACGGGGTATTTTCATGCGCGCGATGCTTGTTCCCTCCCTCCCCTTCGTCAAACCGAAAGCCGGAAAGGCACGCGCTCATCGGTCAATCCGGTGCGGGAAAACCGCTGACCACCACTTCACGGACGGCCCGCCCCCGCCCCCGGCGTTGGCAGAGACACCTGAGGCGATCCCGAGCGCCGCGCGGGCCCAGCATGGGACCAACCTAGCGGAGGGGGGAACGTTGGCAGGCGGGCAGCCCCGCCCTTGTAGGAATCGAGGTGACGAGACTCTAACCTCTTCCGCGCACAGCGCGGCCTGCGTTTCGTGGAAGTGCTTTGGCCACGGTGCGCGAAAGCTGAGCGCGGCTTCACGACTCAGCTTGCGCCGCATGGGGACGGGCCGCTTGCGGATGGAGTTGAGTGTCTCGTCACCTCGACTCCTACAAGGTCGGGAGCGCGGGTTTCCAACACACTCCGGCCCTCCGCACGACGAGGCGGCCGGCTCGGCCGGGCGCGTTATATGATCGGTGAACAGCGAACTGGCGGTTGGCACCGATGCAACGCTTTCGCTCGGTTATAGCTTGTGTCGGCTGGAAGCCCGCGCTCCCGCCAACTAAACAGCTACGGCTAAGATCATGAACTGACACGACTGACTCCCGTCGGCGAACAAGCCTACTCTGGCTTGCCAGAATCTACGCCGTCCCCGCTGTCACCGGCTCCAATGCTCATGGATAAACCACCCTTCCAATCGCTCCCGCGCCCACGGCGTCTTCCGCAGAAACGTCAGCGCCGATTTGACACTCGGGTTGTGCTCAAAACACCGGATTGGAATGCGCGCTCCCATCTCCTCCCACCCATGCCGCTCGACCATCTGGGTGATAATGTTCTCCAGCGTGATCCCATGCAGCGGGTCGCGGGGTGGATTAGGAGGCGATGGCACAGGCGTAGAAAGTCAGAGAAGATCAGGACTCACCCAAATTCGGATAGCGAAACCGGCAAACCACGGCTTGAAACCGAGTAACACGGATGAAAACAACCGCTCGGGAAACCCCACCACACCGCAGTAATCCGTACTCATCCCTGTCCATCCGTGGTTGAAATCCCAGCCGCAGAATCAGCCGCCGCCACCGGCGCGACACGGGCCGTGCCAAACCGCTGCAGAAAGACTATCCGGGAGATTACCGTGATGACTGGCGGCTGAAGCCTCGGCCGGATGACATCTGGCTCGGTGCTGCTCCCAGTCACTTCATACAAACCGGTATAAATCCACTTACCACCCTCCACGCGTCGCACATAGACCGGCAGCGGCCCGGTAGTCTCCGCCAGCTTGGCTCCCCACTTGGCCAGATCACCCTTGCGTCCCACCCACACCTCACACGGATCACTCTCGGCGCGCGGATTCCACGTCAACCCCAGACACAATCCCACAATCACGCCCCCCCGGTGGATGACAAAATAAGGCGGCGCCGCCTGCCCCCCCAGTTGCGCCCGCACCGCGTCGAACTCATAACCCTCGCCGACGACATGCGGGTTTGCGGCAGGCATGGGAGCGGCTACGGGCGCGATCAGTGGCGGCGAATCAGAAGGCATGGACAAGTCATCAGACATCACCCGTAGCCAAGCGACCAGGCCCAACGCCGTCAATGCGCAATCCGGGCCTCCTGAAAAGGTCCATGGCTGAAGACCTCGCCGTCCGATTCCGCAGCCAAACAACCACACCCGGTAATCCGAACGCCCGTCCCCGACAACCCCGGTGTGACCCGCCCGAGCAAGAGATAAGCGGCCAGATCCCCGCCAACTTATCTGCCCCAAACTATCAGATCGGATGCCGGGCGCACCCGCACCCGGGCGAAATCCTCCGCACCCCTACGGAAAATCCGGATGGGTGGAAACAAAACGCCTGGAATCACGACCTTGGTGCGCCTTCCATGCCCTGCCCGATCTGACGCGGGGCGGCTGTGGCTGCCGGCGAGGGTAAGGTGGGCAATGGTCAAAGACGCTTTCGAAGCGAGAAAGAGTTCTCGATGAGTTGGCGCGAAAGGTATCCTAAAAACTTAGCCATGACTAGTCACTCGAACCGGCTAGCTTGGACCACAGAGATACGAGACACACAGAGGAAACCAATTACTTACAGGTCGGTCATCGCCCACAGATTGGTAACATCCCGAAGCCGCCGCCATCCCGCGGGTTTGTCTGTACTAAAATCCTGCAAACTTCTCGCGTGGCGCGAGGAATTCGGAGCACGGCATTTATGCCGCTTCAGCGTGAGAGGTGCGGGAGGGATCGGAACCGCGACGGCGTTCCAACGGTGAGGCGGCGTGAACGCCGCGCTCCTTGGGTCGCGGCTCCGCAGCGCTGTGTTCATCGTGTCTCCGTGGCTTTCTGTCCCGCTCTAACTGAGTAGAAACGACTTAGGTTTTCGGATAAAAGTAGCGGTCGTGAGTCACCAAGTCTTCCGGCGTTCCCGCGACATCAAACTTTTCCCCGGTGGTCAGGGTGATGATGGATGACACTTCGTCCACGCTGCAAGCGGCCAGTTCAATTTTTACAATGTGTTCTACGTTCCAGAAGACCTCGTTCTCGTATTTCCCTCGCAGATCGCGACAGAACACTTTGTCGAACCAGAGTGGTAGGGAAGCATTCACAGTTGAAAGTTCACCCGATTATTTCGCCGCCTTCCCCGGTTTCTTCTTCCCACCCTTCCGCTCGTCTGTGCCGCCGGCCTTGTTTGGCGTGGGCATTGGAGCCTTGATTTCCTTGCGCCAGGCGGCGAGGCGGTCGCGGAGTTCGGCGGCTTTGATAGGATTGGTTTGCGCGAGGTTCTTCGCTTCGCCGAGGTGGTCGCGCAGGTTGTAAAGTTCGAGGCGACCGTCTTCGAGGAACTCCAGCAGCTTCCAGTCGCCCGCGTGAACGAGGCTTACGGGCGTGGTGCGCCAAGCTCCCTGGCCCGCGCCGAGGTAGCCGGGGAAATGCTGGAAGATGGCGTCGCGCTGAAGCTTCGCAGCGGGCGCCCGGAAGAGTTTCACGAGGCTCTCGCCGTCGAGCGGGTGCCCGGGTTTGGGCGCGACGGCGAGTTCGAGAAAGGTCGGATAAATGTCCACATGGATCGTCGGCACGTCGCAGGTCGTGCCGGGTTGGGTGACGCCGGGCCAGCGGACGATGAGAGGCACGCGGGTGCCGCCTTCGTAGAGGCTGCCCTTGCCGCTGCGCAACGGGGCGTTGTCGGTGATGTCGCCGCCCTGCTTGATGCCCTCGCGCACGTAGCCGCCCACGCCGCCGTTGTCGCTGGTGAAAATGAGCACGGTGTTCTCGGCGAGCTTGAGGTCGTCGAGCGTTTGCATCACGCGGCCCACGCTCTCATCCACGCTGGCGATCATGGCGGCGTAGGTCGCGTTGTTGTGGCCGCCCACGCCGGGCTTGGGTTTGAACTTCGCGATCAACTCCGGTTTGGCCGTGTGCGGCGAATGCACGCCGAAATGCGGGAGGTAGAGAAAGAACGGCTGCTCCTTGTGGCGCTGGATGAAATCGACGGCGCGGTCGGTGAGGAAGTCCGCGAGATATTGTTCCTTCGGGTAGGGCGTCTTCGGGTTCGTGGCGAAATTGTAATGCTGACCCATGGAAACGATGGCCTCGTCGAAGCCGCGCTGGCCGGGATGATACTGGCCCTGCTCGCCGATATGCCATTTGCCGAACATGCCGGTGGCGTAGCCGGCGGTCTTGAGCTGCTGCGCGATGATCGGGCGGTCAAGCGGAAGGCTGGTCACGTTGTCCACGGGGCGCAACGGGCGGGACTGCCAGTTGAAACGCTCGATGCCGCCAACGGTGTAAACGCCGGTGCGAGCGCCATATTGGCCGCTCATCAAGGCCGCGCGCGTGGGCGTGCAGTTCTGGCAATGATGATGGCTGGTGAGCTTGAGGCCCTGCGTCGCGAGGCGGTCGATGTTCGGTGTCTCGTAATATTTGCTGCCGAAGCACGCGAGGTCCGTGTAGCCGAGATCGTCGGCCATGATGAAGATGATGTTCGGACGCGACGCGGCGAGGGCCGGGTTTTTTGCGGCGATCAACAGGGTCAGAGTGAACAGCAGGCGGAGGAGGATTTTCATTAGGTTCAGGCGGGTTTCAGGGACAATTGTTTCGTCGCGGGTTCGGCGGCGCCGACGGGTTGATACGCGAGTTCCAGCACGCCGTCGCGAATCCGCACGCGGGTGAAGCCGGGGCGGAACTCGGGGAGGTTGTAGCCGGGTGCCGGCTTGGCCGCGAGCTTACGGTCGAGGTTGTAGAGCGCGGAGGGGAAGCTGATTTCGTGGACGGGCGCACGGTCATCCCAGCCGCGCAGGCCGTTGTGAAAATGGCCGTGGAACAGGGCGATGGTTCGCGCCGCGTGTTTTTCCAGCAGCGCGTAAAACTCGCGCTGTCCGTTCGCGGGCTTCACGTACCAGCCGCGGTCGGGAGGGCCGTTCGTATGCACGGGGACGTGCATGGCGAAGAGGAGGCGCTGGTCGGCCTTCGCGGCGAGCGCGATCTGCTCGGTGAGCCACGCGATCTGCGCCGACGTGATGAAGCCGTCGTGCGATTCGGTGCGCGCGTTGTTGATGAGCAACACGCGCAGCCATTCGTGCTCGAAGGCGAGGTTCACGTCTTTGCGCAGATGCCGCTCGAAGAGTTCCTGCGGATCGTGATTGCCGGGGATTTCGTGGACGGGTTTGCCGATCAGCTTCCGGCCTTCGAGGTAGCGCGCGTATTGCGGCTCGCGTCCACCATCCACGACATCGCCGAGATGCAGCACAAACGCGCCGGGCGCGCGGGCCAGCTCGGCCACCGTCTTCAGCCACTGTTTTTCAGCAGCGTCCTTGTCCTGATAACCGAGGTGCGTGTCGGTGATGACCAGAAACGAAACCTCGCTCAATGCCCGGTCCGCCGCGGGCAGTGGGAACGAACGCAACGCCAGCGCGCCAGCGCCAGCAGCGACGGCGGCGGAGACGAAGCGGCGACGGGAAAGAGGTGCGGTGGTTTTCATGCAGGGCTGTGGCTTGCGTGGACCGGAGCATTACCGTCCGCTCGCGCCGCCCGCAATCCCGCGCTGTTGGGTGGACCTGGACAAAACCCCGCGAAATCCGGGAGCACAAAGGAAAACGTCCTCCATGATTCTGCCTCTGATGATTCTGTTCCACTCCTCTTGCCGCGACCGCCGCAGGGGGAAGGCTCAGAATCATGGGCGGCAGAATCATGGGGACGGGATGCAGTCTGAAAGGGCATCCCTGCCTTTGTTCCGAAGAGACATCAGGGGATATTAGCCGTACCCATGCAGTGGGGGCGACAGGAGCGCGGCCTTCAGGCCGCAGAGACGTCCATCCGCAGCGAGCGTGCCAAACAACCCGAACGCCTACCTCCGCTCCCCATTTAGTGAGTCAAAAAAACAGTCTGAAAATTCGTTCACCCCATGCCGGACGCACGCTTCTGCGGCCTAAAGGCCGCGCTCCAACTGAATCGTTACGGATTAGCCGGGGCAAGATCGCGTCAGCGGACGCGGCCCCGCAAGAATCCGGCGCTGCCAAAACCGCGAAAACAGTATCAGGCCGGCCAGAGCCGCCCCGAACGCCGCCCCCGCTCCAACGCCAGAAAGACCAACGTTAAACAGATCGGCACTTCCCCTGGGCTTTACCTTTTGACCTTCACGCTTTGGCCCGAAACCCCATGCCGTTCAACGCGGCAAAGAAAGCGGAGCTCTGTCCAACGCCCCGACCTCACAACAACCAAGCGGCCTGGCTTTCCTTGAAATGCCGGCGACAGACCGAGACGTAGCGATCATTGCCGCCGATCTCGATTTGCGCGCCTTGCGTCGCGGGCTTGCCCGACGCATCCAGCCGCAAAACCATCGTGGCCTTGCGCCCGCAATGGCAGACGGTTTTCAACTCGATCAACGAGTCCGCCCACGCCAGCAACCACTGACTGCCCTCGAAGAGATTTCCCTGAAAATCCGTGCGCAGCCCGTAACACAGCACCGGGATGCGCAGCGTGTCCGCGATGTCCGTGACCTGCAGCGCCTGGGCCTTGGTGAGAAACTGCGCCTCGTCCACCAGCACGCACGCCAGCGGCTGTTGCTCGAGCGCCTCGCGGGCGATCGCGAGCAGGTCGTCCGCCGGTGCGAACACACGCGCCGGAGCCGACAGCCCGATGCGCGACGTGACCTTGCCGGGGCCGAACCGCGTGTCGAGCGCCGGGGCGAACACCAGCGTGTTCATGCCGCGCTCATGGTAGTTGTAGCTCGACTGGAGCAGCACGGTGCTTTTGCCCGCGTTCATCGCCGAGTAGTAGAAATAGACTTTTGCCATGCGCTCAAAAAACGGTCCGGTGCGACGGCGACCGGAACCGCGGCGGTTCTTCGCAGAAGCCACCGCGTCCGGCAATGTTGAACATGGTCCGAGGGGTGTGGAAGGCGAGCGCGGCGAAGGGAGGGCCACGGCCAACGTGTTCCGACCGAGACTGCCACGGTCCCGCTGCCGCGCAGTCCGGACCGTTTTTGTTCCGTTGCAGGTCTGGCTTTTGCGGCGGCGGGCAGTTATCACGGCCCAGTGAGCAAATTGACCGGCAAGGTTCTCGTGATCGTCGGCGGCACCAGCGGGCTGGGATTGTCCGCCGCGCGCGCATTCGTGGCGGCAGGCGCGAAGGTCGTCGTCGTGGGGCGGGATCGGGACAAGGTAACGGCGGTGGAAAAGGAACTCGGGAAATCGGTCGTCGGTCTCGCGGCGGATGCGACGGATGCGAAGGCGGCGGCGGCGGCGATTCAGATTGCGGTGGGAAATTTTGGCGGCTTTCACGGTTTGTATCACGTCGCGGGAGGGAGCGGACGACGCAAGGGCGACGGGCCGTTGCACGACATCACCGACGAGGGCTGGCATTACACGCTGAACGAGAATCTCACCGCGTTGTTCCTCTCGAACCGCGCGGCGGCGCAGCAGTTTCTCAAACAGCAGAGCGGCGGGACGGTGTTGAACATGAGCAGCGTGCTCGGCTTCTCGCCGTCGCCGGCCTACTTCACGGCACACGCGTACGCGGCGGCCAAGGCGGCGGTGCTCGGGCTGACACAGTCGTGCGCGGCGAGCTACGCACCGGCGAACATCCGCTTCAACGTGCTGGCCCCCGCGCTGGTCGCCACTCCGATGTCGCATCGCGCGCAGAACGACACGGACATCCTCGATTTCATCCGCACCAAGCAACCGCTCGACGGCGGGCGCATCGGCCAGCCCGCGGACTGCGACGGCGCGGCGGTGTTCTTCATGTCGGATGACTCGCGCTTCGTCACCGGCCAGGTGCTGGCGGTGGACGGCGGCTGGTCCGTGAGCGAAGGCCAGGTGCCCGTGCGCGGCCTGGTGCGCGAACCCGCGCCCGCCCGCAGCGTCTGGTCGCGCCTCGGCGAAATGTGGGGGCGCATCCAGGCGAAAAAATGAACCGGGAAAATGGGTTTTAACCACTAACCAGCACTAACTGGCACTAATGGAAACCAATCCGAGTCGCAGCCGGGGAGTGAAGTTCATCCGGGTCTCTTTCCCATTAGTGCCAGTTAGTGCCGGTTAGTGGTTTGAACTGCCCGTGGTTTGATCGTCCCAAACATCAATTCAACATGAGTTATTTTCTCGGCATTGATCTCGGTGGTTCCAGCGTGAAGGCGGTGGCAGTGACGCGCACGGGCGAGGCGTTGCAGCGCGAGAACGTGGCGTTCGATCCCGAACGGCCGATGCACTACGCGGAGACCATTCGCGATTTGGTCGCGCGGCTGGCTTCGCAATTCGGCGGACCGGCGGGAGCCATCGGCCTCTCCGCGCCGGGCATGGCGGCGAAGGACGGGCGTTCGATCGCGTCGCTGCCGGGGCGTTTGGGCGGGCTGGCGGGACTGGATTGGAGCCAGTACCTCGGCACGCCGTTTCTCATTCCCGTTTTGAACGATGCGCAGGCGGCGCTGCTGGGCGAGGTCTGGCTCGGGGCCGCGCGCGGCAGTCAGAACGCGATCCTGCTCACGCTCGGCACCGGTGTGGGTGGCGCGGCGCTCGTCGATGGCCGGCTGATTCGCGGCCACACGGGCAAGGCGGGGCATCTCGGCCACACCTGTCTGGATCCCGACGGTCCGCCGGATATTTGCGGCGCGCCGGGCAGTCTCGAACTGGCCATCGGCAATTGCACCATCGGTCGGCGCGGCGGGGGCCGGTTCGCGAACACGCACGAACTGGTGCAGGCGCATCTCGCGGGCGACGCGTTCGCAACGGGGGTGTGGCGGGAGTCGGTGCAGGCGCTGGCGGGCGCGATCATTTCGTTCACCAACATTCTCGATCCCGAGGTGGTGATTGTGGGCGGCGGCATCGCGCGAGCGGGCGAGGCGCTGTTTCCATTGCTGCGGGAATTCGTCGCCCGTGGCGAATGGCGGGTGTGCGGGCATGAGGCGCGCATCCTGCCGGCGCAACTGGGGGAATTTGCAGGGGCGTTCGGCGCGGCGTGGAACGGGCTGGGCCGGCCGGCGTGAGGAGCGGTGCCGGAGCGCGGCCGTCCCGGCCGCAGCGGCTTCCGCACGCTCGATAGTCGTCGGAATTTTCCTGCGCCTTCCGGCGCTCCACGCCGCTGCACCCGGGGACGGGCGCGCTCCGTTGGGCACGGGAGAAAATGCGAATTGCCGAAGGCCGCCCGCAGCGTCAGAAATTTGGTGTATGAAAGTCCACCATCTCCGCTCGACCCTGGTTGTCGCGTTGCTCTGCCTGCTGCCGTTGTCCAGCGGCTGCGCGACGTTTGGGCGGGATTGGAAGTCTGCGAGCAAGACCAATCCGCCGCCCGCGAGCATCGAGGGCCGCTGGGAAGGCCGCTGGATCAGCAGCAGCGACAGCCACAGCGGCAAGCTCCGCTGCCTGCTCACACGCCTGGAGGACGGCCGCTACCTCGCGCGGTTCCACTCGTATTACTTCCGCATCTTCACTTACAGCCACGACGCGATCCTCACGGTGACCCCGGCGGGCGGCGGCACCAACCGCTTCAGCAGCAGCGCCGATCTGGGAAAAATGGCAGGCGGTATCTTTACCTACAGCGGCCACGCGACGACGACCAACTTCATCGCGGATTACGACAGCAAGAAGTATCGCGGTGTTTTCGAGATGACGCGCCCCACGCCGGTGCCACCGAAGCCGTAGCGCCGTGGGCGCGCGGGCGGTGTGGGGCAGGCTTCCAGCCTGACAGTTCGGGCGGCATCCGTGCCGCCCGTTTTTTTGCGCCGGAGCCGCACCGGGAACACGGGGCAGGGATGCCCCGCTAACTGGCATGCAGGGATGCCTGCCCCACCGGACGCGCTCCGGGATTGACGCGGCCGGGAGAGAACGGTTAGCCCGTGGGGAGTGCCAGTGATTCCCTCAGCCTATCAGCCGCCGTGGTTCCTGCGTAACGGGCACGCGCAAACGGTGTATCCGGTGCTGCGTCGCCGGCTGCCGGAGGTGCGATACGAGCGAGAGCGACTGGAACTGCCGGACGGGGATTTTCTCGACTTGGATTGGTCGCGCGCGAGCGGGCGCAACGTGGTGATCGTGTCGCACGGACTGGAGGGTTCGTCACAGCGGGATTACGTGAAGGGAATGGTGCGGACGTTCAATCGACGCGGCTGGGACGCGGTGGCGTGGAACTTCCGGGGTTGCAGCGGCGAGCCCAACCGACTGCTGCGCTTTTCCCATAGCGGGGCGTCGGACGATTTGCGGCAGGTGGTCGAGGCGGTGGCGCGGCACGGGTACGAACGCGTGGGTTTGGTGGGCTTCAGCATCGGCGGGAACCTGACCTTGAAGCTGCTCGGCGAACTCGGCGAGCGGGCGCCGCAGTGGCTGGTGGGCGGGGTCGCCGTGTCGGTGCCGTGCGATTTGAAATCGTCGGCGGAGGTGATGGCGAGCCGGGAGAACCGGCCATACATGGAGCGTTTTCTGGTGGACCTGCATCAGAAGATCAGCGCGAAACAGGCGCGTTTTCCCGAGGCGTTGGATGATGCGCATTACGGCGCGCTGAAAACGTTCCGGGATTTTGATGACCGGTACACCGCCCCGCTGCACGGCTTTCGCGACGCGGAGGATTACTGGGCGCGGTCCAGTTCACGATTTTTCCTGGAGCCGATCCGGTGCCCTGCCCTGCTGTTAAACGCGGCGGATGATCCATTTTTGTCGCCGGAGTGTTTTCCAGAAGCCATCGCCGCGCGCCACGAATGGCTGCATCTCGAGGTGCCCGCGCATGGCGGGCATGTGGGCTTCGTCGGCAACGGGCTGCGGCCCGACGAGTATTACAGCGAGCGGCGGGCGTGGGAGTTTCTCAGCGGAGAAACGGGTGGCAACGGTGCGACGACGCACACGCCGCCGCCGGTGGCGGAGGGGACAGAGAAGCTCCAAGGATAAAGCTCAAAGCTCAAGGGAATGGCCAAGCTGCAAGGACCAAGCGGCGCGGCGCGGGTGGCACCGGCAATGACACTCCGGGGGATTTCGCGGCAGCACGGCCCGATGGCTGGCGCCCTCGCAGCACGGCGCTACTTGTGCCAACCACCGGACTCCGGCGACTCATGGAGCGCTTGGCCCTTGGTGTTTCCCTTGAGCTTTGAGCCTTGTCCTTGGAGCTTTTTTCGTCGTCCCGGGCGGCTACGTGGTGGTCGCGTTGGCTTGCAGTTGCGGCTCCTGATTGAAGTTGGCGGCCTGGAGATCGGCGCGCACTTGCTGGAGAATTTGCGACCGCGAGAGGGTGTTGTTCGAGGCCCGCATGGCGCGGGTCCAGTAGTAGGTGAAGGCACCGTTGGGCCGGTTGTTGAAGTACGAGTCGTAGCTGGACTGATCGGCGCGGCAGCCGGTCCAGAGGATGTGATGCCGCGAGCCAGCCTCGGACAGGCTGCGGGCGAGACCGCGCGGCGCGCGGCGGGCGAGGGCTTCCACGGCGGCGGGACTGGGCGGCGGCGCGTAACGGGGAATGCGCTGGCTGAGGTCGCGCAGGCCGGTGCCGCTGTGGCAGGTGTCGAGGTACACTTCGAGAAGCACGTCGGCGGGCAAAGTCAGGAAAAGGTCGCGGAGTTCGTCGTCCACGAGCAGACGGGACACGTCCCAACCGCCTCTGCCGTCGGGTGCCATGTCGTAGGTGCAGAAGGCCTCGTCTTTGTTGTCGGGCTCGTCGCCGCTAAAATCGGGCACCTGCGTGCCGTGGCTGGAGAGACTGAAGGCAAGGTACTTGATCGTGCCGGCACGGGCGGCGTTGACCATGTCGCGCAGAACCGCGGTGATGTTGGCCTTGGTGGCCTGCTGGTCGGTCAGAATGGTGATGTCAGCAGAGCTGAAGCCGACGAGGTCCCGGAAGACGGCGGCCATGTCGTGGGCATCGTTGACACAGCCTTTGAGTTGACTGACGGAGGCGGAGGGGAACTGGTTGATTCCGACACAGAGAGCGCGGCGATCGTTGGGCATAGGAGGTTGGGGTGATGAGTTTTGGTTTGCTAACTCCGAGTCGGGCGCTCGTGCGGACACGCTGAGTTTCGGCGGCGGTCTTTTTAGGAAAAGGGCGAGGGCGGGTCAAAGGCATTCGCGCCGACCGCACCGGAACGGTGGTGGAAACAGAGGGTAAACCACGGTTGGATGCGGATGGACACGGATGGGGAGGGAGGATTTGCAGAGTCTCGGTTCAGGGCGGAAGCGGCAGAAGCGCCGTAGTCCACGAACCGGCGGCTGCGGAGACACAAACGGATTGAAACCACTAACCGGCACTAACTGGCACTAATGGGACAAGACCGAATCCAACCTGACTCGCGGGGGATGGCTTGGATTGGTTTTCATTAGTGCCGGTCAGTGCCGGTCAGTGCCGGTCAGTGGTTTCGGGTCTTGGCTCTTGGGCCACCACGGTTCCCAAGGGCATTGGCGTTTGACCGGGCCGATGGGGTCCGGTTGTCTGCGGCGGTGAATCGAGTTTTCTTGCTGGTGGTGTGGGCGGCGATCGTGGGGACGATTGTCTGGTGCGCGGATCACCGGGAGTTGAAGCATCTGCTGGACGCGGTCAAAGCGGTGCCGGGCGGAGACAAGGTGGGGCATTTCGGGCTGGTGGGCGGGTTGGCGTTTCTCCTGAACTGGACGCTGCGGTGCCGGGAGTTCTGGTGCGCGGGGCGGCTGTGGCTGCTGGGGAGCGTGATCGTGTTCGCGATTTTCACGGTGGATGAAGTGACGCAACTCTGGCGGCCGGCGCGGACGTTTGACCTCGGGGATCTCGCGGCGAATTACGCGGGGATTTGGTTTTTCGGCGGCCTCGCACGGCGGGTGGTGAAGCGGGAGGAGGCGGGGCGACCGCGGTGAGGGTGGAGATTTTTTAGCCGCGAAGGAGCACAGAGAGCGCAAAAGCGGGACCGATTTTTTCACGTTGGGAATCGTTTCCGATTTCTTCCCGCTCTGCGTCCCTTCCCACCTCTGCGGTGTTCTGTTTGGCGCACTCACCGCGCGGGCGGGTGATTTTTCAGAACACCGCAGAGAGGGGAAGGAACGCAGAGAAGAACTGAGCCGTGACGATGCAGTCAGAGCGACCGGAGCGCGGCCTTTAGGCCGCAGAAACGCCCGCCCGGAGCGACCGTTTCAAACCACCCGAACGGGCACCTCGACTCACTGTCTGGTGGGTCTGAAAAGGCAGTCTGGAAAACTCGCCCGCGCCATGCAGAACGCTCGTTTCTGCGGCCTAAAGGCCGCGCTCCTGTTGCCCGCAGTGCATCGCTACGGCTGAGGGGATCACCGACGGCCCGACGGTCTGCGCCTTACGCGAAATTCCACAAGGGCGGCGGGGCGGTGCGGTAGGTGAGGCGGGCGACGTAGAGGCCGCTGGTGCTTTTCTCGGCGGCGTTGAGGATCGGGATGCCGGGCTGGCCGTCGTAGGGATGATTGAAGGCGCGGGTGCTGACGCCGTGAACGATGAGCTGGGTGCGGCCGTGGTGCGGGAAGAGTTCGCAGAAATCGATCTTGGGCCGGACGGCGAGGCGGAAGGGCGGACGGCTGGCGGTGCTGGAGTAAATCTCGCGGCGCTGGCTGACGGCAAAATCGCGGTCGGGCTGCACGTCCCAGCAGTAGAGCGGGTCGCGGTCGTAGCGCTGCGGCGACGCGGCTTTGTCGCCGGTGAAGAGGCGCACGACACCATCGCCGCAGCGGAACGCCGTGAGGGGCGCGCTGACGGCGGGTTCCTTGGTGAGGGTGAGGTCGGACCACGCGGTGAAGGGATCGGTCGCGCGCGCCCATGTGATCTGGCCGCTGCCGCGCGCGGCGACGAGCCAGCCGTCAGCAAGGCGGACGAGGCTCGCTTCCGAGAGCGGACGGCGGGCGTCGCCGAGAAAGGGGCCGAGCGCGGTCCATTCGTAGCGGCCGGTGGCGGGATTGAACTGGTGTTTCAGCGCGGCGATGCGGCCGCGGTCGAAGTGATTGCATTCGGCCCACTCGGTACGCTCGGCGTTGACGGGCACGGCGGGGCAGAAGGTCTGGTTCATCCATTCCGCGTCGGCACTGCAAAAGGCGGGGCCGGTGGCGAAGCCCTTTTGGCGGAGGCGCGTGGCGGGCTGGAGGATTTCGAGATCATCGTCGCGGTCGTTGAGGCGGAACTGGATTTGCTCGACGCCCTGCGTGGCGCGGAACAGCGCCATGTCCGCGTAGATTTTGTCGAGGAAGTCGCGCTGCACCTCGAGCACGCGGCCGAGCACGCGCCACTGGGCGACGAAGAGATTGGCAGAACGCGCGGGCTGGCCGCCGATGACCGCGCCCTTGGGCACGCCGAACGCGACCATGTGGCCGTGTTGTTTGAAATAGACCTTGCCCGCGGGCGGTGGCGGGACGCCGGCGGGCAGCCAGTTTGCGGCCGAGCGCGCGAGGAAACCTTCCTTGATGACGGCCCCGTCGGGGGCGTCGCGGCGGAGTTGGTAGATGATGCTGCGTTCGTCGTCCACGCCGCGGTAGCCGTGCGTCGAGTAGATCACCAGCCAGCGCGCGCGGGCGACCTGGATGCAGTTGGCATGACGCGGAACCACGTCATCGCGCCGCGTCTCGCCGGGCAGCGTGCATTCGCGAACGAACTCGCCGAGATGTTCGAGGGACTCGATGTCGCCGGCGGCAGGGGCGGGGGCGGGGGCGGACGCGACGGTGGTCTGGCCGCGGCCGAGGTTGAGAAAGGTCGAGGAGGTAAGGATACCGCCCGCGCCGAGGCAGCGGCCTAGGTCGCGGAGAAAGCGGCGGCGGGGGAGGGTGGGAGTGGCGGTGGAGGGGAGCATGTTGGCTGCAATGATGTTGTTTTTTGTCCCGGAGGGACCCCGCAGGACATTAGCCGGGGGCAAGTCCGCGCCAGCGGACGCGGCCCCCGGTGAACGCGCGGAATCGGCCATGCCCCAGCGGGGCATCGAAGAAATTTCCCGCGATGGATCGAACGAGGCGTCCCGCCAACCGCGCGTCGTTCGCGGAAAAGGGCGATGAATCCGCATCTTGGAAATCCTCCCGCCGAGCCTCGCGATCTCCGGCCGATTTCTTCGATGCCCCGCTGGGGCACGGAGCACTTCTCCACCGCTACCGGGGGCCGCGCCCGCTGCGGGCTTGCCCCCGGCTAATTTCCTGCGGCGTCCCTCCGGGACAAGAAAGGCGGCGATATTCAACTGCGGACAGGGATCAGCGGAACAATCCGGTCGTCCCAAACTTTCGTGGTTGCGTCGCTGCCAGGTTGAGCTGCTGCGTTGCAGCCTTCGCTTCGTTCGCAGCCGCTGGTTCATGGCCCGACTCACCGCGTCACGATCTGCCGCGGCGCGACGAGGAGTTCGATTTGGGGAATGTCGAAGTACTCGAGGAGACCGAAGCAGAACAGCTCGGGGCTTTCGCTCACGCTGCGGTTGCTGTCGATCAGGGTCTTGAAGGACGTCAGCGGGGCTTTGCGCTCGAAATGGCCGATGGCCTTTTCCTCAATCGCGGTGGCGATGAGTCCGAAGGTGCCGGAGCGCGGGCCGACGGTGGAAAGGCCGACCGGACCTTGGCGGAATTGATCGCGGCCCCAGCGCGCGATGGCGGCGATCTGGCTGGCTTGAATGCCGAGCGGGCGTTCGCCGGTGGCGGCGGCGAGAATCGCGAAGAGCCAGTCGTGCGAGCGAATCTTGGATTCGCCGAAGTAGAACGGGTCCACGGCAAGCACGCGTTTGCCTTCGGCGAGCAGGCGTTCGATCTCGGGCGCGGACTTGGCGCGGCCGGCGTCGGCGACAAAGACGACGGTGGATTTCGGAAAACCGTAGGCCAGTTCGACGACGGGCACGGTCCAGTCGCCGCCGAGCCGCAATTGCCAGTGGGAGGTCCAGAGGCCGTCCTTTTCGCCGGCGGCAATTTGTTTGGCGGAGACGCCGAGGTCGCTGCCATGCACGAGCATCTGGAGGTGCAGACGATGGTCGGGGCCCCACGCGCCGGCGGTTTTCTGATCGGTGAAGGTCTTCTCGCGGCGCGGCAGATTGCGGGCGAGTTCGCGGGCGAGCGAGTTGAGTGTGGCGTTGTACGCCGGCAGCGGGATGGCAAGCTGGGCGGCGGTTTTCACTTCGGCCTGGCTCGGGATTTCGCGGTTGGAATAGCCCGGCGCATCCGGGAAGAAATGGTGGCCGATCATTTCATACAACGCCTCGCGGTTGTCCTCGCCGAAGTTGTGATCACCGGGGGAGTTGTTCACATGGTAGTGGAGCGCGCCCGGTTTGCCGACCGCGTGGTACACCGGCGTGGCCGCGTCGAGCAGCGGCTGGAGCGCGTGGTCGGCGCGGAAGCAGCAGTTGTCCTTCGCATTGAAGGTGAGGAGCAGCGGGCGCGGGGCCATCATCGCGGTGAGATGCGAGTAATCCACGACGGTCGCGAGGTCGCTCGGGGTCTGCTCGGAATCGCCGAGGTCGGAGAAGTACCGGGCGCGGGTGAAGAAGCTGGAGTAACCGGCGACGGGATTGGCGAGGGTGACGCGGGTGTCGAGCGAGCTGATGAAGATGGTGCCCCAGCCGCCGCCCGAGAGGCCCGAGACGGCCACGCGGTTGCGATCGGCGTGGCGGTGGGCGAGGAGGACGTCGAGCGCGCGGGTCATGGCGAGATAGAACGGCGCGATGCCGCTGGTGCCGCAGAGATCAAGCTGGTTCATCGCACCGTGATTGTTGCCGGGACCGCGCAACTGGCCCATGCCGAGCCACTCGACGTTCATCGCGATCATTCCGCGCTTGGCGAGGTTGATGCAGCGGAGCTGTTTGTAGCCGGCGGCTTTGCCGGCGCTGTCGTGGCCGTTGACGTTGAGGACGACGGGGACGGTGCCGGAGAGATTGTCCGGCTCGTAGAGGAGGGCGGGAATCCAGAGACCCGGGAGGGCTTCGTAGCGCAGTTTGCGAATGTGATACCCGGGACCGCCGGGGATGGTGTCGAGCCATTCCACGCCCAATTCGGCGTTGCGCCAGGCGCGGGCCTGACCGCGGAAGATGACTTTCTCGAGGGTGTCGCGGCGCAGTTCGCGGGCGGTCTGCTGCCACTCGCTTTTCGACCGTGGGGCGTCGAGGCGCGGCAGGCGGCTTTCGATGTAGTCCTGCACGTCGGTGAGCGGCTGGTTCGTGTCGAGCAGCGGACGAGTCAGCGCGGCGGCGACGGCGGCGGGGTCGGGCCAATGGATGGGATTGGCGCGCACGACGACTTCCGGGAGGCGGACCGGCGGCGCGGATGGGACCGCGGTGGCCTGTGCGGCGGAACGGTGCGGAGTGGCAGCCGCCGCGGTGAAGGCGGCGAGGAGGAGGAGGTTGAGGCGTGTCATGGTGAAAAGGCTCGCGTTGGGCGGTGTCATTTTTTTCGGGAACGCCGGGAGTGAACCGCAGAGCGGAAATCGCGGCGAGAGAAATATGCGCGGCAGCCGCTCTGGCACCGTGGAGCCGTTTACCATCCCGAAGTGCCGGGCAAGAAAGGGTTGGGTCCCGCCAATTTCGGAGAAGCGAGATTCTCACCGTGCTGTTTGTCTGTCTTCAGGTGATCGCCGAACGGTTCGGTGACCACATAAACCAAGCCGGCGAAAAACCGGCCCCAACAAAAAATGTTTATGATCAGCCTCCCAGACTTCTTCGTGTTTCTCGTCGCCGCGAGCATCGTCGCCACGTATGTCGCGATCGTTCATCACTTCCTCCAACAGGCGGGCGCGGCGGAGACGGAGAACGCTCCCGCGACCGCCACCTTGGGCGAGCGCCACGATGAAACGCACGGCCAGTTCGTGGCAGCGCACTCGCATTGAGCCACGGTGATGCCGGCGCAGCGCTGGCGTTTAGGCCGCTCGCCGCTTCCGCATCTCCGCCGGCGGGCTTGGGGCGTGCGCACGAGCGGGTTCCGAACAGCTTCCGGACTCGTGCGCCCCGTCGGCACCGGTCCGGCGTCCGTTTGCGCCGTCCGTGCGCCGTCCACCGACCGCAACCCAAAGCCGCGGCGGAGGGGACAGGCGTTCGGCCCGGCTTTGCCTTCCTCATTCTCCAGCCATCCGCGATCTGCAGTTCCGTCCGGCCCGCACCCACACGAACCTTGACCTTCATTCCTTGCTCCCCGTCCCCTTCTCCTCCGTGTCAGGATTCCCGATCCCACCACGCACATCGGCGCACGCCGCCCAGCTTTCGACGAATCCTGACACTGCTCCACGAGACGGGGCGCTTGCACCGCAGAACCGCAGCTTAGCCGAACAAGCCACCGGCAAATCCGATGCTCCCCTCCCGGTCCACGCTCCCGCGGCGTGAGCGCCGCCCTCCGTCGCGGGAGAGTGTCGCAACAAGCCCCGCCGTCTCGCCGTCGCCGCGTCGCAAAATAGCCGTTTCCACCTGCACCGGGCCGTGCTAATTCATCCCCGTGATCCGGCCTCAAAAATACCAATCCCTCCCCAGCTAACCCATCACCCGTTCAACCCTCAACCCACCCGCTCCCATGCCCTCCGACCCCCCGCCCATTCTCCCCGCCACGCGCACCGCCCACGTCGTCGATTACGAGATTCACGGTGACGACATGCAGCTCGTCGAGGTCGAGCTGGACCCCGGCGAGACCGTCATCGCCGAGGCCGGCGGCATGTGCTACCTGGAGGAAGACATCACCTTCGAGGCGAAGATGGGCGACGGCTCGGCCCCGAGCGGCGGTTTCTTCGGAGCGCTCGTGAGCGTCGGCAAGCGCGTGCTCACCGGCGAGTCGCTCTTCATGACGCACTTCACGCACACGGGCGGCAACGGCAAGCGCCGCGTCGCCTTTGCCGCGCCCTATCCCGGCAAAATCGTCCCGCTCGACCTCTCGCAACTCGGCGGTGAAATCCTCTGTGAAAAAGGCGCGTTCCTCTGCGCGGCCAAGGGCATCGCTGTCGGGATCGCCTTCACGAAACGACTCGGCGCCGGATTCTTCGGCGGTGAGGGCTTCGTCCTCCAGCGCCTGCGCGGCGACGGCCTCGCGTTCATCCATGCCGGCGGCACCATCATCAAGCGCGAGCTGCGCGGCGAAACCCTCCGCGTCGATACCGGCTGCCTCGCCGCGATGACCACCGGCATCGACTACGACATCCAGCGCGCCGGCAATCTCAAGTCCATGATCTTCGGCGGCGAAGGCCTCTTCCTCGCGACCCTCCGCGGCCACGGCACCGTCTGGCTGCAAAGCCTGCCCTTCTCGCGCATGGCCGACCGCATCCTCGCCAACGCCCCCAGCGCCGGCGGCCGCGCCAGCGGCGAAGGCTCCGTCCTCGGCGGCCTCGGCCGCATCCTCGACGGCGACAACCACTGAGGAGAAGCTCCAAGGCTAAAGCTCAAAGCTCAAGGGAAGCACCAAGGTGCAAGCTCCAAAACCGACGCAGAGAAATGCAATGCGCGCCAGGCCAACCGATTTCTCGCTGTGGCCATGATGATTCCTGCAGGTCGCTCGCAACCGCTCCTGTCACCCGGCACTTGGCGCTTGGTCCTTGGCCCTTCCCTTGAGCTTTGAGCTTTAGCCTTGGAGCTTTTCTCGCCTCGCCCCTCGCAACCACCCGCACACCAAAAAACCGCTCATGAAACCCTCCCTCTTCTCGGTCAGCTACGCCGGCTTTTGGGGCCAGGCCGCACTCAGTCTGCCCGACTTCATCACCCGCGCCGGACGCCTCGGTTTTCCCTCCGTGATGATCGCGGGCAAACGCCCGCACCTCTCGCCGCTCGACGCCACACCCGCCGCCGTGACCGCGCTCCAGCAACTGCTGCGCGACACCGGCGTACGCTGCGACATCGTCGCCGCTTACACGCATCTGGCCCCGAGCACCGCCGCCGAAGTGCCCGTCCTTGAAATGCAAATCGCCTACGTCGAGACGCTCGCCCGCCTCGCCTCCGCGCTCGGGGCCGCGGTGGTTCGCGTCTTCACCGCGTACGAATCTGAAGGCCAGGATCCGCAAGTCCACTGGCGCCGCGTGGTGACCACGCTCCGCGAAATGTGCGACCGCGCCGCCGCCCACGGCGTCGCCCTCGCGATTCAAAATCACCACGACCTCGCGCTCGACACCGACGCCCTGCTCGACCTGCTCACCGAAATCAACCGCCCCAACTGCAAGCTCGGCTTCGACGCCTGGTCGCCCGCGCTGCGCAGCGAAGACCTCTACGCCGCCGCGCGCAAAGCCGCGCCCCACACCATCATCACGACCAACGCCGACTATGTGCGCGTGCCCCGCTACCGCTATCGCCCCGAGTTGGTGAACTACGAACGGCTCGCGCCCGACTGGGTGCGCGCCACGCCCTTCGGCACCGGATTCATTGACTACGCCGCCTTTTTCCGCGGCCTGCGCGACGGCGGTTTCGACGGTCTTGCGGTTTACGAAATGTGCTCCCCCGTGCGCGGCGGCGGCGACCTCGCCAACCTCGACGCGTGCGCGACCACGTATCTGAACTGGATGCGCACGCACGGGCTGATCGACGCGCCGAATGCGGCGTGACGTGCTCGGAGTGCGGCCGTCCCCGGCCGCAGCGACGTCCGCACGCACACAGGCCACCGGATTTTTCCCACGCCTCACTGCGCTCCACCTCGCTGCGCCCGGGGACGGGCGCACTCCGCCCGCGGGGTACCGCAGGCGTCCCCGCCTGCGAGTTCGGGTGGCGTCTCGCCGCCAGAACCCGTCCCGGGGCCGCTTGGACACGCCAGTTCACTTCCCGCGCTGGCAAATTCGGTTTGTAAAACCCACCTGTCCGCCGGAGACTTCGTCCCATGCTCAACATTCAAGGCCAACCCGCACGGGTCTGTTCCGGCGCGATCAACCGCCGGCAACTATTGCAAATCGGGGGTGCGGGACTGCTGGGCCTGTCCCTGCCGAAAGTGTTCGCCGCCGAGGCGGCGGCACCCTTGCTTCCAAAAGCCCGCGCCAAATCTGTCATCTTCCTCTTCCTCTTCGGTGGCCCGAGCCAGTTGGAAACCTTCGACCTGAAGCCCGAAGCCCCGGCCGAAATTCGCGGCCCCTATCGTCCGATCCGCTCACGCACCCCCGAGCTGCGCATCTCCGAGATGCTCCCGAAGCTCGCCGCCATCTCCGACAAATACAGCGTCATCCGGACAATGACGCACACCTTCAACGACCACAGCGGCGGCGGGCATTACATTCAGACTGGCAAGCGCTGGCAGATTCCCGTTGGCGGTGGTTTCACGGCGACGCCGCAGGATTGGCCGTCGATGGGCAGCGTCGTGGAATATTTCGCGCAGCAGGCCCCCGGCGGTCTCGACCGCGATCTGCCCGCCTACGCCACACTCCCCAACTGGCTCGGTCGCCTGCAGGAGAGCGGCCAATATCGCCGCCCCGGCGAATACGCGGGCTGGCTCGGCGCGGGTTTCAATCCGCTCACCACCAAGGTCGATAAACGCGACCTCTCCGACAATCCCTACTGGCGCGATTGCTCCGATACCGAGTTGTCCTTTCAAATCGACGGCCTTGCCCCCGAGGTCGCGATCTCCACCCTACGGGATCGCGCGACGCTGCTGGGGCAATTCGAGCAACTCCAACGCCGGGTCGATCAGGGCGCGGGGGCGGCGCTGGACCAACATCGCCGCCGCGCCCTCGCGCTCGTCACGTCCGACAAAACGCGCGCCGGCCTCGACATTCGCCGCGAACCGGCACACCTGCGCGACGCCTACGGACGGCACCTGTTCGGCCAGTCCTGTCTGCTCGCACGACGCCTCGTCGAAAGCGGCGTGCGCTTCGTCACCGTGCATTACGACTGCGTGGACGGCTACAGTTGGGACTCGCACCGCAACAACGAGGACGTGCAAAAACATCTCCTCCCCACCTTCGATCAAGCCACCGCCGCGCTGCTCGCCGACCTCGATTCGCGCGGCCTGCTCGACGAAACGCTCGTCGTCGCCGTCGGCGAAATGGGCCGCACGCCCAAGGCCAACGCGGGCTGGGGCCGCGACCATTGGAGCACCTGCTTCCCCTGCCTGCTGGCCGGCGGCGGCATCCGCGGCGGCACCGTGTACGGCACCAGCGACGCCACCGCCGCCTATCCGAAAGAGCACGCCGTCACGCCCGAAGACCTCGCGAAAACCCTCTACTGGGCGCTCGGCATCAACCCCGAGATGATGTTGCTGAATCGCGAGAATCGCCCGGTGCCGCTGGTCGAAAGCGGCTCCCCGCTCACGCGCCTGTTCAGTTGAGCGCCCGCCACCCGTTCGGCGCACCGGCGCCGTTGAAGCGAAGGGAACCCGGGCGCCGCAACGGCGCCCGCATGGGCAAACGTTTTTGGTGGGAGGACGGAGGGACGTTGGCTGCGAACGGCGCGGTGCCGATGGTCCCACGGGATTAGGACGTCGGAGTTTGGGGCAAAGGAATGGAGGCAAAGGAATGACGGCAGAAAGTTTCCCTGTCCCCATTCCTTTGTCTCCATTCCTTTGCGAATCCAGTTTCGGGAATAGGCGTCCCCGTCCTTTTTTCCACCTCCACTTTCCGTCTGCGCCCCCGCCTCCCGCATCCGCCATTTTTTTGCCCAAACGAATTCTTTTGCCAGCCGTCTTGCTTCCTCACTTCACCTTGACCAGCCGCAGCGACTCCGCATCAAACCACACCTCGCCCTTGTTTCCCCGCAGTTCGCACACCAGGTCCACCTCCAGCGGACCCGACGCCACGTCGAATTCATACGCCAGCTTTTCCCACCCCGAGCTGCCCGTAAGCTGATTCGGACGCGGCACCGTCGCGCCCGAAATCCGCAACCCCGCCCCCTGCCCTTTCCCATCCGGCACTGCGGGAGCGACGTCCTTCACCTTCGCCACGCCTTCCAACCGATACCGCCCCGCCTCCAGCGGCAACCGCAACCGCCACGACGCCCCGCCCTCGCCGCCGTTCCTGATCCACAACGTTTTCCTCCCCTCGGAATGCGCCACCGCGTCCATCGCCCCGCTGCCACTGCCGGGTTCCTTGCGCCAATCCTTCAACCGCGCGCCGCCGCTCTCGAAGCGCAGCGGCTGGGGTGGCGGCTGCCCAAACTGCCGCGCCAACGACTGCGCGCGGCCCACGATGCGGTTCTTGAGGCCCGCCGAATTGTTCTCGAAATCGCGCGCCAGATTCGGGTTGTACGCCTTCATCACCGGCAGCGCGCGCTGGACAACCTGATGAATCTGGTTGGTGAGCACCGTCGCCTGAAAGTGGTTCGTGAAAATCTGCCCGAACCGCTGGCGATAGGCCGCGCGCAACTCCGGCGTCCGCATCACCGCCTGCGCGACCAGCCCGTTCACACCCGGCTCGATGGCGATGTTCAAGTCGCCCATCATCTGGTCCATGTCATGGGGGAAAAAGAGCATCCGGTCGGTGTCGAGATCGTGATAAACCCGGTAATTGTGCCGCGCAAACGTGTAGCCATCCCAGTGGCAGAGCATCACCTCCAGCGCCATGAACGAGAGGAACCGCTCGATGTCCAGCGTCTTGCGCAAGGCCTCCAACCGGCGCGCCGCGTCCGGTTCGTTCGCCGCGGCCGTGAGCGCCCGCAGGTCCGCGCGCGTGAGCGGATCATTGCCCTCCATCCGTTCCAGCGCGTCGGAGACATCGCCCCCGCCCGACTGCCCGTAGAGCGAGCCATTGGGATTCTTGAAATGCCGGCCAAGAAATTGTTTCTCCATCCCTTCGACCAAAACGAACAAGCCCAGCTTGCGTCCGTTCAACTCGACGATGGCATGAGAGGCACGCCCCGCCGGCACCCCGGCGGCGCGAAACAAATTGGCGCAGGTCATTTCACTGAGATAGGTGCCGTCCTGCGCGCCGTTGTTCAGATGCAATTTCTTCAGCCCATGGAAGTAGTCCGCCGCCTCGAAGGTGCTGAAACTCAGGGTCAACCCCGGCTTGTCATCCAAGCCGCGAAAGCTCCCCGCCGACCCCTTGATGTGAACACCGACATCCTCATACACCTTGTCGCCCTCGCGCACGGTCGCGCTCACAAACTTGCGCGGCGTTTTGCGCAGCGACGCCAGGCCCGCCTCCGGAATCTCGATCCGCAAAATCACCACGCCGTTGGTCGCGAAGAACGCGTCCGCCGCCGCGTTGTCCTTGCGCTTGTCTCGCGGCGTCAACCGCGCCTGCGCGTCGGCGAGACCGAGGAAAATCCCAAGGAGGACCAGCAGCGCCACCCAGTCTCGCCCGCCGCCTCCGCCCGGGGCCGCAAAAATCGTTCCCTGTTTCATCGGTAATTCATCCGTTGCTGAACCAGCCGCCCGCCCCCTCACTGCGCCGGCTTCTTCAGTTCCTCGCCAAGAAACTTCGCGCGCTGCGTGATGTTCTCGCGCAACTGCGCCACCGCCGCATCGAACGCCTTCGTCTCATTCGCGTCGCGCGCCGCCGCCGGGCGAATCTTCGCGGCCAGCTCCGCGATCCGTGCGTGCAGCGTCTCGACCTTGAACGCCGTCCCCAGCAGCTTGGTCATCCGCTCGCGATACAGCCGGCGCCCCTCGGGCGACTCGAACACCGCGCGCGACACCATGCCCTTCCCATCCGGCAGCAACGGCGCGTTGCTTTTGCTGAAAAGCTCATCCAACGACGCCGGCATGAACACCAGCCGCGCACTGACCGGGTCGTAGTAAACGCGGTAATTGTTCCGCGCGAGCACGTATCCGTTGCGATGCCACGCGAACACCTCGACCGCGAGAAACGACAGGAACCGATCCACGTCCAGCACCGTCCCCAACTTCTTGAGCCGCTGATTCAGATCGGTCTCCCGCGCCGCGTTCACCAGCGATTTCAGGTCCGCCTGATCCTTTGGTGACTTGCCGGAATCCAGATGCAACGTCTCGGTCACATCGCTCGCGGTCCCTTCGTAGAAATTGCCCTTCGTCTTCTTGAAATGATCGGACAGAAAATCGCGATTCGGCGTCTGCGCCAGCACGTACAGCCCGAGATCACGCCCGTTCAACTCCACCCGCGCAAACGTCACCTTCGCCGCCGGCACGCCCGCCGCCCGGTAAATCTCGCCGCCAATCGCCTCCGACAAATACGAGGAGTCCTGCAGTGCGTTGTTCAGCGCCACCTTCTCGTGCCCATGAAAAAACTGCCCCGACTCGAACTCATCGAACTTGATCGTCAGGCTCGGCTTGCGGTCGAGCAACTGCACGCCCGCCGCGCCTTTCAGCCGGATGCCGACGTTCGCGTACACTTTGTCTCCCTCGCGCACCGCGCCTTTCGCATACGCCTTGGCATCCTTGCGCAACGCCTCCACCTGCGCCGCCGGCAGCTCGATTTTCAACGCGAGCAATTTCGGTGTCCCATATAGCTCGTCTTCAATCTCGGCGGCCGACGCCGGAGCCGCCGACCAGCCCGCACAAACCAAGGACAACACCAAAGCCCGCAACGGGCGCATAGAAATGGAAATCATAGAGGCAGCTACCGACGCGCGGAGCGTGCGCGGATTCACGGCGAATGCCGCTGTCACCGCCCCCACTCCAAGCGGCCATCTCCGCCACCGCTTCGTGCCGCCGACACGACGCAGAGGCAACGCCGGGCGTGATTGCAAGCGGGTGATGCCAGTGAGGTGGTAGGGCGCGTCTGTCCTCAGCGCGCCGCTTGCGCGTGCGCACGAGGCCCCGGCGCGCTGAGGACAGACGCGCCCTACCCGTCGGCGGTCCGTCCACGCTGCATGACCGAGAACCAGTTCACCCACTGGCAATCAGACCCGGCGCGACGGGGTGAGAATTTGGTTCGACGCCGCAGGGTTCGGTCAGGATATTGCGGCGCAAGCTTGGCGTTGATGGCGCGTCTCCCGGCGCGTGATTCGCGGGCGGTAAACAGCATGAAACTAAATTTGATCCAGGTCCGCGCCTTCGCGGTGGCGGCAGTCGCGGCGGTCGCGGTGATGACGGTGGCGGTCGCGCCCGCGCGGGCGGAGGAGGCGGCGGGGTTTCAGGAGGTTTTCAGTTTGATCCGTTCGAACTTGGTGGGCGTGAGCGAGGCGGAGCTGGATCGCGCCGCCCTGCAGGGCCTGCTCCAGCAATTGCAGGGACGGGTCGTGTTGCTGACGAATGGGACGGCGGGCGGCGGGGCGAAGGTGCCGGAGAGTTTTCTGGGACGGACGAATGTGCTGGAGGACGCCTTTGGCTATGTGCGCGTGGACCGGGTGGAGAAGGGGCTGGCGGGCCAACTGGCGGCGGCGCATGAGAAGCTGAGCGCGGGGAAGAAACTGAAGGGGTTGATTGTAGATCTGCGGTTTGCGGGCGGGCTGGATTATCTGGCGGCGGTGGCGGCAGCGGAGAAGTTTTTGGCGGGGGACAAACCGCTGTTGCAGATCGAGGGCAAGGTGCTGCGATCGACCGCGACCAACGTCGTGATCGCGGGTCCGCTGGTGGTGCTGGTGAATCGCGAGACGACGGCGGCGGCGGAGACGCTGGCGGCCATTTTGCGCAAAGCCAACGCGGCGATGATCATCGGCGGGGCCACGCCGGGACAGGCGGGGGTGTTCATGGAGTATCCGCTCAAGAACGGGCAGCGGCTGCGCCTGGCCAGCGGCATGGTGCGGCTCGGGGACGGCACGGCGCTGACGGGCGCGGGGCTTAAGCCGGATGTCAGCGTCGAGGTGAAGTCGGATGATGAGCGCGCGTATTTGGCCGATCCGTTCACCGATTTGAACCCGGCGGCACCACCCAAGCCGGGGGCGACAACGGCGGCCCGGCGGCGCATGAACGAGGCGGAACTGGTGCGGCGGCAGCGCGAGGGGCAGAACACGGAGGAGGACGAATTTGTCGGCGCCGCCGGGGACAAGCACCGGCAAATCATGCGGGATCCGGCGCTGGCACGGGCGGTGGATATTCTCAAAGGGATCGTTTTGCTGAAGGCGGCGCGCGCGAATTGATTTCGCCGTTGACGACTGCCAGTCCGCCTCGCACTTTCGCCCGCGCTTAACGCTTGCATGAAAACCATCCTCTTCGTTTGCACCGGGAACATCTGCCGCAGCCCCATGGCTGAAGGCCTGTTCCGACGCATGGCGAAGGGTCGGGGTGACTACAAAGTGATGTCGGCGGGGCTGGGCGCGATCAACGGGCAGGCGCCGAGCACCTACGCGGTGCGCGGGTTGAAGGAGATCGGGATCGACATCACGGGCCTGCGCAGCCGGATGGTGACGGCGCAGATGGTGCTGGAGGCGGACCTCATTTTCGGGATGACCCACGGGCATGTGGACGCGATCAATTTGCTCTATCCACAGGCGCAGGAGAAAACCTTTCTGCTGCGGGAGTTCGACGACACGTTGCAGGTTTATGAGAAGGACATCTCGGACCCGATTGGCGGCTCGTATGATGTTTATCTCAACTGCCGCGACCAGATCGAACAGGGCATCGTTTCCATTTTTAAGTTTATCGAACAGGACTCCATGAACACGGCGGCCACGGCGGTTTCCGGCAAAGTTTTCACCCTCGCACTGGGTTCCGATCACGCCGGTTTGCGGCTCAAAGAAACGATCAAGGACCACCTTGCCAGGCGCGGCTTCCGGCTGCAGGACTTCGGCGCAACGTCCACGGACTCGACCGACTATCCCGACTACGCGCAGGCCGTGGCGCAGAATGTCAGCGGCGGGCGGAGCGACCTGGGCATTCTCTGCTGCGCCACGGGCGTGGGCATGAGCATTGCGGCCAACAAGGTGCCGGGGACGCGCGCGGCACTGGCGTTCGACGAACGGATGGCGACCCTCGCCCGGCAGCACAACAACGCGAACGTGCTGTGTCTCGGCGAGAAGGTCGTGAGCGCCGAGACGGCGCTCAAGATCGTGGACAGTTTTCTGGAGGCGCATTTCGAGGGCGGACGGCACGAACGGCGCGTGGGCAAATTGGAGAAAGGTTCGGGCACGCCGCTGGCGCGCGTGCGGGCCGTGGATGCCGACGTGGCCGAGGTGATTTCCCTGGAGCGGCAGCGGCAGGAGGAAAACATCGAACTGATCGCCAGTGAGAATTTCACCAGCGCCGCCGTGATGGAAGCGCAGGGGTCCGTGCTCACGAACAAATACGCCGAGGGCTATCCGGCCAAGCGCTGGTACGGGGGCTGCGAGCATGTGGACACGGTCGAACTGCTGGCCATCGAGCGCGCGAAGAAGCTGTTCGGCGCCGAGCACGCCAACGTGCAGCCGCACTCGGGCAGCGGCGCGAACATGGCGGTCTATTTCGCGTTCCTGAAGCCGGGCGACAAAATGTTGACGATGGACCTGAGCCACGGCGGCCATCTCACGCACGGCAACAAGGCGAATTTTTCCGGCAAGTTTTTCGAGATCGTCCACTACGGCGTGCGGCAGGGCGACGAGCGCATCGACTACGATCAACTCGCGGAGATGGCCCGCCAGCACAAGCCGAAGATGATCACGGTCGGGGCGAGTGCTTATCCGCGCGTCATCGACTTCGCCCGCATGGGGGAGATCGCCCGCGAGGTGGGGGCGATGCTGTTGGCGGACATCGCGCACATCGCGGGTTTGGTGGCGGCGGGGATTCATCCCAGCCCGATGGGCCACGCGGATTTTGTCACGACGACGACGCACAAGACGCTGCGCGGGCCGCGCGGCGGCCTGATCCTGTGTCCGGCGAAGTACGCGAAGGAAATTGATTCACAGGTTTTTCCCGGCATCCAGGGCGGGCCGCTCATGCACGTTATCGCGGCCAAAGCCGTGTGTTTGCACGAGGCGCTGCAGCCCGGGTTCAAGGCGTATCAGCAGCAGATCGTGCGCAACTGCGCCGCGCTGGCCGAGGGCATGCGGCGCAATGGCTACCGGCTCGTCAGCGGCGGCACCGACAATCATCTCTGTCTGGTCGATGTCGGGGCGCGCGGATTGACCGGCAAGGAATGCCAGATCGCGCTGGATGAGGCGGGCGTAACGGTGAACAAGAACACGATCCCCTTCGAGACGCGCTCGCCCTTCCAGGCCAGCGGCATCCGGCTCGGCACGCCGGCCGTGACCACGCGCGGCATGAAGGAACCCGAGATGGCCGCCATTGCCGACATGATCAGCGAAGTGCTGCTGGACATTAAAAACCTTGACGCTGCCCGCGCCGTTCGTGAACGTGTCCGCGAACTGACTGCAAGATTTCCGCTGCCCTACCCTTGATGGTGGGCCGTCCTCTTGAAAAAAACTCCCGGTGAGCAACTCCAACGGTGGTCGTCTTGTCTCCGAGACTGACCGCCGGCAAACGGTAAACAATTCCCGCCACGCTGGTTTGCCCGCCGCCACAATCGTTATCTGAATTTATGTCCAAACCTCCTCCCCGTCGCCGAGGCCCCCGCGCCAAAGGCCCGCCGAAACGCCCCACCATCGAAGGGCTGCCCGCGCTGGATGATGCCGAGCTGATTCCGCCCCCGCCGTCCACCCCGCCGCCCCCGCCGTCACCCACGCCCGGGCTGGTGCCGGAGACGCCGCGTGCGCCGGCACCTGCGGTTCCAGCGGGCACCGGGCCCGCCACCTCCGACGAACTCGAGCCGCCGCGATACCCGGTCGCCGAAGCCGAAAGCGACGAAGACCGCCCGAAGCCCGCCGTGCCGCAGGCACCGCAGCCCAAAGGCGAGACGATCAACATCAGCCAGTTGCAAAACATGGCGATCACCGAGCTCAATCAACGCGCCAAGGACATGGCGATTGAGAACTTCGGCACGATGAAAAAGCACGAGGTCATCTTCCAGATCCTCAAGAAAAATGCCGAACGCAGCGGCGTGCTCTTCGCCGAGGGCGTGCTCGAGATTCTCCCCGAGGGCTTCGGGTTCCTGCGGTCGCAGGCCTTCAATTATCTGCCGTGCCCCGAGGACGTTTATGTGTCGCCCTCGCAAATCCGCCGCTTCGATCTGCAGACCGGCGATCTGATCGCGGGGCAAATCCGCCCGCCCAAGGAAAAGGAAAAATTCTTCGCCCTCCTCAAGGTCGAGGCCGTGGACAAGGAAGACCCCGACAAGGCGAAGGACAAGACCCACTTCGAGAACCTCACGCCGCTCTTCCCGAACAAGCGCATCATCCTCGAATCTGCGCAGGACGAACTCTCCACCCGCGTGCTCGACCTCGTCTGCCCCATCGGCAAGGGCACCCGCGGCCTGATCGTCGCCCCGCCGCGCACCGGCAAGACCGTGCTGCTGCAGAAGCTGGCCAACTCGATCATCAAGAACAATCCCGAGATCTACCTCTTCATCCTGCTCATCGACGAGCGGCCTGAGGAAGTCACCGACATGGAACGGTCCTGCCGCCCGGCCGAGGTCATTTCCTCGACCTTCGATGAACCGCCTGAACGCCATGTGCAGGTCGCCGAAATGGTGATCGAAAAAGCCAAGCGCATGATCGAGCACAAGAAAGATGTCGTCATCCTGCTCGACTCGATCACCCGTCTGGCCCGCGCCTACAACACGGTTCAGCCGCACTCGGGCAAAATCCTGTCCGGCGGTGTCGATGCCAACGCGCTGCACAAACCGAAGCGCTTCTTCGGCGCGGCGCGCAACATCGAGGAAGGCGGCTCGCTCACCATCATGGCCACGGCGCTGGTCGATACCGGCAGCCGCATGGATGAAGTCATCTTCGAAGAGTTCAAGGGCACCGGCAACATGGAGGTCCATCTCGACCGCGGCCTGGTGGATCGCCGCATCTTCCCCTCGATCAACATCGAGCGCTCGGGCACCCGCAAAGAGGAACTCCTCTATCATCCGCAGGAATACAGCCGCGTCGTCATGCTGCGCCGCGCCCTCACCGGCGTGCCGCCGGTCGAGGCCATGGAACTGCTGCTGGGCAAACTCAAGAAGACCCGGTCGAACATCGAGTTTCTGCTCGCGATGAACACCGGCGGCGCGTAGGCGCTGGCACGGGGCGGCGCGGTTCACCGCAACTCCGAAAACTTCCCAAGGACTGGGGCGGCGACAGCTTGTCGCCGCCCCAGTTCGCTTTTCACCCCCGGTGCGCCAGCATCGCGGCCCGCCTTGAGCCGAATGACCCCGCGCCATTGTCAGCAGCCCTCGCGGTGCGCGGTAAACGCCGTGCCCCGCGCGCAGTTTGTCGGGCCGCCATCCTTGCCTGCCGGTACACGGGGCATCCCTGCCCCGTGTTTCGAGTTCTGCCGCACCGCCGCGGGGAACGGGCGGCACGGATGCCGCCCGAACTGTCAGGCTGGAAGCCTGCCCCACCCGACCGGACCGGCGACTACGGCAGCAGGGTCAACTGCAACTGCCGCACCTCGGCGACTTGGGCGCCGGGGATTTTCAGCGCGCGCAACGTCAGCGGGCCGCGGGTGGCGGGCAGTTCGATGGTCCCGAGCCGCAGCGGGCGGAAGTCTTTCACCAGCGATTCGCCTCTGCGCGGGACGCGGTCGTTTTCATCGCCGCGGGCGGGCGGGTTGTGCGCTTCGGTGATGCGGGCTTCGAGGCGGCGATCACCGAGACTGAGTTCGATGGTCGCACCGACATCGGCGGGCGAACAGGTGAAGTAAAGGACGGCTTCGTATTTGCCCGCAGTGGCGACTTCGATGTCCCAGGTGATGCGGTCCTCGGTGGATTTCCACCCTTTGAAATAGGAGCAGTTCGGCGCGTTGGCGCTGCGCTTGATGTCGCCGTGCGCGATCCCGTCGCGCGCGGGCAGCGGAGTGAGGGGAAACTCGCGATGGCCCACGGGGAACGCGCGCTGATCGGAGCGGAGGCGCGGGACCAATTCAGTGCGCCACTGCGCGACGGCCTCCGACAGACGCGCGGCGGTCTCGGGCTGCTGTTTCGCAATGTCCGTGTCCTGTCCCGGATCGACCACCATGTCAAAGAGCGCGCCCGCGTGGTCGAGGCGATGGCGCTGGGTGCGGACGCTGACCTTGTTTGCCCAAAGCGAGAAGAGCATCCGGTCGGGCCAGTTCGTGGCCGTGCCGAAGAGCAGCGGTTTCAGCGAAACGCCGTCGAGCGGCTTGGCTCCCACGCGCGCCACGCCGGCGAGGTCGGTGAGAGTCGGTAGCAGATCAATCGCGCCGGCAATCTGCGGAACGCGCGTGTCGGCGGGGATTTTGCCGGGCCAACGGACGAGGAACGGTGAGCGGACACCGCCTTCGTCGGTGGTGCCTTTGCGGCCCTTCATGCCGCCGTTCCAGCGCGCGCCGTTGGGGCCGTTGTCGCTGAAATAAATCACGATCGTGTCGTTCGCGAGCTGGAGTTGGTCGAGGCGGGCGAGGACGCGACCGACGTTCCAATCAATGTTTTCACACATGGCAAGCGCGGCGCGGGTGAAGTCGAGGTCTTCCTTGTCGCCGACGCGGGCGCGGAGTTTCAACTCGGCGGTCGCGAATTTTTGAAAAAAACGGTCGGGCACCTGCATCGGCGAGTGCGGCGTGTTGTAAGGGAGATAGCAGAAGAACGGACGCGCCCGGTGCTGCTCGATGAACTTGAGCGCCTGATCGGTGAGGTCGTCGATGATGAAACCCTTGCCGGTGACAGGCTGGCCGTTGTGCTCGAGCGGCGGACTGAAGTAATCGCCCCAGTGGCCGGACGTGAAGCCGTAGTATTCATCGAAGCCGCGGCCGTTCGGATGATAGGGATACTGCGAGCCGTTATGCCATTTGCCGAAGGCACCCGTGGCGTACCCCGCGGCCTTGAAGGCGTCGGCGATGGTTTTTTCATCGAGGTTCGGGCGCTCGCCGCCGGTGGAAACATTCCACACGCCGCCGCGCGGATGATAGCGGCCGGTGAGAAACTCGGCGCGCGTCGGCGAGCACACGGGGCACACGTAGAAACGCTCGAGGACCGCGCCGTTCTTGCCGAGCGAATCGATGTGCGGCGTGGCGAGATTGGAGTTGCCGTTGCCGCTCAAGTCGCCCCAGCCCTGATCGTCGGCGAGGATGATGACGATGTTCGGGCGCGCGGGCGCGGCGTGGGCGGGCGAGAGGAAAGCGGTGAACGCGCAGAGGACGAGAAGGCTCGCGTGAAGCAAGTGGGTGCGCGCGGAAACCCAGAACCGACGTTGGTAGGGCGCGTCTGTCCTCAGCGCGCCGGTTGCGCGTCCGCACGTTCGGCGGCGCGCTGGGGACAGACGCGCCCTACCAACCGCAGCGGATTCACCGCGAGCAACACGCCGATTCATGCGATTTCGTTTCATGGGCCTACTTCTTCCCTTTCTTCGGCGCGCCCGGCGCTTTGTTGGGGCCGACATTTTCCGGATCGGTGAACGGCGGCTGCTCGAAGGTCCGGCCATCACCGATGACGCGCGGATCCTGTGCTTCGGCGAGCGTTTTCAGCAGGCGTTGCGAGAGCTGCGTCTTCGTGGCGGCATAGGCGGGATCGTCGGCGACGTTCTTCACCTGATCGGGATCTTTGCGAAGGTCGTAGAGTTCCTCGCCGGGGCGCTTGGCGAAGGCGAGTTCGAAGTGACCCTTCCACTCGGTGTCATTGCGATGCGCGATGAGCCACGTCTTGGTCGGGCTGGCATCCATGTCGGGAAACGCGGCGCGGGTCGTGGCGTCGATGTCCTTCAAATCCGGCGCATCGGTGGCGGCGGCATACGGATCGCCCATCGGCCAGCGGTCGGGTGCGAAGTTGCGAATGTAGAGAAAATCCGGCGTGCGCAGGGCGCGCATCGGATACGGCAGATTCCCCGGACGCGCACTGCCGACGTGGCGCTCGCGACCGCTGATGACCCAGTCGCGGTTCGGGTCCACGAGGCCGCCTTTGTCGGACTTGAGCAACGGCACGAGGCTCTTGCCATAGAGATTGGGCGGGGGAGGCACGCCGCCAATTTCCAGAAAGGTCGGCATGAGATCGGGCAATCGCACGAGGTCATCAAGCACGCGGCCGGGTTTGCCGCCCGGCCAGCGAATGGCCAGCGTCACCGCGGTGCCGTGGTCGTAGAGGTTGCACTTGCCGCGCGTTACGCCGGGCATCCCATGATCACCGCTGACAACGATGACGGTTTTTTCCAACTCGCCCGCGGCGGCGAGTCGCTCGAGCAACGCGCCGATGTAGGCATCCACCGCCTGACACTCGCCAAGATAATCGGCCACGTCCTCGCGCACTTCAGGCACGTCGGGGAGGAATTTCGGGAGCTTGCCCTTGAGCGCGTCCGGCTCGATGCCCCAAAGTTTTTTGCCGGTGCCCTTGACCCACGCGCGATGCGTGGTGGTGGTGCCGAAGAAGTAATGCCACGGCTGGCCGGGCTTCCGTGCGGCGAGAAAGTCATCAAAATTTCCGCGCACCTGCGCGAGAATCTCCTCACGCGCCGCGGCCAAGGTCATCCCTCCTGCCACCCGGCGCGTGGCCTCGCCCGAGAAGCGATTACACGCGCCGCCGGCCTTTTGATACGCGTAAAGCTGGCCGCCAAACGGCGCATCGGCCGGCGAACCGGGACTCCACACCTTGTAGCTCTTGCCGATGTGATAGCCCGCGTCGCGCAGCAGCAGCGGAAACGTCGGGATCGCGCTGTCCCACACCGCGCCCTGCAAAATCGCGCCGCGCCCGGTGTTGAAAAAGTAGCGCCCCGACAGCAGCGAACTGCGGCACGGCGTGCAGCTCGGCGCGTTGACGAACGCATTGCGGAACAGCACGCCCTCGCGCGCGACACGATCCACGTTGGGCGTCTGGATCACGTCATTGATCGTCGGGCGGCCATCGAGACCTTTGTAGCAGCTCGCGTAACGGCCCCAGTCATCGGCGAAGATGAAGAGGATGTTCGGCCGGTCGGCGGCGCGCGCAGACGCGGCGCTGGCGAAGAGGGACAAGGCGCACAGGGCGAGAAGCGGGAGCAGTTTTTTCATGACGGCGATTTTTTGAGTTCGAGCGGCGGTGGAATTGACCGCGTAAGCGTGGGGGAAAAACGAAAGCAGCGAAAGATGGTTTTTCTACCGGGTGGATAGGCGGGGTGAAAAGCGCTCGGGCGCGGTTGTCTGCCTAGCAAAAATCTGTGCGGACGGCCTCATTCACCCACCCATTTCCAACGCCAACCGCGGGTCATGATCCCAGCGATAGCAACCCGGGAACTCGCACGCCGCTTCAGCAAAACGCAGCGGTGTGGCGCAGGTACGAACACAAACGGGCGCTGCGGCGGTTGCCCGGCGCACCGCCGTCCGAGACGCGGACATTTGCGATGAACTCGCCTGGCAGGCGGCCAAACCGGATTGCCGCCGGGCGCAAGCAGTCTGATTTTTCAACCGCCACAAACATGAAACCGCAGCCGCCCATCGAGGCGCGGGCACATCGGCCCGTTGACGCCGCCCCGGCAAACGCCCAACGTCCGCGCCACAACCCAACCCGCCACACCATGTTCAACCGCCGTCAATGGCTCACCACCGTCTCCGCGATGAGCGCCGCCAACCTCGCCCTCACCGAGGCCGTCTCCGCCGCGGACAATCCCGCCGCCAACGTCGCCGACACCGCCAGCCGCATCCGCATCACGCGCCTCACGGCTACGCCGGTCGGGCGCAAGGTTTTCCTCAAACTCGAAACCAACCAGGGCGTCACCGGCTGGGGCGAAATCTCCCAGCTCGAACCCACCGTCGCCGCAATGCTCGCCCGCTCACTCTTCGAGTTGCTCGATGGCGAGAACCCCACGCGCATCGAATACCTCTGGCAGAAAATCTACCGCTCGCATCGCGACATCCGCGGCGGGCCGTTCATGGTCCACACCCTCGCAGGCATCGACATGGCGCTCTGGGACATCACGGGCAAACTCTGGGGCGTGCCCATTTACCGCCTCCTCGGCGGCCCCGCGCGCAACAAGGTCCGCGTCTATCCCTCCGCCACGGCGACCAAGGTTGGCGCGGGTCCGCAGCCCTTCGCCGGCACCCCCGCCGAGATTGACCGCCATGTGAAATCCATCGAGCACGCGCGCAAGACCGTCGGCCCCGACGGCATCGTGATGTTCGACGCCCACTGCGCGCTGCCGCCGCCGTTCCTCATTCAGCTCGCCGCCGCCGTGCAGCCCTACGACGTCCTCTACCTCGAGGAACCCGCCGTGCCCGGCAACATCGAAGTGTTCAAACGCCTCAAACAACACATCGCGATCCCCTTCGCCATCGGCGAACAAGCCCGCACCATCTGGGAAATCCTGCCCTATCTCCTCGCGGGCGTCGGCGACATCGTGCAGGTAGATTGCGCCCACACCGGCGGCATCAGTGCGCTGCGCAAAATGGCCACGCTCGCAGAGACTTATTTTGCCCCGCTCGCGCCGCACAGCGTCACCACCGACCTCGCCATGAGCGCCAGCCTCCACGTCAGCGCCTCCGTGGCGCTTTTCCTCATTCACGAATACTACCCGAGCATCACCCCCAAAGACCTGATGCGAAAAACCTGGTCCGTGGACAAAGACGGCTACGCCTCGCTCCCCCAAGGCCCCGGCCTCGGCTGCGAAATCAACGAAGCCCGCCTCGCCGAACTCGCCAAGCTCCCGATCGTTCCCGAATGGCCCACGCGCGGCCGACTGCCCGACGGCTCGATTGCGGACTACTGAAATCGGGAGCGGGCGGGTGACTGTGGAAGGCCCCGGCAGAGGCGGCGCAAAAGCTCAAAGAATAAAGCTCAAAGCTCAAGGGAAGTGCCAAGGCCCAAGCGCCAACCGGACGGGCCAGCCGCGGAATTCAGGCTGGCCTGCCTGGCAACCCACAGCGGGCCGAGGTCAGAAATCCATTGGCGAAACATTGAGCTTGGCTGCTTGTATCTTCCCTTGAGCTTTGGGCTTTGAGCTTTGAGCTTCGCCCCGTCGTCCGCCCTTCAGATCCGCAACCACTTCAGCCACGCATACCGGTGCAGCACCTTGTGGATCACCACACACGACGCGAGCGTCACGCACACCGACACCCCCACGTTCACCAACTGCGGCACCTGCAACTTAAACAAAAAGATCAACAGCGGCTGCAAAATGAACGGCGTGTGAAACGCGAACACCGCCCCCGACATCTGCCCCAGCGCGCTCAACGGCGCGAACCCGCGCGCCCCCGTCCCCACCTGGTCCAGCACCAGATACAGCGCCAGCGGCACAAAGAGCATCACCCACGAATAGCCCGCGCCCCGGCTGATCACCGCCAGCACCGCACCCACGCCGATGCCCGCCACCGGCGCCCACTGCCACCGCGCCCGCGCCTCGCGCGTCTTTCCGAGCAGGTAGCCCAGCGCATATTGCAGCAGCGCGCCCAGCAGCATTTCCCTGGACAATCCCGTCGTCGCCAGCGGCAGCGGACGCATCGCCATCATCGCGACCAACCCCACGAACAACGCCCCCACCAGCCACGCGACGAACCACACCGACCCGGAGATTTGCAGCAGCAGCACGAACGCCGACGAAACCCCAAACAGCAGCACGAAGAAATAAAGCTGCTCGCCGATGACATGGTCCTGATCGCACAACACCAAACTCTTCAGCTTGCCCAGCAGCGTCGGCTCGATGCGGGTCGGGTCGTAATCCACCAGCCCGAGATTTTGAATCACCTGAAACACCACGGCATACAGCGCGCCCAGCCACAGGTATGGCACCAGCAACCGCACCGCCCGCCGCCAGATGAATTCTCCCGCGCCCTCCTGCCGCCGCGACAACGCGTGCAAATGGCCGGACGCGAACAGGAACGCATACACCGCCCACGCCATCACATGAATCACCCCGAGCAACTGCTCCTGCACCGCCGCGTCAAAGCGCCGGTTTTTGACGTGATGCAACACCACGCCAATGATCGCCAGGCCTTTGAGCACATCCACCGCTGATTGTCTGTTGTCCATGCGCACCTCCACCACGTTTTCCGATTTTCAACCGTAACACAATTCCGGGCAGACCGCCGGGACGAGGGTTTTCTCTCCGACCCGCCCTTCCGGGTGTAATCGATTGCCATTCGCCCAATCTGCGCGCAACACTTTGCCTGTCGTGAATCCGTTCCACCGCTCCCTGCTCGCTGTCGTAACCCTGGCGGTCATCGCCTTGGCGCAAACCCTCCCGCTGTCGGCCGCCCCGCCCGCCGGCGACCATGCCGCCTTCACTTCCCAGACCACACCGGCCGCGCTGCTCGCCGGTCACACCAACCTCGTCACCGTGCGCATGGTTAATCGGGGGACCACGACCTGGCGTGCCGCCGACCAATATTTCCTCGGCTCCATCAACCCGGCCGACAACCTCATCTGGGGCTTCAATCGCGTTTCGTTGTCCGCCGCGGTCGCGCCCGGACAAACCGCGGCCTTCCACTTTGAAATCGTCGCGCCACTGGTGCCCGGCGGCTACGACCTCCAATGGCAGATGACCCGCGAGGGCCGCGGATTCTTTGGCCAGCCGAGCAGCAACGCGTCCATCGCCGTGCTCCTGCCGGTCAACCCGGGCAACGCCGCCGCCTTTGATTCCCAGATCGTTCCCACGTTCATGACCACCGGCGGCACCGCGCTCGCGTCGATCACCCTGCGCAACACCGGCACGACGACGTGGACTGAAGCCACCCGCCATCGGCTCGGCTCCTTCAATCCGGTGGACAACGCGAACTGGAACATCCGCCGGGTTTTCCTGCGCAATTCCGTGCCGCCGGGAGCGAGCTACACCTTCACCTTCTCCATCCGCGCTCCCAGCACTCCGGGCAGCTACAGCTTCCAGTGGATGATGGTGCAGGAGGCCGTCGGGCGATTCGAACAACGAACGCCCAACGTGGTGATCCAGGTGAGCGCCACCGCTGCCAGGCCACCGCTCTTCACACAACAACCGACCAACAAAACCGTCGTGGCCGGAGCCACCGCCGAATTTACCGCCGCCGCGTCCGGCACGCCGCCTCCGACCTTGCGTTGGCAAAGCAAAGTCCCCGGCGCCCTCGACTTCACAAACATTGTCGGTGCCATTGCCGGAACGTACGTCACGCCCGTGCTGCTCCCTGCCGACACCGGCACGCAGTTCCGTTGCGTCGCCACCAACGCCTCCGGCTCCGCCACCAGCGCGGTCGCCACAGTGACCGTGACCGTCCCCGGCATCGCCCCCAGCTTCACGCAACAACCCACCAACAAAACCGTCGTGGCCGGAACGACCGCGGAATTCACCGCCGCCGCGTCCGGCACTCCGTCGCCGACCTTGCGCTGGCAAAGCAAGGTCCCCGGCGCCCTCGATTTCACGAACATTGTCGGTGCCATTGCCGGAACGTACGTCACGCCCGTCCTGCTCGCCGCCGACAATGGCACGCAGTTCCAGTGCGTCGCCACCAACGCCTCCGGCACCGCCACCAGCGCGGTCGCCACGGTGACCGTGACCGTCCCCGGCATCGCCCCCAGCTTCACGCAACAACCCACCAACAAAACCGTCGTGGCCGGAACGACCGTAGAATTAACTACAGTCGCGTCCGGCACGCCGCCGCCGAGCTTGCTGTGGCAAAGCAAAGTCCCCGGCGCCCTCGACTTCACAAACATTTCCGGCGCCATTGCCGGAACGTTCGTCACCCCCGTCCTGCTCCCGGCCGACAACGGCACGCAGTTCCGCTGCGTCGCCACCAATTCCTCCGGCTCCGCCACCAGCGCGGTCGCCACGGTGACCGTGACTGTGATTGGCAGCGCTCCCAGCTTCACCCAGCAACCGATCAGCAAAACCGTCGTGGCCGGAAACACCGCTGAATTAAGTGCCGTCGCGTCCGGCACACCGGCCCCGACCTTTCGCTGGCAAAGCAAAGTCCCCGGCGCCACCGACTTCACGAACATTGCCGGCGCCATTGCCGGAACCTACGTCACCCCCGTCCTGCTCCCCGCCGACAACGGCACGCAGTTCCGCTGCGTCGCCACCAATTCCTCCGGCTCCGCCACCAGCGCGGTCGCCACGGTGACCGTGTTCGGCATTGCGCCGGGCTTCACCCAACCACCCACCAATGTGAGCGTGTTCGAGGGCCAGACGGCCAGCTTCACCGCCACGGCCTCCGGCGCGCCGCCCCCGACGTTGCAGTGGCAGATCAAAGCCCCGGCCGCCGGTCAGTTCACCGATATTTCGGGTGCCACCGCCACCACCTACGTCACGCCGATCCTGGCTCTCGCCGATCACAACTCCCAGTTCCGCTGCCGCGCGAGCAATGCGGCCGGCACCGCGACTAGCGCCATCGCGACCCTCACCGTCAGCAACACCCCGCGCGGCTTCAATCGGATCCATCCCAAAATGGAACTCCAGACCGGCGACACCGTGGTTTTCCTCGGCGACAGCATCACCTACCAGGCCCTGTACACGCAGTATTTCGAGGACTTTTTTTACACGCGGTTTCCCAACCGGCGCATCCACTTCCGCAATGCCGGCGTCGCCAATGACCGCGCGACCAACGCCCTCGTCCGCTTCGACGACGATGTCGCCGCGTTCCGGCCCAAATACGTCACCCTCCTCCTCGGCATGAACGACGGCGGCTATCGCGATTTCGACAAGCCCATCTTCGACACCTACCAGCGGAACATAAGCACGCTGTTCGACCGCATCGCCCAGCTCGGTGCCATCGCCGTCCCCATCACCCCGACCATGTACGACGGCCGCGCCGCCCGGCTGCGCCACTCGCCCAGCGAACCGCGCGACACCCACTACAACGGCGTGCTCGGCCTCTACGGCGCCTGGCTCCGCGAAAGCGCCTACACCCGCGGCCTCGGCTTTGCGGACGTGTATTCGCCGCTGAACCACGCCACCACGGCCGGCCGCAAAATGGACGCGCTCTTCACCCTGATACCCGACGCCGTCCATCCCGACGCCCCGGGCCACGTCATCATGGCCGTCGCCCTGATCGAGGACCTCGGCCTGCGCAGCCCGGTCAGTTCTATCTTGATCCAGGAAAATGCCGGCCAGTTCACCGCCGCCGCCGACAACGGTCAGATCACCAACTTCACCACGGGCGACCGAATCAGTTTCACCTTCACCGCCAACGCCCTGCCCTGGGTGCTCCCCGCCGAGGCCCGCCTCGGCTTTCAACTCACCCGGGCCGGCTCGAATTTCAGCCCGGAAAAATTCACCGCCCAAAATCTCCCCGCCGGCACCTACGAACTCCGCATCGACGCCACACCCGTCGGCACCTATTCCGACGGCCAGCTCGCCGCCGGCCTCGAACTTCAGGAAAACGAACTGACCCCGCAGTTTCAGCAGGCCCTCCGCGTCGCCCAGTTCAACAAAGACAAGAACGCCACCGCTGTCCGCCCGCTTCGCAAATGGTGGGAACAACTGCGTGACAAACGCCTCGAACTCGACAAAGCCATCGCCGACCAAGATCCCAATCTGCCCGCCAAACGCGCCGCCTTCGCCGCGTGGCTGACCACCTTCCAGGCCGGCGTCGCTGCGCTGCAATCCCTCGTCACCACCTACGAAGACCAAATCTACCAGGCCAACCAGCCCCCGCCCCGCCGCTACGAACTCCTCCGGGTGCCCGCCGCCGCCCGCGCACGTTGACCGACACCTTTTGTCGGAGACGACGTAAGGAGACTCTGACCTTTTCCACGCGAGCTGCGGGCGAAGTCTCAGGACTAACTTTGGGGGAAGGCGTGCGGAACCAAGACTTGGTCACCAGACGCGGCGTGCGGTGGTGATGGACAGGCCTCTCGCGGAAGCAGGTTAGAGTCTCGTCACCTCGACTCCTACAATGCGCGGGAGGATGTCCCACGGAAAGGTGGCAGGAACGATTTGGCAAAGGAGTTGAGGCAAAGGAATGGGGACGGGAATTTTCTTTGTTTTCATTCTTTTGCCTCCATTCCTTTGCCAAATCTGGTTTTGGAATTGGCGTTCAGATTCAGATTGGCCACGACGCGAATGCGAACTCGGAAGCGCGGCAGGCACCAAACGAAAATCTCCAAACCCCAGCCCGGCCTTCCGTCCGCACATTCATCCCCTCCCATTCCCCTGCCCCAAATTCCCCTGCCCAACTCGGCCAGGCTCTCGAGCGGCTCCGTCCCACGCCACCAACCCAGTCACTCGTGTCCCTGCGCGCCCGCCGTGCGCCGACCGGACGCAGGTCGCGGACAGTTTTCGCCGCTCCCTTCCTTGACCCCGCGCTGCGACCGGAGACCGGACGCGCTCCCACCAAGGCCCCCATCCATGCGCCCCCACCCGAATTTTCAGTTGCTCCATCGCCCGCCGTGCCCCGTAAACTCGCCGCCTCATGAAACCCCTCCCGCTCCTGCTCGCGCTCCTCGCCCTCGCTCTCGCACCCCTGCCCGCCACCGCCGCCGGCCGCTTCACCCAACCCGACGCCGCCGCGCACCCCGACCTCTTCGTTTGGACCGACACGTGCAATGTCCACGTCCTCCGCGATGGGGACGCCGCGCTGCTCATCGACCTCGGCGACGGCAGCGTGCTCGATCATCTCGGCGAGATCGGTGTCAAGCGCGTCGAGTGGGTGCTCTTCACCAGCCACCATCGCGAACTGTGCCAGGGCTTCCCGAAACTCGCCGCGTGGCGCGCGGGAAAGGCGGAACCAACGCAACTCGCCGCGCCCGATTTCGAGCGCGCCCTGTTCGAGAAACCCAGCGACTTCCGCAAAATGAAAGTGCGCCTCGGCGACGCCTTCACCATCCACGGCGCGAGCTTCGTGCGCCCGCCCATTCAGCCCATCCCGCTCGACCGCACCTTCAAGAAAATGGACACCTTCACCTGGCGCGGACGCGAACTCTGGTGCGTCGATACGCGCGGCAGCAGCCCCGGCGGCATGTCCTATTTTCTGAAGCAGAGCGGCCGCTGGCTCGGCTTCACCGGCGATCTCATGCTCGACGGCGCGAAGCTCCACACCTGGTTTGATTCCGAGTGGGACTACGGTTTCGCCGCCGGCGTGTGGGCGCTCGCCAATTCCGCCGCGCAAGTCGCCGGCTACGACGCCGCGTGGCTCCTCCCCGCGCACGGTCCCGCCATCCGCGAACCCGCCAAGCAGCTCGAGGAGTTTCAGCAGAAGATTTACAAGTTCGAGCGCCTCTACGTACGCGGCTATCCCGTCACCACCTTCGCCGGCTCCGTGCAAGACCGCGTCTCGCGGCCCACCGCTGTCCCACACGTCTGGCAGGTGTCACCGCATCTGTTCAAGTTCCGCGGCCCCGGCTTTTTCCCGAACTTCTATCTCATCATCGCCGACAGCGGCCACGCGCTCGCCGTCGATTGCGGCCTGCTGCAAACCAACGTCCTCGACACCGCCATCGCCGGCATGAAACAGCACCTCGGCCTCAAGCAGATCGACGCGATGATCCCCACGCACATGCACGGCGACCACTTCCTCCAAGGCTCGCATCTGCGCGCCCAGCACGGCACGAAACTCTGGGCGCTCGACGGCATGGCCGATGTTTGCGAACACCCCGAGTGGTTCGACTACGCCGCGCCCATCCAGGCCTACGGCATCGGTGTGGACGGCGTGCGCTTCGACCGCCTTTTCAAATCGGGCGAAGTGCTCGACTGGGAAGGGTTCAAATTCACCATCGACTGGATGCCCGGCCAGACCGAGTTCGCCCTGTGCGTCAGCGGCGTGATCGACGGCCGCAAAGTCGCCTTCACCGGCGACAATATCTTCGGCGACCCCGCCGATCCCCAGCAAACCGGCCACGAAGCCATGGTCGCGCACAACAGCGCGATCCTCGACGAAGGCTACATCCTCGGCGCGGAACTCCTCCGACGCCTGAAGCCCGACATGCTCCTCGGCGGCCATTCCTACGTGATGCCCCAGCCCGCCGCGTTCATCGAGCGCTACCACGCCTGGGCGCTCGCCATGCGCGACGCCTTCCGCACGCTCAGTTCCGAGGACGACTACCGCTACTGGTTCGATCCCTTCTGGGTCCGCGCGCAGCCGTATCGCAACACCGTGAAACGCGGCGAGAGTTTTGAAATCGCGCTGCACCTCCGCAACTTCCGCGCGCGCGCGCAGACTCATCGCGTTGTAATTCACACGCCCACCGGCCTCATCGCCGAACCCGCCGTGCTCGAAGGCACGTTGGACAGCGAAGCCCGCCGCCCCTTCCCCATCCGCCTCCGCGCCACCGCTGACGCCAAGACCGGCGTCCACATCGTCGCCCTCGACATCACCCGCGACGGGAAGCGGCAGGGCGAACTGTTTGATTTCGTCGTAGAAGTGCTGCCGTAAAACAGTCGCTTGCCGCAGCCCGAGCGAACCGCCCAACCCGCAGCCACCTCATCACTCCCCATTCCCATGCCCCCAATTCCCCTGCCAACTCCGGCCGAACTCCCGATCCCTCGCGCTCCCCGCCGCCAAGGAAATCACGCGTGTCCCTCACTTCCTTACGAGCAGGCGTCAGGTGCAGCACTCGGGCGCTTTCCGTCGCTCACTTCCCCCTGCACCGTCAGCGACCATGCACCCGCCGCGCTCCGCTCCGGCGCCCGTCTGTCCGCCCGTCTTCATCCGTCTTCATCCGTGTCCATCCGTGGTTTTCTGATTTCCCTCGTCGTGCTCGTCTCCGCCACGCTGCTCTCCGCCGCCGATCCCGCCGCGCTTGCGCCGCGTGAAAAATACCTCCTGCTCGACCAGCGCCTCATCGAGCGCACGGAGAACGCCGAACTGCGCGTCGGCACCGTCACCAAGCACCCGCAGAATCCCTTGTTCAAAGAGGATCAGCCGTGCGAAGTCCGCTTCGACAATCTCTATGCGAACATCCACTTCGATGACCGCGCGCAGCTCTATCGCTGCTGGTACAGCCCGTTCATCGTCGATCCGGCCGTCACCACGACACCCGCCGCCCAGCGCGCCACAACGCGTTACCAACCGCACGACCGCGAGATGGGCGTCTGCTACGCGACCTCGCGCGACGGCTTGAAGTGGGAGAAACCCGCGCTCGGTCTCGTCGAGTTCAATGGCAACACCGCGAACAATCTGGTCGTGCGCCGCCCGCACGGCTCGGGCGTGTTCCACGATGCGCGCGACCCCGACCCGGCGCGGCGCTTCAAGCTTTTCGCCCGCGCCTCAGAATCCGTGCGCCAGATGGCCGTGGCCTTCTCGCCCGACGGATTCCACTGGAGCGCGCCCACGCTCTGCCCCGAAATCAACGTCCCCGGGGACACCCACAACAACGCGTTCTGGTCGCCCGAGCTGGGCAAATACGTCGGCATCACGCGCATGAAATCCGATCAACGCCTCGTCGCACGCACCGAGAGCGCGGACTTCCTTCACTGGACCAAGGCCGTCGAAGTGCTGCGCGGCGACCGGACCAACCAGACCTACGCGATGCCCGTATTCCGCCACGCCGGCGTGTATCTCGGGCTGCTCGCCATTTTCAACACGCAGACCGACCGCACGCATTGCGAACTGGCGTGGAGCGCGGACACCGTCGCCTGGCACCGCATCCAGCCGGGGACGCCGCTGATACCCACCGCCACTCAGCGCGACGCCTACGACTGGGGCTGCGTCTATCCCGCCGCCGTGCCAGTTGTCCGCGACCACGAAATCCGGCTCTACTACGGTGCCTCCAGCGGCCCGCACACCAACTGGCGCGACGGCTTCCTCGCCCTCGCCACGCTGCGCCCCGACGGCTTCGCCGGCTGGACGCCACAGGACGAAACCAAGCCCGCCGTCATCCTCACCCGCCCGCTCACCGCCACCGGCAAAACCCTGCGCCTCACCGCCGACCTGGCCCCCGGCGGCTGGGTCCAAGCCACGCTGCTCGACGCCACCGGAACCGTGCTGGCCACCGGCCGCCGCCTCACCGCCACCACGACGGCTGGGGTGGGCCTCGAAGTGACCCACCCCCACGGCCAGCCCGTGCAGGTACGGTTGGAAATGCAGCGGGCCAAGGTCTATTCGTTCGCCTTCGCACCATGACCGCCGGCGCGAGTCGTTGTAGGAGACGACGTGAGGAGACTCTGACCTTTTCCGCGCGAGCAGCGTGGCTGCGCAAAAGGAGGTTAGAGTTTGCCGACGCACGGTTGTGCCAGGGTGCCGCAGGCGTCCCGCCCCGAGTCGGTACGGGCGGCGAGACGCCGCCCGAACTCGCAGGCGAGGACGCCTGCGCTACCCCGCCCGCGGTCGCCTCGCAGAAATTCGGCGGTGACAAGCGCCCGCGCCGTCCTAGGCTCACCGCCATGTCTCGCGCCCATTTCACCACGGATGAGCCACGCGCGCCTCGGCGCACGGCTGGCCAGACCCACGGTTTCACCCTGATCGAACTGCTGGTGGTCATCGCCATCATCGGCATCCTGGCGAGCATGCTGCTGCCGGCGCTGAGCACCGCCAAGGCCAAGGGCAAGAAGGTCGCGTGCCTCAACAACTTCAAGCAGATCGGCGTGGCCGCCGCGGTCTATGCCTCAGAGTACAATGGCTATGTCGCCAACCACATCTTCTGGTGGCGCCCGATGCTGATGCCCTACATCGCGGACGCCTCCAAACTCTACAACTGCCCCAGTTCACTGTTCCAAGTGACCCTAGCGCAGGCAAAGGACACGAGCAATGTCGGCCTCATGAACTTCGGCTCCATCGGCAACATCTACCAGTCCACCCCCACCTTCGCGACGGCTTCCGGGAACCGCGTCAACAACGGGGACGGCGACGGCTGGCCGGTCGAGACCGCCTGGCGCAAACCCAACGAGAGCATCTTTGTCGCGGACTCCTACTCGGACATGGCGGCGGACCGTTTCACCCGGATGCTCAGCGGCGAGATCACGCGAGAAACCGCCGCCAATTTCGGCACCAGCCACATTCACCGGATGAGCAATTTCGGCTCCGCCGGGCATGTCCGGTTCTTCGCCAACCGGCACGGACCCAAGAGCGGCACCGGCGCATTGTTTCTCGATGGCCGGGTCGAGTTTCTCGACACCGCCCCGCTCTACCAATTCCCCGAGGGCGACCCGAACAACATCTGGGACACGCAATGACTCACCCCCTGACCTCGCGGCGCATCCTCCTCCTGCTTGGCACCGCCAGCCTCTTGATCGCCGTCTCCTGTGGCGACAAGGAACAGCCCGCCACGGCGGTCGGGACGCCCGCCGCCACAGCGAGCGCCGCCGCGTCAGCCGGGCCGGGCGACGCACCCGCCGACGGCACCTTCGCGCCCAACGTCGTCAACGACGCAATGGGCCCCTTCAAGCGGGATCTGGACGGCAATTCACCCGACGCCCATCTGCGCGCCTTGAACGCCGCGCTGACCTTCTGGCTCGCGGCCGGCCGGCCGTTCCCCAAAGATTTGTATGAACTCGCCGCCGCCAAGCTGATCCCGCGCGTGCCCGCTCCTCCCCCCGGCCAGCGTTTCGTGCTCGACCCTGCGGGCAACCAGGTGCTGCTGGCCCCCGGAGCGAACTGAGCCGCATCGGGGGACTCACGACCGACCGGAGCGCGGCCCGCAGTCCGCCGCATCGCCCACCCGGAGCGACCGCTCCATTCAACCCGATCGCGTGCCACCACTCACCCGCTGATGAGTTAAACTTGGAAACGGCGGTCGGGTTGCACCACGAAAGGCACGAAAAGCCGGAAAACAGAGGGCGGAAGCGTGGTGGCTCGACATCCGAATAACTCGCCCGCCAGATGACGACCCCCGATTCCGCCAGCCCTTCTCCTTTCGTGCCTTTCGTGTCTTTCGTGGTTCCGACTGCGTTTTCTAAATTAAATCGGTGGTCCGAAAAATCGGCCGCCCTCAGCAGAACGCACGCTTCTGCTGCCGGCCGGCCGCACTCCGACGCTACGACTTCTCTCCGCCTGCCCGCGTTCGCAGCGAGTGCGCCTTCAGCACTTCGGTGATCCCCGCCTGCCACACCTTTGCCTCAGGCGGCTCGGGGTCGAACGGGTTCAGCAACGTCAGCGGTTCGCCGCCTTCGACGCCGAGGATTTCCCAGTCCACATGATAGCGGGTGTCGTGCTGTTCGAGCCATTGCATGAGGCCCGAGCGCGCATGGGCGCGGGTGTTGGCGGGCGGTTGGAACATGGCGTCGGCCACCGCATCGTCGGTCAGCCGCCACGGCGCGGGCGTTTGCTCGAGCGCGAGGGCGATGTTCTCCACCGGGTCCACCTTGTGAAATTCCAGGTCCTGCGACTTCAGCCACGGGTCCGCCCATGCGAGGCCTTCCTGTTCCTTGAACTGCTCGAAGAGCCACTTCTTGGTGATCCAATCCACCTTCCCCACCAGCGTCACCGGGTCGGTTCGCAGTCCGGCGAGCGTGTCCGCCCAGATTTTCAGCAGCACATCAGTCTCGTCATCGCGCCCGTGAAATTCGCGTTGCGCCGCGTCGCAGTAACTCTGGAGCAGCCCGACCGCATCCGCCATGGAACCATCCGCCAGCGCCACATGCCACGGCCCGGCGGTCTGGCGCGACAGTTCGCGAAAGGTGGTCACCGCATCGGCCAGCGCGATCTTGGGCAGCTTGTCGATGTCGATCAGATCAAGCACCAGCGCGGTGGTGCCGAGCTTCAGCAGCAGCGTGGTCGGCAGCACGCTCGTGTCGCCGTGGAGCAGGTGGAGTCGGCGGTATTTGCGCGGATCGCCGAGCGGTTCGTCGCGTGTGTTGATGATGGCGCGGTTGAACTGCACCCATTCGTAGAGGTCGTTGTTGATGTAGTCGGCGCGCTGACTGAGCTGAAACAGATCGTCCGCGCCCGCGCGCATCATCTGCCCGCGCAACTCGGGTGCCATCGTCGAGCCGACCCGCCCCGCACCGACGTAGAGCAGCCGCACCGTGAGAAACGCCAACAATGACAGCACATTCGCCTCGTGCAGCGGGGCCGTGCGGCGGACGAGATAATTCTCGTGGCAGCCAAACGTCGCGCCCGTGTAGTGATCGATGTTGTTGCGGATGAAGCTCACCTCACGGTCGAGACGGAGTTCCCGCAAGGCCCGCGCAATCAGGGCATCCCCTGCCCGGTCGTAGCGCAACAGGTCCAGCAGCGAGAGACACTCGGGCGTGCAATACTCGAGATGCCCCATGTCGATGTAGAGCCGGCCGCCGTTGAAGAGAAACCCGCCATTGCCGGAAGGCTCGTCCCAGTCGCGATGATGCACGTCGATCAGGCCCAGTTTCCGATGCGAAAAAATCCAGTCGCGCACCCGCTCGACCGCACTCGTGGAACCGGGCGGCAGCAGCGACAGGCAGCCATACTCCGTCTCGATGCCGGCGATGCGGTTCATAGGCGGTGCGATTGGAAGTGAGGCACAGGAGCGCGGCGTTCACGCCGCAGAAGGCCACGAATGAAACTGTGTGCTTCAAACCCCACTGCCGGGCGCACGCTTCTGCGGCCTGAAGGCCGCGCTCCGGCGCGCGCCGCCGCAGTTGCTCGCCCCCGGTTCATAACCCCACTTGCGCCAGCGTCAGAGGCTCATACCGCGCCGCGCGCGGGCCGCGCCGCGCCAGCCAGCCAATCTCGATCACCTTGCCCGCCACCGCGGCGCGCCAGCCGGCCTGGCGTTCCGCCACCGCCGGCAGCGCCTCGCCAAACGCGCGCTTCTCCGTCAGCACCCACCACGCCTGCAACAGCAGGTCCACCACTGCGCCGCGGTCCGCCTTGCCCGCCAGTTCACGCACCAGCCACGCGCGGCATTCTTCCTCGCTGTCCGCCTGGCTCGCCGCCACGCCGACGCCGCCCGTCTGCAACTGATACGCCCCGTCGAAATGCAGCCGGAAAATCGCGTCCGTCCCGGCTTCGATTCCCAGTTCGATCAGCAGCAGCTCGACGAGAAACGGCGCGGCGTAGATTTGCTCGAAGTTCGCCTTGAGCTGCGCGCTCAGGCCGAAGCTGATGAGCCGCCGCAAACTCACATCCTCGGGCGCGCGTGTGAACGCCTCGACGTGCGCCGCGTCGATGGCCGCCTGCCGCACTTTCTCGATGTCCGCCGGATGCCCCAGCCCCGCCAGCGCGAGGCGGTCGAAAAGCTCGAACACCTTGGAATGTCCGCTGCCGACGCCCAGCAGCAGCACGCCCTCGGGCAGCGCGGCGGCGAACACCGGCGAGCCGCCCTTGAGCTGCTCGCGCACATATTCCCGGCGGTTGGCAACCGCCTCCAGCCAGCGATAAGGCTCCTCGGTCATGGGTTGATATACTCCGCTTGTTGCGCGTCCGTGATCGTCCGCACGCCCGCCGCGTCGAGGACTTTCAAGGTCGCGAATGTTTGTGCGGCCGGGTTCACGCCGCCGGTCGCCGAATCAAATTCGGATGCCACCATCAGCAACCGCAGCGCGAACCGCACCGCCTCGCGCAGGTTCATCTGCGACGGCCGCGGCTGCCCGAACTGCTCCTGATAACTGAGAATGCTCCGGATCGTCCCCGACCCGGAACCAGAGGCCGCATAACCCACCGCCTCGAACTGCGCCCCGAGCGGATCGTAAAAAAACACCTGCGGCTTCGGCGGCGTCAGCGTGAAATCCAGCCCCGCAAACAGCGGCACCACCACACCCACGCCCTGCAGCGTCATGGGCAGATTGTCGCGCAGCAGCCGCGCCAGCGCGCGCACCTTGGCCGGCAGGCTGAGCCGTTGCAGTTGGCTGCGGCGGTAATACTCGAAGGAAGTTTGCAGCGCCCGCGCCATTTCGAAGGCCGTCGCTGGCACGCCCGCAATCGCCAGCACCGAGGTCGAATCAATCTCGATCACCTTCTCGACCCGGTCGGTCACGATGAGATTTCCCGCCGTGGCGCGACGGTCGCCCGCCATCAGCACGCCCTCGGCAAAGTGGAAACCAAACACCGTCGTCGCCTGCAACTGCACCGGCGCGTTGGGGGACGCCTCGACGCGCAACGGCGCGACGTTGTGCGCGGCGAGCAACGACAGGAAGTCGCCGGCAATCGGAGTGGGCGCGCTCATTGGCCGGTGCGCTGGCGATAACGCTTGGCCTGGTCGGGATCGACCTTGCGCATGCGCTTGAGCAACTCCTCGGTGTTGGGCTTGTCCACCTTCGGCGCGGACGGGCCGTCGCCGCCGCCACCGCCGGGGCCGGGATTCATAGGACGGGTTTTCTGGGCTTGGTCAGGCATAACGAGTTTTTTTTTAGTTACATCCAGAGCCGGTTTCGCAGGTCGTCCGGCGACACCGCCGCATCGACTGCCGCAGCATACCGCCGCACTTCCGCCGGTGCGAACAAATCCAAGAGGGAAATTTTCACCGGCCCGTCCGACCCACGCAGCGTGACGTGATCCCACTGCGCCGAGACGATTTCATTGGGAAATTTCTGAATGCACCGCCCGCGCACATAGGCACGCGTGCTGCGCGGCGGCTCGCGCAACGCCAGCGCCACGCTCTCCTCATCCGGCACGCCGAGCATGCCGCCGCCTTGTTCGAGGCCGTAATAAAGGCCCTCCGCCGGATCGATCCGGTGATATTCCAGATCGAGACTGCGCAGCCACGGATCGTCCGGGGGAAGATTTTCCGCCGCCTGAAATTCCCGGATCAATGCCAGCTTCGCCACCCAGTCGAGGCGGTTGCGGCAGCGCATCGGATCCGCCTCGAGATCGTTCAGCACCGTCTCCCAGTCCGCCACGAGCGCGGCTTTTTCCGGCTCGTGCAGGTCACACAACTCACGCACGGCCGCAAGATACTCGCGCTGCACCGCCAGCGCCGTCGAGGGCCGCGCCCCGGCCAGCCGCAGTTCCCAGCGAAAATTCGGATCGCGCGAAATCGCCGGCAACGCCGCCAGCGGTTCCGCCAGCCGCGGCCAGTCGCGCTTCGGATCGCGCACGAGCGCTTCCAGCACCAGCGCCAGCGCGCCCACCTTCAGCCGCGTGGCGAACGGCGACATGTTCGCGTCGCCGATGATGACGTGGAAACGCCGGAACAAGTGGGGATCGGCGTGCGGCTCGTCGCGCGTGTTCACCAGCGGCCGCCGCTGCATCGTATCGACGCTTTGCAGTTCGCTGAAAAAATCACTGCGCTGCGCGATTTGAAAACCGGGCGCGACAAACTTGTCCTCGGCCTCAATCGCAAACTTCCCCGCGCCCGCATAAATCTGCCGCGTCACCAGAAACGCCTGCACGCCCTGCGCCAGCCGCTCCCACGCCAGCGACCGCGGCAGGAGATAGTTTTCGTGACACCCGTAGCTGTGCCCGGCGAAGTCCGTGTTGTTTTTGTAGAGCCGCACCGTCGCGCCGCGCTGCTCGGACAACCGCCGCGCGCACGCCGCCAGAATGCGTTCCCCGGCGCGGTCGTGCGCGACGAGTTCCGCCAGCGTGCCGCACTCAGGCGTGCAGTATTCGGGATGTGCGTGGTCGTTGTAGAAACGCGCGCCATTGGCCAGCACCACGTCGCTTTTGATCTCCGCAAAGCTCAGCTCGCGCCGCGCATCCTGATCGAAATAATTCGCCTCGTCCGTGTCCTGCCGCAGTTCATCGACATGGAATCCGCGCATGTCCGCATGAGGATCTTCGCTCCCGTAATCCCAACGCATCAGCACGCCCGGCGACTTGACGCTGCGCACCAGCGCGATGGACTCCAGCACCACGTCCAGCTCCTCCGCGCCATCGCGGGCAATCCCGATCTCCGTCTCGATCCCAAACTGGATGGGCAGGGCTTTCATGTGGTGCGCGAAGTTCCGCCGGTTGCATCCGGCGCGCAAGGGATTTGCTCCGCGCCCACGGCAGGAGCGCGGGCGCCTCGCCCATCGCGGCAACGTCGCCGGTGATGCGGTAGCTGGAGTGCGCGATGAAGTCGCCGCTGAGGCAGCGGCCCGCCATCAGCAGGCCGTCCACGTCCTTGGCGATCAGCGCGCGCAACGGAGCGCATTGAAATGGTTCCGCGTGACGAACACTGAGCGGGATTCGTTTCCCCATTGGCTCCGCAGCGCGAAGACATTCCACGCCCGTTTGTTCCGGAACCCACGAAAAGGCTACTCCTTGGAAATCGCCTCATCGAGATTCAGCACCAGCGAGCAAAGGCCCGTCCACGCGGCGTGTTCGACGGGATCGAGTTTTTCGTTTCGCTTGGATTCGCCGAGGGTGAGGAGCTTGCGGGCGGCGGCGGAATCGGCGGTGTATTGCTCTTTGAGGGTGGCGAGGCGGGCGAGGAGTATTTGCTTTTCGGCGGCGCTGGGCTTGCGCGTAAGGACGACGCGACAGGCGTGTTCGAGGCGGGCGTCGGACGAGGGCGCGGCGAGCAGGATGCGTTCGGCGAGGGCGCGGGCGGCCTCGACGTAGGTGAGATCGTTGAGCGTGGCGAGGGCGTGGAGGGGCGTGTTGGTGCGCGGGGTTTTGACGGTGCAGTTCTGGCGGTTGGAGACATCGAAGAACAGCGTGGGACCGATGATGCGGCGCCAGAAAATGTAGAGGCTGCGGCGGTAGAGCGCGTCGCCGTGGTCCTGGACGTACTTCTTGTTGCCGAAGGTGGCCTCCTCCCAGATGCCGGCGGGTTGGTAAGGTTTGACGGGCGGGCCGCCGACGCGCTCGACGAGCAGGCCGCTGGCGGCGAGGGCAACATCGCGCAGCATCCACGAGGGCAGGCGATGGCGCGGGCCGCGCGCGAGCAGGCGGTTCTCGGGGTCGCGCTCGTAGTGGGCGGGGGTGAGTTTCGCGGATTGCTGATAGGTCGCGCTCATCACGATGAGCTTGTGGAGGCGCTTGACGTTCCAAGCCGAGGGAGTTGACGCGGTGAAAGGTTGAAGGGCTGAAGGGTTGATGGGGTTTGGCTCACCTGCCTTCTCGCGTGGACTCATGAACTCGGTCGCAAGCCAGTCGAGGAGTTCGGGGTGCGAAGGTTTCTCGCCTTGCACGCCGAAGTCTTCGGCGGTTTTGACGAGGCCGGCACCGAAGAAGAGGGACCAGTAGCGGTTGACCGTGACGCGCGCGGTAAGCGGGTGGTCGGGGGAGATGAGCCATTGAGCGAGGCCGAGGCGGTTGGGCGGCGCGGTCTTCGGCAGCGGCCCGAGGCTGGCGGGGACGGCGAGCGCGGCCTTGTCACCGAGCTTCGTGTAGTCGCCGCGGATGAGCAGGAAGGTGTCACGCGGCTTTGTCATTTCTTCCATCACCATCACCCGGGGGAAGGATTTGTTGGCGGCGTCACGTCGCTCGATGGCGCTGCGGAGGTTGGTGGCGAGTTCGCTGTAGGCGGCGTCCTTTTTCTTGAACGCGGCGGCGAGGTCGCGGAGACCGTCGAGGGTGCGCTGGCCGGGCGGTTGTTTGAGGTCTTTGAGGATGTTCGCGGCGAGGCTGGTGGCGTTGGTGGAATCCGCCGCGGCTCTGCCGGCGGGGCGCGGGAACAATTCCTTTTCGCGCTCGCTGATTTTCGCGGCGAGATCGGTGACGTCTTTGCGCGCGGCCTCGAGCTTCGCGTTTTGCTCCGGTGTGCCGACTTCGATGACGGGCGCGGTCTGCCCGCTGCCGCCGCCGCCGTTGACGGGCGTGTTGTTGAAGAACGCGAGCAGGCCGAAGTAATCGCGCATCGTGAAGGGATCGAACTTGTGGTCGTGGCAGCGCGTGCAGTTGAGCGTCGCACCGAGCCAGACGGTGCCGACGGTCTCGGTCTGGTCGAAGAGGTAATCGATGCGGTTTTCCTCGGCGATGCGGCCGCCCTCGCCATTGATCATGTGGTTGCGGTTGAAACCGGTGGCGAGTTTTTGTTCCAGCGTGGCGCTGGGGAGAAGGTCGCCGGCGAGCTGCCATAGGGTGAATTGATCGAACGGCAGGTTTTCATTCAGCGCGCGCACAGCCCAGTCGCGCCACGGCCACATGGTGCGCTCCTGGTCGCCCTGGTAGCCGTTGGAATCGGCGTAGCGCGCGGCGTCGAGCCAGTCCCAGACCATGCGCTCGCCGTAGCGCGGCGAGCGCAGCAGGCGATCGACGACCTTCTCGTAAGCGTCCGGCGCGGTGTCGGCGAGGAAGGCATCCACCTCGGCGGGCGTGGGCGGCAGGCCGGTGAGATCGAGGGAAACGCGGCGGAGGAGGGTTTCGCGTGCGGCGGCGGGAGACGGGGAGAGGCCGTTTTTCTCCAACTCGGCGAGGACGAAGTGATCAATCGCATTGCGGGGCCAGGCCGTGTTTTTGATTTTCGGAAGCGCAGGCCGCGCGGGCGGAACGAAAGCCCAGTGCTGGCTCCAGTTCGCGCCTTCGTCGATCCAACGGCGGACGAGGTCGATCTGCGCGGGCGTGAGTTTACGATGCGACTTCGGCGGCGGCATGAGGTCGTCGGGATCGGTGGTGACGAGGCGGCGGTAGAGTTCACTCTGCGACGCCTTGCCGGGGAGAATCACGGCCTTGCCGTTCTTAATGCGGAACGCGCCGTCCTTGGTGTCGAGGCGGAGGTCGGCCTTGCGGGTTTTCACATCGGGGCCGTGGCAGTGGTAGCAATTGTCGGAGAGCACCGGGCGAAGGTCGCGATTGAAGTCCACTGCCGCGTGAATCGCGGTCGGCACGCCGGGCGACAGCAGGAGCCACGCGGCGACGGTCAGTCTCGTGATGGTCATGCGGCGAGTGTAGGAAGGCCGAGTTCGGAAGCAAGCGGACGGAGCGGAATCCAGCCGAACGGGCGCCGCGGCGCACTGCCCCCCGTAGCGCAGACTTCCAAGTCTGCTGTATCGCCGATTTCTAAATCGGCAGCGGCCGCCGCGTTCGAGGCGCGTGAGACAAGCCGAGGCGTTTCGGGTGGCCGGACCGTCCGCGGGTTTGGAAACCCGCGACACAGCAGACTTGGAAGTCTGCGCTACGCTCCGCCACGCCCCCCGGCGCCTGCGCAATCCTTGCACACCCGCCCCTCCCCGCGCCGCGCAACCGTTGCGCACTTCACCCTCACATCTGCATAAACCCGCCCAAATCCCCGCTGGCACGACGCGTGCATCCATTCCGCCAAAACCCGGTAGGCCGTGCCCATCGGGGGTTCGTGTGTGAAACCAAACAGCAGCACCAATCGCAGCCTCCATCCAACAAACGTTATGCAACACCTATCGTCCCTCATCGCCGGCGTCGCCCTGGCCCTCGTCGCCACCGCGTCCCAGCTCCCCGCCCAGAACACCCCCGCCGCGCCCGGCGCTGCCGCACCTGGTGGCCGCACCCGCGGTAACTTCGATCCCGCCGAATTCCGCACCCGCATGTTGGAACGCGCGCGCGAGCAATTCGAAGTCAAGGACGACGCCGAATGGAAATTGATCTCCGAGCGCCTCGAGAAGGTTTACGCCACCCAGCGCGACGCCCGCTCCGGCGGCTTCGGCTTCGGTGGCCGTCCTCCGCGCACCGGTGACAACAACACCCCCAGCCCCTTCCGCGGCGAACCCAACCCCGACGCCGAAGCCCTCCAAAAGGCCATCGAAGCCAAGGCCCCCGCCGCCGAACTCAAAACCAAGCTCGCGAAATTCCGCGACTCCCGCAAAGAACGCGAAGCCAAAGCCGAGAAGGCCCAGGAAGACCTACGCCAGCTTCTCTCCGCCCGCCAGGAAGCCCAGGCCGTCCTGATGGGTCTCCTCAAATAGTCACGCCCCACTTCGCCGCATGACTTCGGTCTCCACCGATACTTCACCGTTGCGGGAGCTGCTGGCGCGGATGACCTCCGCCCGGCAACTCGCCGCCGTGGATGCCGAAGCCTTCGCGGCCACGCGCGCCCTCGCGCCCAACGCCGCGCTGCCCACCGAGGAGGAAATCCTCCGCTGGCTCGCCAAGGAATACGACGTGCCCTTCACCGCGCTCGATGATGTCGAGCCGGACAAACAAGTCCTCTCGCTTTTCCCCGCGCGCCTGTTGCTGAAGGACGAACTCCTCCCGCTCCGCCGCGTCGGCGACACCGTCGAAGTCGCCACCTCGCGCCTCTTCGCCACGCAGGCGCTCGACTCGCTCAAGACCATCACCGGCCTGCGTCTCCGCCCCGTCCTCGCGCCCACCGAGGCCATCCAGCGCGAGATGAAAAAACGCCTCGGCGTCGGCGCGGACACCATCGACACCCTCGGCGAAGAAGCCCCGCTCCAGGTCGTCTCCGATGACAACGAGGAAAACACCGACCTCGACAGCGCCGCCGAAGACGCCTCGATCATCCGCTTCGTCAATCAGGTCCTCCGCGACGCCATCGAACTCCGCGCCTCCGACATTCATCTCGAACCTTTCGAGCACGAACTCCGCATCCGCTACCGCATCGACGGCGTGCTACAGGACGTTCCCGTGCCCGCGCAAATCAAACGCTTCCAGCCCGCCATCGTCTCGCGCGTAAAAATTCTCAGCCACCTCAACATCGCCGAGAAACGCCTCCCGCAGGACGGCCGCATCAAAATCCGCCTCGACGACGCCGAGGTGGACATCCGCGTCTCCGTCATTCCCATGCTGCACGGCGAGGCCGTCGTCATGCGGCTTCTGCGCCAGAATTCGACTCTGCGCGGCATGGCCCAGCTCGGCTTCGATGGCCGCGAACTCAAGTCCTTCCGCCGCGTCCTCGCGCTGCCCCACGGCATCATCCTCGTCACCGGCCCCACCGGCAGCGGCAAAACCTCGACGCTCTACACCGCGCTCAACGAGATCAACGACGACGTCCGCAAAATCATCACCATCGAAGACCCCATCGAGTACCAGCTCCGCGGCATCAATCAAATTCAGGTCTCCGAAAAATCCGGCCTCACCTTCGCCCGCGGCCTCCGCGCCATTCTCCGCCACGACCCCGACGTGCTGCTCATCGGCGAAATCCGCGATCAGGAAACCGCACGCATCGCCGTGCAGGCCTCGCTCACCGGCCACCTCGTTTTTTCCACGCTCCACACGAACGACGCTCCCGGCGCGCTCACCCGCCTCGTCGATATGGGCGTTGAGCCGTATCTCGTAGCCTCCTCCCTCGAAGCCGTCCTCGCCCAGCGCCTCGTCCGCGTCCTCTGCACCCACTGCCGTCAGGTCGATCCTTCACCCACGACCGCCGCGCTCAAGGCCCAGCTCAACTTCCCCGCCGACACGCAAATCTTCCGCGCCGTCGGCTGCCGCGAATGCCGCAACACCGGCTACCACGGCCGCCGCGGCATCTTCGAGTGGATGGATTCCAACAACGAAATCCGCCAGCTCATCCTGAAAAATTCCTCAAGCGACAAAATCCGCGACGCCGCCCGTCGCGCCGGCATGAGAACCCTTTCCGAAGACGGCTGGCGCCTCGTGCGCGAAGGCATCACCACCCCCGAAGAAGTGCTGCGCGTCACCAAAGACCAATCCCTCGGCGAAAGCGCCCCCGACACCGCCGCCGAAATCGTCGCCACGCAGGAGCGCGCCTGAATGGAAACGGGAATGAAACCACAGAGACACGATGAACACAGAGCGGCGAAGCCGCAGCCCAAGGAGCGCGGCTGTGTCCGCCGAGGACCAGCCGCAGCAGGCCGGAATCCGCGCAGGCACCCGTTAGAATCCGAGGCGTCCCATGCGGCCAACCTGCTGCGGCTGGTGCTCCGCGCACACAGCCGCGCTCCGGGGAAAACCCTCGCTGCGCGCGAGGAATTTGAAGAGTTGAAGTACAGAGAAAGCAGCAAGGCTGCGGCCTCGCGAGAAAGTCACGATCTCGTGACCCAGAATGGCCGGGCCCATTCTTTGTCTTCTCTGTGTTCATCGCGTCTCTGTGGTCAAAACTCCCCGTCCTCATTGCCCGGAACGCGCTGACCCGCATGGCCACCTTTCAATATCGCGCGCTCCAGACCGACGGCACCATCGCCGAAGGCGTGATCGACGCCGGCGGACGTCAGGAAGCCCTGCGACAAGTCGCCGCCCGCGGCCTGCGCCCCCTCAATCTCGCCGAACGCACCAACGGCGGCGCGCCCGCCCCGCGCGCCTCCACGCCGCCCGCCCCCAAAGCCGCCCCGCAAAAAAACACCACGCCCGCCAGCGCGAAGTCCACCTCTGCTCCCGCCCCTGCTTCCGCAACCCCCCCCACGCCCGCGCCCGCCAAAACCGCCGCGCCCTTCAACCTCTCCTTCGCCCGCACCGAAAAAGTCACCGCGCGCGCCCTCGAAAATTTCACCCGCCTCCTCGCCAGCCTCCTCGCCGCCGGCGTGCCCCTCAGCCGCGCGCTCGTCATTCTCTGCAAGGAAGCCTCCACGCCCGTCGCCAGCGCCAAATGGCGCGAAATTCACGACCGCGTCGTGGACGGCATGACCCTCGCCAACGCCATGGCCGCCTCGCCTGAAACATTTCCCCGCGTCTATGTCGCGATGGTTGAAGCCGGCGAAACCGGCGGCTTCCTCGATGTCGTGCTCAACCAGATCGCCGACTTTCAAGCGCGCGAAAAAGAGATGCGCTCGAAAGTCATGACCGCGCTCCTTTACCCGACCATCCTCCTCGTCCTCGCCATCGGCGTGCTCGTGTTCCTGCTCGTGTTCTTCATCCCGCGCTTCCAGATGATCTTCACCGGCTTCGGCGCGTCCCTGCCGCTGCTCACACAGATGATTGTCTCCACGAGCGAAATCCTCCGTGCCTACGGCCTCTTCCTCGTCCTCGGCATCCTGATCGCCTTCTACCTCCTCCGCAGTTGGTTCGTATCGGAAAAAGGCCGCCGCGCGTGGGAAGGCGGCATCCTCCGCGCCCCCGTCGTCGGACCGCTCGTCGCGCAATTCGCCATGTCGCGCTTCTGCCGGATGCTCGGCACGCTCCTCGGCGCGGGCGTGCCGCTTATCAACGGCCTCAACGTCGCCCGCCGTTCCATCGGCAACCAAATCCTCGTCGATGCCGTCTCCAACTCCATCGACCGCGTCAAGGAAGGCAAATCGCTAGGCTCCAGCCTCGGCGAATGCCGCACGCTCTTCGCCGGCTCGACCCTCGAGATGATCTCCGTCGCCGAAGAGAGCGGCAAACTCGACGCCGAACTCGTCCGCATCGCCAACGTCACCGAAGGCGACCTCGACCGGCAGCTCAAGACCGCCGTCGCCCTCGCCGAGCCGCTCATGCTCTTCCTTATCGCCGGCTTCATCGGCACGATTTTCATCGGCATGGTCATCCCGATTTTCACCCTCCAAGATCACATCAAGTAACGCCCCGAAAAATTTCAGCATGAAAACCAACCACCAAAACAACCAACGCCAGCGGCCTCATTCCGCGTGCTCGCACCCGCGCACCTCCCCTGTAGCGCAGACTTCCAAGTCTGCTGTGTCGCGGGTTTCCAAACCTGCGAACCACGGAACACGCCGCACGCGCTGGACTTTCCGCAGCCCCGCCGATTTGGAAATCGGCGACACAGCAGGTTTGGAAACCTGCGCTACCGCCGCCGCGCGCCAGCGATCCCGCTCCGGCTTCACCCTCATCGAACTCCTCCTCGTGCTCGTCATCCTCGGCATCCTCGCCGCCATCGTCGTGCCGAAATTCTCCGGCCGCACCGAGCAGGCCAAAGTCACGGCCGCGCAAACCCAACTCGCCGGCTTTGGCACCGCGCTCGACGCCTTCGAGGTGGACACCGGCTCCTATCCCAAAGGCAAAGGCGGCCTTATCGACCTCATCCAACAACCCCGCGACGCCCAGAGCTGGCGCGGCCCCTATCTCAAAGACAAAGGCGAAGTCCCCCTCGATCCGTGGGGCAACGCCTACATCTACGAATGCCCCGGCAAACACAACCCCAGCGGCTACGACCTCATGTCCATGGGCCCCGACGGCCGCGCCGGCGGCGACGACGACATCACCAACTGGGGCGGCAAACGCTGAACCGCAATGCGCCTCGGCCCCTCCATCGCCGCCCTCATCCCGCAGGCGTCCCCGCCTGCGAGTTCCGACGGCGTCCCGCCGCCCGGACCGATTCGCGCGGCCGCCCCCGGAGCGCGGCTGTGTGCGCGGAGCACCAGCCGCAGCAGGTTGGCCGCATGGGACGCCCCTGATTCCAACGGGTGCCTGCGAGGTTTCGGGGCCGCTGCGGCTGGTCCTCGGCGGACACAGCCGCGCTCCTTGGGCTGCGGATCCGCCGCTCTGTGTCCATCGCGTCTCTGTGGTTCAAATGCCTTTTCCCCACTCCGCCGCCACGCCTTCACCCTCCTCGAACTGATCCTCGTGATGGCGATCCTTATCATCGTCCTCGCCGTCTCCTCCCCGTCCCTCGCCAACTTTTTCCGCGGGCGCACCCTCGACTCCGAAGCCCGCCGCTTCCTCTCCCTCACCCACCACGCCCAGAGCCGCGCCGTCAGCGAAGGCATCCCCATGCAACTCTGGATCGACGACCGCGCCCGCGCCTACGGCCTCCAAGCCGACCCTGGCTACACCCCCGAAGACCCCAAAGCCATCCAGTTCGAAATCGCCCCCGACCTCCAACTCGAAATCACGGTCAGCACCACTCGCACCTCCGGCCCCGGTTCGACACCGACACCCGCGCCCGCTGCCAACAATAATAACAACAGCACCGCCACCACCCTCCGCTTCCAACCCGATGGCGCCCTCCCGCCCGGCAACGCCCCCAGCATCCGTTTCCGCGGAGCCGACGACACCACCCTCACCCTCGCCCCCAGCCGCAACCGCCTGAATTATGAAATTCAAAGCGACACCCTGCGCTAACCCCGCGGCAACGCGGCGCAACTCCGCCTTCACCCTCGCCGAAGTCCTCGCCGCCCTCGTCTTCATGGCCATCGTCATCCCGGTCGCCGTGCAAGCCCTCCGCATCGCCAGCCTTGCCGGACAAGTCGGCGAACGCAAAACCGCCGCCGCCCGCCTCGCCACCCGCGTCATCAACGAAATCCTCGTCACCGGCCAATGGAAAGAATCCGGGCCCGGCGGCACCCTCCTCGACGGCCCCTACGAATACCGCTGGCGCGCCACCTCCGAAACCTGGACCGAAAACGCCCTCCGCCTCATCTCCGTCCAAGTCCAATTCGACATCCAGGGCCACCCCTACGACATCACCCTCTCCACCCTCGCCGACACCTCCCAACCCTAACCGCCCCTCACACCCGCTCTTCCCCACTAATTACTAATCACTAATTACTAATCACTTTCTCTCGCCTCCCCATGCGCCCCTCCCCCCCCACCACCGCGTTCACCCTGCTGGAACTGCTCATCGCCGTCTCCATCTTCGCCGTCGTGTTGGGAGCCATCACCACCGTCTTCTACAGCGCCATGCGGCTCCGCAACAAAACCGCCGCCCGCTTCGACGAACTCCTTCCCATCCACCACGCCGTCACCCTCATCCAGCGCGACCTCACCGGCCTCGTCGCCCCCGGCGGCACCTTCTCCAGCAGTTTCAAAACCGCCGCCCTCTCCGGCGGTCAGGGCGAACAAAACGCCACCGTCTTCTGCACCGCCACCGCCCCCGTGGACGACACCTCGCCCTTCTCCGAACTCCAGAAAATCTCCTACTACCTCGACGGCAACGCCGGCCCCACCGGCGGCCGCGACCTCCTCCGCGCCGTCACCCGCAACCTCCTGCCCCCCACGACCGCCACCTCCGAGAAACAACTCCTCCTCGGCAACGTCCGCACCCTCGCCTTCACCTACTACAACGGCTCCACCTGGGCCGATACCTGGGATACCACCACCCAGACCAACCTGCCCCTCGCCATCAAACTCCAACTCAACCTCGCCCCCCCCGACGCCACCCGCCCCGCCCCGCCCACCCTCGAACTCGTCGTCCCCCTCCTCGTAACCGCCCGCACCAATCAAACCGCCACCGCCGGAGGCCAACCGTGATTTTCGCCCAGCAAAAATCCGCATCGCTCCACAGCGCCGCCGCGCCGCAAATGTTCCCCCCTCTCCCAGCGGGAGAGGGCCGGGGTGAGGGAGAACAGCCCCATCAACACAATCCCGCCCCAATCAATACAGCACCCTCCCACGAATCCGCCTCCGTCCTCATCATCGTCCTCTGGATCGCCTTCGGCCTCGTCAGCATCGCCCTCTACTTCGCCCACTCGATGCAGCTCGAACACCGCGCCGGCGACAACCGCGTCGCCGCCGCCGAAGCCGAGCAGGCCATCCTCGGCGCCCTCCGTTACGTCACCTACGAACTCACCAACCTCCCCCAGCCCGGCCAGCCGCCCGATTCCACCACGCTCCAAGCCGAAGCCATCGACATCGGCCCCGCCCAATACTGGCTCCTCGGCCGCACCAACCGCAGCGCCGGCGGTGCCACCTCGTCAACCTCCGCCACCGCTCCCACCTTCGGCCTCATCGACGAAGCCTCGAAACTCAACCTCAACACCGCCACGCAAGCCATGCTCGAAGCCCTCCCGCGCATGACCCCCGAACTCGCCGCCGCCATCATCGACTGGCGCGACACCAACAGCGAAGTCACCCCCGGCGGCGCCGAAGACGAAACCTACCTCCGCAAAAACCCCGCCTACCGCTGCAAAAACGCCCCCTTCGAATCCGTCGATGAACTCCGCCTCGTCAACGGCGCGGACCTCGACATCCTCTACGGCGAAGACACCAATCGAAACGGCGTCCTCGACGACAACGAAAACGACGGCCTCGCCTCGCTCCCCGACGACAACCGCGACGGCCGCCTCGACCCCGGCATCACCGAATACGTCACCGTCTGGAGCCGCGAACCCAACACCCGCACCAACGGCGAACCCCGCATCGACCTCGCCACCACCGGCCAGCGCCTGCTCCCGCCGCTCCTCCTCGAAAAATTCGGAGCCGAACGCAGCAACGCCATCCTCCGCCGCATCGGCAACAACTGGAATTTCAACAGCACCCTCCAGTTCTACGCCCGCAGCGGCCTCACCGCCGACGAGTTCACGCAAATCGCCAAAGACATCACCACCACCAACACGCCCTTCCTCACCGGCCGCGTGAATGTGAACACCGCCTCCGAAGCCGTCCTCACCTGCATCCCCGGCATCGGCAAAGACAGCGCCGCCGCCCTCGTTTCCTTCCGCCAGTCCAATCCCTCCAAGCTCACCTCCGTCGCCTGGGTCACCGAAGTTTTCGACCGCAACAACAGCAACGCCCTCGACCAAGCCGGCCCCTTCCTCACGACCGAGTCCTACCAATTCACCGCCGACATCGCCGCCGTCGGCCACTACGGCCGCGGTTACCAGCGCGTCCGCTTCGTCCTCGACACCACCGAACTGACCGATCAGGGCGCGCCCAAAATTCTTTACCGCCAGGACCTCACCTACCTCGGCTGGGCGCTCGGCAAAGACGTCCGCCAAAACCTCCTGGCCGCACTGGATTCACGATGATCCCCCTCCGCAAAAACCAACCGCCCAACGTCCTCCTCGGCCTCGCGCTCGACGGCAGCCGCCTCACCGGCGCGATCGTCCGCCGCGTCAACGGTGGCGCGGAAGTGCAGCAAAACTTTTCCGCCGTCCTCACCCTCGACCCGCTCAACAACGAGCCGGAACTCGTCGGCCAGGAAATCCGCAACCACCTGGACGCCGCTGAAATCCGGGAGCGCCGCTGCGTCCTCTGCCTCCCGCTGAACTGGGCGCTGACCCTCACGACACCCCTGCCAGCATTGCCTGAAACCGATCTCGCCGACCTCCTCCAGCTCGAGGCCGAGCGCGGCTTCGCCTATCCGCCCGACCAGCTAATCATCGCCACCTCGCGCTTCACCGCCGCCGACGGCGAACGCCACGCGACGCTCGTCGCGATCCCGCGTGACCACCTCATCCGCCTCGAAAAAGTCCTCGCCGCTGCGCGCCTCACCGCGATTTCCTTTTCGCTCGGCCTCCCCGCGATTCAGCCCTCGGACGGCGAAAAATCCGGGGGCATCCTCGCCTTCACCGTCGGCGAAAACGGCGTCGCGATCCAGCTCACCACCGGCGGCGGCGTCGCCGTCCTGCGCGCGCTCGAAGGCGCGTTCGACACCGAGAGCGGCGAGCGCCGCCTCCAGACCGCGATGATCGCCCGCGAGCTGCGCATCACCCTCGGCCAGTTGTCCCCCGGCATTCGCGCCGGCCTGCACCGCCTCCGCGTCTTCGGCCAGAGCGACCCCGCCCGCCAGCTCGCCGCCGAACTCGCGCCCCGCGTCGATTCCCTCGGCCTGCAACTCGAGTCCGTCACCCACTTCACCGCCGAGCACGCGCCGCTCCCGCTCGCCGCCAATCCGCCCATCTCTCCCGCCGTCGCCCTCGCCGCACGACACCTCGCCGGCCAGACCACGGGCTTCGAGTTTCTCCCGCCGAAGATCAGCGCGTGGCAGCAGTTCACCGCCCGCTATTCCTCGAAAAAACTTCTGTACGCCGGCCTCGCCGCAGGCTTCATCCTGCTCGTCGTCGCCGGATTGTTCACATGGCAACAATGGCACCTCAGCCAGTTGCGCGACCGCTGGGCCGGCATGTCCGCCAAGGTTACCGAGATCGAAAATCTCCAGACCCAGATCAAGCGCTTCCGCCCGTGGTTCGATGAATCCTACGGCACCCTCAGCATCCTCCGCCGCGTCACCGAGGCCTTCCCCGAGGACGGCTCCGTCTCCGCCAAGAACATCGAAATCCGCGACCTCTCCGTCGTCACCTGCTCCGGCACCGCGCGCGACAACACCGCCCTCCTCAAAACCCTCGACCGCCTCCGCGCCACCCGCGAAATCGGCGAGGTGAAAGTGGACCAGATCCGCGGCAAATCGCCGTTGCAATTCACGATCAATTTCCGGTGGGGCAAAGGAGGCAGCCATGCAAACTAACCCCCGCCAGCAACTCCTCACCATCGTCGCGCTCGCCGCCGTCGGCCTCTTCGTCTTTGACCGCTTCATCCTCAATCCCGTCGTCAAGAGTTTGAAGGACCGCACCACCCGCATCGCCGAGCTCCGCATGAATATCCTCAAAGGCGCGCAAATCCTCGACCGCGAAAAGACCGTCCGCACCCGCTGGAAGGAAATGAGCACGAACACGCTCGCCAGCGACAACTCGGAAGCCGAGGATCAGGTTTTCAAAGCCTTTGACCGGTGGGCGCAGGAAAGCCGCATCAGCATCAGCTCCATCAAACCGCAATGGAAACACAACTCCGAGGACTACCTGACCCTCGAATGCCGCGTCGATGCCCTCGGCAACCTCGCCGCCCTCACCCGCTTCCTCTACAACATCGAGCGCGACGCCCTCGCCCTCAAAGTCGATGCCGTCGAAATCACCTCGCGCGACAACAGCGGCAGCCAGCTCGCCCTCGGTCTCCTCGTCAGCGGTCTGGTCCTCACGCCAAAAGATAAATGACGCCCATGCGCTTTTGCCGCTCCCTGTCCGCCAGACTCGCGACCGCCCTCGCCGTCGCCACGTTGCTCGTCATTCCGCGCACCCACGCCGCCGATGCGCTGCTCGCGCCCACCGCCCCGGCCATCTCCGCCGCTTCCACCAATTCTGCTCCCGCCACCAACGCCGTCGCCCCTGATCTGAAAACGGTGCCGACCACGAACTCCCTCCCGCTCCCCGCGAGGGACGAGCGGGGCGAAGGTCGCAGCGAGATTTCGCCCAACCCAAATTCGCGCCTAGATCCCCAGAACAATCCTCCCGGCGGAGCGCCGAGCATTGCTCGGCCCGATGCAGTTGGCGCGCCCTCTGGCCGAGCAATGCTCGGCGCTCCGATTAATGGGGACGGAAATCCACAGCCGCCCACCAACGCGCCCGCCGCGATCCTCCCAACCAACGCCCCACCCACCGGGGTTGCCCAGAGCGTGACCAACCCCCTCCCGCCCCCCGTCATTCTCCCCTCCGCACCCGCGCCCGCCCCCGGACGTTCCACCGCCACGGCGTCGCGCGAAACCAAGCCCCCCACTCCCCGCATCGATTTCTCCACCTTCAAAATCCTCACCGAACGAAACATCTTCGACCCCAACCGCTCCAGCCGCGGCAACCGCTACAGCGCCCCGTCGAGCGACACCCCGCCGCCCGCGCGCCCGCCGCCGCCCGCCGTCGTCGAGACCTTCACCCTCGTCGGGACTCTCGCCTACGGTGAAAACCAAATGGCCTTCATCGACGGCCCCTCGTCCCAATACAAAAGAGCCCTCCGCCTCAACGACACCATCGCCGGCCTCAAGCTGAAATCCGTCGCCGCCAACCAGGCCGCGTTCGACAACGACGGCAAAGAAATCTCCCTCCGCATCGGCCACCAACTCCGCCGCGAAGACCGCCGCGAATGGCAGGTCAACGCCCAGCCCACCACCTACGCCTCCGCGCCCCTCGCACCCAGCGGCACCACCAACACCTCGTCCGCCTCAACCACCAACTCCGCCTCCGGGGACACCGCGTCCCCACTCGCCCCCGGCGCTGCTCCCGTTGTCGCCAAACCCGAACCCGCCCCCACCGCCGCCGAAGCCGAAGCCCTCCGCCGCCTCCTCGAAAAACGCCGCAAGGAGGAAGAGAAATGACCGCCTTTCGCATCAATTCGACCGGAGCGCGGGCGTCCCGCCCGCAGCGGCACCACTCCCGCGAGGCCGCTCTAAATTATCCAACGCCCTCGCCCGCCAGTTGCCGCTGCGGCCCGGAGGGCCGCGCTCCGAAGTTTCGGCGTCCCACCCGCCACGGCATCAACATCGCCTCGAAGCGTAAGCCTGTCTCCACAATGCCCACCTCGGACCTCCCTCTCCCCTCAACGGGGAGAGGGAATGAGGGTGAGGGGTGGGAACACCCCAGTCCGCGCCGATTCTCGCCATTCCCGCTCTGCGCCTTTCCCATCTCTGCGGTGTTCTGTAAAACTATCCAAACACCGACCACGCAACCCCGCGCCACCACCGCCACCCTTTTCAACTCCGCCACCCCGTTATGAAATCCACCCTCCTCACCCTCGCCCTCCTCCTCGCCTTCACCGCGCTCGCGCGTGCCGCCACCAACGCCCCACCCATCCCCGCCGTCCCGCCCCTACTCGCCACCAACGCCCAAGCCACGCCCACCGTGCCCGCACCGGTCATCCCATCCCCCGCCCCGCCCGCCACCACCAACGCCGTTCCCCTCACCCAATCCCCCCCTCCCTCCGTCCCTCCCTCTCCCCCTCCCACGCCCCTCCCCCCCGGCATGTTGCGCATGAACTTCCGCAACGCCCCGCTCGAACTTGTCCTCGATTACCTCAGCGAAGCCGCCGGCTACACCATCGTCCTCGAGACCGAAGTCCGCGGCAAAGTCGATGTCTGGAACAACCAGCCCGTCACCAAGGAGGAAGCCCTCAACCTCCTCAACATCGTCCTCAACAAAAACGGCTACGCCGCCCTCCAGAACGACCGCATCCTCACCATCGTCGGCCGCGACGAAGCCAAGAAACGCAACATCCCCGTCAAGAGCGGCAGCGACCCCGCGGGCATTCCCAAGTCCGACGAAATCGTCACCCAGATCATCCCCATCCGTTACATCAACGCCGCGCAACTCACCAAGGATCTCCAGCCCCTTCTCTCCGAACGCGCCAGCCTCACCGCCAACGAAGCCGGCAACGCCCTCGTCCTCACCGATTCCCAGGCCAGCATCCATCGCATGGCTGAAATCGTCCGCGCCCTCGACACCTCTGTCGCCGGCATCGCCGCCATCCGCGTCTTCCAGATGCGCTACGCCGACGCCAAAACCGTCGCCACCGTCATTAAGGAAGTCTTCCAACCCGACACCGGCGGCGGTCGCGGCGGCAACAGCAACGCCGATCCCCGCGCCGCCTTCTTCGCCCGTTTCCGCGGCGGTGGCGGCGGTGGTGGCGGCGGTGGTGAAGGCGGCGGCGGTGCCGCAGCCAGCAACGGCCGCACCACGGCCGCCTCGCGCGTCGTCGCCGTCGCCGACGAACGCAGCAACTCCCTCGTCGTCAGCTCGCCCGACGAACTCATGGCCACCATCGAAGACCTCGTGAAATCCGTGGACACCAATGTCGAGGACATCATGGAACTCCGCGTCTTCCGCCTCAAACACGCCGACCCCAATGAAATGGCCGATCTCCTCGCCGGCCTCTTCCCCGACGAAACCCGGTCCAACGACCGCAACAGCAGCGGTGGCGGCAGCCGCTTCAGCTTCTTCGGCGGCCTCGACGGCGGACGACGCTCCAGCAGCAGCGGCGGCGGCTCCGGCGCGACCGCCGAAAGCGACCGCACCAAAAAACAAAGCCGCGTCCTCGCCGTAGCCGACGCCCGCACCGCCTCCATCATCGTCAGCGCCTCCCGCAACCTCATGAAACAAATCGAGCAGATGATCACCAACCTCGACGAGAACCCCGCCAAGAAACAGAAGGTCTTCGTCTATTCCCTCGAAAACGCCGACGTCTCCGAAGTCGAGACCGTCCTCAAAGCCCTCTTCGAGAGCCAGTCCGGCCGCAACGCCCGCTCCACCGGCACCTCCCAAAACAACGCCCTCACCACTCGCTCCGGTCAGAACCAATCCCCAGGCACCGGCAATCGCCTCGGCGGTGGCGGCGGTGGCAACTCCGGCCTCGGCGGTGGCGGTGCCGGCATCCGCTAATTCGCGTCGCTGCCGTCGAAACCGGAATTGAAACCACAGAGACACGATGAACCCAGAGCGGCGAAGCCGTAACCAAAGCGGAGCGCGACCGGTCCCCGGTCGCAGCGGCAATATCGGAGCCGGGGCGCTGGGAGTTTTTTGCGCCTTCGCGGGTGCCGAGCCGCTGCGGGCGGGGACCACCCGCGCGCCAAGTTCCTCGCGGTGCTCGAGGATATTGCCGTTGCGTCCGCAGCAACCAGGCCATCAAGAAACTGCCAGCGACGGCTGGCTCCGCGTCCCGGAGGGACCCCGCAGGAAATTAGCCGGGGGCAAGCCCGCGCAGCGGGCGCGGCCCCCGGTTATGCCGCCGAACCGACCATGCCCCAGCGGGGCATCGAAGAAGTTCTTGGCGGCGGCCCCGCAGCATTTCCGCCACCCCTCGTCGCCTCGTGCCATTTTCTTTGATGCCCCGTTGGGGCATGGTACCACGCGGCACGATTTCCGGGGGCGGCGTCCGCTGAGGCGGACTTGCCCCCGGCTAATTTCCTCCGGCGTCCCTCCGGGACGGGGACTGGGCGTCCCCGCCCGCGCCGCGTACGCAGCGCGGAGGTCGTCAGAGTATTCCATTGCTTCCTTGCCGCCCCACGTGCTGCGACGGGGACCGGTCACGCTCCGCTCCGGTTGCGGCTCCGGCACCCCGTGCTCATCGTATCTCTGTGGTTCACCAAGCCCGCTCCACCTCCTAGTTACGACCGCCCCGTTCGGTCACCCGCACCTCCCTTAACCGCCGCCCTTCATACTTCATAATTCATCCCTCATAACTCCCATGCGCTTCTCCCCCTTCGCCCTCGCACTCCTCCTCGCCGCCACCCACGCCTCCGCCCAATTCTCCCCCCAAACCGGCGGCGGCACCACCTCCGGTCGCAGCGGTCGCAGCTCCGGCGGCGGCGGTGCAGGCAACGCTCGCGACTACCAAAACAACACCGAACTCGGCCACGCCACCATCTCCAGCGACCCCGAGGCCCGCAAAATCATCATCGTCACCGACGACGAGACCAACCTCCAGATCAAGGACATCATCGCCAACCTGGACCGCCCCAAGCCGCAGGTCCTGATCAAAGTCGTCTTCGTGGAAATCCAGCACAACAAAGGCTCCGACATCGGCCTCGAAGGCGGCTTCGGTCGTCGTTTCACCACCGGCACCACCGGCAATGTCGTCAACGCCTTCGGCCTCGGCGGCCTCGCCAACGGCGCGACCGGCAGCGGCCTCAATGCCTTCGGCCAACCCGTCAACAGCTTCGCCGCCGCCGCGCCCATCACCGCCACCGGCGCGGGTCTCTACCAAGTGCTCGGCCAAGATTACCAGGTCACCCTCCGCGCCATCGCCCAGGCCGGCAACGCCGAGGTCGTCTCTCGCCCCTCGATTCTCGCGCGCAACAACCAGCCCGCGACCATCACCGTCGGCAAATCCGTCCCCCTCATCAGCAACGTCCGCTTCGATTCCCTCGGCAATCAAATCAGCTCCATCGCCTACACCGATGTCGGCGTGATTCTCAAAGTGACGCCCTTCATCACCAAGGACGGCCTCGTCGAAATGATCATCGCCCCCGAGCTTTCCTCCGTCTCCGACACCGACCGCCAGACCATCGCCAACGGCGTCACCGCCCCCGCCATCGACAAACGCTCCGCCGACACCGTCGTCGTCACGCCCGACGGCCAGACCGTCATCGTCGGTGGCCTCATGGGCCGCACCCGCGCGCAGAACGACACCAAGATTCCCATCCTCGGTGACATCCCCCTGCTGGGAAATCTCTTCAAACGCAAAACCAAGAGCGACACCAAGACCGAACTCATCATCTTCCTCACCCCGCACATCATCCAAGCCCCCAACCAACTCGCCGCCCTCTCCGCCACCGAGGCCGAGAAAATGCCGCTCACGCCCAAGCAGTTCACCGAAGACGAGCTGAACCAATTCCTCGAAAACCTCCCCATCCGCAAAAAGAAACCGGCGGATGACAAAACCGAACCGACGCCGAAATGAGCCAGGACACGCAGTTGCCACACGCGAAGGTCGCGAAGGACACAACGCGGATAAAATGTCGATCTATGGCGTGAGGCACATTTTCCGAACGTAAGTGGGCGCACCCAATGAACGAAGGCCACAACATCAACCAACAGCCAGACGCTTCTATCATTATCACCGTGCCGATGCTTCGCATTCACCAGCGTTACCAAGGGGACAATTACTTCGGCTGGGAACGCGGTTTTGCCACCCCTGACGAGTATGCCACCTTGTCTGAGACCGCTTGGGGAGTTATCGACGAACTGCTTCAGCGGCTCTACTTCCAAAAGGCTGGAATGGCAGCCGCGGAGTTCAACGCAGATACAGAGCGTATGCTTGCACAGCGCGCCGCGACGCCGGAAGTGGCGGCGTTACTCAGGAAGGCAGCCGTATGACATCGTTCCCAACGAGCCAAACGCGTAACAATTCGCAGGAGCCATCCGCCGTTGGCGCTTGCCGTTCCACCGTCGCGGTAAATTGCCCGTTCCATCCTCACACTCTCCTCCAGGCACATTGAGGGTTAGTCCACTTCACCCATTTGTCATGAAACGCGCCGCAGACCCGAATGCATGGATGGACAAGATGCCAGCGGGAGACTTTCCGAACGCGATTCGAGAGGTATTCGATTTTCTGTGCCGCAATTACGGATTTCGATCGCCAGTGATCGAGCAGACGAATTTGACGCTTCGCCTTTCTTACCGCGCACGTCGCGTCGCGGTGGAGGTTGCGGTTGATTTTCGTGACCGAGAGGTTGAGGTGGCATTGGTCTGGCTCCCGGAGGGCCAACGGCCTGCCGGCTGGGCGATTGATGCACAGGGGCGGCAGTTCATGGTTCGGATCTACGAAGCAGCGAGGTTTCGCGGACTTCCGAATCCGCGAGTGACTGTTCCTGCGGATGCCTCGCCACAGGCCACCTTACGTCTGTGGCTTGAGGCTTGGGCTGAGCAGCTTCGAGTTTATTTCGCCGATGTGCTCGTTGACACGGACACGATTTTTCACGATCTGAACCGAGCGAGGAGGCAGTCATGATGCGGCCTAACCATGCACTGCACCTGATCTGGCCATCGTGTCCGAGCAGCACTCGTGGCCTCGCGTGGGCCATCTCGCTGAACCCAAGTCGTAGCCATGAGTGACGCCACACACACCCGCCGCCGCACCCTCCTCACCACCAGCGCGCTCCTCGCCGTCTGGCTCCTCATCGCCGGCTGGCAAACCTCGAAACCCTCCTCATCCGCAAAAGGAAACCGGCGGATTACAAAACCGAACCGGTGCCGAAATAAGATTCTCCTGCGGCACCTCACGCATGGAAAACAACGCCGGATAAACCGCAGTCCGAGTTAGGCGTGCTCGCCATGAACCTTAAAATTACACTCCGAGGAAAAAACGCGGCGAGTTCAGCCGCTGCGGCGATGGTTGCGCTACTGTCCATGTCGTTGTGGAACGGCGGAGCAGAGGGGGTTGCAGGGATTGTTCGGGATTTGATGCCGTTGTTTCTGCTGATTTCGTTCATTGCTCTAGTGCTCGGCGCTTTCCTCAGCACTCCGCGCATTCGATGGAGCTTTTTGATTGGCGCGCTTTCGGGGATCGCGGGAGGCACGGCGATAGTCATCCGTGTCTTCTTAAGTATTTAGAGTGGGTGAAGTTCCGCACACCTAACCAAATATGAGCGACCACCCCACCACCCGCCGCCGCACGCTCCTCACCGACTAATTACTAACTACTAATCACTAATTACTCCCCCCCGCCTCCCTCCCGCATGACCGACGCCCCCCACACCCGCCGCCGCACCGCCCTCACCATCGGCGCGCTCCTCGCCGTCTGGCTCCTGATCGCCGGCTGGCAGTCCTCGGAACACGCCACCGTCCGCAAGTCCGCCCGCGCCGCGCTTGTCAACCGCGGGCGGGACATCACCACCACGCTCGGCCTCGTCGTCCGCTCGCAGCGCCGCTTTGGCGGCATCGTCTCCAAAGAGCGCCTCGAGTCCGCCCTCGCTGAACTCGTCACGCCCGGCGAACTGAACTCCGTCGCCCTCCTCAACGCCGCCGGCGACACCGTCGCCTCCGCCGGCGCGCCCATCAATCTCAGCACCCGCTCCGTCGATCCCAACCACGTCATCTGGGACGACGCCGGCCTCCTCATGGCCAACCTCATCGACCTCGGCGCCAGCCTCGCCACGAATTCGCTTTCGTCCACCAACCCCACCATCATCGTCACGCGCGACTTCTTCGCCGGCTTCGAGACCAACCGCCCGCCCCGCCCCCCGGGTGAGACATTGAATGACCGACCCCCACGCGGCACCGGCACCAACTCCTTCCGCTCGTGGTTTGGCTTCGGCAGTTCCACCAATTCCCCGCCGCGCCCGCCCCCGCGCCCGCCGTGGATGACCGAGGCCGATTACCAATCCCTCATCCAACGCCAGGGCCTCCACAGCATCGTCATCGCCATGTCCACCGGCTCCCTCCGCGCCAGCCTCGACCGCGACCTCTGGCAGCGCGGCATCATTTGTTTCCTTGCCGCCATCTCCGTCATCGCCGCGGGCCTCGCCTGGCGCAACCTCGTCAAATCCTCCGAACTCCAGCTCCGCCTCGTGCGCGCCAGCGAACTCAACCTGCACCTCAAGGAAATGAACCTCGCCGCCGCCGGCCTCGCCCACGAAACCCGCAATCCCCTCAACATCATCCGCGGCCTCGCCCAGATGATCTCCAAGGAACCCGGCCTCGCCCCCGAACTCCAGCGCCGCTCCCGCGACATCCTCGACGAAACCGACCGCGTCACCGCGCAGCTCAACGAATTCATCAACTACTCCCGCCCCCGAGAAGTCCGCCGCACCCCCCTCGCCCTCGACGCCGCCATCGCCGAAGTCACCCGCGCCCTCAGCTACGACCTCGAGGAAAAATCCCTCCACCTCGACGCCCCCGCCTCCGGCCTCACCATCGAGGCCGACGAACAACTCCTCCGCCAGACCCTCTTCAACCTCCTCCTCAACGCTACCCAAGCCGTCGGGCCGCAAGGCCACATCACCATCACCGCCACCCGCTCCGGCCCTGAAACCGCCACCCTCGAAATCCGCGACGACGGCCCCGGCGTCCCCGAATCGAAGCGCCAGGAAATCTTCAAGCCCTACGTCACCACCAATCAAAAAGGCACCGGCCTCGGCCTCGCCGTCGTCCAGCAAATCGTCTCCGCCCACGGCTGGGAAATCGCCTGCCTCCCCAACGAACCCCGCGGCGCCCGCTTCCGCCTCACCCACCTCCGCCTCGCCCGGTAAACCGTAACCACGCCCTGGCCGGCCCGGGCGTCCCGGCCGCGCTCGCGGCGCTTCCAGTGCTCTCGCGTTACGGACTCAGGAACGCCGGTAGCAGCGGGAGCTGACGCAAGACATGCTGGCGACCCGACGTTCCATTCGCGGCCTCGACACGAGTCGCGTGACACTTCCCAAGAGCGAAGACCAGCTTCGCTGCGTGGTGGATTCCGACGGGCGCATCTTGACACTGCCCTCGGGGCGCCGGTCTCCGACCCGGCAGGTATTGAAAAGCCCTCAAGCACGCGCCGGATCGGAGATCGGCGCTCCGGGTGGCCAGCCGAGTCGGGGGCAGTGTCAAGATGCGCCCGGTTTCGGCCGACTGGGCGCATCGCAGTTTCTTGCACGCGGCTGGGCGTCCGCACCAACCGGGTGGGGCAGGCATCCTTGCCTGCCAGTTGGCGGGGCATCCCTGCCCCGTGTTCCCGGTTCCGCGGGGCCGCTCGGCCATGGCAACGGGCGGCAGGGATGCCGCCCGAACTGGCAGGCAAGGATGCCTGCCCCACCCCGCCTGCGCGCCTGCCGCCGCAGGTTGCCTCGAGCACACCACCCGTGCCTGCCGAAGGTTGCAAGAAACTAAGCTGCGCCCGCTTCACCGGCTGCTGGATTTGGCTCCTTGTTCCCCCCGCCGTCCCTGTTAGCGTCTGCGCCGCTGATGAATTTTTTGATCCACCGCAGTGAACTGGCCGATCTCTTCGACAAGGTCGCGGCGGGGGTGCGCCTCGATGAGGCCGATGCGCTGCGGCTCTTCGCGACGCGCGATGTGAATGCGCTCGGCGTGCTCGCCAGCCTCGTGGCGCAGCGCAAGAACGGGAACCGCGCCAGCTACATCGTCAACCGCTACATCAACTACTCGAACTACTGCATTCTCTCGTGCCAGTTCTGCGCCTTCGCGCGCAAGAAGCGCGACGCGGATGGCTTCGAACTGACCATCGAGCAGATCGTCGAGAAGGCGCGCGAGGCCCGGCGGCTGGGGATCACGGAACTGCACATCGTCGGCGGCCTGCATCCGTCGCTGCCGTTCCGGCATTACACGGACATGCTGCGCGCGCTCAAGGCGCTCGACGCGCAACTGCAATTGAAGTGCTTCACGGCCATCGAGATTTTGCATCTCGCGTGGCTGGCGAAGAAATCCGTGGTGGAGACGCTCACCGAATTGCAGGCCGCCGGGCTGGATTCGCTCACGGGTGGCGGTGCGGAAATCTTCCAACCCGAGGTGCGACAGGCCATCGCGCGGGGCAAGGAATCGGCGGCGGAATATCTCGACGTGCATCGCACCTGGCATCGCCTCGGCGGTCGCAGCACCTGCACGATGCTCTTCGGCCATGTCGAATCGGTGGCCGACCGCGTGGATCATCTGCGGCAGTTGCGCGCGTTGCAGGACGAGACACACGGCTTCACGGGCTTCATTCCGCTGCCGTATCAGCCGGAAAATAATCGCATCGCGGTGCCGCATCCGCCGACAGGTTTTGATTCGCTGCGCACCATCGCCGTCAGCCGCATCTACCTCGATAACTTCGATCACATCACCGCCTACTGGGTCGGCCTCGGTCTGAAGCTCGCGCAGGTCGCGCTCAGCTACGGCGCGGACGATCTGCACGGCACGATCATCGAGGAGCACATCTTCCACATGGCCGGCGCGACCGCGCCGCAGGCCCAGACCGAGGCGGCGATGATCAAGGCCATCCGCGAGGCCGGCAAGGTGCCGGTCCAGCGCAACACGTTTTACGAACCGGTGAAGGTGTGGGACCAATCCGCCGCCACCAACGCCGACGCCGCGCCCGCCGGTCCGGCGACGCGCACCCTCGAAGCCAATCTCGCCACGGCGTGAAAGATCCCGAGCCACTCCCCAAACTCCGCCTGCTGCCCATCGGTCCGCTCGAATCGCGGCCGCCGGCCGAGTGGGAAAAGCGCCTGCGTGAGATCGAACAACTCGAGGAACTGCCCCCCGTGCCGCTCGCGCCGTTGCGCGTCGGTTCTGTTCCTTATCTCAACGCCGTCCCGCTCACGCGTGGACTCGAGGATCAGATCGTCTTCGCGCCGCCCTCGGAACTGGCGAAGCTGCTCCGCGACGGCACACTCGACGCGGCGCTCGTCTCGGTCACCGAGGCGTTGCTGCACGAGGGCTACGACATCCTCGACGGCATCGCGGTCGCGTCGCTCGGCGAGGTAAAGAGCGTCTTCCTCGCGCACCGCGAGCCGCTGGAAAAGATCACGCAGATCTTCTGCGACACCGCCTCGCTCACGAGCGTGAACCTGTTGCGCGTGCTGCTGGCCGAGCGCGGGTTGCGGCCGGATTTCGTGCCGCTGCCGAATTATCACGACGCGCCCTTTTTCCCCGCCGTGCTGCTGATCGGCGACCCGGCGCTCGACTTCGTCCGCGAGTCGCACCCGCACCAGATTTGGGATCTTGGTGCCGCATGGTTCGAGCTGACGCAACTGCCGTTTGTCTATGCCGTGTGGGCGTTGCGCCGCGGGCGCGTCAGCGCCGAGCTGCGCGGGCAGTTGCGCGAGGCCAAGGCCGCGGGCCTGCGCGAGCTGGATGCCATCGTCGGCGAGCGGAAGGAATACGATTACAACTTCCGCAAGGATTACCTCGGCTGGATCATCCACTACCACCTCGGCCCGGATGAAAAACGCGGACTGGCGAAGTTCGTCGAACTGCTGCGCAAACACGTCACGAACCATGTTTTTGATCCGCAGTATGTGGAATGAAATGGCCCAAGGGCCGGGCGATGGCGTGGCGGGCGGAGCGCGGCGTTTACGCCGCTTCAGCGTCCGAATGCCCTGCCGGCTTCACACGCGTCCGCGAGCCTCACATTGAAGCGGCATGAATGCCGCGCTCCTCAGCCAACCGCCGCGCTTGTTTCTCCCCCAATCCCTGCTTGATTCCCCGCCATGATCTACGACGCCTCGCTCGATGACCTGCTCCAAGCCGTCTGGGATGGCCGCCGCGTCACACCCGCCGAGGCGCTGCGCCTGTATCATCTGCCGCTCGAAGAACTCGGCGCGCTTGCCCATCGCCGCCGCGAGCTGGCGAAAGCCGCCGCCTACGACGGCCGCGGCAACGAGGTCGTCACCTACATCGTCGATCGCAACGTCAATTACACCAATGTTTGCAATGTCTATTGCAAGTTCTGCGCGTTCTACCGGGTCGCTGGCGACGACGATGCCTACGTGATCACGCACGAGGAAATGGACCGCAAGATCGAGGAGACCGTGGCGCTGGGCGGCACGCAGATTCTCATGCAGGGCGGGCATCATCCGAAGCTCACCAAGCAGTGGTATCTCGACCTGCTCGCGCACATCAATGCGAAGTTTCCCGCGGTGAACATCCACGGCTTCAGCCCCAGCGAGTTCATCCATTTTCGCGATGTCTTCCGCGAGCCGCTGGAAAAAATCATCGCCGATTTCCATGCCGCCGGCCTCGGCTCGATCCCCGGCGGTGGTGGCGAAATTCTCGTGGACCGCGTGCGCCAGCGCATCGCGCCGCTCAAGGCCATGAGCGACGACTGGCTCGCCGTGATGGATGTCGCGCACCGGCTCGGCCTGAAATCTTCGGCGACCATGATGTTCGGCCATGTCGAGACCGTGGAGGAACGCATCGAGCATCTGGACCGAGTCCGCGCGCAGCAGGACGCGAGCGGCGGTTTCACGGCGTTCATCGCGTGGACGTTTCAGGCGGAGAACACGCGACTCAAGGCCCCGACCGTCGGCGCGCACGAGTATCTGCGGACGCAGGCGCTCAGCCGCATTTATCTCGATAACATTCCGAACATCCAGAGTTCGTGGGTCACGCAGGGACTCGACATCGGGCAGGTGGCGCTGCGTTTTGGCGCGAACGATCTCGGCAGCATCATGATCGAAGAGAACGTCGTCAGCCAGGCAGGCACCACTTTCAAAATGGGCGTGGCCGACATGCAGCGGCTCATCCGCGAACTGGGCTACGAACCCCATCAGCGCGACAACTGGTACCGGCTGTTGAACTGAACTCTTCCCGTCGCGCGCGTTACGCGCGGAGAACCGTTTCCGACCCGCCGTCATGTCCACCAGCCAGATCGAATTCACGCGCGTGCGCCACTGGCTGGAGCGCAAGGTCCGGGCGCGCGCGGCGGCGAACCTCACGATCGCCGTCACGCACGTCATCCTCGGCCTGCTGCTGGTCACGGGCACGGCGTGGTTTCTGGCGTGGCTGATCCTGCTCGGCTTCGAGCAGTTCGTCGCGGTGGCGCGCCACAACTTCGGCGTGGCCTTGCGGTACCAGCATTCCACCTCGAGCGCGGTGCTGCTGGGCGCGTTGTTTTTGGTGGCGCTCTTCGTCGGCAATGCCCGCAGCACGGCGATCAATCTCAGCCAGTTCGGGAAGATCAACTGGCGTTCCCGCGCCGGCTCGTTCGCAACGCTGGGTCTGCTCGGCGGCCTGTGTACGCGCTTGCTCTATCTCGGGCCGCATCTCCTGAACCTGGCGGCGGGCTTTTTCCGACAATGGCTGCAATGGAAACGCCTGGACCGCGAGGTCGTCGCCGAGGTGCTCCATCTGCTCGCCGCCGAGGGCCGCCGCGTGGCCTACGACGAAATCGCCCGGCGCATCCGCGGCTTCACGCACAGCCGCACCGTGCCGCAGTTGCAGTTGTTCGACGGGATTTTGTTCCTCACCTCGCCCCCGACGGGACTGAGCCTCACCAGCACCTTGCGCGAGGAGATGACCGGGCGGCGGTGGCCGCACGACCCCCGCGAACCAGCGCCGCCGCGCAATCCCGGTCCCGACCCCGCCAATCGCATCCGCGGCCGGCGCGTGGTGTTTTTGTGCGGCGGTTGTTCCCTCAAATTGCGCGTGCTGATCGCTTCGGAAAATATCTCGATCCAATGCCCGCGCTGCCGGGCGACCTATCGCGTGGTGGGCGTCGAGAACGGTCGCATCCAGATGCAGCGCGTCTCCTCGGGCTTCCGTCCGCGCAAGCCCGCCGCGCCGAAGCCCCCGCCGCCCCCGCCCCCGCCGCGCCCACCCCGCGAGCCGTTCGATCACGAGCTGCTCGAAGTGTCGCGCGACGCCTCCGCCGAGGAAATCAAGGCCGCCTACCGGAAGCTGCTGAAGGAAAATCATCCCGACTTTTTCACCAACGCCGCGCCGGCCGAGCTGGCCAAGGCCGAGGAATACACCAAGAAACTCAACCAGGCGTATCGCTCGATGATGCGGCGGTTTGAGAAGTAGCCGCGCCTTGTGTGGGTCAGGCTTCCAGCCTGACGGTTACGGGGCATCCCTGCCCCGTATCTCTGCGAGTGTGCCGGCCCGCGCCAGCGGCAGGAACGGGCGGCAGGGATGCCGCCCGAACTGGCAGGCAAGGATGCCTGCCCCACAGGCGCGGTGATTTGACAACTCATCGCACCGCGTCAAACCTGCCGCCGACCAATGCCGCGCTGAAATAATCAAACCCACCACTTCATGAATCTCGTCGTCTCCGTCCGCCGCTTCTTCCCCCTCGCCGCCGCCGCGCTGTTGTTCGCCACCGTCGCCGCACCCGCGCTCCGCGCCGCCGACGAGGGCTTCACGCCGATGTTCAACGGCCGCGATCTCACCGGTTGGGAACTCCGCGAATATAGACAACCGGCGCCCGACCAGTGGTCGTTCAAGGAGGGCGTGCTCGTCGCCAAGAACGGGCAGGGCTGGCTGGCGACCAAACTGGAATACGAAAACTTCGTGCTGCGCCTGGAGTGGCGCATTCCCACCAACGGCAACAGCGGCGTGTTCCTGCGCGTGCCGCCGCTCAAGGAAAAGGAACAGCCGTGGACCGCCGGCGTGGAAATCCAGATGCTCGACGACACCGGTCCGACCTATGTCAGCAAGATCAAGCCCTACCAGTTCAGCGGCTCCATCTACGGCGTCGTCGCACCGACGAAACCGAAATACCGCGGCACCGACCAGTGGAACCATTTTGAAATCACCTGCCGCGGCGGAAAGCTGAGCGTCGTGTTCAACGGCGGGGAAGTGGCCGCCGCCGACATGGACGCCACGCCCGCGCTGCGCGACCGCGCGCGCAAAGGCGTGATCGGCCTGCAAAATCACGGCTCCGGCGTCGAGTTCCGCAACGTGCAGATCAAGGTGCTGCAACCGTAGGCGCCGCTGGAGCGCGGCTGTGTGCGCGGAGCACCAGCCGCAGCACGTTGGTCGCACGAGAGGCCGCTGATTCCTACAAATGCCTGCGAGATCTCGGGGCCGCTGCGGCTGGTCCTCGGCGGACACAGCCGCGCTCCGTGGGTTGCGCCTGCGCCGCGGCGGGCGAACGAGCGCCTCGCGCTGACTGAAAGAGCGCATCCAGTCATACCCGAGGGCGGGTGTGCTCCCCGATTCAAAGCGCAGGTTCAGTCCAGATGGATGAACTCATTGCCCGCGAGCAGCACGCGGGCGTAGGCGGACCATTTCTCTTCCGGCGTGGCGGGATAGGTGGCGAGGAAGCGGGAGGCGTGCTCGCGCTCGGCGGCGGACGGCTCGCGTTGGAGCACGGCGCGGAAGAGTTGTCCGAGGCGCGCGGTGTCGTCGGGCAGGGGCGACAGGGACGCGGCGAGCTTGGTGGCTTGGGCGTGGAAGAAGGGGTCGTTCATGAAATACAGCGCCTGCGTCGGGGCCGTCGTGGTCTGGCGGATGGGCGTGCTGGCGTTGGGATCGGCACCGTCGAAGAGCGCGAGGAAGGGGTGACGTCGCTGGCGTTGGACCATCAGGAACGCGCTGCGCTTGGTGGTCGGATACACGGCATTGAAAGGCGCGTGCTGCGTGAAATTCCACGTCGTCTCCGGTGGGAAGGGATGCGCCTCGGCGGGCGTGGCGTCGAGCTGCCCGGCGGCAACGAGCAGGCTGTCGCGGATTTCCTCGGCGCTGAGGCGACGGCGCGGGAAGCGGGCGAGGAGGCGGTTGTCGGGGTCCGCGCGGACGGCGTCCGCGGGACGCGCGCTGCCGCGCTGGTAGGCGGCGGTGTTCATGATGAGCCGGTGCATCGACTTCACGCGGTAGCCGCCGGCGACGAACTGTGACGCGAGCCAATCGAGCAATTCCGGGTGCGTGGGCGCGTCGCCGCGCGTGCCGAAGTCGTTCGGCGAGCGCACCAGGCCGTTGCCGAAATGCCCTTGCCAGATGCGGTTCACCATCACGCGCGCGGCCAGCGGATGCGGCGCGATCCAGTCGCCGAGCTGTCGGCGGCCGCTGCCCGCGTTGGCCGGAACAAGGTCGCCGCCGAAGACCGTGAGCCAGCGGCGCGGCACTTCGTCGCCGGGTTTGTCAGGTTCGCCGCGGAGTTGCAGCGGGACATTTTTCGCGGCGCTTTCCACCACGGCGTAGGCCACGGGAATGGCGGGCGCAGGTTCGACTTCGACCGCCGGGCCGGGCGGGGTTTTGCCGAGGCTGACGAGCGCGGGGCCGGCGACCGGAGCGGCGAGGTGTTCGAGTTGAAAGGCCACGCCATCGCTGCCGGGTGACGGGTGGGCGTCGGCCACGCGGCCGGTGATCGCGACCTCGCCGTCGAGCGGACTCACCCACGCGACGGCCACGGGGCGCTTGGGTCCGGGATGCACGAAGAACGAGCGGGCCGGCAGCGTGGTCCACACGTTCACCGGCTCGGCAGAGGCATTGACGAACACCGACGGCTCGCTGCCGAGGCTCCATGATTTCAGCGCGTTGTTGCCGGTGAGGGCGTCCTTCTTTTCGGTGAGGAAGGCGGCGCCCGCAGTCGCTTCGAGAAAACACCACGTCGCGCCGTGCGCGCCCGCGTGCGGATTCGACTCGGTGAGATTCGGGACCAGCTCGGCGACGCTCCATTCACGGCGCGCGCCGGTGGTTTCGCGAATGTTCCATTCAATCAGCGTGGTGTCGGCACCATGGTTGGCGTTGGGCGAAATCGAGAGCCGCAGAACCTCGCCGACCCGCACGGTGATCCGTTCGAGCGGGACGCGCGCGCCGGCGGCGAGTGTGATCGAGGTGCCTTCGTTCACGTTGGTGGCGGACAGGAGGCGCGTGGTTTTGGCGGTGGCGTCGCGCATGGCTTTGCCGGCGGCGGCGAGGGAATCGGCCCGGCGTTTGTTCGCGGCCGTGGCCTCGGCGGTGCGTTCGCGCCAGGGCTTCATCAGGGCATCGACTTGGGACTGCGGCACGAGCGGCACGAGGTCGCGCGGCTGGCCCTTCGGCTCGCAGCCGGGAAAGGCGAAGCGCGTGCTGTTGAAGATGCCGTAGAGCGCGTAGTAATCCTCGGCGGTGATGGGATCGTACTTGTGATCGTGACAGCGCGCGCAGCCGGCGGTGAGACCGAGGAAATTTTTCCCCACGTTGTCGATCACATCTTCGTGCGTGAGGTGGATGTCCTTGTCGATGTCGTGGCCGAAGCGGCGCGCGATGGCGAGGTAGCCGGTGGCGACGATGCCTTCGCTGTGCTCACGCTCGGGGAGCGCGGCGTTGAGGATGTCGCCGGCGAGTTGCAGTCGGACAAACCGGTCGTAGGGCAGGTCGCGGTTGAAGGCGTCGAAGACCCAGTTCCGATAGCGCCACGCGTGTGGGAGCGGTCGGTCGGTGTTCTCGCCCGCGGTATCCGCGTAGCGCACGACGTCGAGCCAGTGGCGTCCCCATTGCACGCCGTATTGGGGCGAGGCCAGGAGGCGGTCGATGGTTTTGGCGAACGCGGCCGGCGAATGATCTGCAAGGAAGGCGGCCACCTCGGCCGCGGTCGGGGGCAGGCCGGTGAGGTCGTAGGTGGCGCGGCGGAGCAAGGTGCGCGGGTCGGCGGGCGGGTTCGGGGCGAGGGATTGCGAGGCGAGCTGGCGGTTGAGGAAGGCGTCGATCTTCGCGGGCGTGGGGGCGGGATCGGCTGGCGGCAGGGGCTGAAAGGCCCACCAGGCTTTGGCCTCGGCGGTTTTCATCCCGCCGAGTTTGGGGGCTGGGTTGGGCTTCGTTTCGGCGCACAGGGCTGCCGGCCAGTTCAAGGAAACGACGAGCAGCATGAGCGCGGTCGCAGCGGGACAAACTCGGCGAGATCGCTCTGCGGAGCGGAAGGCGGGACGACTCGACTGGCGTTGGTAGAAAAGCATTTCAGGAAATCTCAGCGACCGTGTGCCGACTATGGCCTTCGGGATAAATTCAACCGGCGTCCGGAGTGCCGAACTCCCGTTCGGCGCGCTCCACAAAGCCGCCACAACGCGCCGATTTGGAAATCGGCGCTCCGCCGGACGCGCGCGTCCCCGGAACGCGGGCAACCGGTCCGCGAGCTGGTCAAGAAGACGACGTGAGGAGCTTCCGATCGCAAAAATGGCGCGGCATGGGGCCAACGAACTCAGCAGGCAAACCGGCAGCGGTTGGCCGTCGCGGCGGTTTTCCGATCCCCCCGGAAAGTTCCCCGAGCCGCCGGGAAAACCCGCGCCGCGACCACGACAAAACTTTGTCGCATATGCAACAAAGTTTTGTTAAACGTCCTGTTGGCAGGTCTTTATAGATTTGATAAATTTGCGCAGATACGAGGAACAGGAGGCGGAGGCGGACGGGGGTACGTTGGCAGAACTCGAACGCCGAAACGCCGCAGCATGATGCCAAAGTACTCGGCAGGCGGAGAGGTAGATGTTGGCGACGAGCGGCGCAGGGCCGATGGACGAATCGGAGTGGGGCAGCGGAGTTTTGGGCAAAGGAATGGAGGCAAAGGAATGGGGGCCGGGAATTTTTTATCTTCATTCCTTTGCCTCCATTCCTTTGCCAATTCCGTTTCGGAGTTTGGAGTTCCGATTCAGGTTGGCCACGGTGCGTTCGCCGGACAGCTGTCGCTGCCGACTTGAGGAGAACCCGAGTGTCGGCTCCTACAAAGGCGTCGGTGAAACAAAAAAACGCCAGGCCCGCTCTCGCGGTGCCTGGCGTGGTGCTGTGTTGGTGGGCTGGAGAAACTCAGCGGCTCACGAACTCAGGGCTTGTTCGTGCGGACGTACTCGATCGCTGCGGCGACAAACTCCGTCGGCTCTTTCGCGAAGGTGCCGTTGTCGGTCTCGATTGCCATCACGCCGTTCCAGTTGGCCTTCTTCAGTTCGGCAAGGAGGTCTTTGTAGTTCGCCGAGCCGGTGCCGATCTTCACGTCGAGCATCACGTCCTTGCCGGCAACCTTCTCGATTTTCTTGTCCTTGAGATGGATGTCGTACACGCGGCCCTCGTAGTCGCGGAACGCCTTCGCGGCATCGAATCCCGCGCCGGTGATGTGTCCTACGTCCATGCACACGCCGATGCGTTTGTCGCGGTTCTTGAGCACCGACCAGACCTTCTCGGGCGTGCCATAGACCGAGTCCTTGCCGTGGTTGTGGATGGCCAGCTTGATGTCGTATTCCTTCACGAGTTCCTCGAGACCGTCCCACAGGGCCTTGTCATTCTTGGGTTCGACCACGATCAGCTTACAGCCGACCAGCTTGGCGAACTCGAAGAGCTTCCGGTTTTTTTCCTTGTCCGGCGAGGTGCCCGCAACGCCGAAGGTGTAACAAGCCAGCCCCTTCTCGGCGAGGATTGCCATCTTGCGCTTGGTCTCCTCGGGCGCCGCATTCGGGTCCATGTGAGAGCCGATCATCTGGATTTGCTTGAGCTTGTGCTTCACGGCAAACGCCACGACGTCATCGAACTTCATGTTCCGGCACGTCCAGGTCTGGAGGCCGACGACCGGCTCGTAGTCCGCCGCGCGGGCCGTCGAGGTGGAGAGACAACCCGCGACCGCAACGGCGGCCAGCAGGGCGAGAGATTTCAGTGTTTTCATAAGCAGGGAATAAGTTGAGCGGCGCCACCTTTCCCCGCGTGTCCGGTGCGGTCAACCCGAAAGGCCGGGCGACGCGATGACGGCGCGTCTCGCGGGATGAAATCGCCGTTCGACAGACAAACGGATGTAAGTATCCTTGCCACATGTCGCTCACCATGACTCTTCCGACGCCCGAAGCGGTGGCCGCGTTGTGCCGCGGTCTTGAACCTGCCCACCAGTCCTCGTTGCTCGAGTTCGCGCAGTTCCTACAGTCGAAGGAGGCGCAAGCGGCGCTGGACGACGTGAACGAGGAGGATGAAGCGGAATGGGATCGGTTGCTCAACGATCCGGTCAAAACGGCGAACTTCGTGCGCTGGGCAGACGAGAGCCTCGCCCGCTCGCAGCCCCAGCCCATTGATCCCGCGCGTCTGTGAAGTCTTCGGGCAACGCTGATTTCTGGCGGTTGTACTATCTGCTGCCCGGGGCGGCACGCACCTAGGCGCGCCAGGCCTACCGCCTCTTCATCAGCAATCCCGACCACCCCAGCCTCCGCTTCAAAAAACTGCATGGCCCCGGAAACATCTGGTCCGTGCGCTTCGGAGGCGACTACCGGGCTGTGTGCGAGCGTGCCGGGGATAGCGTGGTGTGGCTCTGGGTGGGCACGCGTCAAGATTTTGGGAAGTTGTTCTAGTCCTCCGCAGGCGGCGCCGCGTGTGCCGCGATCACCTCGCGAGATTGAAGGGCCGCTGAGTTTGCTGGCGCGCCCGCGGCAACACCCCCACAGTGAACCGCAGTTTATGCCAACACGTCGTAAGCCCATGCGTTTGAAAATCCAATCTGTCCTGGCGGTGAGCGTGCTCTTCGGCAGCCTCGCGCGCCCGCTGTTTGCCGCCGCCCCTGCGAGCACGCCCTCGTCCGCGCCCGCCCCCGCCGCCGTGCCCGATCCCGCGGGCCTCGAGTTTTTTGAAAAGCGCATCCGGCCGCTCCTCGCCGAGCATTGCTACGAGTGCCACAGCGCGGACAAGAAAACCAAGGGCGGCCTGCGCCTCGATTCGCGCGACGGCTGGTCTCGCGGCGGCGACAGCGGTCCGGCGGTGATGCCGGGCAGTCTCGACGACAGCCCGCTCATCAAGGCCGTGCGTTATCGCGACAAGGATTTCCGCATGCCGCCCAAGCGCAAACTCTCCGACGAGCAGATCGCGGACTTCGAGAAATGGGTGCAGCTCGGCGCGCCCGATCCGCGCGCCGGCGTCGCCGGCGTCCCGGCCAAACGCACGATCAACATCGCCGAGGGCCGCAAACATTGGGCGTATCAGCCCGTCACCGCGCCGCCCCTGCCCGTCGTCGCCGACACCGCGTGGCCGCGCCACGAGATCGACCGCTTCATCCGCGTGCGGCAGGAGGCCAAGGGCATCCGCCCCGGCCCCGATGCCGACCGCGTCACGCTCATCCGCCGTCTGTCCTACGACCTCATCGGCCTGCCGCCGACGCCCGCGGAGATCGACACCTTTGTGAACGACCGTGCGGCGGGCGCCGACGAGCGCCTGGTCGATCGGCTCCTCGCCTCGCCGCACTACGGCGAACGCTGGGGCCGCCACTGGCTGGATGTCGCGCGCTTCGCCGAGTCGCTAACCCTGCGCGGATTTGTGCTCAAGGAGGCCTGGCGCTACCGCGATTATGTGATCGAGAGTTTCAACCAGGACCGGCCGTTCGACCGCTTCGTGCGCGAACAGGTCGCGGGCGATCTGCTGCCGGCCGCCTCGCTCGCCGAGCGTCGCCGCCAGGTGGTCGGCACGACCTTTCTCGCCGTCGGCAATCACAACCTCGAGGAGCAGGACAAAAAGCAGCTCGTCATGGATGTCGTGGACGAGCAGCTCGACACGATTGGCAAGGCCTTCCTCGGGCAGACCATCGGCTGCGCGCGCTGTCACGATCACAAGTTCGATCCGATCCCGACGCGCGATTATTACGCGCTGGCGGGCATTCTCAAAAACGCCAAGACCCTCGAACACTCCAACGTGTCGAAGTGGCTCGAACTTCCCCTGCCCGTCGATCCCGCGGCGGAAAAGCCGCTGCAAAAACACGACGCGGCCATCGCCGAACTCCAGGCGCGCATCAAGGAAGCCAAGGACGCCGCCACCAAAACCACCGCCGCCCTCGTCCCCGCCAAAAACGCGCTCGCGCTCGCGAGCGTAGTCGCGCCCGAGCAGCTCCCCGGCATCGTGGTGGATGACTCCCGCGCCAGACGCGTCGGCGACTGGACCGAATCCAAGACCGTGCGGAACTTCGTCGGCGCGGGCTATATCCACGACGACAACACGGGCAAGGGCCGCAAGACCGTGACCTTCATTCCGGAACTGCCGCGCGCCGGTCGCTACGAAGTGCGGCTCGCCTACGTGCCCGGGACCAACCGTGCCGCGGAGGTGCCGGTAACGGTGTTCAGCGCCGACGGCGAGAAAACGCTGCACCTCGACCAGCGCGAAACGCCGCCCATCGACGGCCACTTCATCTCGCTCGGCCAGCACCGTTTCGAGGCGGGCACGCAGGGCTTCGTGATGATTTCCAACGACGGCACCAAGGGGAACGTGATCGCCGACGCGGTCCAGTTCCTGCCCGCCGACGCGATCGAAACCGCCGCCACCACCGCCGCGCCCGCCCCCGCAATTGCCCCCGCGCCCACCACACCCGACGCCCCGGTCGTGCCGCTCACCGCCGCCCAGGCCGCAGCCGCGAAGAGAAGCGCGAAAAAAAACCAGGCCAAACCCGCGGACGTGAAGCAACTCGAAGCGGAGTTGAAAAAGCTCACCGAATCCGGCCCCAAGCGCCCGCTCTACCTGTCCGTGAAGGAAGAAGAAAAGATCGAGGACACATTCATCCACATCCGCGGTCTCGTGGCCAATCCCGGCGAAAAAGTGCCGCGCGGCTTCTTGCAGGTGGCCACCTACGGCCAGCCCCCGGTCGTCTCGGCCACCGAGAGCGGCCGCCGCGAACTGGCCGAGTGGCTCGCCAGCCCCGCGAACCCCCTCACCGCGCGCGTCATGGCCAACCGCGTCTGGCACTGGTTGCTCGGCAGCGGCCTCGTGCGCACGACCGACAACTTCGGCACCACCGGCGAGGCGCCGTCGCATCCCGAACTGCTCGATCATCTCACCGCGCGCTTCATCGCCCACGGCTGGTCCGTGAAAAAACTCGTGCGCGAAATTGTCCTCTCGCGGACTTACCAGCTCGCGTCTTCGGAAACCCGCGCCGCCACCGGCGCGACCGCCGGTGCGACCGCGCAACTTGATCCCTCGCCCGTCGATCCCGAGAACCGCCTCTTCTGGCACGCCAACCGCCGCCGGCTCGACGCCGAGAGCATCCGCGACACGGTGCTGCTCCTGAGCGGTCAGCTTCAGTTCGAGGCCGGCGGCAGCACGATCAAGGCGGGCACCGCCGCCGACTACGGCTACAAGCACACCGACACGCGCCGCAGCGTTTACGCGCCGGTCCTGCGCAACTCGCTGCCCGACCTTTTCGATGTCTTCGACTTCGCCGACCCGAGCATGGTCACCGGCCGCCGCAACGTGAGCACCGTCGCCCCGCAGGCGTTGTTCCTCATGAACCACCCGTTCGTGATGGAACAAGCCCAGTTCGCCGCCAAACGCCTCCTCGCCGAGCCGCTCCCCGACGATGCCGCCCGCGTCGCCCGCGCCAGCCGCCTCGCGCTCGGCCGCCCCCCGAGCGCCGGCGAACTCCAGATCGCCGCCCGCTTCCTCCCCGCCGAATCCGCCGGCACCACCGAGGCCGCGCGCCTCAACGGCTGGGCGCAATTCTACCAAGCCCTCTTCGCCTCGCTGGATTTCCGGTACGTGGATTGATTCTGGGAAAGCGACCTCGAGCGAGGCTTGGAATCCGCCGCGCCCCGGAGCGCGGCGTTCACGCCGCTGCAACGCGCAGAGCGCCGGGCCCGTGCGAACTTGCAGGACGTGCGAAATCTTCGTCGGAGTGCGCCCATCCCCGGGCGCAGCACGGTGGAGCACGATAAGCCGTGAGAGAACCCCCGCGGCCTTCGTGCGTGCGGAGGTCGCTGCGGCCGGGGACGTCCGCGGGCGCATCTCAGTTTTCTGCAACCTTCCGCAGGCACGGGGGGTGTGGTCGAGGCAACCTGCGGCGGCACGCGCGCAGGCGGGGTGGGGCAGGCATCCTTGCCTGCCAGTTCGGGCGGCATCCCCGCCGCCCGTTTCCATGACCGAGCACCCCCGCCGACCAGGGAACACGGAGCAGGGATGCCCCGCCAACTGGCAGGCAAGGATGCCTGCCCCACCTGGCTGGCGCGGACGCTAAGCCGCGTTCAAAAAACTGAGATGCGCCCGACGGCCGCCCTCCGCTGCCGCGGTCCTTGACCCCTCCGGGTGCGGTACCTACTATCCGCGCTCTTGAAATGAAAAAGGCCCTTTGCATTCTCGCTGTCTCCCTCACTGGCTTCGTGGGCGGGACGCGTGCCCAGTCGGATCTCGCCAACGGGATCGCGGTCATCGTCAATGACCAGGTGATCACGTTCAGCGACGTGCGCAATCATGTGGGGCCGGCGATGGAGTTGTTGCGCGAGCAGTTTGCCACGAAGCCGCAGATGATGGTGCAGAAGATGCAGGAGACGTTGAAGGAGGGAACCGAGCAACTGGTCGAGCGCAAGCTGATCCTGAATGACTTCAAGGTGTCCGGTTACAACATCCCCGAGACGGTGATCGAGGACACGATCCAGGACCGGATTCGCGAGCGGTTCGGCGACCGGAACAAGCTCACACGCACGCTGCATGCCGAGGGATTGACCTACGAGGGGTTTCGCCGCCAGGTGCGCGAACAAATCATCGTCGAGGCGCTGCGCAACAAATACGTGACGTCGGAAATCCTCATCTCGCCGCAGAAAATCGAGAACTACTACGCGGCCAATCGCGAGCAGTTCAAGGTGAACGACGAGGCGAAGGTGCGCATGATCGTGCTCAATTCGCCGCCGGGCAGCGACCGCGCGGAGAGCCGGGCGCGGGCCGAGCAGATTCTGCAATTGTCGCGGCAAGGCAAGGCGTTCGCCGAGCTCGCCAAGCAGTATTCCGAAGGCTCGCAGCGGCAGCAGGGCGGGGATTACGGCTGGCGCGAGCGGTCGTTTTTCCGCAAGGAACTGGCGGACGTGGCGTTCAGTCTCAAGCCGGGGCAGGTGAGCAATGTGATCGAGACGCCCGAGGCCTTTTACCTCATGCAGGTGGAGGAAGTGCGACTGGCGCGGACCAAGGCGCTCAGCGAGGTTCGCGCCGAGGCGGAGAAGATTCTGCTGGGCAAGGAACGCACGCGGTTGCAGCAGAAGTATGTGGACCGGCTGAAGAAGAAGTCGTTCGTCCGCTACTTCGATTTGTGAGCGGCGGGGGTGGGCGCGCCGCCCGGCGGGCATGAACCCAAAATCTTCTGATACCTCACGCAAAGGACGCGAAGGACGCAAAGGGGGAAGGAGTTTTTTGTTCCACGCCAACGCGCGATCCAGTCATCCTTTGGGCGCTGCTTTCACCCGTTTTCAAAACAAAACCTTTGCGGCCTTTGCGTGAGGCTCCAGATCGGAATCCAAGATGAATCACACGATCGGCATTTCGCTGGGTGATCCCACGGGCATTGGGCCGGAAGTCGCGCTCAAGGCGGTCGCGGCGGAATTGGGGCGCGATGAGTTCCGGTATTGGTTGGTGGGCGACGCAGCATTGGTGCGACGCGTGAATGAGCAGTTCGGGCTGGGGCTGCGGGTCGCGGATGGGCTTCCTGAACTCTCCCCTTCCAACTCCGGCGACGCCGAGCGGGTGCGGGTCCACGATCCGCTTTCCGTCGCGCGCCTCCCAAACGTCCGTGGCTCCGGCTCCACCGCCGCGCCCCGGCCGAGCAACTCCGCTCCCCTGCCCTCTCCGGCGCAACCCCCAGGAGCGGGAGCCGGAGCGGTGTCACCCGATTTCACGGTTCCATTGCCACCGCAGCTCACGCCCGGCGCAGCACCGGCGGCACGCGCGGCGCTGGCGTGGCTGGAGGATGGGGCGCGGCGTTGTCTCAGCGGCGAGCTCGCGGCGCTCGTCACCGCGCCGGTGAACAAGGAGGCGATTATGGCGGCGGGCGTGCCGTTCGTGGGGCAGACGGAATTTCTCTCCCAGCTCGCGGCGTGTGAGCGCACGACGATGATGCTGTTGGGAGCGGATGACCGCGGGCGCTGGCTGCGCGTGGCGCTGGCGACAACGCATCTGCCGCTGCGGGCGGTCGCCGAGGCGTTGCGGCCGGAGAAGATTGTGCTCGCGATCGAGCTGGCGGCGCAGGCGTGTCGCGATCTCGGGCTGCCGCGGGCGCGGGTGGCGGTATGCGGTTTGAATCCTCATGCGGGCGAGGGCGGGAAAGTTGGCACGGAGGAAATCACCGTGATCGCTCCGGCCGTGCGCGCCGCCCGCGAGCGGGGCGTGGATGTGGTCGGGCCTCTGGCGGCGGACACGCTGTTTTTTCAGGCGTTTCGCGGGGATTACGACGCGGTGGTGGCGATGTATCACGACCAGGGTTTGGTGCCGCTGAAGATGATCGGATTCGAGACGGGTGTGAACTGGACGCTCGGGCTGCCGTTCATCCGCACCTCGCCGGATCACGGCACGGCGTATGACATCGCGGGGCGCGGGATCGCGAGCGCGGGGAGCATGATTGCGGCGGTGCGGCTGGCGAAACAGTTGGTGCTGGCGCGAGCGCCGGGGCGCGAGTAAGCGCGGTGCTCGGGGAGCCTTCCATCCGAACTCCGAAATCGGACGGGAAGCGCACGCGGCCCGCGTGCCGGTTTGGGCGGCCCGCCCAAACACTCGTTCCCCAGTCTGCCTTCTCTGCGGTGAGGAAAAGTTAGTGGAACGAAGTTTTCGACGGGCCGCCGAAAACTGCACGCCAGCGGCGTGCGCCCCCCAAGGCGTCGGGCGTCGCCAGACGCCGACCGGGAATTTCGGGTTCAATCCGGCCAGAGCCAGAGCAGCAGCGTGCCGGCGAGAAAGCCGAGGGCAAAGAGGCCGCTGATTTTCCGGAGCAATTTCCCCGAGCCGAGAAACCCCACGATCAGCGCCTTGAACGCGAGATTGCTGAGCGAGGCCACGACGATGATCCGCCAGCCGGTGCGCGCATCGACCTTGTCGCTCGTCACCATCTGGCTCATCGAGAGCGCGATGGCGTCCATGTCGGTCAGGCCGGAGAGCGCGCCGACGACGTAGAGGCCGCGCTGGCCGAGGTATTCGCGCGCGGCGGCGACCGCCAGCAGCACGACGGCGTAAATGGCGGCGAAGGCGAGCGCCGTTTTCATTTCGGTCGGATTGCTTTGCTCGGGCAGCTTCCCCGTGTCTGCGTGGTCGGACATCCAGGCCTTGAGGGTGATGAGCGCCATCGCGAGGAACATCACGGCCAGCGGCGGTCCGGCCTTGGGGAGGAAGCTCGGCGTCGTCGAGCCGATGATCACGATGAGCCGGAGATAAAGCACCGCGGTGGCGACCAGAATGACGAACGCAGCCATGCCCTGGAGATCCGGCACTTCGCGGCTGCGGCGCGCATAGCTCACCGTGGTGGCCGTGCTGGAAATGAGGCCGCCGAGAATCCCGGCCGCGAGCAACCCCGCGCGCTGGCCGAACAGCCGGTAGATTACGTAGCCGCTGAGGCTGATGCCCACGATCAACACGACCATCAGCCAGATCCGATACGGGTTGAGCACCTGAAAGGGGCCGTAGAATTGGTTCGGCAGGATCGGCTGAATGACCAGCGAGATGAGGACGAATTGCATCACCGCCTTGAAATCCGCGTCGCCGATGCGCGTGGCCACCTCGTGCAGTTGCGGCTTGAGATGCAGCAGCACCGCGACGCCCCCGCCGACCGCGATGGCGATGGCGGTCGAGCCGTTAATAAGGTACGCGCCGACGGCGAACATCAACAGCAGCGCGGCTTCGGTGGTCATGCCCGGCTCGACGCGGCCGGTGCGGATTTCCTCAAAGTTGGCAATCACGATGATGGCGGCGAGCGCCACCAGGCCGAGACCCACGGTCCAGCCGCCAAAGTCTTCGGCGAGCAGCGCGCAGAAGCTGCCGAAGACGGTCACGAGCGGGAATGTGCGAAAGCCGGCCAGCCGCGCCTCGGTGCGCTGACGTTGCAGACCGACCAGCAGTCCCAGACCAAGGGCGACGCCGAGGCGTTGGAGGATGGGCAGGATTTCCATGCGCGGGTGGGATGGTAGTGCGGAAGCGAGGTGAGCGCGATGGGAAAGGGGGAATCAGCGAGAGAGGCTGGGCCAATGCCGGAGGGCGGTTGGTAGGGCGCGTCTGTCCTCAGCGCGCCGCGGAACGTGCGAACGCGCAACCGGCGCGCTGAGGACAGACGCGCCCTACCAGGGGCGGCGGATGAACCGGGCCGGCACGGTGGCGTGCGAACTCGGTGACCGGGCTGGCTTCGCGCGACTTATTTCCCTAACCTGCGGTGCATGAATTCATACGACTGGGCGGAAGAGTTTCGGGAATTGTTTGAGAGGTCGGTGCTGGCGTATCGCGGCGGCAAGCGGGATGCGACGAGCATGTTTTCGCCGAAGCAGATTGCGTTTCTCGCGACGCTCGGGGCGAGCGCGCAGGAGATTTTTGATTTCGTCGAGGATCATGCGCGCGGGGGCGAGCCGTCGGTTGAGGCGACGCTGTTGGTGACGGCGGTGCGGCGGGATTTTTTCCTGTTCGAGCAGCACGGGCAGTGGTCGCAGCGCGTGGTGGCGATGGAGTCGCTGCCCGCGAAATCGGCGGCAGTGGACGGGATCGCGTGGCTGCCGCGCTTGATCGTGAAGGCGCGGGCGAAGCTGCGCGGAGAGATGCCGCCGGAGCTAATGTACGGGTGCGGCGGGGACCGTCCGTTCCTGCGCGGCGTGAATGTGCCGCTGGCGGATTTCCTGCGCGTGGTGTGGGCGGCTGGGGAGGATGACCGGGCGGTCGTGGAGTATGTGAAGCGGGCGATGAAGCGGTGAGGGAGGGGAAAACGGGGAACGTTCCGGCCACCTCGGTTCGCCGACCGTGCCCTTCAGGCTTTCGGAAGCGCCTCCCATTTTCCAATCCCGAGTTCGATCAGTGGGAAGACTCCCGTGCCGCCCCGCTCCCAACCGGGGGGCGTGCGGCGGGCTTGGCGTGGGGCGCGAAACGGTCCCCGACCGGTGCACCGGAGGCACCCGAAATCCCGCCCTTTCGCCCCGCAGTACCCCGGGAGCGGGCGGAGCGTCCGCGCTCCAGCCGGCGCGTCACATCGGCTCGATCTGCTGCACCAGCGGCTGGATCGTGAGATCGGGGACGACGAGATGCGCGGGCAACTTGCACAGATCGAGCACGAGCTGCCCCATTTCGCGCGGCTGCAGCGTTTGTTTCCGAATCTCCGCATCGCCCGCCGGATGCCCATGAATGTCGGCGGCGCTGAGAAAATCCGTCGCGCCCCACGACGGCGTGAGCGTCGTGACCCGCACGCCGGCCGCGCGCAACTCCGTGTAGAGACAGTAGCCGAACTGCGCGAGGCCCGCCTTCGCCGCCGAATATGGCCCCCAACCCGGCCACGCATATCGCGCGCAGACGCTGGAAATATTGATGATGATCCCCGACCGCTGCGCCCCCATGACTTTTGCCGCGCGGCGGCAACCGAACAGATGGCCCGTGAGATTGGCGGCCACAATCTCCGCGATCGCCTCATCCGTCTGTTCGCTCATCGGCGCAATCTTGACGCCACCCCCGGCGTTGTTGACGAGGATGTCGAGCCGTCCCGCGCGGCCCAGCACATCGGCGAAGAGACGGTCCCAATCCGCCGCCCGCCCGACATCGGCGACCACCGGATGAACCCCGAGCCGTGCGGCCGTGGCGTTGAGCGCAGTCGCGTCCCGGCCCGTGATCCACACCTCCGCACCGGCCTCCCTTAACATTTCGGCAATCCCCGCGCCGTAGCCCTTCGATCCGCCCGTCACAATCGCAATTTTTCCAGTCAACATGCTGCGATTGAGACGCAGGGGACGGAGTGACGCAAGCGCCAGCGCAATGGCCTACCCTTGTAGGACCCGAGGTCACGAGACTCTAACCTCCTTTTGCAAGCGGACCGTCCCAAACCGCCGCACGCCGCGTCGCGAAACCGCGCTCAGGTTCCACGCGCGCTTTGGCCGAATCAGGCCCGCGTGACTCCGACCGCGTTTCGCGTGGAAAAGGTTAGAGTCTCGTCACCTCGACTCCTACAAGGGCGAGCCGTCCGCCTCTTCACGTCGGCGGCCACGAGCGCTTCACCCGGCTCAGTTCGACGCGCCGTTGATGTGTTCGAGCAGACGCGGGACGTAGCTTTGCATCCGGGGCGGCGCTTTGGCTTCCCCCTTGCCGGCGCTCGAAAGCTTCCCGCGCAGCGACGCGGCCTTGCCCCCCAGGGCATCGATGGCGTTGAGCGCGAGCACGGACGTGTAAACATCGTTTTTGCCCAACGGTGCCAGCGTTTCGAGCACCGGCAGCGCCTGGCCCAAATCCTCCGCGTTGCCGTGCGTGGCGAGCGCGCGCGCGGCGGTGATGCGCACCGGCGGCGCGGCATCCGCGAGCGCTTGTCGCAAGGCCACACGCGCGGTGTTCACCCCCTCCGGTCCGCGCATGAGCAAGCCCATCACGCCCCAGTAGCGGACCGCGCTGTCCGTGTCCGCGAGCGCCTTGAGGAGCGCAGGCGTGGCGTCGGGCTTGAGCGATGACGCGATCTCGGCGGTGTCGAACACACGCTGAAACGGATATTTCGCATCGTCGTGCCCGACCTCGTACGCCGACGAATCCTGCGCGCGGCTGTGAATCTCGCCCTCGGGCAGAAAACCGACGTCGCGGATTTTCCGCGCCAGCCCGCGCTGGGCCTCGCGCAGGCGCTCGAGGATCGCCGTGTGCGCGGGCGAGGCGGCGAGGTTGCTGACTTCATCGGGATCGCTCTGCAGGTCGTAGAGTTCCTCCGGAGCCTTGGCTTTCCAGAACGTGCTTTGCGCGGCGTTGAGTTTGCCCGCGTCGAACAGCTTCTTCCAAACGACGGTCGTGGGCGTCTCGAACATGTAGCTGATGTGCTGGCCGTACGGCAGGTGCGGCATGTAGTTGCGGATATACACGTAGCGCTCGTCGCGGACGGAACGGACGAGGTCGTAGCGTTCATCCATGCGGCCGCGAAAGCCGTAGATGAACGGCTGCGGCGCGGCGGCGAACTCGCCGAGGAACGCGTGCCCTTGAAAGGTCTCCGGCGATTTCACGCCGATCAAACTCAGCAGCGTGGGCGCGAGATCAACGAAACTGACGAGCCGGTCGGTCGTGCCGCCAGCAGCGTAATCCGCGGGACGGAGGTGCTTGAATTTCTCCGGAATGTGAACCAGCAGCGGAACCTGAAGGCCGGAATTGTACGGCCAGCGTTTGCTGCGCGGCATCCCGGAACCGTGATCGCCGTAGAAAAAAACAATCGTGTCGTCGGCCAGTCCGGCGGCCGCGAGTTCCGCCAGCGACTTGGCGAACAGGCCGTCCATCGTGGTGATGTTGTCGTAGTATTGCGCCCAGTCATGGCGGACCTCGGGCGTGTCGGGATGATACGCGGGGATACGCGCCTTGGCGGGGTCGTGGACGAGTGCGTGGCCTTTGCGGCGAATCTGGCTCTCGTGGGTGCCGGTGAAGTTGAAGATGGCGAAAAATGGCTGACCGGGCGCGCGGTTTTTCCAGTGCGCTTTGTTCGAGGAGTCATCCCAGACCTTGCCGGTCTTTTCGAGGTTGAAGTCCTCCTTGCTGTTGTTGGAGCAGTAATAGCCGGCGTCGCGCAGATGCTGCGGATACAGGCGCAACGCGGCGGGCAGCCGCACCTGGCTGCGCATGTGCTCGGCGCCGATCGAGGGCGGATACAGGCCCGTGATGATCGTGGTGCGCGCCGGCGCGCAGACCGGGGCGTTGGACCACGCGTGCCGATAGCGGACGCTGCGCTGGGCGAAGCGGTCGAGGTTCGGGGTGTCCGCATATTTGTCGCCGTAGCAGCCAAGCTGCGGCCCGATGTCCTCGGTGGTGAGCCAGAGAATGTTGGGGCGCGGCTTGGCATCGGCGGCGCGTACGGTGTCACGGTCGAAAGCGGCGACGAGGCTCAGGAGGACGAGGAGAAATCGGGGGCGAAGCGTTTTCATGGGTGCGATGTGTGCGTGCGGAACTGGTGCGGCGACGATTCCTACGCGCGCGAAAACATGCAAACGAAAGAAAAGCGCGGGGGGCAAAGCTCCAAGGCTAAAGCTCAAAGCTCAAGGGAAGGAACAAGGAGCAAGCGAACCAATCCGCGCACCGACCGCGCGGAGCGCAGACTTCCAAGTCTGCTGTATCGCGGGTTTCCAAACCCGCTGGCCGTCCGTCCACCCGCACGCCTCGGTTTCTCGCACGCGCCCGAAACGCCGCGCGCCCCGCCGATTTAGAAATCGGCGATACAGCAGGTTTGGAAACCTGCGCTACCGGGGAACCTCGCGGCTGCCTCCAAACCAAACCGATCCAGAGAACAAGGCCGGCCGCCCGACGGAGAAAACTCCCTCGCACCCAGAATCGTCCTTGGTCCTTGATGCTTGGTGCTTCCCTTGAGCTTTGAACTTTGAGCTTGGAGCTTCGCGCCGCGCCACATCGGCCGCCCTCGACACCGTGCCTGGTTGCGGCGCCAGCCCGCGTCTTTGACTTTCCCCACCCCGGCTCCTAGCCTGCGCCGGCATGAAAATAGTCCGTTACACCGATGCTGATTTCGAGGCGCGTCTGCGCGAGGCCGCGGCGTCGTCGTCGCTGTTTGATCCGGGCATCGAGCAGCGCACGCGCGAGATACTCACGGCCGTGCGCGAGCGCGGCACGGCGGCGGTGCTCGAACTGACGGAGCGGTTCGACGGCGCGAAACTCACCGCCGAGCAGCTCACGGTGACGCGCGCCGAACTGCTCGGGGCGTCGCTGAAAGCCGGCCCGGCCCTGCGCGCGGCGGTGACGGAAGCGGCGCAGAACATCGCGGATTTTGCGAAGCGCTCGCTGCGGCGCAACTGGTCGGCGCGCAATTCACACGGCGCGGTCGTCGGCGAAAAGTTCGATCCCTTCCAACGCGTCGGCGTGTACATCCCCGGCGGCACCGCGCCGCTGGTCTCGACGGCGCTGATGACCGTCACGCTGGCCCGCGTGGCGGGCTGTCCCGAGATCGCGGTCTGCACTCCGGGCGGCAAGGACGGCGCGGTGAACCCCGCCCTGCTCTTCGCCGCGCGCACGGCGGGCGCGACGGAAATCCACAAGATCGGCGGCGCGCAGG